>NZ_LZJC01000174.1 GCF_001666755.1 Mycobacterium sp. E1214 | reverse complement strand
GGCCGGCCGGCGACGCCCGCGGCAGGATCGTCCGGCTGTGCGTGGACAGCCCGTCGGTCGCCGAAATCTCCGCGCGTCTGGATTTACCGCTGGGCGTGGCGCGCGTCCTGGTCGGCGATCTCGTCCTGTCCGGCTACCTTCGAGTGCACAGGACCCTGTCCGAGCGCTCGACCCGAGACGAGCGCAAGGACCTGATCGGAAGGACGTTGCGTGGCCTCAAGGCACTCTGACCCCGGCGCGCACGCGTCGACGAAGATCGTCATCGCCGGGGGCTTCGGGGCCGGCAAGACCACCTTCGTCGGGTCGGTCTCGGAGATCATGCCGCTGCGCACCGAGGCCATGCTCACCGACGCCTCGACCGGCGTCGACGCGCTGGAGGCCACCCCGAACAAGCGGACCACCACCGTCGCCATGGACTTCGGCCGGATCACCCTGGGCGAGGACCTGGTGCTGTACCTGTTCGGCACCCCGGGCCAGCGGCGGTTCTGGTTCATGTGGGACGACCTGGTCCGCGGCGCCATCGGGGCGATCGTGCTGGTCGACGTGCGGCGGCTGCAGGACAGCTTCGCCGCGGTCGACTTCTTCGAGCACCGCAACCTGCCGTTTCTGGTCGCCGTCAACGAGTTCGACGGCGCGCCCCGCTACCCCGTCGGCGAGGTGCGTGAGGCGCTCACCCTGCCCGCGCACATCCCGGTGATCAGCGTGGACGCCCGGGACCGCCGGTCGGCGACCGACGCGCTGATCGCGGTCAGCGAATACGCGCTGGCCAGCCTCTCCGCCAGTTGAGCGAGTGGGCCGACCGCGAGTTCACCGGCCGCGACTTCACCGACGAGGACCTGCGCGGGCTGCGCACCGAGCGGGTGGTGTTCGACGGCTGCAACTTCCGGGGCG
>NZ_LZJC01000173.1 GCF_001666755.1 Mycobacterium sp. E1214 | reverse complement strand
TGCTCGGCGCCGCCGTGCTGCACCTGCACACGTTGGGGCTTCCGGTCGCATTGACGGCTGTCGCCTTCGTCGTCGGCCTGCTGGTGATCCCGCTGGCTCCCGAAACGCGCGGCGAGACGCTGCCGCAATAGCGGCGTGCCAGCGGCCCTTCGGGGGAGCCGCGGGTAGGTCGTCGCCGACGACGAAGGCGTCAGCGGGCGCGGTAGCGCCGGTCTCCGGGGTGACGCCGGTCCAGCCGCCGATGGCGTCGTCCACCCAGCCGGTTCCACTGCACGATCGCCTCGTATTGCCCCATGATCAGCTTGCCGGTGATCGCCGCGATGGGGAGTCGCCCGGGCAACGGGCCGCCCGTCGCCGCGTATTCCTCGCAGTCGGAATAGATCTGAGCCAACTTCGCCTCGGCGTCCGACCGTATCTCGTGAACCGTCGAGCGCAGTCGAGCGTGTCGGGCCACGCACGCAGCGCGGCGCGCCGCCTCGGTAACGAAGGCCGATCACCCCGGAGCCGCGGACCCCGGGGCGGGCAGGGCGGCGGACCGGGACCGGCGACGTACGCTCCTCACATGCACGTCGACGCGATGACCAGTCCCCAGCCGCTCAACCTGATCGGGGACCTTGCGCGGCGCACCCAGGCGGCCGGCTTCTCGGGATTGTTGTTCACCGAGACGGGTCGCGTCGCCTACTCCAACGTCGCGGTGGCCTCGCAGGCCGCGCCCGGGCTCGAGCTGTCCACCGGTGTGGCGGTGGCCTTCCCGCGCAGCCCGTTCATCACCGCGGCCGCGGCGTGGGAACTGCAGGAGGCGACCGGCGGCCGGTTTCGGCTCGGGCTCGGCACCCAGGTGCGCACCCACGTGGTGCGGCGCTACGGGGTGCCCTTCGAGCGACCCGGACCGCGGCTCCGTGACTATGTGCTGGCCGTCAAGGCGTGTTTCGCCGCGTTCCGCTCCGGCACGCTCGATCACCACGGCGAGTTCTATGACCTCGACTTCATCACCCCGCAGTGGAGCCCTGGCCCCATCGACGCGCCCGACCCCATGGTCGACGTCGCCGCGGTCAACCCGTGGATGCTGCGAATGGCGGGCCAGGTGGCCGACGGGGTGCACGTGCACCCGATCGGGGAGCCCGGTTACCTGACGCGCCACGTGGTCCCGAACGTGGCCAAAGGTGCTGCGCGGGCTGGGCGTTCGCCGTCCGACATCGCGATCGTCGTGCCGGTGCTGACCGTCGTCGGCGACACCGACGAGGAACGGGACCGGCAGCGCGAGGGTGTGCGGGCCAGCATGGCCTTCTACGGCAGCACCCCCAACTACGCGTTCATCTGGGACGAGGCCGGGTTCGAGGGCACCACCGCCCGGATCCGGGAGAAGCAGAAGGCCGGCGACTTCGCCGGGATGGCGGCGCAGGTCAGCGACGATCACATCGCCGCGTTCGCCACCGAGTCCACCTGGGATGCGTTGGCCGACAAGCTGATCGACAAATACGCCGGAACGGCGACGCGACTGGTGCTCTACAACGCCGTCGGCGATCCGCAACGCTTCGAACGCTACGGCGAGGTGGCCCGCCGGATCGCGGCGGCGGGCCGACCGGTCAGCGGCTGAGCTGAATCGCCTTGACCACCAGCAGCAGCGCCCCGGCGACCAGATAGGAGCGCAGCGCGATCATGCCGAGCCGGGTGCCGGGTGACCAGACCACCGGCTCGAGCAGGGCCAGGGGCGGCATCCGCCACGTGCTGCGGTCCACACCGCGGGCCGGCAGCGGCGCGGCGGGTCGCGGGGACTGGCGCCGGGCCATCCAGCGCAGCAGCGGCACGGCCGCGACGCCGAGCACCACCATGCCCAGCGCCAGGTAGCCCGACACCGCCACCACGTCGATCTTGGGAAACAAGGTGGTGGCCATCAGGATCCCCGACAGCAGCAGCAGCGTGCCGACGATCAACCCGGCGACCCAGTTGAGCCAGGTCCGATTGACCCACGGCCCCAACACTTCCCGGTCGTTGCACAGCAACAACAAAAAGACGCTGGCACTGGGTAGCAGCAATCCCGCGAGGGCCTGCACCGCGGTGGTGATCAGGCCGAGCGGCGCGCCGGGGATCAACACGATGGCCGCCGCCACCGCCACCATCGCCGCGTAGGACAGGTAAAACTGTTTGGCGTCGGCGAAGCCGCGGTGCAGCGAGTGCTTCAGCCCGAACACGTCGCCGAACGCGTAACTGGTGGCCAACGTGACCGCCGCGGCGCCGATGATCGACGCGTCCATCAGCACGATCGCGAAGATCGAGCCCAACAGGTCGCGGTGCTCCCCGAGCAGGTGCGCGGTGCCACCGGCGTCGGTGAAACCGCCCACGGTATTGGTCGAGCGCGCCGCCCAGTCGCCGGTCATCACCAGCGCGGCCGCCCCGACGACCACGACGAAGGCCCCCAACACCGTGTCCGCACGTTCGTAGGCCATGAAGCGCGGCGTGATGCGCTTGTCGACCACGTTGGACTGCTGGAAGAACAACTGCCAGGGCGCCACCGTGGTGCCGACGATCGCGATGATCAGCAGCACCGCGTCCGAGCTCACACCACCCGAAATTCCCGGCACCACAAAGGACTTGGCCGCCTGACCCCATTGCGGATGCGACATCAGCAACATGGGGATCTGCAGCAGCGTGATCGCGATGAAGATGAACATCGCCCGCTCCCAGCGGCGGAAGCTGCCGCTGGCCATGATCGCGACCAACGCCACCGCCGAGGTCGGGACCACCACGTATTTGGAGATGCCGATGTATTCGGCGGCCAGGCTGATGCCGATGAATTCGGTGACGATGGTGAGGAAGTTGAGCAGGAACAGGTCACCGACGGAGAACCAGCCCCAGCCGCGGCCGAAGCGCTCGTTGATCAGCCGGGCGTGCCCGACGCCCGTCACGGCGCCCAGCCGGACCACCATCTCCTGGTTGACGATGAGCACCGGGACCAACAACAGCAGCACCCACAACAGTGAGTAGCCGTAGTTCTGACCGGCCTGGGCGTAGGTGGCCACCCCGCCGGCGTCGTTGTCGCCGACCATCACGATGATGCCGGGGCCCACGATCGCCAACAGGGTCAGCAGCCGCGTCTTCCAACTGCGCGCGTGCTCGGTCTCGCCGATGCTGATCCGCCCGAAGGCGCCCTCGATGTCGCCCAGGTGGGCGCTGTCGAGGACCGCCGAACGCGTTGGCGCGTCGGGCCCGGTCCCGCGCTCGGCAGCGTCGGCGCTGGTGGTCTCCTCCGGGCTCACAGCGTGGTACCTCCGGGCAGCGACGAGGTGTGGTCGTCGGCCGCGGCGACGTCGCGGATCGGCCGGGGAGCGGGTTCACGGCGGCGCCAATCCTCGGGGATCGTAGCCTCCAGCACGTCGTCGACGGTGACCACCCCGAGGATGCGGTCCTGCTCGTCGACCACGGGGATCGAGTAGAGGTTGAAGTCGGCCATCAGCAGCGCGATGTCGGTGAGGTCGGCGTCGGCGTTGACCCGCACCGGATCCGAATCCATCAGCCCCACAAGGGTATTGCTGGGCTCGGCCTGCAGCAGGCCGATGACGGACGCCACACCGTCGAGCCGCCCGTCGTCGTCGACGACGTGAACCTTGATCAGCGCCTCCGGCTGGATGCTGCGTGCGGTGGCGATCAGGGCCAGCGCCTCCCCGGCCGTCGCGGTGGGCCGGCAGGACACGAAGTCGACGTTCATCAGGCCGCCGGCGCTTTCGGGATTGAAGCCCATCAGCGTGATGACCTTGGTGCGCTGGGGCCCCGGCATCAGGTCGAGCACCCGCCGGCGCCGTGACTGGCGCAGGTCGGCGATGGCGTCGGCGGCGTCGTCGGCGCGCATTCGCCCGAGCAGCCCGGCGACCTCGTCGTCGGGCATGCCGTCGAGCAACCGGCTGGCCTTGTCAGGATCGAGTTCCTCGAAGACGTCGGCTTCCAACTCGGGGTCGCTGTGCACCCGGTCGAGGATCTCGCCGCCCTCGGCCTTGTCCGCCTCTTCCAGCAGATCGGCGATCTCGGCGGCCTTGAATTCGCCGAAGCGGTCCGACAGGCGCCGCACCGCGTCGGTGCGGGCGTGACCGATCAGCGGTTCGAACGCCTTCCAGTCGCGCGCCGCGTGCCCAGCGGCCTGCTTGATCAACCCGAACAACCGCGGCGGCCGCCGGGTGTCGAGGCGGACGAGCGCCCAGCCGGCGCCGGTGTCCTCCAGCTCGACGTCGTAGGCGCGCACCAACTCCACCGCGGCCACATCGATGAGCCTGTGCCCCAACACATCCGCGCGCAGTAACACCTCGCCGTCGCGACGCTCGAAGCTCCGCAGGTCGACCTTGTTCTTGGTCAACACGACTCGCTTCGCGGAGAATTCGTCGATCGACTTGTTGCCGACGAACACGCGACGCCCCCCGACGCCGGCCACGATCCCGGCGACCAGGGGATAGTCGTCGGCGCCGCCGAGCCGCACGATGACGTCCTCGACCCGGCCCACGGCCTCGCCGGACCTGGCCACCACCGGCGCACGCAGCAGCTCGGAAAGGTGGATCACCGGCGGCCCGCCGTGCGGCCGGCTCGCCTTCTCGGATGCGCTCACATCGTCCTCCTGCCCCGGTGCGGCCCGCCCCGCGTGACGACCACGGTGACCGGCTCGGCCGCCAGAGCGTACGCCGGGGGCACCGGCGCGGGCTAGGGAGGTGAGGTAAACGCTGGGCGGCTACTGCTTGTCGACTTTGCCGGCGATCTGGTTGGCAACGGTGCTGCCCAGGTCCGCGAGATCCTTGCGGCAGGCGTTCACGTCGATGGCGACGTTGTTGCGGACGGTGAGCGCCCGCTGGCACGGCATGGTCGTGGTCGTCCCGTTGCTGGTGACGTCGACGGTGACCGTCGTGGTCAACATGCCGTTGGCGTTGCTGACCGCCCCGACCTGCCAGTGCAGACCGGGGTTGGTCGCGTCGGCGGGGACGGTGTCCTGACGGTTGGCGCAGGCGGGCCATCGGCGAGCCGACGCGTCGAAGAACGCCCGCGCCTGTTCGGGGGCGGGGAACAGCACCACGATCTGCGTCAACTCGGGTGTCTCCACGGCCTTCGCCCCGGTGGGCGTGGGCGCCACGTCGCGGTAACCCAGGACCGCGGTGTCACCGCTGTCGGCGTAGGACGGCGCGGCGCCCGGATGGAAGATATAGGTGCATTCGGCCGGCAGCGTGTAGTTCTGCCGGCCCGCCGGGTTGTCCGTGAGCTCGGTGATCGGCGGGTCGCTCGTCGTTCCCCGCACGTGCAGCAGAGTGTCGATGTCATCGGGCGTCAGCAACAGATTGGGCAGCGCCGCCTGCGCCAGGGGGCCGCCGTTGGACGTGCTGGTGCTCGTGGTGGTCGACGACGATGTGCCGGAGCTGTCGTTGCCACACGCCGCGACGAGCAGTGCGGCGGCGACCGCGACTCCGGCTGTCGACTGGCGCATGGGGGAGTCCTTTCGCTCGAGTGACGGCCGTCAGCGGAGCATAAGACAGGCTGCTCGGTCCCGGAAGACATTGCGCAAACGCGTTCGGCGACAACCCATCATGAGCCACGCCCGTCGAATCGGCTGTGTGCGCCGGCAATTGGCGAGGCCGGTCTACTGTTTGTCGACTTTCCCGGCGATCTGGTTCGCGACATTGACGGCCGTGTCGCCGATGTCGGCGGTCTTGCACGCCTCGACGTCGACGACCACGTTGTTGCGGACTGTCAGCGCCCGCTGGCAGGTCCCCGATATCATGGTCTGGTCGCCCTTGGACAGGCTCAGCGACGTGGTGGCGCTCAGCACCGAGTTGTTGTTGGCGACGGGCCCCACCTTCCAGGTGACCGTCGGGTTGTCGCCCTCACCGGGCACGGTGTCACCCCGGTTGCTGCACCCCGGCCAGCGTTGCGCGGACGAGGTGAAGAAGGCGTTGGCCTGCTGGGCGGACGGGAACAACACCACCGTCTGCTGGACGTCCGGGGTGCCCGGATCGCTCGACGTGCCGTCGCGTTCCCCCTGCACCGCGGTGAAGCCGCTGCCCCCATAGACCGACGCCTCGGCGGGCCCCATCACGAATAGACAGTCGTCGGGGAACTTGTAGCTCTTGGGGAACACGTCGGTCGGGTTGTCGCCCTTCGGCTGGTTGATGGGCTCCAAGGTCTTCGAGCCCGCCACACCCAGCGCCGCGTCGACCTCGGGCGGCGTCAGCAGCAGACCGCCCAGCGCCGGCTGCGCCAGTGGAGGTTTGCTCGCGGTGGTCGTGGTGGTGCTGCTCGACGAGGACGCGGGCGCGGCCTGCTTGTCGTCACCGCACGCGGCGGCCGAGGCCGCGATCGCGGCAATGGCGGCAATGGCTGCTAGCTGGCGCATGGTCGGGGTGCCTTTCCTGCGTGATCGGCTCGGCAAGCGTTCGGCGCACCCCCGCGCGTTGGCTATTGGAGAGTTGTGTGCGGATGGAGCATACGACAGCGGCGGGCGTCGAGGAAGCGAATGTTTGCCGTCAGGTTGATTCCGTTGCGGGCGTGCGGCTCTCGGCCTCGCGGCTGCCCGCGGCCTGGCTGTGCGCCAGCGCCACCGTGGCAGCCACCATGACTGCGACGGAAATGGTCAGGGCCGCCACGCGCGGACCGGTGGTCTGCAACGTCTCACCCAACACGGTGACGCCCAGCACCGCCCCGACGATGGGCTCGGTGACCGTCACCGCCGGTAGCGACGCGGTGAGGGGGCCGGCCCGAAACGCCGACTGTTCCCAGGCGGTCGCGGCGATCGCCAGGGCCAGCCACACGTAGAGCTCGGGCAGCCGCAGCACTGCCAGGATGCCGTGGTCGAGCCGGTCGACCACGCCCTTGGTCAGTACCGTGAAAATGCCCCACAGCGAGCCGGACAACACACCCAGCAGCAGCGCACCGACCGAGCCGGGGAACATGCGGGCGCCGACCACGCAGAGGATCAGCGCCGGGCCGACGATCAGCGCGACCACGGTCCAGGTCTTCACCGATCCTCGGGGCGTGCCCTCACCGGGATCGCCGACCGTCACCACCACCGCGACGGCGGCGACCAGCAGGGTGGCCCAAATGCCTTGCGCGCGACTGATTTTGCGGTGATTCACCCTGGCGTTGAGGACCAGGGCGAACAGCAGCGAGGTCACCGACAGGGCCTGCACCAGAACCACCGAACCCAGCCCCAGCGCCGCGGCCTGAAGGCCGAAGCCGGCGCCGGCGACCAGGCTGCCCGCCCACCACCGGCGGTCCCGGAGCAGCCGGCGAAGCAGGGCGACGGTGCCGACCGACTGCTCGGTGACCTGTTGGGCCGAGCGCTGCTGGGCGACGTCGCCGATGCCGATCATCAGCGCGGCCCCCACCGCCAGCACCGCCGCGATCTCCGTCTGACCCACCACGCTCATCTCCCGTCCCTACGGCAACGCCGACAACGCAATTCACGCCGCATCGGGCGGCGCCGACCGTCGCATTTCCCCTCTGAACGAGAGCCTCAGCTGTTGCGGCGGATCTTCAGCGCCGTGGTGATCATCGGAACCTGCAGCGGTAGCCGGGCCAGGGCGACGATGCGCATCGCCCACGGCTTGTCCCACCACAGCCGGCACATGTTGACGTTGGCCGGGAACACCCCCAGGAACAGGGCCACCGCCGCCAGCGCGCCGAACCGCCGAGTGCGACGCGCAAGCAGCAGCGCCCCGACGCCGAGCTCCGCCACCCCCGAGGCGTAGGTGTAGAACCGCGCGTCGCCGGGCAGCTCGGCGGGCACGATGCCGTCGAACGGCTTGGGTGCCACGAAGTGCAGGGTGCCCATGCCGAGCAACAGCGCCCCCACCCGGTAAGCGGTCAACTCGGTTGCGTCGCGCGCGGCGAGCGATCTGGTAGTCATCGCTCCATTGTGTCCTGTGAGCTCCCCGGCCCGGACCCCGCCGGTCCACCAGCCGCCCGCCACCGCCGCGCGCCCGGCGCGGCCGAACTCAGGCCATTTACTATTGGTCATACGGTATTTGTTACGATTCGCCACATCTGATGACCGCGCTGCCGACCGCAGCCAAGACCCTGTTCGAGGTTGACACCATGGCCACACCCGTAATCGTCGGTGCCGTCCGGACGGCCATCGGCCGCTCCTTCAAGGGCACGCTGGTCAACACCCCGCCGGAGACGTTGATCACCACGGTGCTGCCCGAGGTGGTGCGCCGCTCCGGCGTTGACCCGTCGGCCATCGACGACATCATCTTTGCCGAATCGCATTACGGCGGAGGCGATCTGGCGCGATACGCCGCGACGGCGACCGGCCTGGAAGGCGTGCCGGGTCAATCGGTCAACCGGCACTGCGCCGGCAGCCTGACGGCCATCGGCAACGCCGCGGCGCAGATCGGCTCGGGAATGGAGCGCGTGCTCATCGCCGGTGGCGTGCAGTCGCTGTCGATGACGCCGCTGACCAACTGGCGCATCCCGGGGCCCGAGCTGAAGTTCGAGGAGCGCTGGATGCCGCCGACCCATGTCGAGACGCCCGACGCGCCGGCCAAGGACATGTCGATCACGGTCGGCTGGAACACCGCCCAGGCGGTGGGCATCACCCGCGAGGAGATGGACGCCTGGGCCGCCCGCTCGCATCAGCGGGCGATCGCCGCCATCGACGCCGGCAAGTTCCTCGACGAGATCATTCCGCTGAAGGTGACGCAGTTCGACGGCTCGGTGACGGAGTTCGCCGTCGACGAACACCCCCGGCGCGACACCACCGTGGAGAAGCTGGCCGGGCTCAAGGTTTTGCATCCCGAGATCGAGGGGTTCTCGATCACCGCCGGCAACAGCAGCGGCACCAACGACGCGGCCGCGGCGGTGGCCCTGGTCGACAGCGACTACGCCGCCGCGGAAAACCTTCACGTGATGGGCACCGTCAAGGCCTGGGCCGCTGCGGGGGTGGCGCCCCGGGACACGGGCCTGGGCGCGGTCAAGGTGATCGGCAAGGTGCTGCAGCGGGCCGGCCTGTCGGCCGGTGACGTGGCGCTCTGGGAGATCAACGAGGCGTTCGCCTCGGTGCCGATCGCGGCGTGCCGGGAATACGGCATCGACGAGGAGAAGGTGAACTTCTCCGGCAGTGGCTGCAGCCTGGGGCACCCCATCGCCGCCTCGGGCGCCCGCATGGTCACCACGCTCGTCTACGAACTGGCCCGCCGCGGCGGCGGCATCGGCGTCGCCGCGATGTGCGCGGGTGGGGGCCAGGGCGGCGCCGTGGTCGTCGAGGTCTAGCGGCGGTCCGTCAGTTGCAGAACGTGTAACCGATGAACTGCGTGCCGCGGGTTTCGCCGCTCGAGTAGTTGGCGAAGTGCACCGCCGGGTGCCCGTCGTACTCGGCGTTCATCTTCTGCACGGTGGGCGGGGGAACGCCCTGCGGGAACGCCAGGATCATGTCGGCGAAGATCTTGAGCCCCACCTGGCAGATGGCCTCCCGGCGCGGCGGCTGCGGATTCCACGCGTGGACGACGACCGGCTCGGTGAGCTGATACCCCGCCGCGCAGTTCGGGTCGCACACCTTGAAGACCGCCGTGCCGGTCCCGTCGGCGCCCTGAGGGCCCCACCCGCTCCACGACATGCCTTGCAGCGCAACGGCGACACTCGCGCAGCCCAGCACGTTCAGCGACTTGGGACGTTCGACCGGAGGCGCCGACAGGTTGTAGCAGCCGGGGATGGCGTAGGTGTCCGGCGGCGCGGGCGGCTGAGCGGCCGGGGTTGGCGGGTGGTCGCCGCTCAGCTTGAAACCCACAAACGTCAGGACCGCCACCAGTAGCACGGCCGCACCCGCCCCGACCAGCAGCGGGCGCCCGCGCGGAATGCGCCGCAACGGGTTCGAAGAAGGGGCGTCGCCGCCGCCGCTCACGCTCACGCTCAACAGGATTACCGGTTGCGCCGGAAATTTCACGTCCGGGGGGCGTGGGCCCGCACCCCCGCAATGGCACGGTAAAGTTGGTCAACGCTACCAACAAAAAGGGTGCCACCGTCCAGGGAGTTGCGGATGAATGACCACGAACTGGCCGCGCGGCTGGCCACCGAGGCAGGCCGGCTGCTGCTCGACGTGCGCCAAGAGTTCGCCGACGCCGACGCTCGCGAACGAAAAGACGCCGGGGACAAGCGTTCCCACGAGTTCCTGATGCAGGCGTTCGCCGAAGAGCGCCCGGACGACGCGGTGTTGTCCGAGGAGGGCGCCGACGATCCGGTCCGGCTGACCGCGCAGCGCGTGTGGATCGTCGATCCGCTGGACGGGACGCGGGAGTTCTCCGAGCTCGGCCGCGACGACTGGGCGGTGCACGTCGCCCTGTGGGAGGCCGGTGAGCTGATCGCCGGCGCGGTCGCCTTGCCGGCACAAGACATCACCTGGGCCACTCCGGAGGTGGCGGCGCCGCCGGCCGCGCCGGGCAAGCCGCGCATCGTGGTGTCGCGCACCCGGCCCCCGGCCATCGCCTTGGCGGTGCGCGACGCGCTGGACGGCGTGCTGGTCGAGATGGGTTCCGCCGGAGCGAAGGTGGCCTCCATCGTTCAGGGCGTGTCCGACGTGTACGTGCACGCCGGGGGGCAGTTCGAGTGGGATTCGGCGGCCCCGGTCGCCGTCGCGCGTGCGGCCGGCCTGCACACCTCGCGGATCGACGGCTCCGGCTTGGTTTACAACCAACGGGATCCGAAGTTGCCGGACCTGGTGGTGTGCCGGCCGGAGCTGGCCGAGGCCGTGCTCGCGGTCACCGGCTGAAATGGTTTCGGCCATGCGAATGAGCTCTGCGTGCGACGGTTTCCGCCTCGCCTATGAGCGGTACGGCGGCGGCGGTCCGCCGGTGGTGCTGCTGCACGGCTGGCCCGGCGACCGCACCGATTTTCGGCGGGTCGTGCCGCTACTCGGCGACGACGTCGACGTGGTCGTGCCCGACCTGCGGGGCTTCGGGGAATCGGACAAGCATCGCGTCGATCCGGCCGAGGGCTACGGCGCGGCGGCCCAGGCGCGCAGCGTCGCGGCGCTCATCGAAGAGCTCGGTCTGCGGCGCCCCCTCATCGGCGGCTACGACGTCGGCAGTCGGGTGGCGCAACAGCTAGCCACCCATCGGCCCGAGCTCGTCGCCCACCTGGTGGTGTCGCCGCCGCTGCCGGGGGTCGGCGGCCGGATCCTCAACGAAGACGCGCAAAAAGAGTTCTGGTATCAGCCCTTTCATCGGCTGGCGCTGTCCGAGTTGTTGATCGACGGCAACGCCGACGCGGTGCGCGGCTACCTGGAGCACTTCTGGACCCATTGGTCGGGGCCCGCCTTCGACCTTCCCGACGCGGACCTCGAGCATCTCGTTGCCCGGTATTCGCCGCCCGGGGCGTTCGCCGCGTCGATCGGCTGGTACCGGGCGGGTTCCGGCACGGTGGCCACGGCCGCGGCGGAACGCCCACCCGCGCGTGACCGGCGGATCGGGACCCCGACGTCGGTGCTGTGGCCCGGGTCCGACCCGCTGTTTCCCCGTGCGTGGGCCGACCGGCTCGACGATTTCTTCGCCGACGTGACGGTGACGGTGGTCGACGGCGTCGGGCATTTCACCCCGCTCGAATGCCCGGGGGAGTTCGCCGCGTTGCTCAAGCGGGCGCTGACCTTGCCCGCGTAGCCGACTGTCAGCCCCGGCGATCCCGTCGCCGACGGCCCCTAACCTCCTCGGTCCAGTCCTGTTCCAGGCGCCCGATCTCGAGGGAGAGCAGGGTGAGAGTTTGATTATCGCAATGTATTTCGTGCGCCGAGCGGTACTTCGCCGTGTCGCCGGTGGTGGGCAGATGGGGCCGCAGGCCCTCGAACCATTCGTCTCCCACGACGTTGGGCGGCTCGCCGACTCGCCCGCCGCACGCCCACCGTTGGTAAGCGTCGCGCGCACCGGCCAGGCCGGTGCGCCACCGTTGCAACGCCTCGCAGCGCTGGGCGTGCAGTTGCATGCTCATCTGGTGTCGGTGGTCGGCGTTTCCCATCATCCGCGGCAGCACGGTGTCCGAGACCGAGCGTGCGACGCCCGCCGCACTCGCGGCCGACGCGCCCACGACCATGCCCATCAATCCCATCAACGCTCCGTCCATGCGGTGATCGTTTCATCGTCGGCCTCCGATGGCCAAGAATTGGGTGACCACCGACCAGAGGAGAGCCGTGTTGCGGATCGACACCCATCACCACGCCATCCCGCCCTTCTACCGCGAGGTGCTGGCACGGACCGGCAGGCTTGACGCCGGCGGGCGCCAATTACCCGAGTGGAGCCCCGAGGCCTCGCTGTCCACCATGGCCGAGCTCGACGTCGGCACCGCGATCCTCTCGGTCTCGACGCCGGGCACCGCGATCGTCTCCAGCCCCGCGGACGCGGCGAAACTCGCCCGCGACCTCAACGACTACCTGGCCGAACTCGTTGCGGCGCAACCTGACCGGTTCGGCTTTTTCGCGACGGTGCCCACGCCGCACCTCGCCGAATCCGTCGACGAGGTCGCCAGGGCTCTGGACGACCTGCGCGCGGACGGCGTTGTGCTGCTTGCCAACAGCGCAGGGACCTACCTCGGCGCCGACGGCCAGGACGATCTCTTCGCGGCGCTCGACGACCGGTCGGCCGTGGTGTTCATCCACCCCGGCGAGCTCCCCGGGCCGCCCGTCGAGGGTATCGTCCCGTTCGCGGCGGACTTCCTGCTCGACACCACCCGCGCCGCGTATCTGCTTGTGCGCAACGGCATCTGCCGCGCCTACCCGAACATCAAGTTCGTGCTCAGCCACGCGGGCGGCTTCGTACCCTACGCCTCGCACCGGATGGCGGTCAGCATCACTGGCGACACCGGACGCGGCCTGACCGACAGCCTCGACGACTTCGCGAGCTTCTACTTCGACACCGCGTTGTCCTCTAGCGCCGCCGCGCTGCCGAGCCTGCTGGCGTTCGCCAAGCCCGGCCACGTCACCTTCGGCTCCGACTGGCCCTATGCGCCCACCGCGGCCGGCAAGTTGTTCGCCGCGGGCCTGGAGGCCTACCCGGGGCTCGACGCGCGCGGCCGCGCCGCGATCGAGCGTGACAACGCGTTGGCGTTGTTCCCGCGGCTGGGGCAGGCGCCGCTCCCGGACACCGGTGGCCGGATCGATCAGCTCCGCCGCGGGGTGAGCCGTGCGGTCATGCGCGGCGTTGTCCGGCTGATCAACAGCCGCTGAGGCGCGCCCGTCACAGCACTGCCTTCTGCCACGACAGCACCCGCTCGGCCAGCTCGGGACCGCTGTCCTCCTGGATGAAGTGACCCGCGTTGATGCGGGCGTGCGGTTGGCCGGCGGCGCCGGGGATGTGGCTGATCAGCGGGCGGTCCGCGCGTCCGAGGATGGGGTCGCGCGCCCCGAAGATGGCCAGAAATGGCTTGTCCCAACGGCCTAGCGCGTCCCAGGCCCGGCGGTTGGCCGGAATCGCCGGGTCGTCCGGCGAGGTCGGCACCAACTGCGGGAACGCCCGCGCCCCGGCCTGATACGCCTTATCGGGGAAGGGCGCGTCGTAGCCGGCCCGCACCTTGGCCGATACCCGGCGCACCGTTGCCGTCGCGACGATCCGACCGGCGGGCAGGACCGGGGAGTAGCGGGCGAAGCCGCGCCACAGGTGGAACGCGGGGGAGACGCGCCGCCGCGCGGTGGGCAGGAAGCCGTTGGCCACCACGAGGCGCCCGACGCGGTCACCCTGCTCGGCGGCGATGCGCAGTCCGATCAGCGACCCCCAGTCCTGGACGAACAGCGTGACGTCGCGCAGGTTCAGGCGTTCGAACCAGGCCGTCACCCACTCGACGTGGCGCAGGTAGGTGTAATCCTCGGGCCGGCTGGGTTTGTCCGATCGGCCGAAGCCGATCAGGTCGGGAGCGAGCACGCGGTTCCCGGCGTCGGCGAGCGGCGGGATCATGGTGCGGTAGAGGTAGCTCCACGTGGGTTCGCCGTGCAGCAATACGATCGGCGGCCCGTCGGACGGTCCTTCGTCCAGGAAGTGCATCCGCAGGGGCGGGGTGTCGCTGGCCGTCACATCGAGATAATTCGCTACGAACGGGTAGTCCTCCAGGTTTTCGAATCGGGAGTCCGGGGTTCGCAGCACACGCATATTCAGCTCCTCCGGTAGGCCGGCACCTCTGCAAGCCTCTCGCGCCGGCGCGAGTTCGTCTAGTGGGCAATTCGTTGTCCCGGGGGCGTCGTCGAGCGCGACGGGCGTCAGCGGGCGCCGGACAGGGCGCGGCCCATGCGCGCGACGGCCTCAGCCAGGATCGACCTCGAGGTCGCGAAGTTGAGCCGCACGTGGCCCGCGCCACCGGTCCCGAAGACGTGACCGGAGCTCAGCGCCACGCGGGCCTGGTCGAGGAACCAGCGCGCGGGCCCCGCGAGGTCGGCTACCACCGCAAGGCCTTCGACGGCGTCATCCTCGTCGAAACACAACGCTCGACAGTCCAGCCAGGCGAGATAAGTGCCCTGTGGGCGTTGATATTTGACGCCGGGGAGATGCTGGTCGATCAACTCGGCGAGCAGAGCGCGGTTGTCGTCGAGGCCGTCGAGCAGCGCGTCGAGCCAGTCGTCCCCGCCGCTGAATGCCGCGGCGTGTGCGATGACGCCGAGGTGGCTGGGCCCGTGGCTGACCTCCTCGGGCATGCGGCGCAAATCCGCCGACGCCTCGGGGCCGGCGACGGCGAGGGCGGCCTTGAGCCCGGACAGGTTCCACGCCTTGGACGCCGAGAGCAGGGCGAACGCGTTCTCCGCGCCCGGCACCGTCAGGAACGGGACGAACCGCGCGCCGGTGAGGACGACGGGCGCGTGGATCTCGTCGGACACCACCCGGACGTCGAACCGGCGGGCGAGCGAGGCGACCTCGCGCAGTTCGTCGCTCGTGTGCACCGTTCCGGTCGGATTGTGCGGGTTGCACAGCAGGTAGGCGACCGCACCCGTCGACGCCGCGGACCGGGCGCGGCCGAACGCGTCCGCCAACGCGTCGAGATCGATGCGGCCGGCCGCGCTGAGCGGCGCCTCGATCACCCGGCGGCCGTCGTGCGCCACGAACGCGTAGAACGGCGCGTAGACCGGCGGGTTGACCACCACCGCGTCGCCCCGGCCGGTGATCAGCCGCAGCAGCTCGACGACCCCCAGCATGACGTCGGGGACCAGCGCGGTGCGGGCGACCTCGAGGTCGTGCCATTGCCAGCGCCGCGACGCGAACCCGCTGACCGCCTCGGCGAGGTCCGTGCCGTACGGGTAGCCGGTGTCGCCGTCGTCGATGGCGGCGTGGACCGCCTCGGCGACGGTCGGGGGTAGCCGGACGTCCATCTCGGCGACCCACAGCGGCAACACGTCGGCGGGGTGCGCCCGCCATTTCATGCTGGTGCGGCGGCGCAGCTGCGGCAGCGTCAACTCCTCGAGGGGATTGACCGTCACGCCCGCAGACTATCCGGTGGGCCCCACCACGCGGCAAACGCTTTTCGCTGGACCGTCGGGGGCAGCTCCGGCGAACTGAACAATCCCGGTTGTGCGGCAACGACATCGGGCCCCGCGCTGACCACCCGCATCCGTCCCACCCGGCCGCGGGCCGACGCGCGCCGCTTTACGTCTTGGGCGCAACGTGTAACGTACGTCGGGAAGATCGAGCCAGCGAGGAGTAGGGCCGTGTACACACTGCGCTTCGACATGCGTGATCCCGAATGGGCCGCCGCCCCAACCGATCTGTACGCCGCAGCACCCGAGATGAGCGCATGGGCCGAAGAGCATGGCGGCCTGGCCGCCGTGCTGTGCGAGCACCACGGCTCCGAGGACGGCTATCTGCCGTCACCGTTCCTGCTGGCGTCGGCGGTGGCCGCGCGGACGCAGCGGCTGGCGCTCAGCTTGATCCTGATCCTCCCGTTCTACGAGACCGTGCGGCTCGCCGAGGACATGGCGGTGCTGGACATCCTCAGCAACGGACGGGCCTCCTACATCCTGGCGTTGGGGTATCGACCCGAGGAGTTCGAACACTTCGGCGTGTCGATGAAGACGCGCGGCCGGCTGTGCGACGAGAAGCTGGCGTTGCTGCGGCGGCTGCTCGCCGGGGAGACCGTCGTCCAGGACGGGCGGCGCATCTCGGTGACGCCCCGGCCGCTGACCCCGGGCGGGCCGGGCCTGATGTGGGGCGGCGGAACGGTCGCCGCGGCCCGCCGCGCCGGCCGATACGGGCTGGGCATGTTGGGCAACGCCAACGCGCCGGGCATGCGGGAGGCCTACGAGGAGGCGTGCCGCGAGCACGGCCACCAGCCCGGCCCCACGATGTTTCCCGACCGCAACACCCCGTCGGTGGTGTTCGTTGCCGACGACGTCGACCAGGCGTGGAAGGAGATCGGGGAGCACCTGCTGCACGACGTGCGGGCCTACGCCGCCTGGAATCCCGGGGACGAGACGACGGCCGGTTTCTCACACGTGAACACCGTCGACGAGCTGCGCGAGACCGGCACCTCACACGTCATCATCTCGGTGCCGGAAGCGATCTCGCGAGTGCGGTCCGGCCAGGTGCTCAACCTGTCGCCGTTGTGCGGTGGGCTGCCCCCGGACATCGCCTGGCCGTATCTGCGGCGGGTGGGCGAGGTGGTGCTGCCCGAGGCGCTGGGTTGACGGGCGGTGCCTCGCGTCGATTGGTTCGGTACGCCCCGGGGGCCGGCGCGCTGCCGGTCGTGACGGGTTAACCGGTCGCGTCGATCAGCACCGCGCCGCCGGGTCGATCGCCGAGCGTCTGCAGCGGGATGTCGCCGCCCCGCGCGGTGAGGCGGACGATCTCGGCCAGCTGCGCGGGGGCGTCGCACTGCAGGTAGTGGTCGGCACCCGGCACCACCCAGTAGCGGTTGCTGCCCGGTTTGCCCTTGAGATACGTCTGCCAGACGTGATTGGGCACCCGCAGTGGCGCCACGTTGTCGTGCAGCCCCCACACGACGGTGGTGTCGACCTCGCTGGTGGAAAGCGCTTGCAGCCAACGGGTTTCGTCGGCGGCGCGCTCGTGGAGGTACTGGATGGTGTCGGGCAGCACCCGGATGCCGTCGTTGTGGGCGAAGGAGGCCGCCAGCGCGGCGATCTCGGGGTCCTCGAGCGTGCGGCGCGGCATGAAGGTGCTGGCGCCCAAGCCGGCCGCCAGCAGCTCCGGGGTCACCGCCGCGGCGGTGTCCCTGGCGGTAGTGGGATCGAGCAACGCCGTCTGAAACGTCGTCAGGTTGGCCAGCGGCAGGTAGATGTTGCCGTTCGTCAGGATCAGGTCGCGGGGCGGCGCCGCCTGCTCCGCCAGCATCCCGAGCGCGATCAGGCCGACGCTGCACCCGCGGTCGTGGGTGACCATGCGGTAGTCGGTGAGCCGCCACACTTCGCCGATCGCGTGCACCAGCAGCCGCGCGTCGTCGTAGAGCGAGTACACGTACGGCTCGGGTGGCTTGTCGGACAGCCCATAGCCGGGAAAGTCGAGCGCATAGACGTCGAACTCGGCGGCCAGTTCGCCGGCGAGCGCGTAAAAGTCGACGCTGGAGGTGGGGAAGCCGTGCACCAGCACCAACGGCGGCGCGCCCGGCGTGCCGCAGCGGCGGCTGAACACGGCGACCTCGCGGGCGCCGTTGGCGGCGGTCGTCGACCGCCAACGGAGTTCGGTGCCGCCGGTTCGCCACTGCGCCAAGATGTCCAAGCCGCCAGCATTTCAGAGGGGCGCCGTCGAGACAATGCCCCGGCGGCGTCCTCTCCGGGGGCGTAGGACAAGTGCCCGCCTCGTAGCGACAACGGGGCCCGCTGGGCGCCGCGCGCGCGGGCCGGACCGGACGAAACCACCGTTGTCGCTGTGAGGCGGGCGAATGCGCAGCCCCCACCTGCGCGGGGCGCGAGTGACGCGTGCGGCGACGCGGCCCCTACGGGCAGGTGACGTGGATGCCGAAGGTGACCTGGCGCAGGCCGCTTTGGCCGGGGGCGCTGCCCTCGCCGGTGCCGGTCACGGTGTAATTCTTGCCGTCCTTGGTGGCCTGCACCTGCGTCGGCGATTTGGTTCCCTGGTAGGGCAGTTGGAATTGGCCGTTGTCCAGCTTCAGCGAGATGCCGAAACCGTCGACGGTGGGCGGTTGTTCGTCCGACAGCGCCAGCGACACCGACGCCGTGTCGTCGTGGACGCTGACTCGGGTGGTGAGATCACCGGACTCCGGCGGCGTCGCGTTGGGTTGCGCCGCCGAGCTCGTGCAGTCGACGGCCGCGATCATCGTGTGCTTGTTGCCGTCGATCATCACGGTGCTGCTGACCGCGGCCGGGGTGGCGGACGTCGAGGTGGCCGGTGCGCCGGTCTTGCTCGAGCAGGCCGACACGCTCGGCCCTAGCGCGACCATCGCCAGCGCGGCGGTCGCGACGACGGCCCGCCGATCGTTCGGATTTCCCATCTTGAGTCCTGTCGTTAGACGGTCATCAGGACTATAAAGCCCGCTCGTTACGGCCGGGCATCGCAGTCGATCATGCGGAGCAGCGGTCCGGCGAACAGCGGCCGCACCGCGTCCGGTCGTGGCGCGGCGCAGCACGCCTCATGTCTGGCCGCCGATCCCGATCGGCAGGCGATTCCGGCCCTCGCACGGAGCGACAACCAGGCCCGCGAACGAGTGGTGCTCGATGCGGTATCGGGTTGAGCGACGGCCGGCTTGACGCGCCGAGCCTTTGCAGGCGGCACCATGCCGGGTAGATTCGAACAATGCTCGAATGTCGGCGAAATTGGTTGGCCACCGAGGCCGGCACGGTGCCGCGATGACGGCCGCGACGCGGCGGCCCTACGGCGAACTCGACCGCGCGCAGGTGCTGGCGTCGCTGCACGACCTGGCCCGACGGGTCGGGGTCCAGGGAGTGACCATGCGGCAGCTGGCCGGCGAGCTCGGCGCCGCGGTGCCCTCGGTGTACTACCACGTCCCGGGCAAGCGGGCGGCCCTGGAACTGCTTGCGGAAGCCGTGCTGGACGACATCCCGATCACCGACGCCGGCCCATGGGACGTCCGGCTCGTCGAATTATACTGCGCCGCAAGAAAAGTCATTGTCGCGGTTCCGGGCGTGGCGAACGTGCTGCAGACCAGCGGCGGGGGTGAGCCGGCCCGTCGGCTCGACGCGCTGAGCCGTTCGTTGCTGCGAGAGGCCGGCCTGCCGAAACCCGCTGTGGCCGCCGTGCATTCGGTGTTGTACACCTATTTGTTGGGATCGATCAGCCTGGAAGAGGCGCGGCCGTCGCCCCGCGGGAAGCGCCACACCGCCCACCGCTTTCGCGCGGGACTGGACGTCGTGATCGCCGGAATCATGGCGTCGTTGCCGACCGGATCGGAGAACCGATGAGCGTTCCCAAACCCACCCTGGTAGGGTCCCTGGTCCCGGAGAACCAGGACAGCGCGGCCGATCGCGACGCCGCGGCGCTGCTGGATCCCGACACGTTCGTCGCGGGTGCCCCGTTCGACGCCATGAGCCGACTGCGGGCGAGCGCCCCGGTGCATCCGGTGCAGTTGCCCGGCCTGCCCAGGGCGTGGCTGCTGACCAAGCACGCCGACGTGCGTATGCTCAGCCGCGACACCGACACCTTCGCCAGCAGCCAGGGCAACACGCTCGTGCAGGTCGAGGCCGGCCCGAACTCGGCAATGCTGCCCGGCATCGATCCGCCCCGCCACGTCCACTTCCGCAAGTTGATCAACCAGGGTTTCACCGCGCGCAACGTCCAGCGGCTGGAACCGCGGATGCGCAAGGTGGCCCGCGACATCGTCGCCGACATCACCGCGAAGGGCGAATTCGACGCCGTCACAGACATTTCCGCGGAGATGTCGTTGCAGGTGATCGCGGACGTGTTGGGCGTTCCGGCCGAAGATCGGCTGGAGGTGTTCCGGTGGAGCAACGCGATCGGAAGCCTGGGCATCGAAGATCCCGACTACGCGCCCGGCCCGGAAGCGCTCGGTGCGGCCGTGGCCGAGATGTTCGACTACTGCCAGGAACTGGTGGAGCACCGGCGCAAGCACGGCCGCACCGACGACATCCTGTCGGCGTTGCTGGCCGCCGAGGTCGACGGTGACAAACTCAACCGTGACCAGCTCAACGAATTCTTCTTGCTGCTGGCCATCGCCGGCAACGAGACCACACGAAACACGTTGAGCCACGGCATCTTGGCGCTGTCCGCGCATCCCGATCAGCAGGCGCTGCTCGCGCGCGACCGCGACGCGATCAAACCGGCGGTGGAGGAGCTGCTGCGCTGGTCCACCCCCGTCATGCACTTTCGGCGGACCGTCACCCGAGACGTCGAGATCCGGGGGCAGCTGATTCCCGCCGGCGACTGGGTGTTGATGCATTATCTGTCCGCGAACCGCGACGAGGACGTCTTCGAGCGCGCCGATCGCTTCGACGTCACGCGACCCGACGCCGGCCACGCCGCGTTCGGCGGTGGCGGAGTGCACTTTTGCCTCGGCGCCCAGCTGGCGCGCCTCGAGCTGCGCGTCATGCTCGAGGAGCTGTACGGGGCTGTGCCCGGCCTGTCCGTGGTGGGGCCACCCGACCGGCTGCGGTCGTCGTTCTTCCACGGCATCAAACGGCTGCCCTGCGCGACCGGGGTCAGCTGCGCGCCGTCGCAATGAACATGCCGACGGCCGCGGCCACGAGCACCAGGTCGATCATCAGCGCGTAATGGTGCGGCTGGGCGCGGCGCACGATCCGCCGGGTGACGAACGGGCCGATCATCAGGGCGGCGCCGATCACCAGGCCCCGGGCGATCACGGCGGGCGTCAGCGCGCCGAACTCGCCGAACGTCCCCATCTTGCCGAGATAGAGCACCAGCGCGCTGGCGGCTTCAGAGCCGAGGAACGCCCCGCCGCTCAGGCCGTAGCCGGTGAAGACGGGCACGCTGAGCGGCCCGGTGGACAGAATCAGCCCGGTGAGGAACCCGACGATCGCGCCCGCGACGGCCAGCTGCCACAGTCGCACGCGCCACTGCCGGGCGGCCGCGACACGGCGCACCGGAATCATGGCGAGGAAGAACACGCCGAGCAGCGCGTCGACGAGGGTTTGCGGGATGGTCAGCAGGGTGTGCGCCCCGAGGACCGCGGCGGGGGTACCGGGCGCGGCGTAGGCCAGCACCGGCCGCCACCGAATGTGGCGCCACCAGGCCGCGATTCGCGCCACGTTGGCCAGCACCGCGGCGATTCCCATGACGGGCACCGCAACTCGGGGACCGTACAACACGACCAGTGCGGGCAGCAGCACCAGCGACGACCCGGTGCCCACCAGGCCGCCGAGCGCCCCGGCGGCCAACGCGATGACAAACAAAACGATCAACGCCAGCATGCGGACCTTCTCGTCGGCGCGCGGCGCGCCGACGGGGGTCCTCCAGGCTTTTGTCCGTTCAGATGACCGCGTCCCGTCGGGGAACGCGGTGGCGCCGCTCGGACCAGGCACGCGGGTAGGCGTCGGAACCCTAGGCGCTATCGGGGACAGGCTATCAGGGCGCTGCGCCCCGCGGCGGCCGGGCTAGTCGCCGCGCTCCACGACGCGGTGCGGATCCGAGCTCCACTGCGACCACGATCCCGGAAACAGCGCCGCCTCGCGGCCCGCGGCGGCGAGCGCCGCGACGACGACCGCGGCCGTCACGCCCGACCCGCAGTAGGCGCCCACGACACCGTCGGGGTCCACGCCGCGCTCCGCCAGCAGCTGGGCGACGGAGCCGTCGTCGCGGAAGACGCCGTCGGCCCCCAGGACCGCGGTGCTGGGGAGGTTTTTGGCGCCGGGGATGTGGCCGGCGACGGGGTCCAGCGGCTCGACGTCACCGCGGAAGCGCTCCGGGGCCCGCGCGTCCAGCAGCGGCGCGGCGCCCGCGCCGACCTCTTCGGCGGACAGGGTGAGGCGGCCACCCGCATACAGATCCTGGTGCGGCACAACGACATTGCCCGGGGCGGGCGTCACCGGCCCGGTGTGCAGGTCGTTCCCGGCGGAAACCCAAGCGGCCAGGCCGCCGTCGAGGATGCGCACGTCGCCGAGCCCGGCCGCCGTCAGCACCCACCAGGCGCGCGCCGAACCGGCGCGGTTCCAGTCGTCGTAGACCACGACGGGCTGACCCTCCCGGACGCCCCAGCGCCGCGCCGCGGCCTGCAGCGACGCCCCCGAAGGTAGCGGGTGGCGGCCCCGGCCCGCGACCGAGTGATCGCTGAGGTCGTCGTCGAGCGAGACGTACACCGCGCCCGGGAGGTGACCTCGCAGGTACGCCGGGTGTCCGTCGGGCTCGTCGACCCGCCAGCGCACGTCCAGAATGGACACCGGGTCGCCCGAGCCGAGCAGGGCCGCCAGCTCGGCCGCCGTGATCAGCACCTGCCCGCGTGCTCCCACCGAGTCACCTCCTGGTCGTCTGCGACGAGCGTAGCGGCGCCGCCCGACGACGTTGCGCGCGGCGCTATTACGCGGTGTGCTCGGACTGATCGCGGTGCTCGGCCGCCGCGGGCGCACCGAGCGAGGCCAGCATCCCGGTCGCAGCCCGTTGCCAGGTGAAGTCCTCGGCGCGGCGCCGCGCGGAGCGGCGGCGCTGCAGTTCGGGCCGGCTGGCGATGGCGCTCACGGCATTGGCGATGGCGGCCGGGTCGTTGTCGGCCGAGGCGCCGCTGTCCGGGGTGATGATCTCGGTGAGCGCGGACGTGCGCGACACCACCGCCGGGGTCCCGCACGCCAGCGATTCGAGGGCGGCCAGGCCGAACGTCTCGTGCGGGCCCGGTGCCAGCGTCACGTCGGCCGACGCCAGCAGCCCGGCCACCGTGTGCCGATCGGAGATGAAGCCGGTGAAGTCGACGGGCAAGCGGGCGGCCTGCCGCTCGAGCCGGGACCGCAACGGGCCCTCGCCCACCACGACGAGCCGGGCGTCCACCCCGGCGTGGCAGAGCGCGCCGAGCGCGTCGATGCTGCGGTCGACTCGCTTTTCGACCGAAAGCCGGCCGCAGTGCACCAGCAGCATCTGGTCCGGCATTGCCCAGCGTCGACGGACCAGGTGGGAGTGCCGGCGGGGATGGAAGGTCTGCAGGTCGACACCCAGCGGGACGGTGACCGTGTTCGTCGCGCCGATGCGATCGAATTCCTCGCGCGCGAATCCGGTGGTGCACACCACCGCGTCGTAATCGGCCGCGGTGCGGGCGTTGGCCACGTCGGCGAACCGTCGCGCGGCACGCCGCGGAAGTATCTGTCCCACAAGCCGATCCAGGCGTTCGTGGGAAATCATGACCGTCGTGGCCCCATGGTCGCGGCCCCACCGGCCCAGCGATCGCAGCGTGAGCCGGTCGGAGACCTCCAGCGCGTCGGGCTGCAGCGCCTCCAGCACGGCCTTGACGGGGCCCGGCATCACGGCGCGGTAGCCGCCGGTGAATGGAATCAACGGCGCGGGCAGCGTGATTCGCACCACACCGGTCGGCAGGCGGCTGCGCTCGGCGCGCTGGCCGGGCACCAGCAGGAACACGTCGTGCCCGCCCGCGCAGTACTCGGCGCCCAGCCGGTCCACCGCGGTGCGTAGGCCGCCGGAGCGAGGGCCGTAGAAATTGGCGACCTGGACAACGCGCATAAGGTGAGGACACGCGGTGCGCGTGTGCACTCACCAATGCTGAATCGACGCGCGCCTGAACAGATTGTGAATTTCGGGCCGCGCGGCGTCGTCGCGTGCCGCCCGGTCGAAGCGGCGGCGGGCGGCGATTGCCTCAATCGCCATGTGGCCCTTCGGCTTTGCCGATGCGCTCGGCGAGATCCGCCCCGTCGAGCCGGGCGTCGAGGAAGGCCCCGGACGTCGGCAAACTCAGGTGCAGCTGGGAGGCGCCGCTGACCGCGACGTCGCCGCGGGCGAGCGTGAAGTCGAGGATGTGGCCCCCACCGGTGCGCTCACGGTTCAGGAAGTGCAGGTGATAACCGGCGACGGAGATGCCCTGTTCGAAGTCGGGGGTGCGGAACCCGACGACCGTGCCGGACACGTCGGTGAACACGGTCTCGGCCTGGTCCTCGGTCGCCTCGGTCAGCGGGGGGTAAGGCCGCTGCTGCGCCATCACGGTGCGGGTGTGCAGCTCGTCGAAATGCCCGGTGATCTTGATGCCGTAGATCAGGTTGGCGCTCTCGATGCGGGCGTCGATCGCCTTCGTGACCTCCCGCCGGCTCGTCCGTTCGGTGATCGTGATGTCGAAGTCCTTGTGAAAGCGGGTGATCGCCGCGAACGGCGATCGATCGTCCTGTGCCGCCCGGGTGGCGGTGCCGTCGGCGCGTAACCGGTAGCAGACGCCGTCGAGCACCACCATCTCGCCGTCGAGACCGTTGAACGTGCCGAGCCCGAAGTCGCCGTGGCGCAAGATCTCGGCCACCGTCACGTCACCGTCGTAGACGCCCTCCAGCAGCGCGCTGATGGTGGAGAACTGGTAGACCTCGGCATCGTCGTCGTGATGAGCGAGAAGTCTTGTCGCCCAATGCCGGAACCGTTCATAGGCGCTTGATTGTCTGTCCATGTTTCCTTACTCGAAGGGGTCGTCGTGCAGTTTCTCGGCCAGGTCGAGGTTGTGGCTGTAGTCCACCGGGACGTCGATCAGGGACGGCCCGTCCTCGGCCAGCGCCTGGCGCAAGGTGGCGCTGAACTCGTCCAGCGTGTTCACCCGGTACCCGCGGGCGCCGAAAGCGGCTGCGTAAGAGACCAAGTCGTAGTCGCTGAGCTGCACACCGGACTTGCGGTCGTACTTCATGAGCTCCTGGAAGCCGACCATGTCGTAGCTGTTGTCGCGGAAGACGATGTGGGTGAACGTCAGGCCGAGGTGCACGGCGGTGGCGAGTTCTTGCGCGGAGAACAGGAATCCGCCGTCCCCGGACACGGAGACGACCGGGGTGCCCGGGCGCACCAGGCAGGCCGCCATCGCCCACGGCAACGCGACCCCCAGGGTCTGCTGACCGTTGGAGAACAACAGCCGGCGCGGCTCGTAGACCCGGAAGTGGCGGGCCATGTAGATGTAGACCGAGCCGACATCGCAGGCGACGGTGGCGGTGTCGTCGAGTTCGTCGCGCAGGCGCAGCACGACGGCCACCGGGTTGAGGCCCGGCCCGTGCGGCGGCTCGTCACGAGCCGCGAAGTCGATGTCGGACAGCGCCTTTCGCTGGGCGGCGATCTGGGCCTGATAGTCGGCGGTCAACGTCAGGTCGGCGAGGTTGTCGGCCAGCGCGGTCAGGGTGGCCGCGACGTTGCCGACCAATTCCAGCGCCGGCTGATAGTGGTTGTCGATGTCGGCGGGCAGGGAATCGATGTGGATGACGGTGCGCGCGACGTCGCTGTTCCATTGGACCGGATCGTATTCCACGGAGTCGTAGCCGATCGCGACCAGGACATCGGCGTGCGCCAGGACGACGTCGCCGGGCTGATTGCGGAACAGCCCGACACGGCCCAAAAACGAGTCCTCCAACGCCCGGGAGATCACCCCCGCGGCCTGGAAGGTCTCCACCACCGGCAGCCCGGTCGTCGCGACGAGGGTACGCAGGGCCCGGCAGCTTTCCGGATCGGCCCCGCGGACGCCGACCAGCAACGCCGGCCGGCTCGCGCCGCGGATCAACTCGAGCGCCGCGTCGATGGCCGCGGCGGGCGCGGACGCCAGCGCGGGAATCGGGAGCCGCGCGGTGATCCCCGCCGTGGTCGGGGCGGACAGCACGTCCGCGGGCAGCACGACGGCGGCCGCGCCGCGGGGTTCGCTGACGGCGGCGCGGAAGGCCGTGACGGTCGCCTCGGCGGCGTTGTCGGGGTCGCTGATCTCGCCGGTGAACTTGGTGACGGTCCGCAACAACGCGGCGGCGTTCATCGACTGATGGGTTCGTTTGAGCCGGTCCTCGCGGCGCACCGCGCCGCACAGCGCGACAACGGGGTCCTGTTCGGTGTTGGCGGTGAGCAGCCCGGTGGCGAGGTTGGTGGTGCCGGGCCCCGAGGTCACCAGCACCACACCCGGATTGCCGGTGAGCCGCCCGATCGCCCCGGCCATGAAGGCCGCGTTCTGTTCGTGGCGGCACACGATGAGCTGTGGCCCGCCGTCGACAAGGGCGTCGTACACGGCGTCGATCTTCGCGCCGGGCACCCCGAAGACGTACTCGACGCCCTGCGCCGCGAGGACGTCGACGATCTTCTGGGCGCTGCGCACGGCCTTGCCGGGCTGCGTGGGAGTCATGGGGCCCAGTCTTCCCGGTGCCGGCGCGACGCGCTTGTCGGCTGCGCCGCCGGTGCCGCGGGCGTCAGCGTTTGCCCCAATCCCACGGCGGCGTCGTCAGCAGCTCCTGCCCGGCGACGCGCGTCTCGCCCCACTCCTTGTACAGCTCGATCTCGACGGCCGACTCGGCGTCGAGACACTCCAACAGCGACCGCGAGTGGGTGACCACCAGCACCTGGCAGCGCTGCGCCGCGCCGCGGATCAGCGCCGCCAGCGGCCGCACCAGCTCGGGGTGCAGCGAGGTCTCGGGCTCGTTGAGCACCATCAACGACGGCGACTCGGGGCTGCACAGCGCCGTGGCCCACAGCAGGAAACGCAAAGTGCCATCGGACAATTCGGAGGCTCGCAGCGCGCGGAGCATGCCGCGTTGCCGCAGTTGCAGGTCGAACAATCCGTCGTTGATGGCGACCGAGAGGGTCGCGCCGTCGAACGCGTCGGCCACGGCGCGGCTCAGGTCGTCGAGGCCCGCCTCGATGACGGTCTGGACCGCGGCGGCCAGGTCGGCGCCGTCGTCGGCGAGCACCGGCGTGCGGGTGCCGACCTGCGGGTGCCGCGCCGGGGCGAGCGCGTCCACCCGGAAGCCGTCGTAGAACCGCCAGCCGCGCAGCCGTTCGCGCACGGCCGCC
>NZ_LZJC01000172.1 GCF_001666755.1 Mycobacterium sp. E1214 | reverse complement strand
TGACGCCCGGCGTCAACCTGGGGCTGGTGGCGTTCTCCGGGACGCCGTATCTGCTGGTCCCGCCGACGCCCCAACACCAGGCGACCATCGAGGCGCTGAAGAAGCTGGACTTCGCGGACAGCACGGCCACCGGCGAGGCCATTTTCACCGCCCTGCACGCGATCAGCGCCACCGCGGTGGTCGGCGGCGACAAGCCGCCACCCGCCCGCATCGTGCTGGAATCCGACGGCGCCGAGAACGTGCCGCTGGACCCCAACGCCCCGCAGGGCGCCTTCACCGCGGCCCGCGCCGCGAAGTCCGAGGGCGTGCAGATCTCGACGATCTCGTTCGGCACGCCCTACGGCACCGTCGACTACGAGGGGGCCACCATCCCGGTGCCCGTGGACGACCAGACCCTGCAGAAAATCTGCGAGATCACCGACGGCCAGTCGTTTCACGCCGACAGCCTGGACTCGCTGAAGAACGTCTACACGACCCTGCAGCGCCAGATCGGCTACGAGTCCGTGAAGGGCGACGCCAGCCTGGCCTGGATGCTGCTGGGCACCGTCGCCATGGCCGGTGCCGTGCTGGCCGGGCTGCTGCTCAACCGCCGGCTGCCCGCCTGAGTCTCAGGTGGGCAGGCGCCGGTTGAGGACCAACGCCAACACCGTCGCGATCAGCGCCGCGACGACCCCCAGCCGCAACCAGCCGGCGCTGCCGGGGCCGGGCACCGTGCGGTAGCCGATCTCGTTCTCGATGGCGTTGTAGCTCTTGTTGAGCTCGGCGGCGTTGGTCGCGGTGTAGGCCTGCCCGCCGGAGAGCTTGGCGACGGTCTTCATCTGGTCGGTCGAGACGGGCACGGCGACGCGCTGCCCGTCCATCTCGATTTCGCCGCCCTTGGTGCCGAA
>NZ_LZJC01000171.1 GCF_001666755.1 Mycobacterium sp. E1214 | reverse complement strand
CTCCCACGGCCAGAAGGTGCAAAGTGCCGGCAGCAACATGGCCAGCACGGACAGCGCCGTCGGGTCCAGCTGGGCCTGATCCGCAGCTCTACGAAGGGCCCGCACACCGCACGGTGTGCGGGCCCTTTGCTGTCGGAGCCCTTAGCCGGCCACCGGCGAGCGGGGGAACAGCGACGGCCGGTAGCCGATTCGGTGCACTCCCCCGTCCGACTCCCGACCCACCATGGCGCCCAGCGGCAGCTTGGAGACCCCGGCCCCGCTCGGCATCGGCGGCGTCGCGCCCGTGGAGGCCGGTAGCACTCCGGCGTCGAACGGCGCCAGGGGTGTTACGGCCGAGACGGTTTGGCCCCAGGCCGGCGGCACCGACAGCGTGCCGAGCGGGGTGCCCTGGCCCAGGCTCGCCGTCGCGCCTGCGCCCAGGCCGCCCAGCCCGCCGGCGGGCGCCAGGCCGCCCAGACCCTCGGCGCCCTCGATCGAGTTCACGCCGGTGAAGTCCAGCGACAGCCCGTACAGGTCGATGCCGATCCCGCCGCCGTCGGCTCCCAGGCCCGCACCGTCGGCGCCCAGGCCGGCCACATCGGAGGCCAGGCCCGCCGCGTCGGCCCCGCTGGAGCCGCCGCCGAGCGCCGCCGCCAGGCCGGTGGCCGTCCCCACCCCGGTGCTGGCGCCCTTGGTCGCGGTCTTGCCGGTGCCCGTCAGGCTCGACAGCGCCCTGAGCGGCGCGGACGCGCCCGACGACCCCAGCGACGCGCCGGTGCCCATCGCCGCCTGCGACAGACCGGACGACGATCCCGGCCCGGACAGGCTCTGCAGCGCCTGGGGCACCGAGGACATCGCGGCTTGGACGTGGCCGCCGGCCTGGGCCCCGGCCGACTGGGCGACCGCGCCCGCTTGACCGGTGCCGCCACCCGGGTTGGTCGTCTGCGGCGGCGCGGTGAAGGCGGCGAAGGTGGTGGCCGACGCCGAGCTCGCGGCGTAGGTATACATCGCGCCGGCGTCCTGGGCCCACATCTCGCCGTACTGGGCTTCGGTGGCCATGATCGCCGGGGTGTTCTGGCCCAGCAGGTTGGTCGCGACAAGCGTCATCAGCTGCGCCCGGTTGGCGGCGATCACGGGCGGCGGGACGGTCATCGCGTAGGCGGTCTCGTAGGCGGCGGTCGCGGCGGTGGCCTGCAGGCCCGTCTGCTCGCACTGCTCGGCGGTGAGCCGCAGCCAGGCCACGTAAGGGGCGACCGCGGCGGCCATCGCCGTGGACGTCGGGCCCAGCCACTCGCTGGTCAACGTGGTGAGCACCGACTCGTAGCCGGCCGCGGCCGTGCTCAGCTCCGCGGCGCTGGCTTCCCATGCCGCGGCCGCGGCGAGCAGCGTCGCCGGTCCGGCGCCCGCATACATCCGACCGGAGTTGACTTCCGGAGGCAGCGCGCCAAAGTCCATTTCCGTGACCGTCCTTCGCTCGAATTCACCGACCCGGCTGGGCTCGGGAAGTGTGGGAGCCGCCCGCCGCGGCGTCCTCCACGACGCCCGGACGGGTGCCCGGTGCCACCGGCTGGGCGAATTACGTTGTCGTTGGCGGTCATTCGCGGCGGCCTGGCGAGCCACGAGGCGAACGCCGGGCCGGCACCGGCGACCCGAATCGTCGAGCCCAGGGGCGGCGCGTCGCCGTCGTCCCAATGGCTCTGCGGTCCAGTGTTTTTCGGTCGACAGCCGGCTTCAAGGCGCCACACCGGACGCATAGAAAACACATATGTGAATTTCGTCGGAGGTGAGCCGGCCCGCACGCCGACATTTGAGAACTCTATGAACTCCGTGACAACCAGGTGTGTGGGTGGCCAGAATGTAGGAGCATGACCGCAATGTCGGGATATGCGGGTGGCCAGCGTCCACGCCAGGCCATTTTGGGGCAGTTGCCCAGGATTCACCGCGCCGACGGGTCGCCCATCCGCGTCCTGTTGGTCGACGACGAGCCCGCGCTGACCAACCTGGTGAAGATGGCGCTGCACTACGAGGGCTGGGTCGTCGAGATCGCCCACAACGGGCGAGAGGCCCTGGCGAAGTTCGAGCGGGTCAACCCCGACGTGCTGGTGCTCGACATCATGCTGCCCGACGTCGACGGGCTGCGGATCCTCGAACGCGTCCGCCAGTCCGACGCCTACACCCCCACCCTGTTCCTCACCGCGCGCGACTCGGTGATGGACCGCGTCACCGGGCTCACGGCGGGCGCCGACGACTACATGACCAAGCCGTTCAGCCTCGAGGAACTGGTGGCCCGCCTTCGCGGCCTACTGCGTCGGTCCAGCCACCAACCGGCCCCGACCGCCGAGACCCTGAAGGTGGGTGACCTCAAAGTCGACACGGCCAGCCGCGAGGTGACGCGCGCCGGCACCCCGGTGTCGTTGTCCTCCACCGAATTCGAGTTGCTGCGCTTCCTCATGCGCAACCCGCGCCGCGCGTTGAGCCGCTCGGAAATCCTGGACCGCGTGTGGAACTACGACTTCGCCGGTCGCACCAGCATCGTCGACCTCTACATCTCCTACCTGCGCAAGAAGATCGACTCCGGCCACAAGCCGATGATCCACACCGTGCGCGGCGTCGGTTACATGCTGCGGCCGGCCGAATGACTCAAGACGCGGATTCCTCGTCGGGCCTGCCCCGCTGGTTTCCGCACTCGCTGCGCCGGCAGTTGCTCGCGGGCGTGCTCGTGGTGGTCAGCGTGGTGCTGGTCGCCGTGGGCCTGGTCTCGGTGCTCAGCCTGCGCGGCTACGTCAACGCGATGAGCGACGCCGACGTCGCCGACTCCCTGGACGCGCTAGGCCATTCCTACACCAAATACCTTGATGCGCAACACCGTTCCGGAAGCACCGGAGTTGCGCCGCTCGCCCAGGCGATGCTGCAGTTCACCGACCAGACGCCGGGCAACCTGATCGTGATCCTGCACGGCGGTGCGGTGGTGGGCTCGGCGGTGTTCTCCGAGGCCGAAGCCCGGCCCGCCCCGCCCGACGTGATCCGCGCCATCGAGGCACAGCGGTGGGCCGAAGGACCGCCGCGCACCGAGACATTGGGGCGCCTCGGCTCCTACCGCCTGGACAGCCACTCCGCCGGGGCCGACGTCTTGATCGCCGGCGTGCAGCTCAACGTCGCGGACCGGATCATCGCCCGCAAGCAGGTCACCACCGCCGTGCTGATCACGGTGGCGCTGGCGGTGACTGCCGGGCTCACGATCTGGGTTGTCGGGTACACGCTGCGACCGCTGCGCCGGCTCGCGGCCATCGCCGCCGAGGTGGCCGCGATGCCCCTCACCGACGACGACCACCGGATCAGCGTCAGGGTGCGCCCGGGCGACACCGACCCGCAGAACGAGGTGGGCATCGTCGGCCTCACGTTGAATCGCTTGCTGGACAACGTGGACAGCGCGCTGGCGCAGCGGGCCGAATCCGATCTGCGGATGCGCCGGTTCATCAGCGACGCCAGCCACGAGTTACGCACACCGCTGGCCGCCATTCAGGGATACGCCGAACTCACCCGCCAGGACAGCTCCATGCTCCCCCCGACCACGGAGTACGCCCTGGCCCGCATCGAGTCCGAGGCGCGCCGGATGACGCTGCTCGTCGACGAGTTGCTGTTGTTGTCGCGCCTGGGCGAGGGGCAGGACCTGGAGTCCGAGGACGTCGACCTGGCCGAGGTGGTCGGCAACGCGGTCAACGACGCCGCGGTCGCGGCGCCGACGCACCATTGGGTCAAGGAACTTCCCGACGGGCCGGTGTGGGTGCGCGGCGACCACGCCCGGTTGCACCAGCTGGTCAGCAACCTGCTCGGCAACGCCCGGATGCACACACCGCCGGGCGTCACGGTGACCACCGGAATACGTTGCGGGCAAGAGTCTTTCGGGGCGCCCTTCGCCGAGGTGACCGTCGCCGACGACGGGCCCGGCATCGATCCGGAGCTGCTTCCCCGGCTGTTCGAACGGTTCGCGCGCGCGGACAAGTCGAGGATCAACGGGTCCGGCAACGGGCTGGGGCTGGCGATCGTGGATTCGATCGTCAAGGCACATCGCGGCTCGGTGAGCGCCGAATCCGGCGCGGGCGGAACGGTATTCCGGGTCCGGCTTCCCCTGACCGGCGAGCCCGACGGCGGCGCCGGCTAGCGGCCGTCGCCAGTAGAGTTCCACTGTCGCACAGTGCGATTGGCGTCACATCGGGCGCGGGCGGTCACGGCGCCCGCGCATCGGCGTAAAGAAAGCGTCAAGGCGCAGCACCGCCCCGTAAGGAAAATGTCAACCAACGGCCCTGGTGCGCCGGTCCGGCATAGCTTCAAGCTGGCTTTGCTCGAGGCTTCACCGCCTCGATGCGGTCGTAATCGGTATGCACGCGGAGCGGAGACAACATGGGCGTGGCGGTGTACGTCGTGCTGACGGTGGCGGTGTTCGCCCTGCTCGGCCTGGCGCAGAAGCTGGTCGAGCGGTTATGAGTTACGAGAACGTGGTCGGCCTGGCGCTGTCTGTCGTGCTGGCCCTGTATCTGTGCGGCGCCCTGCTGTTCCCGGAGAAGTTCTGATGGGCACCACAGCCGCCGGCGTCGCGTTCGTCGTCGCGCTCATCGCGGCGCTAGTGGTGGTCCACGCGCCCTTCGGGGACTACATGTATCGCGTGTACACCGCGAAGAAAGACCTCGCCGCCGAGCGCGCGATCTACCGCCTCATCGGCGTCGACGCGCGGGCCGAACAGACCTGGGGGGCCTACGCGCGCAGCATCCTGGCGTTCTCGGCGGTCAGCATCCTGTTCCTGTTCACGCTGCAGCTGGTGCAGGACAAGCTGCCGCTTCACCTGCACTCCCCCGCCACGGCGATGACCCCGGGGCTGGCGTGGAACACCGCGGTCAGCTTCGTGACCAACACCAACTGGCAGGCCTACTCCGGCGAGTCCACCCAGGGCCACCTGGTGCAGATGGCCGGCCTGGCCGTGCAGAACTTCGTCTCGGCCGCCGTCGGGATGGCGGTGGCAATCGCCCTGGTCCGCGGTTTCGCCCGCAAGCGCACCGGTGAGTTGGGCAATTTCTGGGTCGACCTGGTGCGCACCACGGTGCGCATCCTGCTGCCCATCGCCGTCGTCGGCGCGGTGCTGCTCGTGGCCGGCGGGGTGATTCAGAACTTCCACCTGCACGACCAGGTGGTGACCACTGTGGGCGGCGCCCAGCAGACCCTTACCGGCGGCCCGGTGGCCAGCCAGGAGGCCATCAAGGAGCTCGGCACCAACGGCGGCGGCTTCTACAACGCGAACTCCGCGCACCCGTTCGAAAACCCCACCGCGTGGACCAACTGGCTGGAGATCTTCCTGCTGCTGGTCATCGGGTTCTCGCTGCCGCGGACCTTCGGCCGCATGGTGGGCAGCACCAAGCAGGGCTTCGCGATCGCCGCGGTCATGGCGACGCTGGCCACCCTCAGCGTCACCCTGACGGTCTGGACCCAGTTGCAGCACCACGGCACCGTGCCGACCGCCGTGGGCGGGGCGATGGAAGGCGTCGAGCAGCGTTTCGGTGTCGGCGACTCGGCGGTGTTCGCGGCCGCCACCACGCTCACCTCCACCGGCGCGGTCGACTCGACGCACGACTCGCTGACCAGCCTCGGCGGCATGCTCACCATGTTCAACATGCAACTCGGCGAGGTTGCGCCCGGTGGCACCGGCTCCGGCCTCTACGGCATGCTGATCCTGGCCGTCATCACCGTGTTCGTCGCCGGGCTGATGGTCGGGCGCACCCCCGAATACCTCGGCAAGAAGATCAACCCGCGCGAGATCAAGATCGCCTCAAGCTATTTCCTGGTCACGCCGCTGATCGTGTTGGTGGGGACCGCGACCGCGATGGCGCTGCCGGGAGAGCGCGCCGCCATGGCCAACAGCGGCCCGCACGGGCTCTCCGAAATCCTCTACGCGTTCACCTCGGCGGCCAACAACAACGGTTCGGCCTTCGCGGGGCTGAGCGCGAACACCAACTGGTACAACACCGCTCTGGGCCTGGCGATGGTGTTCGGCCGGTTCCTGCCGATCGTGTTGGCCCTGGCGCTGGCGGGCTCGCTGGCCAAGCAGGGCAGCACGCCGGAATCGGCGGGCACCCTGCCGACCCACCGGCCGCAATTCGTCGGGATGGTCTCCGGGGTCACGGTGATCCTGGTGGGCCTGACGTTCCTGCCCATGCTGGCGCTTGGGCCCCTCGCCGAAGGAATCCACTGATGACCATGATCGCCGCCGGCCCCGCCGAGCGGGCGGAGCCCACGACTCCCGTTGAGCGTCAACGGGTTCGGGGCGGCCTACTGGACCCCAGCATGCTGTGGAGGTCCACCCCCGACGCCCTGCGCAAACTCGATCCCCGCACCCTGTGGCGCAACCCGGTGATGCTGATCGTCGAGGTGGGGGCGGCCTGGAGCACGGTGCTGGCAATCATCAGCCCCACCTGGTTCGCCTGGCTCATCGTGGTGTGGCTGTGGCTCACCGTGCTGTTCGCCAACCTCGCGGAGGCGGTGGCCGAGGGCCGCGGCAAGGCGCAGGCAGAGACGTTGCGCCGGGCCAAGACTCAGACCCTGGCCCGACGGCTGCGGAACTGGAACCCCGGCGGCTCCGGCGTGGAGGAGGAGGTGGCGGCTCCGCTGCTGCAACGCGGCGACTTCGTCGTCGTCGAAGCCGGGCAGGTCATACCCGGCGACGGCGACGTCGTGGAAGGCATTGCCTCCGTGGATGAATCGGCCATCACCGGCGAATCCGCCCCCGTGATCCGCGAGTCCGGCGGTGACCGCTCGGCCGTCACCGGCGGCACCACCGTGCTCAGCGACCGGATCGTCGTGCAAATCACCCAGAAACCCGGGGAGAGCTTCATCGACCGGATGATCGCCCTGGTCGAGGGCGCCAACCGGCAGAAGACGCCGAATGAGATCGCGCTGAACATCCTGCTGGCCGCCTTGACCATCATCTTCGTCTTCGCCGTCGCGACGCTGCAGCCGCTGGCCATCTACTCCAAGGCCAACAATCCCGGCGTCGCGGATACGCAGGCGCTCAACGTCAATGGCGTCACCGGCATCGTGATGGTGTCGCTACTGGTGTGCCTGATCCCCACCACGATCGGCGCGCTGCTGTCGGCCATCGGGATCGCGGGCATGGACCGGCTGGTGCAACGCAACGTGCTGGCGATGTCCGGGCGCGCGGTGGAGGCTGCCGGCGACGTCAACACCCTGCTGCTGGACAAGACCGGCACCATCACCCTGGGCAACCGGCAGGCGGCCGCGTTCCTCCCCGTCGAGGGGGTCACCGAGGAGCAGCTGGCCGATGCCGCGCAGCTGTCCAGCCTCGCCGACGAAACCCCCGAGGGCCGTTCGATTGTGGTGTTCGCCAAGCGCAACTTCGGCCTGCGGGCCCGGACGCCCGGCGAGCTGTCCACCGCGCAGTGGGTGGAGTTCTCCGCGACCACCCGCATGTCGGGCGTCGACGTCGACGGGCAGCAGCTGCGCAAGGGCGCGGCCAGCTCGGTCGCGGCGTGGGTGCGCACCCAGGGCGGGCAGGTACCGCTCGAGCTCGGCGACATCGTCGACGGCATCTCCGCCGCCGGCGGCACCCCGCTGGTCGTCGGGCGCAGCGGTGCGGGCACCGCCGACGGGACGGCCGAGGTGCTCGGCGTCATCCACCTCAAGGACGTCGTCAAGCACGGCATGCGGGAACGGTTCGACGAGATGCGCCGGATGGGCATCCGCACGGTGATGATCACCGGTGACAACCCGTTGACCGCGAAGGCGATCGCGGACGAGGCCGGGGTCGACGACTTCCTGGCCGAGGCCACGCCGGAAGACAAGCTCGCGCTGATCAAGCGCGAGCAGGCGGGCGGCAAGCTGGTCGCGATGACCGGCGACGGCACCAACGACGCGCCCGCCCTGGCGCAGGCCGACGTCGGCGTCGCGATGAACACCGGCACCTCGGCCGCCAAAGAGGCCGGCAACATGGTCGACCTCGACTCCGACCCCACCAAGCTGATCGAGATCGTCGAGATCGGCAAGCAGCTCCTGATCACCCGCGGCGCGCTGACCACCTTCTCGATCGCCAACGACATCGCCAAGTACTTCGCCATCATCCCGGCGATGTTCGTCGGCCTGTTCCCCGGCCTGGACCTGATCAACGTCATGCGGCTGCACAGCCCGCAGTCGGCGATCCTGTCGGCGGTCATCTTCAACGCCATCATCATCGTGCTGCTCATCCCGCTGTCTTTGCGCGGCGTGCGCTACACGCCGAGCAGCGCGTCGAAGTTGTTGAGCCGCAACCTGTATATCTATGGGCTCGGCGGGATCGTCGCGCCGTTCATCGGTATCAAACTGATCGACCTCGTCATTCAATTCGTCCCGGGGATGTCCTGACATGAAGTTTTCGAACCTGTTGCGCATTCACTGGGCGGCGCTGCGCGCGCTGCTGGTGCTGACCGTCATCACCGGGATCGCCTATCCCCTGCTCATCTGGCTCGTCGCGCAATTCCCCGGGTTGCACGAGAAGGCCGAGGGCTCGATCCTGACCGCCAACGGCAAGCCGGTCGGGAGCCGGTTGATCGGTCAGCTCTTCACCGACAAGGACGGCAACGCCCTGCCGCAGTACTTCCAGAGCCGCCCCTCGGCCGCCGGCAACGGCTATGACCCGATGTCGTCGGGGGGCAGCAACCTGGGTCCGGAGAGCACCGTCGACACGCCCGCCGACCCGGCGCTGCTCGCCGCGGGCAAGTCGGCGAGCGACGCGGGCTTCAAACCCAGCCTGCTGACCCAGGTGTGCTCGCGCAGCGTCGCCGTGGCCTCGCTGGAGGGGCTGGACAAGGCGGCCGCGGCCCGCCCGTTCTGCACCGGCGGCGGCGTGGGCGCGGTGCTTTCGGTAATCGGCCCCCGCGACGCGCGCGGCGGCGTCGTGCATCCCACCCGGGTCGTCAGCGTCAACGAGCCGTGCCAGTCGACGCCCAGCCCGTTCGTCGCCTTCTATGAGGGCGTGCGGGTCGAGTGCGCGAAATTCGGTGAGGACTATTCCCTGGGGCAGATCGTGCCGGTGCGCGGCGCCGCGCCGGCCGAGCCCGTGGTGCCCGCCGACGCCGTCACCGCGAGCGGCAGCGGGTTGGACCCGAACATCTCCGTCGCCTACGCCGACCTACAAATCGCCCGGGTGGCCCGGGCTCGCCACGTCAGCCCGGATCAAATCCGCGCGGTCCTTGCGCAGTACCGCAGCGGCCGCGAGCTCGGCTTTTTGGGGGAGCCTTGCGTGAACGTGGTGCAAGTCAACGTGCAACTCGACCACAAATACCCCCTGTCCGGCTAGCGCCGCGGGTGGATGATGGTTGACGTGAGCGACGTCGACCGCCACCCCAAGCGGGGGGAGCTACGCATCTATCTCGGAGCGGCACCGGGTGTCGGCAAGACCTATGCGATGTTGGGCGAGGCGCACCGGCGGCTGGAGCGGGGCACGGATGTGGTGGCCGCGGTCGTCGAGACGCACGGGCGTCGCAAGACCGCCGAGATGCTTAAAGGCATCGAGACGATCTCCCCGCGCTATCTGCGCTACCGCAGCGCCAGCCTCGCCGAGATCGACGTGCCGGCGGTGCTGGCGCGTCGCCCGCAGGTGGTGCTCGTCGACGAGCTCGCCCACACCAACACCCCGGGCAGCAAGAACGCCAAACGGTGGCAGGACGTCGAGGAGCTGCTGGACGCCGGGATCACGGTGATCTCCACCCTCAACGTGCAACACCTGGAAAGCCTCAACGACGTCGTCACCCAGATCACCGGGATCGAACAGAAAGAGACCATCCCGGATTCGATCGTGCGGCAGGCCGCCCAGGTCGAGCTCATCGACATCACCCCGGAGGCCTTGCGGCGCAGGCTATCTCACGGCAACGTATACGCCCCGGACCGCATCGATGCGGCGTTGTCGAACTACTTCCGCCCCGGAAACCTCACCGCGCTGCGGGAATTGGCGTTGCTGTGGGTGGCCGACCAGGTGGACACCGCGCTGGCGAAATACCGCGCCGAGAACAAGATCACCGACGTGTGGGAGGCGCGCGAGCGGGTGGTCGTCGCGGTCAACGGGGGCACCGGTTCGGACACGCTGCTGCGCCGGGCGTCCCGGATCGCGTCGAAGTCCAGCGCGGAGCTGATGGTGGTGCACGTCGTCCGCGGCGACGGACTGGCCGGGCTTTCCGAGGCGCGGATGAGCAAGATCCGCGAACTCGCCACCAGCCTGGACGCCTCCCTGCACACGGTGGTCGGTGACGACGTACCGACCGCGCTGCTCGACTTCGCGCGCCAGATCAACGCCACCCAGTTGGTGATCGGCACCTCGCGGCGGTCGCGACTGGCGCGGATCTTCGACGAGGGCATCGAGCAGGCGGTCGTCGAGCGCTCGGGCCGGATCGACGTCCACATCGTCACCCACGAGGCCGAGGCCAAGCGCGGCCTGTCCGCCGTGGCGCTGTCACGCCGCGAGCGACGCATCGCGTCTTGGTTGGCCGCGATCGTCACCCCCTCGGCCATCTGCACGATCGCGGTCACGTTGCTGGACCCCTATTTGGACACCAGCGCCGAAAGTGCGCTGTTCTTCATGGGCGTGCTGCTGGTCGGGCTGCTGGGCGGGATTGCGCCGGCGGCACTTTCGGCGGTGCTGTCGGGACTGCTGCTCAACTACTTCCTGATCGCTCCCCGACACAGCTTCACCATCGCCGAACCAAGCAGCGCCACAACGGAATTGGTGCTGCTGTTGATTGCCGTCGCCGTCGCGGTGCTGGTCGACTTCGCCGCCAAACGCACGCGCGAGGCGCGGCGCGCGTCCCAGGAGGCGGAACTGCTCACACTGTTCGCGGGTTCGGTGCTGCGCGGGGCCGACCTCGAGACGCTGCTGGAACGGGTGCGGGAGGCGTACGGGCAGCGTGCGGTCAGCATGGTGCGCCGCCCCCGCGATGCGGGGGCGGCGGGCCGCAAGACGAGTGAGGTGGTCGCGTCCGTGGGCCGCGACCCGTGCGTCAACCTCGAATTCGCCGACACCGCCATCGAGGTGGGCGACGACGAGTTCTGGATGCTGCTGGCCGGCCGCAAGCTGTTCTCCCGCGACCGGCGGGTGCTCGGCGCGGTGGCGCAGCAGGCCGCCGGGCTGGTGCGGCAACGCGAACTCGTCGAGGAGGCCAGCCGGGCCGAGGCGATCGTGCGGGCCGACGAGTTGCGCCGCTCGTTGCTGTCCGCGGTCAGCCACGACCTGCGCACGCCGCTGGCCGCGGCCAAGGTGGCGGCGTCGAGCCTGCGCGCCGAGGACGTCGCCTTCTCCCCCGACGACACCGCCGAACTGCTTGCCACCATCGAGGAGTCGATCGACCAGCTGACCGCGTTGGTGGGCAACCTGCTCGATTCGTCGCGGCTGGCCGCGGGCGTGGTCCGTCCGGACCTGCGCCGGGTGTACCTCGAGGAGACCGTGCAGCGGGCCCTGGTCAGTATCGGCAAGGGCGCCACCGGTTTCTACCGCTCCGCGATCGACCGGGTCAAGGTGGACGTGGGCGACGCGGTGGTGCTGGCCGACGCGGGGTTGCTGGAGCGGGTGCTCGCGAACCTGATCGACAATGCGCTGCGCTACGCGCCCAACTGCGTGATCCGGGTCAACGCGGGACGGGTGGGCGAGCGGGTGCTGATCAACGTCATCGACGAGGGGCCGGGCATTCCGCACGGCAGCGAGGACCGGGTGTTCGAGTCGTTCCAGCGGCTCGGGGACCAGGACACCACCACGGGGGTGGGGCTGGGCATGTCGGTGGCGCGGGGGTTCGTCGAGGCGATGGGCGGCACCATCACCGCGACCGACACCCCCGGCGGCGGCTTGACGGTGGTGGTCGATCTCGCCGTGCCGGACTCGGTCGAGGCGCCATGACGCGCGTGCTGGTGATCGACGACGAACCCCAGATTCTGCGGGCGCTGCGCATCAACCTGTCGGTGCGTGGCTATGACGTGGTGACTGCGTCCACCGGCGCAGGGGCGCTGCGCGCGGCCGCCGAACACAAGCCTGACGTGGTGATCCTCGATCTGGGGCTGCCCGACATGTCCGGGATCGACGTGCTGGCCGGCCTGCGCGGTTGGTTGACCGCGCCGGTCATCGTGTTGTCCGCGCGCACCGATTCGTCGGACAAGGTGGAGGCGTTAGACGCCGGCGCCGACGATTACGTCACGAAACCCTTTGGCATGGACGAGTTCTTGGCGCGGTTGCGCGCGGCCGTGCGCCGCAACACGGCGGCGTCGGGACTCGAGCAACCGGTCGTCGAGGCGCAGTCGTTCACGGTCGACCTGGCCGCCAAGAAGGTCACCAAGCACGGGGCCGAGGTGCACCTCACGCCCACGGAGTGGGGAATGCTCGAGGTGCTGGTGCGCAACCGCGGCAAGCTGGTCGGGCGGGAGGAACTCCTCAAAGAGGTGTGGGGCCCGGCGTACGCCACCGAGACTCATTATCTGCGTGTCTACCTGGCGCAGCTGCGACGCAAGCTGGAGGACGACCCCTCGCATCCCAAGCACCTGCTGACCGAGTCGGGCATGGGATACCGCTTCGAGGTGTGAGCGCGGCGGGCTTTTCGGGGGCAGTGACGAAGTGCCCGCCTCATAGCGACAACGCACGCGCCGCTGGGCGCTAATCCCGGGCGCGCGAGCGGGCCCCCTCTCCAGGGGCAGTGACGAAGTGCCCGCCTCATAGCGACAACGCACGCCGCCGGGCGCCGTCCATGGGAGCGCAACGAGAACAACGCCCGCTCGGCATGCGGGCCCTTCTCTCCGGGGTTACTTACGAAGTGCCCGCCTCGCAGCGACAACGCGCCGCCGCACGCAGCGCCAGCACGCGCTGATGGATGCGGTACTCCGTCGATCGCGGCAGATAGCCGGGCCCGTACCTGCCACGTCCCAGCCTGCACACCCGGGCCCGGCCGACCTCCCAGCGCAACGCGTCCGAGATGGCTTTCGACGGGCGACCGTGCACCCGGAAACCGTAGTCGACCAGGGCGTCATGCAATTCCGAGACGGTGGCCGGCCCGTGCACGGCCAGGTGCATCGCCAGCACGTAGCGAAGCTCGATTCCTTTGAGTGGTTCGTCCATCGGCGAACCGTCGCACACGGGTGTGACAATCCGCAGTTGTCGCTATGAGGCGGGCACTACGACACATGCTTGGGGAGAGCGCCGCGGGCGCCCGGCGCCGCGCGCCAGACCCGGTCCGCGCCCAACATGCTAGTCGCCGAGCGAGAGCACGATGCCGTCGAGGATGTCGTGTTCGCTGACGGTCAGCTCGTCGATGCCTGCGCGAGCCCGCAATTCGCGCGCCAACTCCTGCACCACGATGGCGCCCCCGCCGATGACGTCCGCGCGGCCCTCGTGCATCGGCGGCAGCGCCGCGCGCTGCGCGCGCGTCATGCCGATCAAACGCTCGCACACCGCCAGCAGGTCCGGCCCGGCGACCCGCGAAAGATGAATCGCCGCAGAGTCATACTCCGTCATCCCGTGCGCCAGCGCCGAGAGCGTGGTCATCGTCCCGGCCACCCCCACCCACCGGCGGGCACCCTCGACCGGCACGGCTCGCAGGGCCGCCGCGAGGCGCTCGCGCACCACCTGCCGCGCCGCCGCCACCTCCGCCGCCGTCGGTGGGTCCGAATGCAGGCACCGTTCGGTCAATCGGACGCAGCCGATGTCGGCGGAGAAGCTCGCGGCCACCGTCCGGTCGCCGACGACGATCTCGGTAGACCCGCCGCCGAGGTCGACGACCACGAAAGGCCCATCGGCGGAATCCAATTCGCCGACGGCGCCGCGGAACGATAACTCCGCCTCCTGTGCACCGGTGATCACCTCGGCCACCGCACCGGGGAGCACCGCACCCAGCACCTCAGCCGTCATCGCGAAGAATGCGTCACGGTTGGCGACGTCACGCGCCGCCGAGGTGGCCACCATCCGCACACGCTCGGCGCCGTGCTGCCGAATCAGGGACGCGTAATCGGTCAGCGCGGCGCGGGTGCGCTCCATCGCCTCCGGCGCGAACTCCCCCGTGGCGTCCACACCCTGACCCAGGCGCACGATCCGCGTCTCCCGATGCACGTCGCGCAGCCCACCCGCGCCGGCGTCGGCGATCAGCAGCCGAATCGAGTTGGTGCCGCAGTCGATTCCGGCGAGCCGGCTCACCACCGCCCCGCCTCCAAGACGCCGGCCAGCGCCGGTTCACCCGCCAGGATCGCCAGGGCCTCGTCGCCCAGCGGGTTGCAACCGGGGCCCTTGGCCAGCGAGTGCGCGATCAGCACGTGCAGGCACTTCACCCGGTCCGGCATCCCGCCGCCCGAAAATTGCGTCCCGAGCGGCTCGATCGAATCCCGTTCGGCCAGATAGGATTCGTGGGCCCGCCGATACGCGGCCGCAAGTTCGTCATCGCGGCCCAGCCGCTCGGTCATCTCCCGCATCAGTCCCGTCGTCTCCAATCTGCTCGCGGCGGCGGTCAACGCCGGATGCGTGAGGTAGTACAGCGTGGGGAAGGGTGTGCCGTCGGGCAGTTTCGGCGCGGTCTTCACGACCCCGGGTTCGCCATTGGGGCACCGGTAGGCGATCTCCAGCACGCCGCGCGGTTCGCGCCCCAGCTGGCGCGCCACCGCGTCCAGGTCGGCGCGATCAACCACCGGGAGGAGTTGGGGTCGGCGCGGGCGAATTAGGCTGCGGGGCAGAGGTTTCCGGCGCCGCCGCGGGCGGTAGATGCGGCGCGTCGGCGATGGTGTGCCACAGCGAGGTGTACCACGGGTCGTTGTTGGCGGGCTTCGCCGATTGCGTGCCCGGCTGCACCGGCACCGCCGCTGTCGGCGGGAGCTGCACCTGGAACGGGATGTCGCCGGGCTTGACGAAGCCGAGCCGCTCGCGGGCCTGCGCCGCGATGTAGGCCGGATCGGCCAGTTTCGCCTTCTTGGACTCCAATTCGGTGATCTGGGCGCGCAACGCGGCCTGGCTCGCCGACAGCTGATTCATCTCGGTGCGCTGCGCGAAATAGGTGCGCACCGGGCCGGCGATCGTCAGCGTCAGCACGCAGACGACCGCGGCCAGCACGGCCGCCCGGCGCGCCGTGAAACCCAACCGCTGATCCGAACGGTGCTCGACGGATTCGGCGGCTTGGCGCTTGATGGGTTCGACGACGTGCTCGAACGGCGTCCGGGTGGTGGCGCCACCGACGGTGGGCGACGCCGACGGCTTGGCCGTGGGCTTCGCCGAAACCTGGGTCGGCTTGTTCGGGCGCCGGCGCCGGCCCGCGTCACCGGCCTTGCCCGGCCGCGAGGCCGGGGAGCGCCGCCGCGAGTCCGGCCGGTTCCCGTCGGGCATGTCAGACGCCGTTGCCTGTCAAGCTATTTCGCCTCGAACGTGTACCGCGGGAAGGCCAGGTCACCGGCGTAGCGGGCGGCGTCGCCGAGGGCTTCCTCGATGCGCAACAGCTGGTTGTACTTCGCGACGCGCTCGCTGCGGGCGGGCGCACCCGTCTTGATCTGACCGCTGCCGACCGCCACCGCCAGGTCGGCGATGGTGGTGTCCTCGGTCTCGCCGCTGCGGTGACTCATCATCGTGCGGTAGCCGCTGTGGTGGGCCAGGGCCACCGCGTCGAGCGTCTCGGTGAGCGTGCCGATCTGATTCACCTTGACCAGCAACGCGTTTCCGACGCCCTTCTCGATGCCCTCCTCGAGCCGCTCGGGGTTGGTGACGAAGATGTCGTCGCCGACCAGCTGCACGCGGTCACCGATCGACGCCGTCAGCGCCGCCCAGCCGTCCCAATCGTCCTCCGACAGCGGGTCTTCGATGGAGACCAGGGGGTAGGAGCCGAGCAGCCCGGCGTAGAACTCCGCCATCTGCGCCGCGGTGCGGGTCGTGCCCTCGAAGGCGTAACCGGTGCCGTCGGTGTAGAACTCGGTGGCGGCCGCGTCCAGCGCCAGCGCCACGTCGGAGCCGAGCTTGAAACCCGCCGATTCGATGGCCCGGCTGATCAGGTCCAGCGCCGCGGTGGTGCCGGCCACGTCGGGCGCGAAGCCGCCCTCGTCGCCGAGGCCGGTGCTCAGCCCCTCTTTCTTCAACACCGCCTTGAGCGAGTGGTACACCTCGGCACCCCAGCGCAGGGCCTCGGCGAAGCTGGGGGCGCCGATCGGCGCCACCATGAACTCCTGGATGTCGACGGCGGTGTCGGCGTGCGCGCCGCCGTTGAGGATGTTGAGCATCGGCACCGGCAGGATGTGCGCGTTCGGGCCGCCGAGGTAGCGGAACAACGGCAGCTCGGCGGAGTCGGCGGCCGCCTTCGCGACCGCCAGCGAGACGCCCAGGATCGCGTTGGCGCCCAGCCGGGACTTGTCGGGGGTGCCGTCCAGGTCGACCAGCGCCTGGTCCACCAGCCGCTGGTCATCGGCGTTGAGCCCGATGACCGCCGGGCCGATCTCGTCGAGCACGGCCTGCACCGCCTTGTGCACGCCCTTGCCGCCGTAGCGGTCGCCACCGTCGCGCAGCTCCACGGCCTCGTGCTCACCGGTCGACGCGCCGGAGGGCACCGCGGCCCGGGCGAACGTCCCGTCGATCAGGGCTATCTCGACCTCGACCGTCGGGTTGCCGCGGGAGTCGAGGATCTCGCGAGCCCCGACCTGCTCGATAATCGGCACTACAGTTCTCCTTAACCGGTGCGTGCTTGGTGGGTCAGCGATACATCCTGCTACAGCGGATGACCCGCCGCATAAGCGGTCGCCCAGTCGCGGACGGCACGGGCGTAGACGCCGGAGTTGTTGTAGGCGCGCAGCGCGGTGATCCAGCCCCGCGGCGTCGCCAGATCCTTACCGCGCCAACACAGGTAGCCCGCCGCGGCCAGCGCCGAATCGTCGATGTTGTCGGGGCTGACCCGCCCGTCGTTGTGAGCATCGACACCATAGAGCCGCCACGTCTCCGGGATGAACTGCATGGGGCCCATGGCGCGCGCCACCCCGTCGTCGTCCGTGACGTCCTCGGCGCTGTCGACGATGCGCAGGTTGCCGCCGGTGCCGTCCAGGCGGACGCCACGGATCGGGGGGCTGACGTCGCCGTTGGGCGCCAACCGCGAGCCGCGGTAGGTGCCGTGATGGCTTTCCACCTGCCCGATGCCGGCCAGGGTGGTCCACGCGATGTGGCATTTCGGGTTCTCGACCTCGGCGACCCGCGCGGCGTAGGCGTACGCCTCGAGCGCGATGACCGGGATCTCCAGGGCCGCCGAGCGCTGCTGCGCCCAAGCCCGCAGCTGATCCGCGGGCCGGCCACTGGCGTGGGTGTTGACCGGCGGCACCGCGTCACCGGGCGGTGGCGGCACCCCCTCGGGGATGAACAGGCTCAACTGCCAGGTGCAACTGGACGCGAGGAGCATCGCGGTCGCGCCGATCACGGCGGCCGCGCGCAACCAACGCCTCGGCGACACCATGGCTGTCCGCAACACCCTTACACTCCCCCGCATCACTTGCCGCAACCATCGTCCCATGCGATCGCGCGGTGTCAGGGCGCGTCGGGGCGCGGCGCCCCGGTTTTCCCGCCGAATCCGCAACGCCGCGATTAGCTGGCCCGGCCCGCAGCGACGGCGATCAGACGGCGTCCGCGGCCGGCTCGGTGCCGTCTTGGGGGGCGCCCGGAGCGCCGGCCTCGGGGACCTCGTGGGGCGTCGGGGCGTCGGCCGGCGTCGGAGCGTCGACGACCGCCAAGGCCTCGGCGCCCGCCAAGGCCTCGGCGCCCGGCCAATGGCCGCGCCATTCCGCCTCGCTGACGTCGTCGAGGCGGGCGACGTCGAACTCGTCGGGAAAGCCCGATCCGCGGCGGGCGGCGGCGATCCGCTTCTCCACGGCGCGGACCGTGTCGACGAAGTCCAGAACCGCCGCGCGCAAAGCGCTTTCGGCATCGACGTCGGCCGACACCGTCACGGAGGTGATCGCCGCGGGCACCAGGTCGGCCGGCACGCCGGCCCTGGCGGCGCGCTGAATCACCTTCTGCGCCAGCGCCAACGCGGGCTGACCGGTGTGCACCTCGTCCATCACCGATGTGCGGGGCTTCTCGGCGGCCTTACGCTCCTCCCACTGCGCCAGCTGCTCCTCGAGCGAAATCGACTGTCCGGCAAGAACTCCCGGCACCCGATTGCCCAGCTTGCGCATCAGCGCCGCGGCCACGTCGTCGATGGTGAACGGGGACTGCGGCGCGTCCTCGGCGATGCGGGCGTGGAAGAGCACCTGCAGCAACACGTCGCCGAGCTCCTCGCGCAACTGCTCGGCGCTACCGCTGCCCACCGCGTCGAGCAGCTCGTAGGTCTCCTCCAACAAGAACCTGCGCAACGAATCGTGGGTTTGCTCGCTCTCCCAGGGCCCCGCCGTGCGCAGCTTGTCCATCATCGCGACGGCATCGACGAGCCGTTCGCCGCGCGGCGTCTCGGGCGCCGCGATCAGCCGGGCGCCGGCGGCCAGCCGGGCGGTGACGGCCGGGTGCTCGGGGTCGGACGACAGCAGGACCGGGGCCGGGGCGTCGGGGTCACCGGAGTGCACCGGCCGCGCCGAGCGCAGCGACCACGGCACCGCGACCGGCATCTCCTCGGTGTACTCCACCTCGCCGCTCAGGTGCTCGATGGCCTCGACGGGCACCAGCGACGGGCGGCGCGGGTCGAACAACACGACGATCATGAGCGCACCTCCTCATCGCTTCGTCGGCCGCAAGCGGGCGGTACCCCCACGGCGTCGTCGCGGGCACCGATCATCGCGCTTGCCGCCCCTCACTGGCCATCGACGCAGGTAATTCACTCGTTATACCAACATCCGTCTGCGGTTTACCTTGCAGCGCCGTGACCAGATTGGCCACCATCTGCACCAGCTCGACGTCGCGCAGCCGCGGCGCCCCCACGCCGCCCGCGCGCGGTATCGGCACCTGCACCGTGTTCGTCGTGGCGCGGTAGTTCGCCGACGGATACATCCGCTTGAGCCGCACCTGCGCCGAATCCGGCAGCGTCAGCGGGGAGAGCCGAACCGTCGTCGCCGACGGCGCCGACACCTCGGTGATCCCGGCGGCGCGGCACACCAGCCGCAACCGGGCGACGGCCACCAGCCGCTCGGCCGGTTCGGGCAGCGCCCCGTAGCGGTCGACGAGCTCCTCGACCGCCGCATCCACCGCGGCGTCGTCGGCCGCGGCGGCCAGCCGCCGGTACGCCTCCAGGCGTAGCCGGTCACTGGCGATGTAGTCCGGCGGCAGGTGCGCGTCCACCGGCAGGTCGATCCGGACGTCCTTGGGCTCCTCGGCGGTGGTGACCGTCTGGCCGTCGGCCGCCGCGCGGTAGGCCTCGACGGCCTCGCCGACCAGCCGGACGTACAGGTCGAAGCCCACCCCCGCCACGTGCCCGGACTGCTCGACGCCCAGCACGTTGCCGGCGCCGCGGATCTCCAGGTCCTTCAGCGCGACCGCCATGCCCGCGCCCAACTCGTTGTTCTGCGCGATGGTGGCCAGCCGGTCGTACGCCGTCTCGGTCAGCGGCGTGTGCGGCGGGTACAGGAAGTAGGCGTAGCCCCGTTCCCGGCTGCGCCCGACGCGGCCGCGCAGCTGGTGCAGCTGCGAGAGGCCGAAGGTGTCCGCGCGCTCCACGATCAGCGTGTTGGCGTTGGAGATGTCCAGGCCGGTCTCCACGATCGTGGTGCACACGAGGATGTCGTACTCCCGGTTCCAGAACCCCTGCACGGTGCGTTCCAGCCGGTCCTCGGGCATCTGCCCGTGCGCGACCACCACGCGGGCCTCGGGCACCAGCTCCCGGATCCGGGCCGCCGCGCGGTCGATCGAGCTGACCCGGTTGTGCACGTAGAACACCTGCCCGTCGCGCAGCAGCTCGCGTCGCAGCGCGGCGGCCACCTGCTTGTCGTCGTGCGGGCCGACATACGTCAGCACCGGGTAGCGCTCCTCGGGCGGGGTGAGGATGGTCGACATCTCGCGGATGCCGGCCAGGCTCATCTCCAGGGTCCGCGGGATCGGGGTGGCGCTCATCGTCAGCACGTCGACGTGGGTGCGCAGGCTCTTGATGTGCTCCTTGTGCTCGACGCCGAACCGCTGCTCCTCGTCGACGATGACCAGGCCGAGGTCCTTCCAGCGCACGCCGGTCTGCAGCAGCCGGTGCGTGCCGATGACGACGTCGACCGAGCCGTCGGCCAGGCCCTCGATCACGGCGCGCGACTCGGCGTTGTCGGTGAACCGCGACAGCCCCTTGACGGTCACCGGGAACCCGGTCATCCGGTCGGTGAACGTCTGCAGGTGCTGGTCGGCCAGCAGCGTGGTCGGCACCAACACCGCGACCTGCTTGCCGTCCTGCACGGCCTTGAACGCCGCCCGCACCGCGATCTCGGTCTTGCCGTAGCCGACGTCGCCGCAGATCACCCGGTCCATCGGGATCGGCTTTTCCATGTCGGCCTTGACCTCGGTGATGGCCGTGAGCTGATCGACGGTCTCGGTGAAGCCGAACGCATCCTCCATCTCGGCCTGCCAGGGCGTGTCCGGCCCGAAGGCGTGACCCGGGCTGGCCTGCCGCTTGGCGTACAGCGACACCAGCTCCCCGGCGATCTCGCGCACGGCCCGCCGGGCCTTGGTCTTGGTGTTCGTCCAGTCGCTGCCGCCCAGCTTGGACAGCGCCGGCGCCTGCCCGCCGACGTAGCGCGACAGCTGGTCGAGGGAGTCCATGGGCACGTAGAGCTTGTCGGAACCCCCGCCCCTCTTGCTGGACGCGTATTCCAGCACCAGGTATTCGCGGCGGGCGCCGCCGACGGTGCGCTCGGTCATCTCCACGAACCGCCCGATGCCGTGCTGGTCGTGCACCACCAGGTCGCCGGCCGTCAGCGCCAGCGGGTCGACGGTGTTGCGCCGCTTGGCCGCGAGGCGCTTGCCCTCGACGGCGGTCACCCGGCTGCCGGTCAGGTCGGTCTCGGTGATGACGACCAGGTTGGCGCCGGGGATCACGACACCCTCGTGCAGGGGCCCCTTGAGCACACCGACGACGCCCGCCTTGGGCGCCGCGCCGCAGTCCAGCATGCCGGCGGCGGTTTCCGACTCGGCCAGCCGCTCGACGACGCGGTGGGCGGTGCCGGTGCCGGGCGCGACCACCACCGCGTAGCCGCCCGTCGAGACGTGGGCGCGCAGCATCGCGAAGATGCTGTCGATGTCGTGCTGGTGGCCGCGCGCCGACGGCGACGGCCGCACGTCCAGCTCCAGCGCCGCCTCATCGGAGAGCTGGCTCAGCGTCCACCACGGGTGCTCGGAGCCGGCCGCCGCGGCCCGCACGTCGTCGAGCTCGGCGAACCCGGAGCCGCCGAACTGCTCGGCGTCGACCGGCGCATCGGTGCCCAGGGCGGCCACCGACCACGCCGCCTCGAGGAACTCCCGGCCGGTCTTGATCAGGTCGGCGGCGCGGGTGCGCACCTTCTCGGGGTCGCACACCAACAGCGGGGTCCGCGGGGCCAGCTGGTCGATCAGCAGCGCGTGCTTGCCCGGGCACAGCACCGGCAGCAGCGCCTCCATGCCGTCGACCGGGATGCCCTCGGCGAGCTTGGCCAGCATGTCGCTGACGCCGCCCGTGATGGCCGGCTCGGCCGCGGGATGCTGCGCGACCAGTGCGGCGGCCCGTTCCCGCACGTCGTCGGTGAGCAGCAGCTCGCGGCAGGCGACCGCGATCACCGAGTCCACCTCGATCTCGGGGATGGAGCGCTGGTCGGCGACGGCGAACATGCGCATCTCGCTGACCTCGTCGCCCCAGAACTCGACGCGGACGGGGTGCTCCGCGGTCGGCGGGAAGACGTCGAGGATGCCGCCGCGCACGGCGAACTCGCCGCGCCGGCCCACCATGTCGACCCGGGTGTAGGCCAGCTCGACCAGCCGGGCGATGACGGCCTCGAACTCGATCTCCTGCCCGACGCTGAATGTGACGGGTTCCACGAGGCCCAACTGCGGGGTCATGGGTTGCAGCAACGACCGCACCGCCGTCACGACCACCTGCAGCGGCGGGCCCAGCCGCGCGTCGTCGGGGTGCGCGAGCCGGCGCAGCACCATCATCCGGGTGCCGATGGTGTCGACGCCGGGCGAGAGGCGTTCGTGCGGGAGGGTCTCCCAGGACGGGAAGACGGCGACGGCGTCACCCAGGACGCCGCGCAGTTCGGCGGTCAGGTCGTCGGCTTCGCGCCCGGTCGCGGTGACTACCAGCAGAGGCCCCAACCGCGCCAGGGCGGCGGCCGCGAACAGCCGCGCGCTGGCAGGACCCACCAGGCTCAGTTCGGCCGGCCGTGCGGCCGCGGTGTCGATGAGCTGGGTGAAGGTCGGCGCGGTGAGCGCCAATTCAACGAGCCCCGCGATCGGGGTTTCTGGGCTAGCAGCCCCCGGTGCGGTCATGATGAATTCCATTCTAGGGGGCCGCAAGACGCGCCGAAGTTCGTCAGGATCGGCGCCGGGGGCGTCAAGGATCCGTCAGGGAGGCGCCGGCCGGGGCCGCGCGGGAGCAGCGTGGACTCATGACGTTGCTCGACATCCTGCCGTCGCTCGGCCAGGCGGCTCCCCCACGGTTCGATCCGACGGTGTGGCCCGTCACCGCCCGTCCCGACGAGGAGGGCAGGCTCTGCGTCGGCGGGGTCCCCCTGGTCGACATCGCCGACGAGTTCGGCACCCCGGCGTACGTGATCGACGAAACCGACTTCCGGGAGCGGGCCCGCCGCTACCGCAAGGCGCTGCGCGACGCCCAGGTCGTCTACGCCGGCAAGTCACTGTTGACCTCCGCGGTCGCCCGGTGGGCCCGCGACGAGGGGTTGGGCATCGACGTCTGCTCGAACGGCGAGCTGGCCACCGCGCTGGCCGGCGGCGTGGACCCGGCCCGGATCATCCTGCACGGCAACGCCAAGACCCCCGACGAGCTGCGCGACGACGTGCGCGTCGGGGTCGGGCGCATCGTGGTGGATTCCGGCATCGAGGTCGCGTACCTGGCCGGCCTGGCCCGACGCCGCCAGCCGGTGCTGGTGCGGGTGCCCGGTTCCACCCTCGCCGACGACCACGCCGCCGAGGCCGTCACGCGGGTGCTGGCGCACCCGATCCTCGACCTCGTCGGGCTGCACTGCCAGATCGGCCCGCAGGTCGGCGACCCGGCGCAGTTCGGTGCCGCGATCCGCCGGCTGATCGCCGCGATGGCCGACATCCGGGGCCGGCACGGGGTGATCCTCACCGAGCTCAACATCGGGGGCGGGCACGCCGTCCCGTCGGCCCCGGGCGAGCGCGAGCTGGACCTGCCGGCATTCAACGCGGCCATCGAGGACGCCCTGGACGAGGCCTGCGCCGCGGAGCACTTCCCCCGGCCGACGGTCGTGGTGGAGCCGGGCCGGGCCATCAGCGGCCGGGCCGGGGTCACGCTGTACCGGGTGTGCTCGGTGAAGGCCCGGCCGGGTGGCGGCACCGTCGTCGCCGTCGACGGCGGTATGAGCGACCACCCGCGGGTCGCGCCGCGCGGCGCCCGGTGCACCGTCGCGCTGGCCAACCGGCATCCGGTGGGCGCCCGCCACCGCGTGACCGTCGCCGGTCGGCATGGCGAATCGGGCGACGAGATCGCCGTCGACGTCGAGTTGCCCATCGACCTGCGGGCCGGTGACCTGCTGGCCGTGGCCTGCACGGGGGCCTATCACCACAGCATGGCGTCCAACTACACGATGGTGTGCCGCCCGGCCCTGGTCGCGGCGCGCGACGGCCGGGCGCGCGAGCTGGTCCGCCGCGAGACCATCGCCGACCTGCTGGCGCGTGACCGCGGCTGACATCGCGCCTCCCCGCCTGGCCTCTTCGCCGAGCGTAAGCGCACAGTGAAAAGTCAGGCCGAAAATCGCGGCCCGCTTACGCTCGCGGCGAGTGGGCCCTCAACCGTCCTGCAGCCGCGGGTCGGCCTCCAGGTGCGTCAGGCCGTTCCACATCAGGTTGACCAGGTGGGCCGCCACCACCTCTTTCTTGGGTTCGCGGGTGTCGAGCCACCACTGCGCGGTCATCGACACCGAACCGACCAACGCCTGCGCGTACAGCGGGGCCAGCTCGGCGTCCAGGCCGCGGCGGGCGAAGTCGCCAGCCAGGATCGAGCTGACCTGGCTCACGGCGTCGTTGAGCAGGCTGGAATAGGTGCCCGAGCTGATCGAGGCCGGGGAGTCGCGGATCATGATCCGGAAGCCGTCGGTGTGCTCCTCGACATAGGTGAGCAGCGCCAGGGCCACCCGCTCGACCCGGACGCGGGACCGGTTGTTGGTCAGCGACGACGTGATGCCGTCGAGCAGGGCGGACATCTCGCGGTCGACGACCACGGCGTACAGGCCCTCTTTGCCGCCGAAATGCTCGTAGACGACGGGCTTGGACACGTTGGCGCGCTGCGCGACCTCCTCGATCGAGGTGCCCTCGTAGCCGCGTTCGGCGAACAGCGAGCGCGCGATCCCGATGAGTTGCTGGCGGCGCTCGGTGCCCGTCATCCGGGCCCGCGGCGCCCGCACCTCTTTATCGGGCTCTTTCGGGGTGTGGGAATCCGGCACGGCCACGTGCTCAGCGTATCGGCTCGGCGGGCCCGCATGGGGCGCCCGGCCGCCCACACCGTCTAAAGTCATTGGCGCGGTCCGCCCGCAATCCGTCGTGGTGTAATCGGCAGCACCTCTGATTTTGGTTCAGATAGTTCAGGTTCGAGTCCTGGCGACGGAGCATCTCGAGGAGGGTTGATGTCGTCTCGTGGTGACACCGCGGTCGTGGTGCTCGCGGCCGGACCGGGCACCCGCATGCGGTCGAACACCCCGAAAGTGCTGCACACCCTCGGCGGCCGCAGCATGCTGGCCCACCTGCTGCACGCGATCGCCAAGGTGGCGCCGCAGCACCTGGTCACCGTGTTGGGCCACGACAACGAGCGCATCGCCCCGATCGTCGCCGAGCTGGCCAGCGACCTGGGCCGCCCGATCGACGTCGCCCTGCAGGACCGCCCCCTGGGCACCGGCCATGCCGTGCGCTGCGGGCTGTCCGCGCTGCCCGAGGACTACGCCGGCCTGGTGGTCGTCACCTCCGGGGACACCCCGCTGCTGGACGCCGACACGCTGGCCGACCTGATCGCCGGCCACAGCGCCGGGTCGGCCGCCGCGACGGTGTTGACCACCACGCTGGACGACCCCAGCGGCTACGGCCGGATCTTGCGCACACCCGACGACGAGGTCACGGCCATCGTCGAGCATGCCGACGCGACGCCCTCGCAGCGCGAGATCCGGGAGGTCAACGCCGGCGTGTACGCGTTCGACGCGCCCGCGCTGCGCTCGGCGCTGAGCCGGCTGAGCTCCGACAACGCCCAGCAGGAGCTCTACCTGACCGACGTCGTGGCCATCCTGCGCGGCGACGGCCTGGCCATCCGCGCCCGGCACGTCGACGACAGCGCGCTGGTGGCCGGGGTCAACAACCGCGTCCAGCTCGCCCAGCTGGGCGCCGAGCTCAACCGCCGGCTCGTCGCCGCCCACCAGCTGGCGGGCGTCACGATCGTCGACCCCGCCACCACCTGGATCGACGTCGACGTGACGATCGGGCGCGACACCGTCGTGCACCCAGGCACCCAGCTGCTCGGGCGCACCCGGATCGGCGGCGGCTGCGTCGTCGGCCCCGACACCACCCTGACCGACGTGACCGTCGGCGACGGCGCGTCGGTGGTGCGGACGCATGGCACCGAGTCGTCGGTGGGCGCCGGCGCCACCGTCGGGCCGTTCACGTATCTGCGCCCGGGCACCGTCCTGGGCGCCGACGGCAAGCTCGGCGCGTTCGTCGAGACGAAGAACGCCACGATCGGCACCGGCACCAAGGTCCCGCACCTCACCTACGTCGGCGACGCCGACATCGGCGAACACAGCAACATCGGCGCCTCCAGCGTGTTCGTCAACTACGACGGAACCTCGAAGTCGCGCACGACGATCGGCTCCCACGTGCGCACCGGCTCGGACACCATGTTCGTGGCCCCGGTGACGGTCGGCGACGGGGCCTACACGGGCGCGGGCACGGTGCTGCGCGACGACGTCCCGCCGGGCGCGCTGGCGGTCTCGGCCGGTCCGCAGCGCAACATCGAAGGCTGGGTGGCGCGCAAGCGGCCGGGCAGCGCCGCCGCGCGGGCGGCGGAGAAGGCGGCCGCGAATTCCGAGCCCGCCGCCGAACCCACGGTCGACCCCGCCGCCGAGCCCGAATAGACACCGTGCATTTGGTATCTGGCAACCCGGGCACTTTTCCGTACGATTCGCTTCGTACGATGGGGCGTTCCATTCCCCATCCCCACCCCGACACGGCGAGGGCAGTGCGTTGAGCCACGACTGGTCAGACAACCGCAAAAACTTGATGCTCTTCTCCGGTCGCGCGCACCCGGAGCTGGCCGAGCAGGTCGCCAAGGAGCTCGACGTCCACGTCACCGCGCAGACGGCCCGCGAATTCGCCAACGGCGAGATCTTCGTGCGGTTCCACGAGTCGGTGCGCGGCTGCGACGCCTTCGTGCTGCAGTCCGCGCCGTGGCCGGTCAACCGCTGGCTGATGGAGCAGCTGATCATGATCGACGCCCTCAAGCGGGGCAGCGCGAAGCGGATCACCGCCGTCATGCCGTTCTACCCCTACGCCCGGCAGGACAAGAAGCACCGCGGCCGCGAACCCATCTCGGCCCGGCTGGTCGCCGACCTGCTCAAGACCGCGGGCGCCGACCGGATCGTCACCGTCGACCTGCACACCGACCAGATCCAGGGCTTCTTCGACGGCCCGGTCGACCACATGCGCGGCCAGAACCTGCTGACCGGCTACATCCGGGACAACTACCCCGACGGCAACATGGTGGTCGTCTCCCCCGACTCGGGGCGGGTGCGCATCGCCGAGAAGTGGGCCGACGCGCTCGGTGGCGTCCCGCTGGCCTTCATCCACAAGACCCGCGACCCGCGGGTGCCCAACCAGGTGGTGTCCAACCGCGTCGTCGGTGAGGTCGCCGGGCGGACCTGCGTGCTGATCGACGACATGATCGACACCGGCGGCACCATCGCCGGTGCGGTGAAGCTGCTGCACGACGACGGCGCCAAGGACGTGATCATCGCGGCCACCCATGGCGTGCTGTCCGACCCGGCGTCCGAGCGCCTCGCGGCGTGCGGCGCCCGGGAGGTCATCGTCACCAACACCCTGCCGATCGGCGAGGAGAAGCGCTTCCCCCAACTGACCGTGCTGTCGATCGCCCCGCTGCTGGCCAGCACCATTCGCGCCGTTTTCGAAAACGGCTCTGTGACAGGGCTGTTTGACGGGGACGCCTAGATGGGCGGCACCGTCATCTATCACAACCCCAAGTGCAGCACCTCGCGCAAGACGCTGGAATTGTTGCGCGACAACGGGATCGAGCCCGAGGTGGTCCAGTACCTGAAGACCCCACCGTCGCGCGAGGAGCTGGCGCGGCTGATCCGCGACGCGGGCATCGAGGTTCGCGCCGCGGTGCGTAAACGCGAATCGCTGTACGGTGAACTGGGTTTGGCGGAGGCGGCCGACGAGGAGCTGCTCGACGCCATGGCCGAGCATCCCATCCTCATCGAACGTCCGTTCGTCGTGACACCCAAGGGCACCCGGCTGGCCCGGCCGATCGACGCGGTCCGCGAGATCCTGTGAAGGCGCGGCTGTATCGCGCCTGCGCCGCCGCGGTCGCGATCGGCGCCATGACGTGTGGGTGCGGGCCGGAAGCGCCTGACTACCAATCCGTTCTGTCGCGGACCACCACGACGACCACCAGCACCGCTGCGGCCGAGAAGCCCGTCCCGCTGTCGCAGTACCTGCAGAGCATCGGCGTCACCGGGACGCAGGTGGCCCCGGCGTCGCTGCACGACCTGACGGTGTCGATCCCGACCCCGCCGGGCTGGTCGCCGTTCACCAACCCGCACATCACGCCCGAGACGGTGATGATTGCCCAGGGCGGCAAGTACCCGACGGCGCGGCTGGTGGTGTTCAAGCTGACCGGGGACTTCGATCCCGCCCAGGTCGTCAAGCGCGGCAACGACGACGCGCAGCTGTTCGAGAACTTCAAGCAGCTCGACGCCTCCACCGCGCCGTTCAACGGGTTTCCGTCGTCGATGATCCAGGGCAGCTACGACCTGGACGGCATTCGCCTGCACAGCTTCAACCGGATCGTCATCGCCACCGGCTCGGCGCCCGACCATGCGCGCTATTTGGTACAGCTGACCATCACCGGCCTGGCCAATCAGGCGGCCGCGCAGTCCACCGACATCGAGACGATCATTCACGGCTTCGTCGTGGCGGCAGGTCACTAGGCTCTTCAGCCATGACCAATTGGACCGCGGCGGATCTGCCGTCGTTCGCGGGGCGCACCGTCGTGATCACCGGCGCTAACAGTGGGCTGGGCGCGGTGACGGCCCGCGAGTTGGCCGGCAAGGGCGCGACGCTGATCATGGCGGTCCGCGACGTCCGCAAGGGCGAGAAGGCCGCGCTGCACATCAGGGGCACCCATACCGGCCCGGTCGAGGTGCGCGAACTGGACCTGCAGGACCTGTCGTCGGTGCACCGGTTCGCCGACGGGGTGGACACGGTCGACGTGTTGATCAACAACGCCGGCATCATGGCGGCGCCGTACGCCCTGACGGTCGACGGGTTCGAGAGCCAGATCGGCACCAACCACCTCGGCCACTTCGCGCTGACCAACCTGCTGCTGCCCAAGCTGACCGACCGCGTGGTCAGCGTGTCGTCGATGGCGCACTGGGCGGGCCGCATCGACTTCGAGGACCTGAACTGGAAGAAGCGGCGCTACTCGCCGTGGCTGGCCTACAGCCAATCCAAGTTGGCCAACCTCCTGTTCACCAAGGAGCTGCAGCGGCGCCTCGGGGTGGCCGGCTCCCCGCTGCGAGCGCTGGCGGCCCACCCCGGCTACTCGCACACCAATCTGCAGGGCGCGTCCGGGCGGCGGCTGGGCGACGCGATGATGTCGGCCGTGACGCGGGTGGTCGCCACCGACGCCGACTTCGGCGCACGCCAGACGCTGTATGCGGCGTCACAACACCTGCCGGGCAACACCTTCATCGGCCCGCGATTCGGCCAGGTCGGCCGCACCCAACCGGTGGCGCGCAGCCGGCGCGCCCAGGACGGCGCGGCCGCGGCGGCGCTGTGGGAGCTCTCCGAGCAGCTCACCGGGACCCAGTTTCCGCTCTGAGGTCGCTGTCCAGGGTGGTAGGCGAAGTGCCCGCCTCACAGCGACAACGCGGCGACCCGCTCCAGGGCGGTGGCGGCGAGCCCTCTCCAGGGTGGTAGGCAAAGTGCCCGCCTCACAGCGACAACGCGGTGGACCCGTTCCAGGGCGGTAGGCGGCGAGCCCTGTCCAGGGTGGTAGGCGAAGTGCCCGCCTCGCAGCGACAACGCGGCGGCGCGCGCCGTTGTCGCTGTGAGGCGGGCACTTTGCACATGCCTTCCGTCCTGACCCTGACCCGCCTGCCGCCAATTTCCCCTCTCGCGCGCGGATGCGCTAACCTGACCGGGCGTCACGGCGAGGGTGGCTGGTCGACCAGCACCGTTATCGACGGAGACCGACTTTCACACAGTCGCGACCTTGCCGTGCCCCCCAGAAGGTAACGAGCAGTCGAGGAGCGACAGCATGGCGAAGGCCGCCGCAGGCAACGAACTCAAGGTCACGGTGCGCAGCGCCACCGGCAAGGGCGCGTCCCGGCGGGCCCGCCGCGACGGCAAAATCCCCGCCGTCCTCTACGGCCACGGCACCGATCCCCAGCACCTCGAACTGCCCGGCCACGACTTCGCGGCCGTGCTGCGGCACGCCGGCACCAACGCGGTCCTGACCCTCGACATCGAGGGCAAGGAGCAGCTGGCGCTGACCAAGTCGCTCGACATCCACCCGATCCGGCGCAGCATCCAGCACGCCGACCTGCTGGTCGTGCGGCGCGGCGAAAAGGTCACCGTCGAGGTCACCGTCGTCGTCGAGGGCGACCCCGTCCCCGGCGCGCTGGTCACCCAGGAGGCCAACGCCATCGAGATCGAGGCCGAGGCCCTGTCCATCCCCGAGCAGCTGACCGTGTCGGTCGAGGGCGCCGAGGAGGGCACTCAGATCAACGCGGGCCAGGTCGAATTGCCTCGCGGCGTGAACCTGGTCTCCGACCCGGAGACGCTGGTGGTCAACGTCGTCACCGCCCCCACCGCCGAGGACCTCGAAGGAGAGGTCGCGCAGGAGGAGGCCGAGACGGCCGAGGCCGAAGAGGCTGGCGCGCCCGAAGAGATCGAGTAGGCGGTCCGCGACGTGGCCGAGCCGTTACTGGTCGTCGGCCTGGGCAACCCCGGGGACAACTACGCCCGCACCCGCCACAACGTCGGCTTCATGGTCGCCGACGTGCTGGCCGCGCGGCTGGGCTCGACATTCAAGGCGCACAAGCGATCCGGCGCCGAAATCGTCACCGGCCGGCTGGCCGGGCGTTCGGTGGTGGTCGCCAAGCCGCGCTGCTACATGAACGAATCCGGCCGCCAGGTGGGGCCGTTGGCGAAGTTCTACTCGGTGGCCCCGGCCGACCTCGTCGTCGTGCACGACGACCTCGACCTGGACTTCGGTCGGATCCGGCTCAAGATGGGCGGCGGGGAGGGCGGCCACAACGGCCTGCGCTCGATCGCTGCGGCGTTGGGCAGCAAGGACTTTCACCGCGTGCGCGTCGGCATCGGCAGGCCGCCGGGGCGCAAGGACCCCGCGGCGTTCGTGCTGGAGCCGTTCAACGCCGGCGAGCGCGCCGAGGTCCCCACGATCTGCGAGCAGGCGGCCGACGCCACCGAACTGCTGATCGAGCTGGGCCTGGAGCCGGCGCAGAACCGGGTGCACGCCTGGTAGGCGCGCGCCAGCACCCTAGGTGACCAGCGTGACCGAGTTGGATCGGCGCAGCTTGCCCGACGGCGTCTTCGGGATGGTCCCCGGCCCGAGCACCACCACGTTGCGCGGCCGCATGTCGACCTCGGCCACCACCTCACGGGCGACCTGGTGCTCGATGCGCCGGACCTCGGCCGGGTCCTGCCAGGCGTTGGATTCGACGGCGACGGCGAACGTCTCGCGGGAGTGGCCCGCGTCCAGACGCACGGCGACGGCGCAGCCGGGCCGCACGCCCTCGACGCGGCACGCGGCGCGCTCGATGTCGGTGGGGTAGATGTTGCGGCCCGCCATGATGATGACGTCCTTGACGCGGCCGCACACCACGACGTGACCCTCCTCGGTCAGGTAACCGAGGTCGCCGGTGTCATACCAGCCGTTCTCGTCCTGGGCCGGGATGAACCCGCCCATGGTCAGGTAGCCCGGTGTCAGGCTTTCGCCGCGCAACTCGATGACCCCGACGCCGCGGGCGGGCATCACGTCGCCGTTGTCGTCGATGATGCGGGCCTCGAGGTCGCGCAGCAGCGGCCCCAGCGTCGCCAGCCGGCGGGTGTTGCCCTTGGTGGCGGGCACGGCGCGGCGCAGGGCGGCCAGCAGGTCGGCGTCCACCTCGTCGACCACCAGGCCGGCGTCGCACTCGGAGAAGGAGACGGCCAGCGTCGTCTCGGCCATGCCGTAGGCCGGCAGGATCGCCGAGGGCCGCAGGCCGAACGGCGCGCCCGCGTCCAGCAGGTCCTCGACGTCGGCGGGCTCGACGGGCTCGGCGCCCGACAGGGCGAACCGCAGGGTGGACAGGTCGAAGTCGCCGGGCTTGGCGTTGCGGCGCAACCGCTTGGCCAGCAGCGCGTAGGCGAAGTTGGGCGCCGCGGTCATGGTGCCCTTGTACTTGTCGATCAGCTTGGCCCACAGCAGCGTGTCCCGCAGGAAGTCCATCGGGGTGACCTTGACCAGCTCGGCCCCGAAGTACATCGGGATGGTGAGGAAGCCGACCATCCCCATGTCGTGGAAGCAGGGCAGCCAGCTGACCATGACGTCGTGGTTGACGTCGTACTGGGCGCCGATGAACATCGCCTCGGCGTTGGAATAGATGTTGCGGTGGGTGATCTGCACGGCCTTGGGCGATCCCGTCGAACCGCTCGTCAGCTGCATCAGCGCCAGGTCGTCCTCGCCCACCTCGACGGGGTCGATCGGGTCGGCGGCCAGCAGGTCACCGACGGTGAGGACCTGGATGCCCTTCTCCTCGAGCACCGGGATGGCGACCAGGAATGGTTCCGAGACGATGACGGCCCGCGCCTCGATCATGCCGATGACGTTCATGGTGTCCTCGGCCCAGACGGCGAGGTCGGTGCGCGGGGTGGGCTGGTGCAGCATCGTCAGGCTGGCGCCGCGCATCCACAGGCCCTGCGCCGTCGGCGCGATCTCGACCGGGAAGCCGGCGAGCACGCCGACGGCGTCGCCGAGGCCGATATCCGCGGCGGCCAGGCCCCCGGCGATGCGCCGGGCGCGCTCGTGGACCTCGCCCCAGGTGTGCCGGACCGGTTCGTGAGGCTCACCGGTGACCATGCCCGTCGTCACGGTCCGGGCATTGCGGTACATCTTCTCGGTAAACCTGCTCACGCATACCTCCTCGGTTCGGGCTCGCTCCCCAGCGCCCGGGATCTGATAGTCCGCCTGTGGGAAAACACTTGACCGCAGGCGCGCCACGGTTGGGCGGCAGTCAGGTCTGCAATCGGTGCCGGCGCCTCGAGGGCGCGACGCCCGGCCGCCCACTGAGCGCGCGGGCGGCGCGGCCACGCCCGAACGATCAGTCGTCCGCCGGCAGGTCCGGCGGACGACGAATCAGTGTGATCTTGCTCAATGGTCTCGGTCACCGCGGCTTATCTTAAACTCCTCTTAGGGAGCCGCCCAAGCATTTGGCGATTTTGCGGCGGTTTTCACACTTCCGTCGGCGTCGGCACCACGCGGGCGCCGGCGACCGGCCCGCTGGCCACCCGCACGGTGCGGCAGACGCCGGCCCCGGCCACCTCGGCGCCCACCTCCACGGCCGACTCGGCCGACGAGCACAGGAAGGCGCACGTCGGCCCGGACCCGGACACGACGCCGGCCAGGGCGCCGGCCTGGACCCCGGCGCGCAGCGCGCGGCGCAGATCCGGGTTCAGGCTCACGGCGGCCGCCTGCAGCTCGTTGCCCAGTAGCGGCGCCAGCTGTTCGGCGTCGCCGGCCGCCAGCGCGGCCAGCACCGGCCCCGGGCCGGGCAGCCGCGGCGGGTCCCCCGTCTCGCGCAGCCGGTCGAGTTCGGCGAACACCTTGCGGGTCAGCAGCTCACCGTGGGCGAACGCCAGCACCCAGTGAAAGGTGTTCCGCGACAACACCGTCGCCAACTCCTCGCCGCGGCCGGTACCGAGCGCGGTGCCGCCGTGCAGCGCGAACGGCACGTCGCTGCCGAGCCGGGCGGCCAGCGCGTGCAGGTCGCGGCGCGGCAGACCCAGCTCCCACAGCGTGTTCATCGCGACCAGCACGGCGGCGGCGTCGGCGCTGCCGCCGGCCATGCCGCCGGCGACCGGGATCGACTTGTCAATCAAGATCGAGACGTCCGGCGCCCGGCCGACGTGCTCGGCCATCAGTTCGGCGGCCTGCCAGGCCAGGTTGCGCTCGTCGGTGGGCAACGTCGCGGCGCCCTCGCCGACGACCTCGAGCGAGAGGACGTCGGCGTTGCGGACCGTCACCTCGTCGAGCAGCGAGACGGCGTGGAAGATCGTGTTCAGCTCGTGGTAGCCGTCCTCGCGGCGGTCGCCGACCGCCAGGTAAAGGTTGACCTTGCCGGGCACCCGGACGGTGACCGAGCCGGTGGGCACCCACTGCGCGGCGGTGCTGCCGTCAGACGCTGACACCGCAGCAGACTATCGCGGGACGGCCCGCGGGCCGCGGGTTCAGCGCGCCGGGGCCTGCCGGTCGGCCGGCCCGGGGCTGGCCGCCTCCGGATCTGGGTCGGCGGAGCGCTGCAACAGCCGCACGAAGTCGTCGATGGCCAGCGTCTCGCCGCGGCGCGCGGGGTCGATGCTGGCGGCCAACAGGCGATTGGCCGACTCGTTGCCCGACCCGGCCCAGTCCACGAAGGCGTTGCGGCAGGTCTTGCGGCGCTGCGCGAACGCGACGTCGATCAGGTGGAAGACCTGCTTGCGAAAGTCCGGGTCGGTGGGCCACGGCGAGCTGGCGTACCGGTCGATGCGGACCAGCCCGGAGTAGACGCGGGGAATCGGCCAGAACACCGTCGGCGAGACCATGCCGCAGCGGCGCACCTGCCCGTAGTAGCGGACCTTCACGCTGGGCACGCCGTACTCCTTGCCGCCGGGCTCGGCGGCCAGGCGCTCGGCCACCTCGGCCTGCACCATCACCGTCACCACCCGGATGGAGGGGAACTCGGCCAGCAGGTGCAGCAGCGCCGGGACGGCCACGTTGTAGGGCAGGTTCGCCACCAGCGCGGTGGGCGCGTCGGCCACCTCGTCGCGGCGCAGGGTCAGGACGTCGCGGTTGAGCACCGTCAGGCGCCCGCTTTCGCTGTGCGAGTGCTCGGCGACCGTCTGCGGGAGCCGCGCGGCCAGCACGGGATCGATCTCCACGGCGGTGACGGCGGCCCCGCGTTCCAGCAGGGCCAGCGTCAGGGAGCCCAACCCGGGACCGACCTCCAGGACGTGATCGGCGCGGCCGACCCCGGCGGTCGACACCACGCGACGCACGGTGTTGGCGTCGTGCACAAAGTTCTGGCCGAGCGATTTGCGCGGCCGTACGTCAAGCTCCCTGGCCAGCTGCCTGATCTCGGTGCGCCCGAGCAGCCGGATGGTCAGCTCGCACCAGCTCGTCCGCTGCACACGGGCCAGGCTCCCCACCCCTGGCGCGCCCGCGTCACCTCGGCGATCGCGATCTGCTCCTCGCGGGTCGCCAGGTCGGCGCGCGCGGCGAAGCGCAGGCCGCCGTTGCGCTCCCAGGTGCCCTGATCGAACTGCACGCCACCGTAGTACCCGTTGCCGCTGTTGATCGCCCAGTTACCGCCGGCCTCGCAGCTCGCGATCGCGTCCCAGGTGGCGCCTTCGACCACCGGCGGGACGTCGGTTCCGGGCTTGGTGCCGACGCGCACCACGGCGTCACGGGCGGGCGTGATCACCGAGTTGGCGATGGGCAGCCGGCCGGTCTCGACCCCGTTGACGGTCGCGATGGCGTAGGTGACGTCCTGCGTGCCGGGCGCGCCCGGGTCTTCGACGACCTGACGGCTCATGTTCATGTCCGGGTCCTCGATCCGCCGGGCGAACGGCGGCAGCGCCGTCCGCTCGGTGACCCGCTGGATCCGGTTGCGGGTCACCAGGATCTCCATGCCGTCGGAGATGGGTGTGGTCGCCGCGGGCACCACCTGGTCGCTGTCGGCCAGCGGCGCGCCGGCGGCGCTGAGCAGGCCCCCGACGTTGGGCGCCGGCAGGTGCACGGTGCGGATCGCGCCGCCGTCGTTGATGCGGACCGTCTTCGCGCTGACGACCGGCAGCGCCATCCCGGCCAGGGGCACGCGGCTGCCCCGCGAGGCCGCCGCGGGCGCGGTGTCGGTCATGGCCAGCTGGGCCAGCGCCTCGTCGACGGTGGACGCGGTGGTCCACACCTGCTTGGTGTCGTGGCCGTCCAGCGAGATCTGCAACGGGCGGCTGCGCCGTAGCACGATCTTGCCGGCATCCCGCACGGCGACATCTGCGGCGGGATAGAGATCGTCACGGTCGTCGACGACGAAGCCGTTCTCCTGAACGACGTCGAGCACCCGGGACTTCATCGTGGTCACCTGCATCGCGATGCCGTCGACCGTCAGAGTCACCGTCTTGCACGCCGAAACCGCGAAACCGCCGGCACAAGCCAGCACTACCAGCAAGCCTCCGACGATCAACCGCAGCATCGGCGACGGACTCTGATGAAGTTTTGTCACTATGCTCAACGCGCGTCCCGACCTCAACAATTACTCAGCAAGCCATAAATGAAGGGCCCTAGGCGAGCCCCAAACCGTTCGATCACAAGACGGTAACGAACCGGCCAATGTTGGGCAACTCTGGCGCGGCGATGTTAGGAGAATCTCCCTACCGCCCGCGCCCGCTAGGGCGCCGGCAGGCCGTAGACCCGCCGGGCGTTGGCCGCCGTGACCTGCGCCACGTCCTCGGGGCGCCGACCGACGAGTTCGGCGATCGCCCGGACAGTATAAGGAAGGCAATACGGCTCGTTGGGCGCGCCGCGATAAGGATGTGGCGTCAGAAAAGGCGCGTCCGTCTCCACCAACAACTGCTCGTCCGGGATCAGCGAAACGGCGTCGCGCAGGGCGCGGGCATTGCGGAAACTCACGGTCCCGGACAGGCTGAGCAGCCAGCCGGAATCGACACAGCGCCGCGCCATGGCCGCGTCCGACGAGAAGCAGTGGAAGATCACGGTCTGTGGGGCGCCCTCGGCCGCCAGCACGTCGAGCACCGCGGCGTCGGCGTCGCGATTGTGGATCATCAGCGGTTTCCCGGCCCGCTTGGCCAGCTCGATGTGCCACGCGAACGCGTCGCGCTGCGCGTCCGGGGCGGCGCAGCCGTCCAAGCGCCCGGGCCAGTACAGGTCCATGCCGGTCTCGCCCACCGCCACCACCCGCGGGTGCGCCGCCAGCCGCTCGATCTCGGCGCGCGCGTCGTCGTCGAGGGCGTCGGCGCGCGTCGGGTGCAGGGCGACCGCGGCGTACACCCGGTCATCCCAGTCCGCGGCGCGGGTCACCCAGCGCGCCGAGTCGAGGTCGTCGGCGATGGTGACCACCGCGCCCACCCCGACCGCCGCGGCGCGGTCCACGATGGCGCGCACCGACGCGGCGTCGTGAGCGCCGCAGGCGTCGAGGTGGGTGTGGGCGTCGATCAGGGGCGCCAGCGGCGGCGGGGCGGGCGGCGCTTCGCGTTGTCGTCGGTCCGAGCTCACGGGCACACAATAAGGTGGTTTCTCGATGAGGCCGTTCTATGTCACCACCGCGATCACGTACCCCAACGGCAACCCGCACGTCGGGCACGCCTACGAGTACATCGCCACCGACGCCATCGCGCGCTTCAAGCGGCTCGACGGCTTCGACGTGCGGTTCCTGACCGGCACCGACGAGCACGGCCTGAAGATGGTCGAGACGGCGGCCGCCGAGGGCATCCCGACGGCCCAGCTGGCGCGGCGCAACTCCGACGTCTTCCAGCGGCTGCAGGAGAAGCTGAACATCTCCTTCGACCGCTTCATCCGCACCACCGACGCCGACCACCACGAGGCGTCCAAGGCGATCTGGCGCCGCATGGAGGCCGCGGGCGACATCTACCTGGACAGCTACTCGGGCTGGTATTCGGTGCGCGACGAGCGGTTCTTCGTCGAGTCGGAGACCGCCGTGGTCGACGGGACCCGGGTCGCCGTCGAGACGGGCACGCCGGTGACGTGGACCGAAGAGCAGACGTACTTCTTCCGGCTGTCGGCGTACGGGGACAAGTTGCTGGCCCACTACGAGGCCAATCCCGACTTCATCGCCCCCGAGGTGCGGCGCAACGAGGTCGTCAGCTTCGTCTCCGGCGGCCTGCGCGACCTGTCCATCTCGCGGACGTCGTTCGACTGGGGCGTCAAGGTGCCCGACCATCCCGATCACGTCATGTACGTCTGGGTCGACGCGCTGACCAACTACCTCACCGGCGTCGGCTATCCCGACACCGAATCCCCGCTGTTCCAACGCTATTGGCCGGCCGACCTGCACATGATCGGCAAGGACATCCTGCGCTTCCACACCGTCTACTGGCCGGCGTTTCTCATGTCGGCCGGGATCGAACTGCCGCGGCGGGTGTTCGCGCACGGGTTCCTGCTCAACCGCGGCGAGAAGATGAGCAAGTCGATCGGCAACGTGGTCGACCCGTTCGCGCTGGTCGACACCTTCGGCCTCGACCAGCTGCGCTACTTCCTGCTGCGCGAGGTGCCGTTCGGCCAGGACGGCAGCTACACCGAGGACGCCATCGTCACCCGAATCAACGCCGACCTGGCCAACGAGCTCGGCAACCTCGCCCAGCGATCGCTGTCGATGGTGGCCAAGAACCTCGACGGCGTGGTCCCCGAGCCCGGCGCGTTCACCGCCGAGGACGCCGAGTTGCTCGACGCGGCCGACGGCCTGCTCGATCGGGTGCGCGCCGCCTTCGACAGCCAGGCCATGCACCTGGCCCTGGAGGCCATCTGGCTGATGCTGGGCGCGGCCAACAGATACTTCTCCGCCCAGCAGCCGTGGGTGTTACGCAAGAGTGCGGCCGCGTCGGACCAACAGCGTTTTGGCACAGTGCTTTACACGACGTGCGAGGCCGTGCGCATCGCGGCGCTGCTCATCCAGCCGGTCTTGCCGGACTCCGCCGCCAAACTGCTGGAGCTGCTGGGCCAGCCGCCCGAGCAGCGCAGCTTCGCCGCCGTCGGTTCTCGGCTAACCCCGGGCACGGTGCTGCCGGCACCGAGCGGGGTGTTCCCGCGGTACCAGCCACCGAGCGACGACGGGCCGGCGAAAACGAAATGACCAGTGGTCATGGCGTCGCGTCGCCGATCTGGTGTCGGCCATATGTTCTGCCATAGGCCATAATCGGGCCGTGGACCGACGACAGAATCGGCAAACCGGGCAGTCCCCGATGACGGCCCTCAAGCAGCTGCCCGCGCTGGTGGTGCTGGAACGCATTCCGGTTCCCGTCCTGGCCATCGGCGACGACGGCAGCATCCTGTTCACCAACGGCGCGTTCGCCGAGATGGTGGGCTGCGACGCCGAGGAGATCCTGTCGCTGCGCTTCGACCAGATCTTCCACGACGCGCCCGCGTCGGAGTCCCTGCTCTCGACGGTGCACGCGCTGGCCAACGAGGTGGTCGGCCTGGTGCACAAGGACGGCTCGGTGGTGCGCGCGCTGATGAGCAAATCGGCCACCCGGCGCGCCGACGACCAATTCGTGCTCGCCGTGTTCCAGGATCTCACCGAACAACTGTGGAAAGACGGCGACTAACGCCGCACCGCTAGCGTCGGCGTGACTCGCGCCGGGTGCGCAGCACGATCACCGCGACGCCCACCACGGCCACCGCGGCCCACGCCCCGCCGAACCACCACAGCCACCCGCGATCCGCGTGACTCGCCGCGGTCGCGGCCGCCGCGGCGGCGGCCGCCGGCGAGTTCTCGACGATCACCGGGTCCTGCCCCTGGGTCGACAGCACCGCGACGCCCTTGAGGCGCTGCCAGCGCTTGACGTCGGTGTTGAGCCAGCGCAACAGCTCGTCGAGTTGGGCGGGCGCGCCGTTGGAGGTGGCGACCAACAGCGACCGGCCGCGGTTAAAAACCGTTTGCAGAGAAGCGAATCGCAGCGCCGGGTCCAACGACAGCTTCGTCGGCTTGCCGCCGGATTCGACGGCGTTGACCGTGATGGGCCCGCTGGGGCCCGCCGACACCGGCAGCGTGACGTCGGAGTGGTTCCACCCGTCGGCCGCGATCAGCACCGCGGGGTTGGGCGAGTCGAGCGCCTGTTGCACGCTGGTGACCGCGGTGTCGATGGGAATCGAGCTGATCCGCTGCAAGCCCACCATGAGGTTGACCGCGCGCACGGTGTCGATCAGCGACTTGTCACCGATGCCGACCTGCACCCGCGGCATCAGGGACTGCGGCACCGACTGCATGCCGTCGGGCACCGGGGGCGCGGCGCGGGTGCTCTGAATGGTGCTGTCGCCGTTGATGTTCAGGGTAAGCAGCTGATTCCCCGCGCCGGCGGTGTAGAAGTCCCCGCAGTGGCCGATGTTCGACGCGACGTCGAGCACCACGTCGACGCTGGTGTAGCGCTGCAGCAGCCGGTCGGGGACGTCGACCCAGCGGTCGATGACCCCCTGGCCGTCCGTCGGCCACTGGTCGATGTTCTCCGGGCCGACCGTCACGGCGATCCGGCCGCCGATGTTGGCCGGCGTCGGGGTGTAGGAGCCTTGCAGGTGCACCCGCACCCCGTGGATCGACCTGCCGAAGCGGGTTTGGTCCACGCCGATCGACACCCGGGGCTGCAACGAGGTGGCGTTGGCGAACTGCTGCCCGAGATCGCGCAGCTTGACGGTGTCGCCCGGCAGCTGCGGGGCGGTCTTCACCGACTCCGCCGACGCCCGGGCCGTCAGCGCCAGGTCGGACACGTCGCTGAAGAGCACGGCGGTGTCGGATTCGTCGGTCTTGCCCAATGGGCCCGAGACCTGCAGCCAGGTCGCGGTGCCGCCGCCCTGCACGGTCAGCCCGTTGTCCGACCCCTCCTTGACGACGACCTGGCGTTCCAACGGTTGCGGCGGCGTGGGCGGTGCCGTCTGCCCCTCGTTCAGCGGTACCACCGTGATCTCTGGCGTCTGCCGCCCATAGCGCGAGGCCGCCGAGGCGGCCAGCTGGATCGCGGCGCCGGACTCACCGGCGGTGGGCGATTGCGGCAGGAAGATGGTCAGCTTGCGCAGCACCGGCGGCAGGAAGTGCGCCACCGTCGTGGGCGGGCGTTCGACGCCGGTGTAGGTGACGGTGCCGTTGGTCAGCCGCAGCGGGCTCTCCGGGTAGAGGCAGAATCCGTCCAGCGGCACCAGGTACGTCCGCAGCGTCAGGGTCAGCCAGTTGTCGATGACCTCCGCGCCGGCCAGCGGGATGACGATCGGCGTCTGATCCGCGGTCGGCAGGTTCAGCCGCGCGATGGTGCGGTCGTCCTGAGTCACGGTGAGCGTCCCGGATCGCAGGTTGATCGGCAGTTCGACCGTCGCGTTCAGCGCGGCCGGCGTCAACCCCCGCAACACCGGCACCCTGAGCTGTTGGGACGTGGTCTGACCCCAGAACTCCAGGCTCGGGGCCAGCCCGAGGTCGCTCAGCGTCATGGTCGGCGAGTCGGTGGTGGTGGCACCCGGATCGGTGGGCGCGGCCCACGCCGCCGGCGCGCTCATCACCAGGAATCCGAGAACAGCGGCCAGCGCGGCACCTTTGCCCAGCCATCTCCGGTACGTCACCGGAGCAGTATTGCACTGTTGAACTCGCGTCAAGCCCAAGACCGGAAAGCCGTGTTGAGGGGGCGGGTTTCGCGTCTTAGGCGGATCCCGGCGCGCTCGTCGGCCCGTCGCCGGCGGGTTCGGCGGCGGTAGCCGTGGCGTGGCGCAGCGCCTCGCGGGCCAGGAACTGCCGGATGTAGGACAGCGACGCGTCGGTCACGATGCCGGGCAGCAAATAGCTCCAGATCTGCAGCAGCCGGCCGGCGCGTTCGCCGACCTCGCCCGCGTTCGTCCGGTCCCCGTGCTGCGCCGTGGCCATCAGTCGCAGCCCGAACATGGCGCCCACCATCGACACGCTCAGCGTCTGCGGGTCGATGTCCTCGCGCAGGTCACCCTCCTTGATGGCCCGCCGGGCCTGGGCGGTCATGGCCGCGGTCAGGTCGCCGTAGAAACCCGCCGCCGCGGCGTTGTAACCGGCCAGCGCCGCGGCCAGCCGCTCGGCGATGCGGGCCTGTCTGTCGAGGGTCAGCACCTCGTTGACGGTGAAGGTGCCGTGGACCATGTTCTCCAGCCCCGGCGACGACGCCTTGCAGACGTTGCGGAACGCGTCGAGCAAGATCTCGGACCCCTCGGCGATCAGGGCCGCGGCCAGCGAGTCCTTGGAGTCGAAGTGGTGATAGAGGGCGCCCTTGGTCATCCCGGTGCGCTCGATGATCGTGGCCCACCCGGCGCCCGCATAACCCACCTCGCCGAACACGTCGATCGCGGCGTCGAGGATCTTGCGCCGCGTCGCCTCGGATCGGACCTGACGAGCCATTACCCCCCCTGCACAACGGTGTCTCGTCGAAGCGCAGATGATCTCTGGTCTTGCACATCCCAGTGAGGGCCCAAGATATCAGCTGCGCCGCCGCGCGGTTTCGGGCGCGAAGGCCCCGCCGGGGCCCGTCAGGGCTCCTCGTCGTCGGCGGTGCAGGTGTTGACCGCCAGCGTCGCGCGCCGCCGGACGAACTGGCGGAAGTAGTCGAGTCGGTCGGGCTTGAGGATGCCGGGCAGCAGCAGGTACCAGCATTTTTCGACGTCGCGCAGGAAGCGTTCCGGCTCGTCGAGGTCGCTGGTCTTGCGCAGGCCCATGTGCAGGGACACCAGCATGCGTCCCAAGTCTTGCGGCCCGCAGGACTCGGGGATGTCGCCCTCGGATATGCCCCGGGAGACGACGGCGCCCAGCGCCTCGACCCACTCGTTGAACAGCCGGGCCTGCAGCCCCTCGGCCCGCCCGACCGACTCGATCAGGTTCAGGCCGGCTCGGATCAGGTCCGACTGGATGTCCTGGACCGCGATCAGAAACGAGAAGTCGATCAGGGTCTCCAGTCCGGACAACCCCCGGGTCGACAGCTCGTCGACGGCGACCGCGGCGCCCGCGGTCTGCTTGTCGATGATCGCGACGGCCAGCGCGTGCTTGGACTTGAAATGGAAGTACATCGCGCCCTTGGTGAGCTCGGCCTCGGCGAGGATGTCATCGAGGCCGACGTCGTGATAGGGCCGGCGCGCGAATTGATGGGACGCCGCGCGCAAGATCTGTCCGCGCGTCGCATCGGCGCGTCCATCGGTCGAGGTACCGGGCATCGTCGTGCGGACTCAGCGCCCGGCGGGTCGAAAACCGACGACAAGTATGGATTTACGGTCGTGGACAGGGGGCCGCCCGGTGCCGTCCCCGGCCCCGCGATCGGCTGAACCGGCCCCGCGACCGGCTCGACCGGCCACGCGACCGGAGTCGACGCGGCTCACGTCCACGACGCCTCGCTTGAGCAGAGCACTGAAACCTCGGTTCTCTAGCGGGCCACCGGCGATCTGACCTGCAACGTTGTGAACTCTCAGGCTACTCCAGACGCAAGCAGCCGCCAGTCACCTTAGTTGACGTGCTCGTCAAATACTTGCGGTCTACATCACAGCGTGTTGTCAAACTAATAGTATGTTTTGTACGTTATTGTCAGAAAGTCAGTTTGCGGCACCCCATCGCCACTGGACTTCGGTCCGGGCGGCAAGGCCAAGCAACACGCTCGTCTCTTCGAAAGGCGTTAGGGGAACCACATGGCGTTGAACACCAAGGCACCGGGGCCGCAGGCCCCGGGCTGTCGCGAGTTCCGCGGCCGGGGTGTGCAGTGATCGACTTCGGCGCGTTCCCCCCGGAGTTCAACTCCGCGCGGATGTACGCCGGTCCCGGCCCGGTGTCGCTGACGGCGGCGGCCCTGGCCTGGGACGGCTTGGCCGCCGAACTGCACTCGGCGGCCAGCACCTACCGGTCGGTGATCACGGGGCTGACCACCGCCCGCTGGATGGGCCCCACCTCGCTGGCGATGGCCTCGGCGTTCGCCCCCTACATGGCCTGGACCGCCGGCGCCGCGGCGCGGGCGGCGGAAGCCGCCGGCCAGGCGAGGCTCGCCGTGGAGATCTACGAGGCGGCCTTCGCGATGACCGTTCCGCCGCCGGCCGTCACCGCCAACCGCGTCCAGCTCGCCACCCTGCTGGCCACCAACTTCTTCGGGCAGAACTCCGCGGCGATCGCCGCCACCGAGGCCGAGTACGGCGAGATGTGGGCCCAGGATGCCGCCGCGATGTACGAGTACGCGGCGGGCTCGGCGGCGGCGTGCGACGTCACGCCGTTCCTGTCACCGCCCGACGTCGTCGACCCGGTCGGGGTGTCCAACCAGAGCACCGCGGTGAGCACCGCGCTCGGCATGTCCGCCACCCAGCACGCGGCGAACATCGTCTCCTCGGTGCCCACCACTCTCCAGACGCTGGCCTCCCCCACGACCGCCACCACCTCGTCGCTGGGTTCGACCCTGGGCTCCGCGGTGACCGGCAGCGTGACCAGCGCGGCCACCGACTCGACCTCCTCGTCGATCGTCTCCGCCCTGGTGTCCAGCGTCCCGGGCTCCATCCCCAGCTACTTCATGGCCGGCGCCACGCCGCTGTACGGCATGTCGTCCATCCTGGGCATCGCCCAGACCGCGCAGGGCCTGGCCAAGGCGGCCAGCGACGGCGCGATCGCCGCCGCCGGAACGGCCGCGAGCGCCGCCAGCTCCGGCGCCGGCGCGCTCGGCTCGCTGGGTTCCGGGGTGATGGGCAGCCTCGGCAGCGCGGCTTCGTTGGGCCCGCTGGCCGTGCCGGCCAGTTGGACCAGCGTCATCCCGTCGGCCAACCTCACCGCCGCGCTGCCCGCCGTCGCCATCAACAGCCCGTCAATGCCGCCCAGCATGTTGGGTTCGCTGCCGCGCCTGGCCGCCGCCTCCGGCAAGACGCTCGGTCCCCGCTACGGCGTCATTCCCACCGTGATGACGCGGCCCCCGTCCGCCGGCTACGGATAGGCCGGCTGATGCGCCGCCCGCCCCGACGAATCCAGCCCAGCCCGCCACGAAAGGAGCGGTAAGTGAAGTACACGCCCACCAGAATCGCCGGGCTGACGATCATCGACCTCGAGCCGCAACGCGATCACCGCGGCTTCTCCTCGCGATCGTTCTGCGCGCGCGAATTCGCCGACCGCGGGCTGGTGTTCGACGTCGCGCAGACCGAGAACCTGTTCAGCTACACCCGCGGAACGGTGCGGGGGCTGCACCGGCAGGCGCCGCCGCACGCCCAGACCAAGCTGGTGCGCTGCAGCCGCGGGGCCATCGCCGCCGTCACCGTGGACATCCGGCCCGAGTCGCCGACCTACCGCACCCAGGTGATGGTCGAGCTGAGCGCCGACAACCACCGCGCGCTGTTCCTGCCGCCCTACGTGGCGCACGGGTTCCAGACGCTGATCGACGACACCGAGGTCAGCTACCAGCTCAGCGGCCAGCGGGCGCCGCTCGGCGAGCAGGGCTTCCGGTGGAACGACCCCGAATTCGCCATCGTGTGGCCGCTGCCGGTCACCGTCATCTCCGAGCAGGACGCCACGTGGCCCTCGCGCACCGCCGAGTTGGCGCCCGTCGAGACGGCGGCACGGCTCGGGCAGCTCTGCGCGAAGGCCGACCGGTGAGCGCGCCGATATGTCCGGCCCCGACCGGCATGCAGGCCTGGCCGCACCAGCGGACGCGTAAGCGGGCACCGGCCGTGATGATCTCGTTGCCCGGCGACCCGGCCGACGGCCTCCCGGCGAGCCCCGCACCCGCGACCGCACCGGCGCGGCGCTGGCAGCGCCAGTTCGCGCGGCGGCTGCGGCTGTCCGACACCGCGATCGTGTGCGCGTCGGTGCTGCTCGCCCAGTACGTCCGGTTCGGCGAGATCGCGAACACCTCGGGCTACCCCGACGCCGTCATGACGTTCTTCTCGGTCCTGTTCGCCGCGTTGTGGCTGTCGGCCCTCGCGGTGTTCCAGACCCGCTCGGCGCGGGTCATCGGGGCGGGCATCGACGAGTACCGGCGCATCGGCAGCGCGTCGTTCTGGACGTTCGGCATCATCGCGATGGTCACCCTGCTGGCCAAGGTGGACCTGGCCCGCGGCTACCTGGCGATCGCCCTGCCCGCCGGGACCCTAGGGCTGCTGGCCAGCCGCAGCCTGTGGCGCACCCACATCAGCCGCATGCGGGCGGCCGGCCAGTGCCGCACGACGGTGCTGGCGATCGGCGACCGCACGGCCGTCTCCCACCTCGCGCACGAGCTGGCCCGCAACCCGAAGAGCGGCTGCGTGGTGGTCGGGGTCTGCATCCCCGGCTACGGCCCGGCGCGCGGCAAGACGCTGACCATCGGCGGCCGCGAGGTGCCCATCCTCGGCGACGAGACCGACGCCCTGGCCGCCCTCGAGCGCTGCGGCGCCGACACCGTGGCGGTGACGCGCACCGAGCACTTCGGCGTGCAGGCCATCCGCGAACTGATGTGGCAGTTGGAGAGCCGCGACGTCGACCTGGTCGTCGCCCCCGGCGTGGTGGACGTCGCCGAGGCGCGGCTGACCCTGCGGCTCACCTCCGGATCGCCGCTGCTGCACGTCGAAAAGCCGCAATACGAAGGCACCCAGCGCTTCCAGAAGCAGGCCTTCGACGTGTGCTTCTCGCTGGCGGCGCTGCTCGCGACGCTGCCGATCCTGCTGGTCGCCGCAATCGCCATCAAGCTGACCAGCAGGGGACCCGTCTTCTATCGGTCGGAACGGATCGGCATCGACGGGCAACCGTTCACCATGCTCAAGTTCCGCACGATGATCGACGGGGCCGACCGGCAGCTCGGGCAGCTGTTGACGCTCAACGACTCCGCCGGCGGCATGCTGTTCAAGATGCGCAGCGACCCCCGGGTCACCCCCGTCGGCAGGTTCCTGCGGCGGTTCAGCATCGATGAGCTGCCCCAGTTCCTCAACGTGGTCAAGGGCGACATGAGCGTCGTCGGGCCGCGGCCGCCGCTGCGCCGCGAGGTCGAGAACTACGACGGCGACGTGCGGCGGCGGCTGCTGGTCAAGCCCGGCGTCAGCGGGCTATGGCAGGTGAGCGGGCGCTCGGACCTGTCGTGGGACGAGTCGGTGCGGCTGGACCTGTCCTACGTCGACAACTGGTCGATGGCCGGTGACCTCATGATCATCGCCAAGACGGTCAAGGCCGTCCTGACCAGCCACGGCGCATACTAGGGGCCATGACTGAGCCGACGGCGCCAGACGCGGTCGTGGGCTCGGTGCCGGTGTCGCGGATGGCGCACGCCTTCTCCATCCAATTGGCCTGCCGGGCGGCGGGCATGCTCGCCTCGGTGGTGTCGGTCGCGATGACCGCCCGCTACCTCGGCCCCGGCCGTTACGGCCAGCTCTCCATCGCGATGCTGTTCATCGCCATGTGGACCAGCCTGGCCGACCTCGGCATCGCCACCGTCATCGTGCGCCGGGTCACCTCCGGGCGCGGCGACCTGGAACGCCTGGTACGCATCAACAGCGGTCTGGCCCTTATGTATTGCGTTCCGCTCGCGGTGCTGGCGGCCGGGTCCGGCGTGCTGATCTACGGTGACGCGCACGTGCGGGTGATGCTCGTGGTGCTTTCGGGTGCGCTGCTGATGCAGACCATGGTGACCCGGTTAGAACCGGTGTTCCTGGCCACCGTCCGATTCGCCGCGGTGGCGATCTCCGACGTCGCCGGCCGGATCGCCGCCCTCATCCTGGTCGCCTGGCTGGTGGCCTCCCGCTGCGACGTCATCTGGTTCGCCGTCGCACAGCTCATCCCGCCGGCCATCGCGCTGCTCGTCCAGGGCGGCGCCGCGATGCGCCAGATCTCGGTGCGCCCGCTATTCGCGCTGCGCGAGGCCGCCGACCTGTTGCGGGAAAGCCTGCCGCTCATCGGTTTTCTGGTGGTCGGGCTGCTGTATTGCCGCGCCGACGGCGTCATCCTGTCGTTGTTGAGCACGCCATCCGAGGTGGGCGTCTACGGCCTGGCCTTCACCATCGCGTTCAACACCATCGTCGTCTCGCTGATCTTCCTCAAGTCCACGCTGTCGACCGCCACCGAGCTGTTCGCGCGGGACGTGGCCGCGTTCGCCGGGTTCCTGCGCCGCAGCGTCGAGCTGATGTACTTCTCGGCGGTGCCGGTCGCGGTGATCGGCGCGCTGCTGGCCGGTCCGCTCATCGGGTTGTTCGGTGACAAGGCGTTCATCGCCCGCGGCACGCCCACGCTCGCGCTGCTGTTCGTCGCGGCGGCGCTGCGGTTCGTCAGCGGCACCCTGGGCCAGGGCCTGGTGGCCAGCCACCACCAGCGAATCCTGTTGTGGCTGACCGTCGCAACGCTGGTGCTCAACGTCGCCCTGAACGTCGCGCTCGCGGGACGGCTCGGCGCCGTGGGGCCGGGCATCGCGCTGGTGTGCACGGAGTTCTTCAACATGGTCATCAGCAGCTGGTGGTTGCGCCGCGAGTGCAGTTACCGCACCCCCGTCCTGTTCGGGCTGCGCGTGCTGATCCCGACCGGGGCGAGCGTCGTTGCCGCCCTGGCGCTTTCGGGTCAGCACGTGGTGTTGCGGCTCGGCGTCGCGGCCGTCGTCTACCTGGTCACCAGCGCCGTAGTGGGCCCGTTGCGCTGGTCGGATCTGGGTGCGCTGCGGACCTCCGTGCAGGGCCCGCCGCACCAGAACCAGCCGGTCGCATGACGCGCCAGGAACTGGACCGGACGTACCTGCGGCGCCCGGCCGGCGGCGACGCCGGGCCGCCCGGCACCCGTTCGCTCGCGGCGCTGGTCGTCGGGTACCGAAGCCACGACGCGCTGCGGGTCTGCCTGGACAGCGCGGCCGAACACCTGCCGGGCGTGCCGATTCACGTCTACGAGAACAGCGGAGCGGACTACCCCGGCCGCCGCGAGCTGGCGGCGGCGTACCCGCACGTCGACTGGGTGTTGGGGTCGGCCAACATCGGCTTCGCCGCGGCAGTCAACGCGTTGGTGGATCGCACGCCCGCCGGCGCCGACCTGCTGGTGCTCAAACCCGGCGCTCGGCTGCTGGGGCCGTTGCAGCGGACCCGCGAGTTGCTGCGCCGGGAGAAGGTGGCAGCGGTCGCGCCGATGACCCGCGACGACGCCGCGGCCGCAGAAGCGCCGTGGGACAACGCCAGCCGCCCGCCCACCCTGCTGCGGGCGCTGACCTCGGCCGCGGGGTACGACGCGGCGCTGCGCGGCACGCCGCTCTCGCGACACTATGGCAGGCAGCCGCGGGAGACGGCGGCCCTCGAGGGCGACGTGAGCGGCGCGTGCCTGGCGATCAGCCGCGCGGCGTGGAACAGCGTCGGCGGCTTCGACGAGGAGTTCTTCGTGCACGGGGAGACGGCCGACTGGCAGGCCCGCGCCCGCGCGGCCGGCTGGCGGATCCTGCTCGCCGACGAGCTCGGCGCCGTCCGGCGCGACCCGGGTGTCGGCACGGGCGCCGAGCGCGACCGCGTGGGTGACCTGGTACGCGCCAACACCGCGCTGCTGCTCGAGCATCAGCGCGGCGTCCACCACGCCGATGCGTATCTGGCCGCGACCGCGCTGGCGCGGCGGCCCCGCCCGGCGCCGCGGCGCACCGGGACGCCGAGCATCGTGATCAGCACCAACCGCCTGGTGCACGGCGGCGCCGAGCGCCAAAAAGCGCTGCTGGCAACCGAATTGGACCGGCGCGGCTACCAGGTGACCATCGTGTGCATGCAGCGGTTCGGCCCGTTGATCGCCGAGATCCCGGCCACCGTGCGCGTGGTGCGCCAACCCTGGTGGGCCCCGATCGTCGACATCCCCCGCGGCCCGGCCGTGCTCATCACGGCCGACACCAACACCGAGGCCGGCTTCGCCACGCTGTGGCGCGCCGCCGGGCGGGACCGGCGCTGGCTGGTCGCGCCCCACGTCCCGCCCGAGGAGGATCGGCCCATCTACTCGCGGCCGTTGACCGCCGCGATGTGCCGGGCGGACGGCTTCATCGTTCTCGCGCAACGGCATTGGGAGATGCTGGCCGCCCAGCACCGCCTGCGGGGGCGGCGGTTCACCGCGCCCAACGGTGTCGCCCTGACCGGTGAACCCGCCCCGCGGACCCGCGACGCCGCCGATGCCCCGCATCTGGTGATGCTGTCGCGCATCCTCGAGCACAAGAACCCGCACGTGTTGGTCGAGGCGCTGGGCGAACTGGCCGACCTGCCGTGGCGGCTGTCCATCTTCGGTGACGGCCCGGACCGGGAGCGGCTGCAGGCCCGCACCCCGGCCGCGCTGCGCGACCGAGTGCACTGGCGCGGCTGGTCGCCCGGCCCGGGGCCCGCCCTGGCCGACGCCGACCTGCTGTGCGTGCCCAGCCGCTCCGAGGCGTTCCCCCTGGTGATCCTCGAGGCGATGGCCCGGGCGGTGCCCGTCGCGGCGTCGGCCATCTGCGCCGTCCCGGAGATGCTCGACTTCGGCGCCGCCGGGTTCCTCGTCGACGACGTGTCGGTGCGCGGTTGGCGGGACTGCCTGGCCGCGATCCTCGCCGACCCCGCCGCCCTGCCCGCGGTGGGGCGCCGCGGCTTCGAGCGGATGCGGCGGCTTTACACCGTGGAGGCGATGACCGACGCCTACCTCGAGGCGATCGGCGCCGTCCTCGACGACGTTGGCGCCCAACGCTTCTGAGGCGTCAGCGCCCGCCGAGGATTTTCGCCACGGTCCGCGGCGACGTCGGGTGCTGGCCGAATCCGCCGTAGAGGAAGTAGCGCGGTTCGGCGTAGAGCTGGGCGATGTCGGTGGGGACGTCGGCGAAGCGCTCGGCGAAGGCGGCGTCGACGAAGAACGCGTCGGAACCGGAATGGGCGTTGCAGCAGACCAGCCGGTAGTCGAAGGTGGCGAACAGCGCGGCGAAGCTGGCCAGCGACGCCCCGAAATAGTCGTCGGACTGCCAGACGTGCTGCGGGTCGTAGGCGATCTGGAAGCGCACCGGGGGCGGGAACTTGCCGTTGTATTCGACGACGAACAGCTTCGGGCGCACCCCGCCCGCCAACAAGGTCTCCACGAGGTAGATGTCGTTGCCGTCGAGGTCCAGCGACACGACATCGACGGTCGTGGCGTCGATGGCCCGCAGGCACTTCCGGCTCAGGGCCAGGATGTTCGCGGCGGTGATCCACGCCTTCTCGTAGGTGAAGCGCGGGTTGTCGCCGGGGTCGACCGCCAAATCCTGGCCGCCGACCCAGAATCCCTTCCAGCCCAGCGCGGCGAGGATCAGCGTGTTGTTCTCGGTGCCGTCACCCACCCCGAATTCGCCGAACACCCCGTCGTCGAGCGACCCGATCCGGCGCAGGATCTCCAGGGTGATCCCGTCCTGGTCGGTCGACGAGAAGCACTTGCGCCCGGCGCGGTTCAACGGGTTGGGGTGCTCGGCCTTGCGGGACTGTGAATGGTCGAACAGCACCAGATCCTTGAGCTGCTCCAGCGTTTCGGTGCCCAGGACGCGCCGCACCCGCTGCTTGACCCGCTGCCGGGCCGAGGGCGTCGCGTTGCTGCTCATCGGGCGGTCATCTCCGCAGCGCCTCTTTCCCGGATGCTCGAGTGGACCATAAAGCTACCAGCAAGGAGTTGCCACGCCGGTGATTTGCCGCGAGGGACGCCAGGCCTCGCCAATGCCGTTCCTTCCCAACCGCTTCCTGCGTCCGGTGGACACCGCCGAACGCTTGCCCACCGCGCGCCGTGTGCCGTAGGTTCGAACCGTCCGTCTCGCGTTTGCTGACAGCGCGGGACCCGTTCGGGGAAGGCTCGATAGCGTGCTGTGCCGCATCTGCAGTTCCGGCACCACCCCGGCGTTCTCGCACCAGGTGCTGGGCAAATACCAGACCCACTATCACTTCTGCGGCAACTGCGGCGGCCTGCAAACCGACGAGCCGTTCTGGCTGGACGAGGCCTATGCCAGCCCGGTGGCGGCGGCGGACACCACGTTGCTGTGGCGTAACCAGTACCTCGCCCGGGCGGTCTCGGTGTTGCTGTACTTCCTATTCGACCGGGACGGCCGCTACCTCGACGCGGCCGGGGGCTACGGGGTGTTCACCCGCCTGATGCGCGACATCGGTTACGACTTCTACTGGACCGACAAGTACTCGCCCAACCTGACGGCGCAGGGCTTCGAGGCCGAGGCCGGCCCGGGCGCCCCCTACACCGCCGTCACGGCCTTCGAGGTGCTCGAGCACCTGGCCGACCCGGTCGCGTTCGTCGCGGAGCTGCTGGACACCACCGGCACCGACACGATCATCTTCACCACGGAGATGTTCGCCGGTGCGCCCCCGGATCCGCGGGAGTGGATGTACTACGCGTTCGCCACCGGCCAGCACATCACCTTCTACCAACGCTCGACGCTGGAGCTCATCGGCAAGCGATTCGGCATGGACTTCCACACCTCCAAGACCCGGTGGTGGGCGTTGGGGGGCATGGGGATTCACGTCTGGACGCGGGCCAAGATGAACCCGCTGGTGTGGCGGCTGCTCGCCTCGCCGCGGATCACCGGCGCCCTGCAAGCATTGCCGCGGCGCGGCCTCCAGACGCGGATGTGGACCGACGCGGACACCTTCTTACAGCCCGATCAGGGCCGGGCCCTGCCGTGACTTCGCCTCGGGTGCTGTGGCTTTCGCCATGGACGCGGCCGGCGGTGCGGGTGCAGGCGGAGGCGTTGCAGCGGGCCGGCGCCGACGTGTTGTTGGTGACCTCCGACCGGCATCCCGAGTCGGACGCCGCCCGCGACTACGAGCTGGTGCTCGATCCGCGGTTCCGCACCGCGTCGACTTGGCCGCCGACCCTGCGGGCGTGGGGCCGGATACGGCGCTACCGGCCCGACGTGGTCATCGCCGAGATCGTCCGCGATCCCCGCTGGATCGCGCTTGCCGGGCGGGCGCCACGCATCCAGGTGGTGCATGACGACCAACCGCACGACCCGGGTGAGCAGACGCCGGGCTACGAGCGCGCGGTCTTCGACCGCTGGGGGGCCCGCTCGGCGGCCACGATCACCTACAGCGACTATGTGGCGGCCGGCGTGGCCGGGCGCCGCGACGTGGCGGGCACGGCCGTGCACGTGGTGCCGCTGGCCAGCGACATCGACCCGCCGCGGGTGCCGCCGTTCGTCGGGCCGCAGGGGCGGCGCGACTTCGTCATGTTCGGCCGCCTCAACCCGTACAAGAACGTCGACGTCGTGCTCGAGGCCTGGCAACGGCACGTCGGCGGCGGCGGTTGGCGCGGCGACGATCTGGTCCTCATCGGTGGCGGGTCGCTCGACCCGGCGGCGCTGCCGAAGCACACCCGGTGGCGCACCGGCAGTTACCGCTACGCCGACGTCATCCCGACGCTCGCCGCGGCGAAGGGCTCGATCTCGCACTACCGGCGCGCCTCGCAGAGCGGCGTGCAGGTGCTGTCGATGCAGCTGGGCGTGATGCCGATCGTGTCCACCGCGGGCGCCCTGCCCGAATACCAGCCACCGGGTTGCGATCCCGTCGGCGTCGACGACGTGGCCGGATTGGCCGCCGCGTTCGACCTACTGGCCGACCCGGGGGCCGCCGCGCAGCTCGGGGCGCAGGCGGCGCGGCACTACGCGCGGCGCTGCGACGTCGACATCGTCGCCCAGCGCATCCTCGAGGTGATCGCCGGGGTGTTGGCGCGCCGGCGCTGAACCCGTCACGCGGTCCTGGGTTGCGTTGCTTCGCAACCCTTTCGGGCCGCGGCGAGGCGGTCCGCCAGCCGGACGCCCAGAGCGATGCCCAGCAGCGTCGGATTGGCCTGGCTGGACGTCGGCAGCACCGAGGTGCTCGCGACGTAGAGGCCGCGCACCCCGTGGACTTGCAGGTCGGCGTCAACGACGCCGCCGTCCGGGGTCCGCGACATGCGGGTCGTCCCGGCCTGGTGGTAGCCGGCGTGCCCGCGCAGAAATTCGCGCACCGCGCCCTCGACGTCGTCGGTGAGCCACTCCACGTGCCCGACACCGTGCCGCCGCAGGTGCGCGTCGATGACGGCGATGGCCGCACGCACGCTGGCGTAGTCGGCGTCGGAGAAGTGGATATGGGTGCGCAGCCTGCGCATGCCGAGCGCGTCGCGGTCGTCGGCCAGCTCGACCCGGCTTTCCCAGTGCGGCAGGTGTTCCCCGTGATAGTGCAACAGGTAGCGGTTGTCGGCGCTCTTGACGAAGAAGCCCGGCGCCTTGCGGCCGCGGCGCAGGAAGCGGGCGTAGGAGAAGGTGACGGCGAACCGCAGCGAGCCGAAGAGATCCCGGACGATGTTGCGCAGGTGCGCCAGGACGCGCGGCGGGCCGTCGGTGTGCGTGTGCTTGGCGCGGATCGCCTCGGCGAGCAGGAACCGCCCGACCGGCGAGATCAGCGTCAGGTAGACGCCCGACAAGATCCCGCTGCCGTGGCTCGGGTCGCTGATCGGCGGATTGACCAGCCAGATAGCGGCATTGAGCATCCCCGCCTCGCGCTGCAGCCGCGGGTCGAAGGTGAACCGCCGCCGGACGTAGACTCCGTCGCCGTCGCGTTCGTAGCCGTAGCGGACGTCGTCGGTGCGAAAGTGCACGCGTGCGACGCGGCCCTCGACGTGCGACATGTACCAGCGCCCGAGGTGCCCGCCCGCGTTGCCCAGCTCGCCGGAGGCCAGCAGCAGCCGCGTCGCCTCCAACCCCCCCGTTGCGAGCACGTAGTCGGCGGCGACCACCCGGCCCTGCCGGCCGTCGAGCGACTTGACGACGAGATGGCCGACGCGGTCCCCGGCCGTGACGATCTCGGTGCACGTCAGGCCCGTCCACACGGTCAACGTCTCGGCGACGCGCAGCGCCGGGCGGTACTGGCGCCCGAACCGGGTGGGCAGCGCCCACCGCTCGAGATCCGTTGTGCGGACCTCACCGTCGGGCAGGCCGGCCACCAGGTCGTGCCGGGCGAGCTCCGGCACGTCGCGCGCGTTGAACACCGCCCGTCCGCACGCCGCCCAGTCGCAGGCGCGCTGCAGGTATGGCGCGACGTCGTCGTAGCCGATGGGCCAGGGCGCCTGCGCCGTGAGGGGCCGCTCCTCGAAGTCGATGCGGTCGAATGCGACGCAGCGGCCGCCCCACAGCGCCGTCGTCCCGCCCAGCTGGCGGCGGATCATCAGCTCGCTGCGCGCGTGCAGCTCGTCGTCCTGCCGCGAGTCCAGCGTCGACAGGTCTTGGGCCGCTGGGCTCGTCCGCTCGAGTCCGCTTTCGATCAGCGCCACCCGCACGCCCGCCCGCGCGAGCTCCAGCGCGGTCGCGATGCCGATCGCGCCGGCCCCGACGACCGCCACGTCGGTCTCGATGGTCGCGCCGTCGGTGAAGTCCTCCCGGATCATCTGTCACCGCCGCGGCCGTCGGCGGCGAGGGCGAGGAAGCGCGTGACGGTCTCGGGGTCGGGCGGCGACGACAGCGCGTGGGCGGCCTCGGCGACGCGCCGGGGCTTGGTGCTGCTGTACAGGATGGCTCGGCACCCGGTCGCGGCCGCGGTGCATCCGAGGATCAGCCTGGCCAGCACCCCGGGCGCGAGCGGGTCGAGCTGCAAGGTGTCGCGCCAGCGGCGGGCCAGGGCCGCGTCGGCCCGCAGCGCCGCGGTCAGCGTCGTGTGCGCCGAATTGAGCACGCCGAAAACGAGGTCCGCCGGGCGCGGCGGCGGGGTGAGCGCGTCGCCGCGCACCTGGCTGACCCCGTGCGGGGCGAAGTCGCGCGCGAAGTCCACCTCGAGCCCCTCGTCTTGCGAGACCCCCCACGCGCGGATCTTGCCCTGCCGGTGGGCGCGCTCGAAGAACCCGCACAGCTCGTCGGCGGCCACGACGTCGCCGGGCCGCGGCCCGTGCACGAACAGGATGTCGACATGCTCGACGCCCAACGCGGCGAGGCTCTCGTCGAGGCTGCGGGCCGCCCCGACGGCGTCGTAGACCCGGGGCGCCGGCGGCGCCGCCTGGCGCCGCTTGACCGCGGCGCGCAGTCCCGGCGCCGCCCGCAGCAGGGCCCGCGCGGGCGCCTGAAACCGCCCCAGCCGCCGCGCCATCGGGCCCACGCCGATGCCGAACTTGGTGGCCACCGTCACCGCGTCGCGGTCGACGGTGCGCAGGAACGCGCCCAGCTCCGCCTCCGCCATGCCCAACCCGTACATCCGGGCGGTGTCGAAGTGCGTGATGCCGTTGTCCACCGCCGCGGCGAGCACGGCCAGCCGCTCCCGGCGCGACGGCGCCTGCAGCAGGCCGCCGCAGCCGAAGCCGACGGCGCTCACCGGCACCCCTTGCAGCTCAACGTGTTTCAACGGCGCAGCCCTCGTAGATGCGGCGCAGCTGCGCGCCGATGACCTCCGGACTGCGGGTCGCGGCGATGTGCGCCTGACCGCGCAGGCCGTCGCGTTCGGCCAGCTGCGGATCGCGCAGGTACCGGCCGATGGCCAACGCGAGCGCGGGCACATCACCGACGGGCACCAACATCGCGGGGTCACAGGCGATTTCGGCCGTGCCGCCGACGGGCGTGGCGACGAACGGACGCGCCCCGGCGAGGGCCTCGGTGAGGATCATCGGCATCCCCTCGGCGAAGGACGGCAGCGTGACCACCCGCACGGTGCGCAGCAGGTCGCGGATGTCGTCCGGGTGCACCGGGCCCTCGACGGTCAGCCGCTCCACCTGCGGCGGCACGTAGTCGTCGAGGACGCCGACGATGCGGCAGTGTCCCTCGATGCCCTCGGCGAGCAGCAACCGCCACGCCTCGACCAGCTTGTCGACCCCCTTGCGCCTGCCGATGGTGCCGGCGAAGAGCACCACGGGCGGCGTCGACGCGGCACCGGGCGCGTCGGCGTCGATCGCGATCGGGTTCGCCACCACGGAGGTCGCCACGCCGGGGGCCACCGCCTCGACCGCGGTGCGCGCCTCCTCCGACAGCACGATGACGTGGTCTGCCCTGCGTAACGTCGACCCGACGAATTCCGGTCGCGCGCGGGCGAATGCGGGGAAGTCCGAGCCGTGGATGGTGACGACCACCCGAAAGCCGCGGGCCCGGGCCAGCCGCAGTAGCGGCCCTTCGCGCAGCCAGGCCCCGCCGTTGGAGATGTGGAAGTGTGTGACGGCCGAGCGCGGGGCGCGGGCCAGCGCCGCGCCCGCACGCGCCGTCAGCAGCAAGCTCTTGCCGTGCCGCCGGCCGTTCCAGGTCGACAGGACGCGCACGTCGTCGGCCCCGATCGTGTGGTCGCGCAGCACCCGGATCACGGACTGCGTGCCGCCGAAGCTGTACATGTCGGGGCCGACGTGGATGACCGCGGTCACGGGTGCGCCCCGGCCAGCGCGGGGGCGGCGGCCGGCGGGGCGTCGGCCCGCTCGGGGCGCGGCAACCGGGCGAACGCCATCGTCGCGCCCAGGGCCAGTCCGATCGCCAGGGCGTCCATCGGCATCTCGGGCAGCGGCCACACGGCCGTGATCGCGAGCAGCGCGGAACTGACGGCGGCGGCCAGCTTCGCCTGCGGGGTGGCGCGCCGCACCGCCCGCACCACGGGGGTGAGCGCGAACCAGGCGAACACCAGCATGCCCACCGCCCCGGCCTTGGCCAGCCACCATTGGTAGAACAGGTGCGAGTAGGTCGGGCCGAGCTTCCAGGAGAAGGCGTTCGGGTCGTTGCCGGAGGGCAGCTGGTAGGCGTAACCCAGCCCGTGGCCGAACACCGGCGCCTGCGCGATCGCGTCGTTGAGGCGGGCGACCTCGCGCAGCCGGTCCAGGGTCGACTCGTCGACGGCCAGGGCGCTGGCGGAGACGCCGCCCAACACCCGCTGATTGAACGCGCTGAACTGGTCGCTCAGCCACGATCCGGCGCCGGAATGTTGCAGCAGGAACAGCGATCCGGGCACGGTCACCGCGAACACCGCCGCGCTGAACGCGACCACGCCGGCCGTCCGGCGGATGGCCGGCCAGCCGAAGCTGGTGACGAAGGCGACCGCGGCGGCCACTGCGATGGCGATCAGGGTGTTCCGGGCGAAGGACAGCAGCGAGATGATCAGCGCGGGCGGCCCGAACGCGAGATACACCGCGGGGCGCACGCGCCCCATGACGGCGGCCGCGACGAGCCCGGACAGCGCGGCGGTGGCCGGCGACTGGATCGACAGCACGATGCGCAGGGCCTGCCCGGCGCCCGTCGCGCCCTCCAGGCTTTCCGCCCGGCCGGCCAACCGAATGGCGTGCAGCGAGCTGATGATGGCCATGCCCGCCGAGAACCACAGGATCACCACCATCACCCGCAGGGTCCACCGGACGTAGCCGCCGTAGACCACCAGCAGGGCCATGACGAACCCGATGACCATCTCGATCAGCGTCGTCGACTCGCGCACCACCATCGTCGAGTCGTGGCCGACCTCGAATCCGAGCAGCGTGTAGTAGAGCACGGTCAGCAGGAAGACTCCGGGCAGCAGCCAGTCGCCGAACCGCAACCGCACCTTGGGCAGCAGGTACGCGATCGCGAGCAGCGCGGCACCCTGATAGGCGTACACCGCCAGCGGGCCGATGACCTTGCCGACGTGCAGGCCCTCCGGCAGCGCGGCGAACGCGCCGAACAGCGTGACGCCCACCATGCCTTCGGGTTTCACCCAGTAGACGACGAGGCAGAACAACGCGGCGATGAGGATGACGCCCTCGGTGGTGCGGCGCACCGAGAGCACCCCGAACAGCACGCAGCCGAACAGGAAGACCGCCAGCAAAACGCCGTCCACTGCCAGGCGACGGCGACCGGGCAGGTAGGGGATCACGCCGGCCCGCTGACCTTTGCGCGGTAGTTCTTCGCGGCGGCCCGCAGGTGCATTGACGGTCGGGCGTCGGTCAGCACGGTGCCGACGATCTCTGCGCCCGCCGCGCGGAACGCGCTCAGCGCGTCCTTCAGTTCGTCGACCGTCGTGCGGTTCGCCCGCACCACCAGCACGGTCGCGGACACGGCGCCGGCCAGCAGGCCGCTGTCGGCCGTCGCCAGCACCGGCGGTCCGTCGACGACGATTCGGTCGAAGCGCGACGAAAGATCGTCCAGCACGCGGTCGATCACCTCCGGCAGGAAGGCGCTGGCGGTGGGGGCGTCGCGGCGCGCGGTCCGCGACGCGAGGGTGAACAGCTTCGGGATGCCGGTCGGCTTGACGGCTTCCGCGGCGATGTCGGGGTTGGCCAACGCGTTGCCCAGCCCCTCCCCCGACTCCACCCGCAACAGCCCCGCGATGACGTGGCGGCGGGTGTCGCCCTCGATCAGCAGGACGTCCTCGCCGATCTCGGCGAGCGCCAAGGACAGGTTGAGCGCCGTCGACGTGGTGCCCTCACCACCGAACGGCGCCGCCACCAGCACGCGCCGGGCGTCGGGGCCCATCGCCCGCAGCAGCCGGGCCCGCAGCCCGCGCACGGCGTCGTCGAAGGTGGGGTCGCTGCCGAACCGCGGGGTATTGCCCCGCTTGCCGGTCAGTTCGGCCAGGGTCGGCAGGCCCGAAAGTTGTTCCAGTTTCTCGCGGGTGCGCACCGTGCGGTCGCCCGCTTCGCGGGTCAGGGCCACCGCGATGCCCAGCAGCATCCCCGCGATCAGCCCCATCGCCATGTTGCGCGCCGGCACCGGGGTGATCGCGTGGTCGGGCACCCGGGGCGGCTCGACCACCCGGGCCCGGGCAACCGGCAGCGGCTTGGCCGGCGTGCCGGTCGCGTCCGTCGGCTGCACCACCACCGGCGCCGCGGGTTCGGCGTCGTCGGGCTTGGGCGCCACGGACGGGCCGGCGGTCGCGGGGGCGGCCCGGCCGTTCGGGCCCGCGCCCGCCCCGAGCGTCGGGATCAGCGCGGCGAACTGGTCGGCCATGGCCCCGGCCAGCGCGGCCGCCCGCGACGGGTCGGTGTCCCGGACGCTGATGGTGAACAGCATCGACTTCGCGGTGTATTTCACCTGGGTCTGCGAGACCAGGTCGTCGGCGCTCAGCGGCACCTGCAGCTGGGCGACGGCGCGCTGCGCGACGGTGCGGCCGCCGGCGATCTGGGCGTAGGACGACAACCGTTCCTGCGCGGTCAGGGTGCCGTTGTACAGCTCGGTGAGGTCGGTGGCGCCGGGGAAGGAGACGAGGAGGGTGGCCGACGACTGATAGTGCTTGGTCTGCACGGCGGTGACGGCAGCGGCGCCGATGGTGCAGGCGAGCAGCGCCCCCAGGGCCAGTTTCCAATGCGCGAGCAAAACCCTGGTGAAGGTGCGGAAATCCATCCACTAACCTCTCTGGATCGACGCCCGCCGACAGGCGCCGAATTGTGTCACTTCACACCCGCCGCGCAAAGTTCATCCGACATTATGCACCCATCGTGACCTCGGAACCGGCGGTTCGGCGGGGGGTTCGGCGACTTTGCTGCGGCGCCGCGCCCGCCGCTCACCGCGGGGGCACGGAGGTCAGCGCGTCGCGCGGTATGTCGAGCGTGGCGAGCGGATAGCCGCCGGCTTCGTCACGCCCATAGCGGGCCAGGTGCATGGGTGGATAGTTCACCACGTGCGACGCACCCGGCTTGTGCTGCTGCCAGTCGACCGAGGCGCGCAGGGTGTAGTGCCCCGGCGGCAACCCGTTGAGGTCCACCGACACCGACTCGGTGTGCGACGTGGCGACGGGCTCGTCGCCGGAGTCTTGAGACTTCCCGGGCGCCAAGGTCTTCAGCGCGAAGGTCGCCGGCAGGGTGCGCACCGCGGCGCCCGCGAAATCCACGAGCCGGTAGGTGGGCACCCAATTCTCGACGGCCGCGGCGGACCCGTAGTTGGTCCACACCACCGACAGCGTCGCGACGCCGTCGCGCACCGTCTGCGAGTCGGGCCGCGGCTCGACCGAATAGCGGTAGCCGGCGAAGACGTTGGCCTTGGCCCACAGCAGATACAGGGCGGGGTCCATGGGAGTCGTCGCGTCGACCGCCGGGAAGTTGAAGCTCGACGTCATCGACACGTGGTATTTGACGACGTCGCGCAAGCCCTTGTCGTAGTAGGCGCGCGGGTCGGTGCCGTCGGGCAGCTGGCACCACTCGGTGATCACCAGGCCCGACGCCATCCGGTCCTTGAGCTGACCGACCAGCGGGTTCTTGGTCTGCACGTAGTGGGAGCCGTCGGCTTCGGCCCACGCCGGCAGGGGCGCCAGCACGCCGAGGCAATCGGACCGGATGCCCACCGGCGCCGACAGCTTCTTGGTCACGTCGTCGTCGAGCAGCTGCTTGACGATCTCCGGGTTGAGCGGCGTGGTGACCAGCTGGGTGTGCGGAAACGCGTCGACGTTGGCGGCGACCAGCTGCTGGATCGACGCGCTGGTGATGCTCTGGTCGCGAAACTGGCTGTAGTAGCCCAACTTCGCGACGCTTTCGTCGGGCAGCGCCCCGGGGGCGCCCAATTTGTCCCGCAGGTAGGCGATGTGGTTTTCGCTGAAGTCTCCGTATCCGGAGAACTCGAACACGCTGAGCCGTTCGTCGCCGTCGTAGCGCTCGGCCAGCGCGGCGAGCAGGTCGCCGAAGGCACGCAGGTAGGCGGGGTCGTTCCAGTTCGGGACCACCTGGGTCACCCCGGGTGTCCACCAATACCGTTGCGGCCCGGGGTATTCGGCCGACTCCGGGCGCATCCAGTCGGGGATGGCGATGTTGGTGTTGTTCGGGTAGCTGGCGTCGCAGCAGGAGTTGTAGGCGAACACCCGCAGCGTCAGCCGCATGTTGCGGGTGGCCAGTTTGGTCAGCGCGTCGTCGATCACGCTGAAGTCGAACTTCTTGTCATCGGGGGTGTCGGGGGGCAGCGTGCCCGGGTCGGCGGGCTGCAGTTGGCGCCAGGACACTCGCAGGCTGGCGTCGTCGGACGCGGGCCACGCCGGGTAGCGCCGCTGGCCCGGGTTGGCCTGCGGGAACAGCGGCATCATGAGGTCCTCGTACTGCCCGCGCAGCGGGTTGGCGATCTCCTGCACGCCCGGTGGGATCGTCGCCCCGGGCACCACCACGAGCGGGCCGGACGCGCCACGGTCACCCCCGCCGCATCCGCCCAGCAGCAGCGCCGCGCACAGCACGGCGACCGCCCTGCCTATTCTCGAGTGTCGGAGCATCGTTGCGATGTTAGATCCCGCCCAGGGGCAACGTCTCGCGGTCGGCGAGGAACGGCAGCGGCATCCACCGCGCAGACAACAACGCCTCCATCGCCTCGCCGGGCACCGGACGCGACAACAGGAAGCCCTGCGCGCGGTGGCAGCCGTGCTGCAGCAAAGTCGTTGCGGCGGCCGGGGTTTCGACACCCTCGGCCACCACTTCCAAGCCGAACGCCTCAGCCAGACCGATGATGGCGCGCACGATGGCCAGATCACCGGCACTCGTTCCGAGATCGCGCACGAAGCCGGTGTCGATTTTGAGCATGTCAACCGGCAGCGACTTCAGGTGCGACAGCACCGCGTAGCCGGTGCCGAAGTCGTCGATCGCGACCTGCACCCCGACATCCTTGAGCTCCGCCAACGTCTTTCGTGTCATGTCGATGTCGTGCACGACCGCGCGCTCGGTGATCTCCAGGCACACCGACCCCCCATCGATGCCGAACTCCTCGATGATGTCGGCGACGGACGCGACGAAGCCACGGGTGAGCAGTTCCAGCGGTGAGACGTTGATGCGCAAGATGGCGCCCTGGCCGACGCCGTTGGCGCGCCACCGGCTGAATTCGGCGCACGCGCTGCGCATCACCCAGCGGCCGAGTTCGGCCGCGAGGTTGGTGGTTTCGGCGACACCGATGAAGGCGTCGGGCAGCAGCAGCCCCCAGACCGGGTGCCGCCAGCGGACCAGCGCCTCGGCTCCCACGACGGCGCCGGTGCCCAGGTCGACCTCCGGAAGATAATGCAGCAGCAGGGCTTCGCCGTCGATGTCGCCCTGCAGGTGCAACTCGATGTCGTTGCGGAAGGCGCGCTTGAGCGACATGTCGTCGGTGGACACCGCGGTCTGGTTGCCGCCGGCCCGCTTGGCGGTCAGCACCGCCTCGTCGGCGCGGCGCAGCAGGTCGGTGCAGTTGTCGTGGCCCGGCATGCCGACGGCCAGCCCGATGCTCACGGTGCGGCTGATCACGTGGCCGCCGATGGCCAGGCGTTCGCACAGCGTCGTCGACAGGCCGCGGGCGAGCGTCTCCGCGGCCTCCGACGACATCGGCTGATCGGGGACGACGACGAACTCGTCGCCGCCCAGCCGGGCGATCACGCTGTCGCTGCCCACGCATTCGCCGATGCGCTGCGCGAACAACCGGATGAACCAGTCGCCCGCGGTGTGGCCCAGCGAATCGTTGATCGGCTTGAGCCGGTCCAGGTCCAAATAGAGCACGGCGACCGGTCCGGGCCGGTCCGGCGCGAGGCGCTCGGCGAGGCGCGCGAGCAGGGCCCGCCGGTTGTACAGGCCGGTCAGGTCATCATGCTCGGCGAGGTAGCGCAGCCGCTCCTCGGCGGCGATGCGGGCCTGCAGCTGCGCGAACAGGGCGGCGACGGCCTCGAGGGTGTTGAGCTCCTTGGCTTTCCACTTGCGCGCCCCGAACCTGACGAAACCCAGCAGCCCGGTGGTGATGCCGCCCGCCACCAGCGGCGCGGCCGCCACCGACGGCGAGGCCGGTCCGCCGGGCGTGCGCCGCCCCGACCGGCCGGCCGGGTCCGGCCGCAGGACCACGGGTCGGCGGCCGTGCTCGCACTGCTCCAGCAGCGAGCGGGCGCCGTCCGCCCGGAGGAAAGCCATGGGGTCGGGGTCCGGCGCGTCAGTGCGCGACGGCCACTGGGCGACCAGCTCCGTCGTCTGGGTGTCGTGGTCGTGGTGGCACAGGAAGCTGGCGTCGACGTCGAACTCCTCGACGAGCTGCGCGAGCACCTGGCGGCTCACCGCGGTCGCCGAGGCCGCGGTGGCTTCCATGAGTTGGGTGGCGACGGAGGTGACGACCAGGTCCAGGCTGCGCTGCACGAACACCTCCGGTAGGGGCAGGGCAGGGGTCGTTACCGAAAGAAACCTTAGCACCCGCGGCGGAGCCCGACCGGGTGTGCGCGGCGGTCCGCGCACCCGCTACCGCGCGTCGCTCGAAATGTCGAGGGTGGCAACGGGATACAGGCCCGAGCCATCGCGACCGTCGCGCGCCAGCGCCATCGGCGCGTAGTTGACCACGTGCGAGGCGCCCGGCTTGTGCTGTTGCCAGTCCACCCCGGCCCGCAGCGTGTAGTGCCCGGGCGCCAGCCCGGTGATGTCGACGTGCACCGCCTCGGTCGCCGACTCGGGGACCGCCCCCTCGCGCGACTGGCTGGAGTCGTCGTGCACGAGCGTCTTGAGGTTGACGGTCGAGGGCAGGTTGCGCACCACCGCGCCGGAGAAATCCACCAGTTTGTAGCCGGGCGCCCACTGTTCGGTGGCCGCCGCCGCGCCGTAGTTGGTCCACGCCACCGAGATGGTCGCGACCTTGCCTTGGATCGACTGGGAGCCGGGCTTGGCCTCGACCGAGTAACGGTAACCGGCGTAGGTATTGGCTTGCGCCCACAGCAGATACAGCTTGGCGTCCATCGCCGACGACGAATCCCGGTCGGGGAAGTGGGCGCTCGCCGTCATCGAGACGTGGTAGCGGACGACGTCGCGCAGGCCCTTCTCGTAGTAGGACCGGGGGTCGGTCCCGCCCGGCAACCGGCACCAGTCGGTGATCACCGGCGCCGAGACCAGGCGCTGTTTGATCGCGCTGACGACCGCGTCGTTGGTGCGCACGTAGTGCGAGTCGCCGGACTCCGCCCACTCGGGCAACGGCGCTTGCACGCCAAGGCAATCCGCGCGGACGCCGACCGGCGCGGACAGCCTCTTGGTGACGTCGTCGGCGAACAGCTCACGCACGATCTCGGGGTTCTGCGGGCTCACCACGAGTTGGGTGCGCCCGAAGGCGGCGACGTTGGCCGCCACCAGCTGCGCGACGGCGGCCTTGGTGATGGTTTGGTCGTGAAACTGGCTGTAGTAGCCCAGCTTTGACTGGCTGTCGTCGGGGCCCGGCGCGCCCGGGATCGCGATCCGGTTCGCCCCGCCGTCGCCGTATCCGGAGAACTCGAACACGCTGAGCCGCTCGTCGCCGTCGTAGCGGCGCCCCAACGCGGCCAGCAGCTGGCCGAAGCCGTTGAGGTAGTCGGGGTCGTTCCAGTTCGGGACGGCCCCGGTCGGCGGGCGCATCCAGTCGGGCACCGCGACGTTGGCGGGGTCGGCGGAGTTGTACGCGTAGACGCCCAGGACCAGCCGCATGTTGCGGCTGGCGAGCTTGGTCAACGTGTCGTCGATCGCGGTGAAGTCGAACTTGCGGTCATCGGGGGCGTCGGGCGGGAGCGTGCGCGGGTCCACCGGCTGCAGCTGGCGCCACGAGACGCGCAGGCTCGCGTCGTAGGACGCCGGCCAGGAGGAGTACCGCTGCTGAGCCGAATTCCCCTGCGGGAAAAGCGGATTGAGCATCTCCTCGTACTGCCCGCGCAGCGGATTCGAAATCTCCTGGGCGGTGGGCGCAATGGCCGGGCTGACCATCGCGGACAGCGGCCCCGGGTCGGTCTTGTCCCCGCAACCGGCCACCACGGCCGCCGTGCACAGGGCAGCGGCCAACGCGCGAGGCAATGAGTGGACCATCGGGGGTCAGATCGCGCCCGCCGGCGCCCCACACCGGCCCGACGCCGACAACGTCGCGAAGTTGCTGATCTTCAAGGTTGCGTCTCCCAACACACACCGATGCGCACTGCTGAGTTGCCTCAACCGTCGCGGGTTTTCCGGCGCGGGTCTCCGGCCCTGGGGCAGGCCGCGAATTGGCGTAGCGCAGCGTATCACGACCCGCCGCGACGGCGTCGCCGCAGCTCATCGCCACCGCGGCCCGGGGTCTGAGTGAGACGGGTCACAAACGGGGCCCGTCTTGTCACGCCCGCCAGGGGCGCGGTGTCTGAAGGGTGTAAGCCCCCACGAGAACAGGAGACACCTCATGAACAAGCCGGTCGAGTACAGGCCACACGTCGTGGTGGTCGGCGGTGGCTACGCCGGAACCCTGGCCGCCAACCGGTTGCGCCAGCGCCCGGATGTCGACATCACCCTCGTCAATCCCCGCCCGGTGTTCGTCGAGCGGATTCGGTTGCACCAGTTGGTCGCCGACACCGGCGCGGCGACCGCCGATTACGCGACGCTGCTGGGCGAGGGCATCCGGCTGGTGGTGGACAGCGTCGAGGGGATCGAGACCGCCGGGCGGCGGGTCCTGTTGGCCTCGGGCGCCGAACTGCCCTACGACTACCTGATCTACGCCG
>NZ_LZJC01000170.1 GCF_001666755.1 Mycobacterium sp. E1214 | reverse complement strand
GGGCGTGGTTTACTCATCAAGATCTGGTCGCGCTCCCCAGGGGGCGGGGCTCGCGTGCGATCACCGAAGCAGGGCTAGCCGGGGTGCATCGCAGCCGAGACGCCGCAGTCTGGCGTGCCGCGACCGATACGTAGTTGCATGTTCGAGCCGCGAAAACGGCGCTGGGCGTGAAACTTATAGAAGGGGGTGCAGTGGTCGAACCCGATGTGTGGTCCCGGCCCGACGTCGCCACGATGGAAGGCCGTGACATCAGCGAACAGTCCGGCCGCCGCGGCGGCATTTCGCGCTTTGGTCGCCGCTCCACCGCCGAACCCGAGCAACCAGTAGGCCGCCCTCGACCGGGTCGCCGGAACAAGCGCGCCCTCGCGGTGCTCAAGCACGTGTGGATTCCGATGGTGATCATCGCCGTGGTCGTCGGCGGCGGCTTGACCGTGGCGCGCCTGCACGGCATGTTCGGCTCGGAGAAACGCCCGTCGTATTCGGACACTCGGCAGCAAGACACCAAGCCCTTCAACCCCAAAAAGGTCAAGTACGAAGTCTTCGGCCCGCCCGGGGCCATGGCCGACATCAGCTACTTCGACGCCAACGGCGAGCCGCAGCACATCAACGGGATCGTGCTGCCCTGGTCGTTCGACATCTCGACGAACCTGCCCTCGATCGTGGGAAACGTTGTCGCGCAGGGAGATAGCGACTCTCTCGGTTGCCGTATCATCGTTGACGGTGTCGTAAAGACCGAGAGGATCTCGCACGAATTGAACGCGTTCACCTACTGCGTCCTGACGGCGACATGAGTACCGTCGACACGCAGCCCCAGCAGGACACGCGCCCGTTCGTCGCGAAGTGGATCCACCGTCTGTCGGTTCCCATCATTTTGGGCTGGTTGGGCATCGCCGTCGTCATGACCATCGGGGTGCCGCCGCTGGAAAAGGTCGAGGCGGAGCACGCAGTTTCGCTGAGCCCCATCGGCGCTCCCTCGTTCAAGGCCATGGAGCGGCTGGGCTCGGACTTCAAGGAGACCAACTCCGGCGCGCTGACGATGATCGTGCTGGAAGGCCAGCAGCCCCTCGGCGACGACGCGCACAAGTACTACGACCGCCTGGTCAACATGCTCGAGGCTGATAAGGCCCACGTGCAGCACGTCCAGAACTTCTGGGGCGACCCGCTCACCCGCGGCGCCGCGCAAAGCCAGGACGGCAAGGCCGCCTACGTTCAGGTGAACCTGACCGGTAACCAGGGCGCGGCCGCGGGTGACGAGTCGGTGGCCGCGGTGCGCAAGATGGTGCAGCAGGCTTCGCCGCCGCCCGGATTGCAGGTCTACGTCACGGGCCCCGCGGCGATCGTCGCGGACATGAACATCGCCGGCACGAAGACCGTCATGCTCGTGACATTGGCCAGCTTGATCGTCATCTTCGTGACGTTGCTGCTGGTTTATCGGTCGATCATCACGGTCTTCCTGCTACTGCTCATCGTCGGGCTCGAACTTCAGATCGCCCGCGGCATGGTCGCGTTGCTGGGCCATTTGGGGTTGGTGGGCCTCACTACGTTCGCCGTCAACCTGTTGGTCGCGGCCGTCATCGCGACGGGCACCGACTACGGCATCTTCTTCGTCGGCCGATATCAGGAAGCCCGAAGCGTCGGCGAAAGCCGAGAACAGGCCTTTTACACCACCTTCAGCGGTGTGGCCAAGGTCGTGCTGGCCTCCGGCCTCACGATCGCGGGCGCGGTGCTCTGCCTCAGCTTCACCCGGTTGCCGTACTTCCAGCCGCTGGGTATCCCGTGTGCCGTCGGCATCGCGATCGCCGTCCTGGTCGCCATCACGCTAGGGCCGGCGCTGCTGGCCGCCGGCGCGCGGTTCGGCCTCTTCGAGCCGAAGCGCGCACTCAGCACGCGCCGGTGGCGACGCATCGGCACGTCGATCGTCCGGTGGCCCGCGCCCATCCTCATCGCGACCCTGGCCGTGGCGCTGATCGGGCTGTTGACGCTGCCCAACTACAAGCCGAGCTACGACGACCAGAAGTTCATCCCGCAGAGCATTCCCGCGAACGTCGGGTACGCGGCCGCCGAGCGGCACTTTCCCGGATCGCGGATGCTGATGCCGGAGATCCTGTTGGTCGAGACCGACCACGATCTGCGTAATCCCACCGACATGTTGGTGATCAACAAGCTGGCCAAGGGCGTGCTCGCCGTGCCGGGCATCTCCACGGTGCAGACAGTGACCCGGCCCGAGGGAACTCCCCTGCAGCACACCACCATTCCGTGGATCATGAGCATGTCGCAGTCCAGTCAGCTGCAGAACATGGCGTTCCAAAAGGACCGCATGAACGACATGCTCAAGCAGGCCGACGAGCTGGCGAAGATGATCGGCATCATGCAGCACATGCTGGGCCTGATGCGTGAACTCGTCGCCACCACCCACGCGATGGTCGCCACGACGCACGAAATGCAAGCCATCACAGGCGAATTGCGCGACAACATCTCGGACTTCGAGGACTTCTTCCGCCCGATCCGCAGCTACTTCTACTGGGAGAAGCACTGCTACGACATCCCCATCTGCTTCTCGCTGCGGTCGATCTTCGACGCCATCGACGGTGTGGACGAGATCAACGACAAGCTCAAGGATCTCGTAGGCAATCTGGACTCACTTGACGCGCTGCTGCCGCAGCTGGTCATGCAGATCCCGCCGATGATCGAGACGATGGGCAGCATGCGCAGCATGATGCTGACGATGCACAGCACCATGTCCGGTGTGATCGGACAGATGGACTCCAGCCAGAAGGACCCGAGCGCCATGGGACAGGCGTTCGACATGTCCAAGAACGACGACTCGTTCTACCTGCCGCCGGGCATCATCAACGGCTCGGAGTCGTTCAAGCGGGTCGAGAAGGTCTTTATGTCGCCCGACGGCAAGGACTTCCGTCTGCTGATCTCGCAGCGCGGCGACCCGGCGACGCAGGAAGGCCTGTCCCGGGTGGAGGCGATCAAGACGGCGGCCGAGGAGGCCCTCAAGGGCACCCCCTTGGAGAACGCCAAGATCTACCTCACGGGTACGGCCGCGATCACCAAGGACCTGGTGGACGGCTCCGAGTTCGACCTGCTGATCGCCGGCGTGTCCGCTCTGTGTCTGATCTTCATCATCATGTTGATCATGACGCGCAGCTTCATCGCCGCCATGGTCATCGTGGGCACGGTGTTGCTGTCGCTGGGCGCGTCGTTCGGTTTGTCCGTGCTGGTATGGCAGTACCTCCTACACCAGCCGCTGCACTGGACCGTGCTGTCGACATCCGTGATCGTCCTTTTGGCGGTGGGTTCTGACTACAACCTGCTGCTGGTATCGCGCATGAAAGAAGAGTTGAGTGCCGGCATCAGCACCGGCATCATCCGCGCGATGGCCGGTACCGGAAAGGTCGTGACCAACGCCGGCCTGGTGTTCGCCTTCACCATGGCATCGATGATCGTCAGCGACCTGCGCAGCATCGGCCAGGTCGGTACGACCATCGGCATGGGCCTGCTGTTCGACACGTTGATCGTGCGCGCGTTCATGACCCCGGCCGTCGCCGCGCTGCTGGGCCGGTGGTTCTGGTGGCCGCAGCGGGTGCGCCCGCGCCCGGCGAGCACGATGCTGCGTTCCACGGGCCCGCGTCCGCTGGTGCGTTCGCTGTTGCTCAAGGACGCGCGGTAAGTGGCGGCCTGTTACTGCGGGACGGGAAGCGTGGATACGGCAGCGACACAAGGCATTAGGCGCGGCGCGGGCTGCTCCCTGGGGGTCGCATGACCGTCCAGAGCCCCCCGGCGACGGATCGGCCGCAGGCTCCGTTCTTCGCGCGGGCGATCCGCAAGCTGGCCGTGTTCGTCATCCTCTTCTGGGTGGCGTTCACCCTGTTGGTGACGTTCGGTGTGCCGCGCCTGGAAATCGTTGGCGCGCAACACTCGGTGCCGCTGGCGCCGCAGGACGCGCCGGCGGTGCAAGCCATGCAGCGCATGGGCCGCGACTTCAAGGAATCCGACTCGGACAGTTTCGCGATGCTGGTGCTGGAATCGCAGCAGCCGCTCGGTGAAAGCGCGCACGCCTACTACGACAAGCTGATTCGCGCCTTGCGCGCCGATTCCAAACACGTCGAGCACGTGCAGGACCTGTGGGGCGACCGGCTCACGGCGGCCGGTGCGCAAAGCCCGGACAGCAAGGCCGTTTACGTGCAGATGAACCTCGCCGGTAACCAAGGCACGACGCTTGGGCAGGATTCGGTCGAGGCGGTGCGCCAGATCATCGCCCACAATCCCCCGCCCGCCGGCCTCAGCGCCTACGTCACCGGTCCTTCCGCGCTCATCTCGGACATGCAGCACAGTGGTGACCGGTCGATCCTGAAAATGACGATGATCGGCGCCTTGATCATCTTCTTGGTCCTGCTCTTCGTGTACCGGTCGGTCCTCACCGTCATCATGCTGCTGATCACGGTGGGTGTCGAGGTGTTCGCGGCGCGCGGCGTCATCGCCTTCCTCGGTGACAACAACATGGTTCAGCTGTCGACCTTCGCCATCAACCTGCTGGTGGCGCTGGCGATGGCGGCCGGCACCGACTACGCGATCTTCTTCTTCGGTCGCTATCAAGAGGCCCGCCAGGCCGGCGAGGAACGAGAACTGGCCTACTACACCACCTATCGCGGCGTCGCGCCGGTGGTGTTGGGTTCGGGTTTGACGATCGCCGGCGCCATGATGTGCCTGAGCTTCACCAGAATGCCGATTTTCCAGACGATCGGCGTGCCGTGTGCGGTGGGCATGCTCGTCTCCGTCGCGATCGCGCTGACATTGGTGCCCGCGGTGCTGGCCTTCGGCAGCGGCTTCGGATGGTTCGACCGCAAGCAGAAGATCGGGTTCGGCCGCTGGCGGCGCATCGGCACGGCGATCGTGCGTTGGCCCCTGCCTATCCTCCTGGCCACGGTGGCGGTGGCGTTGGTCGGGCTGGTGACGCTGCCGGGCTATAAGACGAGCTACAACGACCGCCTGTACATCCCGAAAGACATTCCCGCCAACGTGGGCTACGCGGCCGCCGACCGGCACTTCTCGCAGTCCCGGATGATGCCCGAGATCTTGATGATCGAATCCGACCACGACATGCGGAACTCGGTGGACTTCCTCACGCTGCACCGGCTGGCCAAGGGAATCTTCCAGGTGCACGGCATTTCTCGGGTGCAGGGCATCACCCGACCCGAGGGCACCCCGATCCAGCACACCTCGGTGCCGTTCCTGCTCAGCATGCAGCAGGCGACCATGAGCGAGGACATCAAATACATCTCGGCCCGCATGGACGACATGCTCGTCCAGGCCGACATGCTCGGCGAGCAGATCAAACACATCAAGAAGCTGTACGAACTGCAGCAGCAGATGACCGCCCTGACCCACGATTCGATCGCGAAGACCAAAGAGATGGCGGTGGTCCTCAGCGAGCTGCGCGACGACACGTCAAATTTTGAGGACTTCTTCCGGCCGCTGCGCAGCTACTTCTATTGGGAGAAGCACTGCTACGACATCCCGATCTGCTGGTCGTTGCGCAACATCTTCGAGACGCTGGACGGCGTGGACACGTTGAGCGACAAGCTCAAAGAGCTCATCGTGCACCTCGACAAGATGGACATGCTCATGCCGCAGCTGCTCGAGCAGTACCCGCCGATGATTGCCATGTCCGAGGACATGCGAAACATGCTGCTCACCAACCACAGCACCATGGGCGGGATCATCGGCCAGATGGACAGCAACAATAAGGACGCGACCGCCATGGGCGAGGCGTTCGACGCGTCCAAGAATGACGACTCGTTCTACCTACCGCCCGACATCTTCGAGAATGCCGACTTCAAGCGGGCGATGAGCCAGTTCCTGTCCCCCGACGGGAAAGCCGCGCGATTCATCATCTCGCACCGGGGCGACCCCGCGACGCCCGAGGGAGTGTCGCGCATCGACAAGATCCGGACGGCGGCCGAAGAGGCGCTCAAGTCGACGCCGTTGGAGAACTCGAAGATCTACATCGCCGGTACGGCGTCGACCTTCAAGGACTTCCGGGACGGCTCCAACTATGACCTGTTCATCGCCGGGGTCGGGGCTCTCTGTCTGATCTTCATCATCATGTTGATCATCACGCGCAGCTTCGTCGCAGCGCTGGTGATTGTGGGCACCGTCGCCCTGTCGCTGGGCGCCTCGTTCGGCATGTCGGTGTTGATCTGGCAGTACATCCTGGGCATCAAATTGCACTGGATGGTGCTGCCCATGTCGGTAATCGTCCTGCTGGCTGTGGGATCCGACTACAACCTGCTGCTGGTGTCCCGGATGAAAGAGGAGCTGGCCGGCGGCATCAACACCGGCATCATCCGCGCCATGGGCGGCACTGGAAAGGTCGTCACCAACGCGGGCCTGGTGTTCGCGTTCACCATGGCCTCCATGGTGGTCAGTGACCTGCGGATCATCGGCCAGGTCGGTACCACCATCGGTCTCGGCCTGCTGTTCGACACCTTGATCGTGCGGTCCTTCATGACGCCCACCATCGCCGCGCTGCTCGGGCGCTGGTTCTGGTGGCCGCAGGTGGTTCGGCCGCGGCCGGCCAGCCGGTTGCTGCGCCCGGAGGGGCCGCGGCCCGTGGTGCGGGCCCTGATGCTGCACGACGAGCGGCTCGAGGATGCCCACACCGCCGAGATCCCCCGGCCGACCGTCTAGCTTGGCCACCGTCGAAGCGCACCGCCGCCGCAGCGGCGTGGCCACCGTGTCGCCCACCTGGGTAGCGGCGCATAAGGGACCGCGCCCTGCGCTGAGCCACCAATTTTCTTCCTGGAGAATACAATCCACGTTTGTAGCTCGCGCAGGCGTGACTCACGATGTGCCGGTACCGCGCTCCCCCGGCATTGTGGCGGCTAGCGCCAATAAGACCGACAAACGAACAGCCGCCATGAAATACTCGCTAACGTGAGCCCGCTGGCAATCGAGGTCGAAGGCCTGACAAAGGTATTCGGCAATACGCGCGCGCTGAACGGCGTGGACTTTTCGGTTCCGGCGGGGACAGTCTGCGGCGTGCTCGGGCACAACGGTGCCGGCAAGACGACCACCATCAACATCTTGTCCACGCTGTTGCGTCCAACCTCGGGCCGCGCGAGCGTAGCCGGCCACGACGTCGTCCGAGAGCCGGCCAAGGTTCGCGCCAGCATCGGCATGGCCGGCCAGTTCACCGGCATGGACCCGATGCTCACCGCCCGCGAAAACCTGGTGCTCTTCGGCAGGTTGCGGGGACTGCGCCGCCGAGAGGCGAAGGTGCGCGCGGACGAACTGCTCCACCAATTCGACCTCGTCGAAGCCGCGGACCGCCGGCTCAACACGTATTCCGGTGGCATGTTCCGACGCGTCGATTTGGCCAGCGCGCTGGTTGTGCCGCCGAAGGTGTTGTTCCTCGACGAGCCCACCACCGGGCTGGACCCGCGCAGCCGCCGCGACGTGTGGAGCTTGGTCAGCTCGTTGGCCGTGCAGGGCATCACCGTGCTGCTCACGACGCAGTACCTCGAAGAGGCCGACGTGCTCAGCGACTCCATCGTCGTTATCGACCACGGCCAGGTGATCGCCAGCGGCACCGCGGAGGAACTGAAGCGCGCGGTCGGCGCCAGCTACTGCCAGGTGACCCCAGCCAACCCCACCGACCTGCCCCGGGTCGTCCAGGCCTTGACCGGTCTGCGAGGCATCGACGTCGACGGTGAGACGAATTCGGTGTCGGTGATAGCGCCCGACGGGGTGGCCACGCTGGTCGAGGTGTTCCGCCGCGTCGACGCCCTGGGCCTGGAGCTCGCCGACATCTCGCTGCGCAAGCCGTCACTCGACGAGGCCTTCCTGCACCTCACCGCCCGGACCGCCGCGCGATCATGACCGGGCTTGCCGCCCTCACCGAACGCTCGCTGAAGTCCGCGGCGCGTGACGGCGAGATGATCTTCGAAATCATCTCTCCCACCGTCTATTTGATGGGCTTCAGCGTGGCGTTGCACGGCCTGATCGATACCGGGCACAACAGCTATTCGCAATACCTGCTGCCCGCGGTGGTTTCCCAGTCCATGATCTTCGTCGGCCTGATGACGGCCGACCGGGCGGCCCGCGACCATCTCAACGGAATCGGCGAGCGGCTGCGCACACTTCCGGTCACGGCGGCGGCTCCGGTGACCGCACGCACCGCGGCCACGCTGCTGCGAGGCCTGCTCACGCTGGTGGTCGCGATCCTCGCCGGGTACGCATTCGGTTTTCGGATCAGCGGCGGCCTCAATTACGCCCTTGCCTTCGTGCTGATGTCGTTGTTACTCTGCCTGGCCGTCACCTTAGGCGCCGACGCACTGGGATCCCGGGCGAAGACCGTGCAGGGCGCCACCCACCTGCTGTTCGTCCCGCAGTTGCTGCTGTTTCTGCTGTCCACCGGCATCGCGCCGGAGAAGACCTTCCCGGGCTGGTTGCGCCCGTACGTGCGCAACCAGCCGATCTCGCAGTTCGCCGAGACGCTGCGCGGCCTGGCCACGGGGCACGTGCTGCGTGCCAACTTGGCCGCGACCTCGGCGTGGTGCCTGGGCATGGTCGTGGTCTTCGGCGCGATCACGCTGCGCATGCAGAGGCGCAGCTAGTGAAACAGCACGTGGAGTCGCGTAGCTCGTTGGCCGTCGAAAGCTGGGTCCAGGCCGGCCGACTGCTGCTGCGCTGGCGCCGCGACCAGGCCGTGCTGATGGGTTCGCTGTTGCTGCCCGTGTTCTTGCTGCTGATTTATCAGATCGTGTTGGGCGACCAGGTGCATAAGGTCACCGGCGGCAAGAGCATCTACGGGTTGGTCCCCATGTGCGCCGTCATCTCCGCCCTCTTCGGATCACTGGGCAACTCGACGGGCATCACCATGGACCGTGAGTCGCGCTTGCTCAGCCGGATGTGGATCCTGCCGATACACCGCGCGAGCGCCATCACCGGGTGGGTGACCGCCGAAGTCTTCCGCGCGTTCATCGGCACCATGCTCATCACCGTGCTGGGGCTGGCCATGGGGTTGCGCTTCACCCAAGGCTGGGCCGCGGCCCTGTTGTTCGTATTGATCCCGTCGATCGTGGTGGTCGGGTTCACCGCGCTGGTGATGGCCCTGGCCGTCCGCAACAACGGGCGCACCGCCATGACCTGGCTGCTGGGCGTCACCTTCTCGCTGGCGTTCGTCAATCCCGGCGCGACGCCCATCGGCCTGTTCCCCTCGTGGGTCCGGCCACTGATCCGCATCCAGCCGATCTCACCGCCGATCGAGACCATGCGATCGCTGGCGCACGGCGGTCCGCTGGCGTGGCCGTTGATGCTGACCTTGCTGTGGACGGTCGGGCTGCTCGTCGTGTGCCTTCCGCTGGCGGTGCGCGGTTACCGGTTCGCCGCCGAGGCCAGCGCGTGACCGGCCCGGCCGAACTGCCCGCGACGTCGGTGCAACCGGCCGGGATCCAGAATGGCCCGACCCCGCCGCGGGTCTCGGTGTGCGTGCCGATGTACAACAACAGCGCCACCATCGAGCGCTGCCTGCGCAGCGTCCTCGAGCAGCAGGGCGTGGAGTTCGAGATCGTCGTGGTCGACGACCAGTCGAGCGACGCCGGAGCCGCGACTGCGGCAACGCTGTTACGCCCCTCTGACCGGTTGGTGCGCAACGAATCTCGGCTCGGGCTCAACGCGAACCACAACCGGTGCCTGGAGCTCGCACGCGGTGAATGCATCCAATTCCTGCACGGCGACGACTGGCTGCTGCCAGGCGCCTTGAAGACCCTGGCCGAGTGCTTCGATGACGCCGCGATCGGACTCGCCTTCGCGCCCCGGCAGGTAGTGACCGACGACTTGCCGTGGACCGAGCGGCGGCGCGCGCCGGCCAAACTGCACGTCTACTTCGCGAAACTCCGTGAATACAATCGCGGCTCATCGTTGGTTCTGCAGATCGTGGCCCTGTGGGGCGCCAGCGCTAACCTCATCGGGGAGCCGAGCAGCGTGATGTTCCGGCGCGACCTGGCGCTGCGCATCGGCGGCATGCGCGACGACGTTCATCAAACCGTCGACCTGGACTTCTGGTTGCGCCTGATGGTGCGCTGCGCCGTACGGTTTGTACCGCAAGAACTTTCGGTTCGCCATCACACCGGGGTCACCGAATCGTCGAACATCACCAAGGCTCAGCGGCACTGGCTGGACCAATTGCGGATACTCACCTGGCTCATCGTCGACCCGGCGTCGACAGCTGCCATCCGGATCGCCGCGACAACGTGGTGGTTGCTGGTGTGGGTGGGGCTCGTCGGCAAGGTGGTCGCGTTCGGGCCGCAGCGATGGACCCGCCTCAGGACCCTAGGAGCCGCTCCGTACCGCGAATTCGCGCGCGCTCGCCAGCTACGCGCCCTGTCCGACCACCCGGGGCCGGGCTACTGACGTTACGGCGAAGGCACTTTCATAATCGGGACTGCGAAGCGTGCTGATCCGGCATGCCAAAGGCGCCGCGGAAGCGCACGACCGTTACGCATCAGCTTCGCTGAAACCGCGTATATGGCAAGTGATGCAGACCAGTTGCGCGTACTGTTGGGCATGTGCGGGGGGCCATTCTTCAGTCGATTCGAGACACGCTCAACTCGGCTCGTAGTACGCAGTCGTTGGAACCGAACCGTTGGGCGGCCGCATCCGGGTGGTTCCGGGGCGAACACCTCACGTCGCCCCCAGCAATCGCCAAACAACGACATCTATTGAATGTGTTTCGTTCACGTCGGCATCACATCCTCATCGAGGCCGGCACCTACAAGGGCGAAACCACCGCGTTCTTCGCCCAGCACGCGGAGCACGTGTATTCCGTGGAGCTTCACCAAGAATTGTTCGCCGCGGCGGAGAAGCGGTTCGCGGCGCAATCGAACGTCACTCTCATTCATGGCGATTCGCTCATTGAAATACCGAAGCTCGTCGCGAACTGCCAGGGCGACCCACCGCTTGTGTTCCTTGACGGGCACTTTTCGGGCATGGGAACTGCTGAAGGCATCGAGATGGAGCCAGCGGAGTCGACGTTACGAAAGCTGACGGACGTCGCACCACCGGGAACCACGATCGTCATTGACGACCTCAGGCTGTTCGGTTCGGGACTGGCCGGCTTTCCGCAGCTGGACACGATCACGGCTGCCGCCCGAACTGCCTTTCCCCGCGCTGTCATCCGGACCGGCTTGGATTCGATCGTCATCGAAGTGGCGAGCGAGGGTTAAGCCGCGACGCTTGCGGGCCCTACACTTTGCGTGAGCCGCCTTTAGGCGCGTGGCGTGACCGCTTGGTGCAGAAGCGGCATGGCGTTATCGCCGGCTCGCGTCGCGCGGGTCGCCCGCATAGGGCCGACCCCATCGAACGTCAAGGGTGCGACGGGAAGTCAGCGGGACCCGCAATACGAATTTTGTGGAATGCGGCAGTCGCTTCTTGAATTCTTCGTCCTCGCGGATACTCAGCCCGGACATGTCATTATAATTCGCGACAACTATGTCCATATATTTCGTGACCAGCGCGGGATTCGAGAAGCAGCGGATGTTGAAATCCCAATCGGCCCAGAGGCGGTATCGCAGGTTATACGGGCCGATACCATCGAACAGCTTACGTCGGTAAAAGATTGCTTGATGACAGATATTCGTTTCGTACAGCAGTCGATCGAGATCGAATTCGCCACCATAACGCTTGCCGGTGGACCGCATCATGACGTCGCCGTAGACGAGCTCGCTGGAATCGTGTTCGGCGAGGAAAGCGTTCACTCGCGCCAGCGTCGCGGGCTCATAAAGAGCGTCGTCGGCACCGAGGAAGAGCAACCATCTTCCCGACGCCATACCGACTCCACGATTCATGGCGTCGTAGGCACCCTCGTCGCGGCCGCGATAGGTCACCAATCGATCACCAAACTTCGCCGAGTAGCTCCCGGCGATGTCGAATGTGTCGTCCGTCGACTCGCCGTCGATCATGACGATTTCGAAGTCGGTGCACGTCTGGGCCAGCACGCTGTCGAAACAGGCCGGCAAGGTCGAGGCGACGTTGAAGGTCGGAATGACTATCGAGAACGTCGGCGAGGTCATGACGCCGACTCGTCGCGAAGAAACACCCCGTCCGCCTGCAACATTCGGCCATCGCGGGGGTCGGTGAAGCCAGGCGACAGCCCGACCAGCGCGAACCCATGAGAGTAAACGAGGTCAAGCGCTTCGCGAATCAGCATCCCGCCGTCGTACAGCGGTACGAAGGACAGCTCCAACTGGATGCCGATGCAGCGCCGAAGCGTCGACTCCGCCCCGGCCAGCACCTGCTTCTCGAAGCCCTGGACATCGATCTTGAGGAAGGGCACGTCGGCGGGGTCAAGCAACTCGGGCACCATCGAGTCCAGTCGCCGTATGGTTGTCTGTTCCGTGCCGACGTAATTTGCCGGCGGAAAGGCTTCTTGATGCCGCTTCAGCATGGGAAGAACGGAACTACTTGCACCGGCGTTGCCGGCAACGTTGATTGAGATCGTTCCGTCGAAGTCCCCTAACGCGCAGCGGCGGCAGTCCCACAGCGGATCTCGCGAGGCGCCTCGCTCCAACCGGCCGAACGGCTCGGCCAGCGGTTCGAACGAGACGATACGACCTTGATACCCCGCCCCACGCAGATCGTTGCCGTACTGTCCCGAATTGGCTCCGACATCCAGGACAACATTTACCGCGCGCGATCCGAGTTGCTTTACGAATTGGCGTTTCAGCCCGGTCTCAGAATAGGGTCGGTATATTTCGATGGTAGTGTTTCGCGCGATTCGACCACCACGTCGGAAAAGACCCATTGCGACACACTAACACGCCGTCAGACGTGTGAACGGGACTTCGATATCCGTCAACCAGCGTCGAAGGCCTTGCCCCGAAAGATCAGCCCAGCAGTGCATCACGTGCGCAGCGAGCCCGAATTAGCGCGATACCAGGCGACCGTCGCCTCGATGCCCTCGCGCAGGGATATTTGAGGCGACCAGCCAAGCTCCCGAAGAATCGAGACGTCGAGCACTTTCCGGGGTGTCCCGTCGGGTTTCGTTGTGTCCCATCGCGTCTTACCCGGATATCCCACCGCCGTGGCGACCATTTGCGCTATCTGCTCGATGGTGTGGTCGACGCCGGTCCCGACATTGACATGGCCCGGGCCGTCGAAGTGTTCCAGGAGATGCAGACATGCGCTGGCCAAGTCGTCGACGTGCAGTAGTTCGCGTCGCGGGGTCCCGGTGCCCCAATTAGTCACCACAGCTGCGCCGCTGGCTCTGGCCTCCTCGTAGCGACGGATGAGGGCCGGCAACAAGTGCGAACCCGACGGAGAGTAGTTGTCACCCGGTCCGTACAGGTTGGTTGGCATGGCAGAAATCCATGCAAGGCCGTGCTGGCGCCGGACCGCCTGAACGTGGAGAATTCCGGCTATTTTGGCGATCGCATAGGCGTCGTTGGTCGCTTCCAGGGGCCCGGTCAAGAGCGCGCTTTCTTGGATGGGCTGCGCCGCATGCTTAGGGTAGATACACGATGACCCGAGGAAGAGAAGTCTGGGCACGCGGGCGGTGAGCGCCGCATCGAGCAGGTTCACCTGGATCTGCAAATTTTGGGAGAGAAAATCGGCGGGATAGGTGTCATTCGCCATGATGCCTCCGACCTTCGCGGCGGCGTCGATGACAAGGTTCGGCTTGACCTCGCTGAGAAAATCGAAGGTGGCGCTGCGATCCGTCAGGTCCAGTTCACTACGGCCTCGCACGACAAGATTGGTGAAACCTGCGGCGGTCAAACGACGCAGTAGCGCCGATCCCACCAAACCACGGTGGCCGGCGATGTACACCGGTGCTGATCGGTCGAGGGCGCCGACGGGCGTGTTCATTCCGGCTTAGCGCTCCAATCCGGCAGAGCGGGTTTGTCGATCCACGGCGTGCCGTCGCACGCCAACGCGGCGATGTCGGCATCGACCATGATCCGGGCGAGCTCCCCGGTGTGAATGGCAGCCTTCCAGCCGAGCGTGTCGGCCGCTTTGGTGGAATCGCCTATCAATGAGTCGACTTCGGTTGGCCGCAGGTAACGGTCGTCGAATTTCACGAACCGCTCCCAATCGAGTCCGGCATGGTCGAACGCCGTCTGAGCGAACTCACGTACCGTGAACCCCCGCCCTGTCGCCAAGACGTAGTCCTCAGGCTCGGAGACCTGCAGCATCCGCCACATTCCCTCGACGTACTCAGGGGCATACCCCCAGTCCCGGACGGCGTCGAGGTTTCCCATGAAGACATCCGACTGCAGACCCGCCTTGATGCGGGCTACGGCTCGGGTGATCTTTCGCGTCACGAAAGTCTCGCCGCGACGCGGTGATTCGTGATTGAACAGGATGCCGTTCACGGCGAACAGCCCGTAGGCTTCGCGGTAATTTCGGGTGGCCCAATACGAATAGACCTTCGCCGCGCCGTAGGGCGACCGCGGATAAAACGGCGTGTGCTCGTTCTGCGGCGGCGGGGAGGCGCCGAACATTTCGGACGACGACGCCTGGTAGAAGCGACACTTTACCCGGGAAAGGCGAACCGCTTCGAGCAGCCGTATCGATCCCATTCCGGTGGTATCGCCCGTGTGTACCGGTTCGTCGAAGCTCACCCTTACGTGCGACTGCGCAGCGAGGTTGTACACCTCATCAGGATCAATCGTGCTGAGCAGGGTTACCAGGCGGGTGCCGTCGGTGAGGTCCCCGTAGTGCAGAAATAGCCGTGCGCCGTGTTGATGAGGATCCACGTACAGGTGGTCGATCCGCGATGTGTTGAAGGTCGAGGCCCGCCGGATGAGCCCGTGGACTTCATATCCCTTGCTCAGCAGCAATTCGGCCAGGTAGGAGCCATCCTGTCCGGTAATGCCCGTTATCAGCGCCCGCTTCAACTGATGTCCGCTTCAACCGGTGCGCGCTTTTCGCAGTTCGGACGTGCCATCACCACGCTTGCTCCTGTTCATGCCAGACAGCGTGCATACACTGCGGCTTCATAGTAGATGCACAGGGCATTGCGGAGGCCGAATCGAGCGCGTGCCGGTCAATTCGGACTTGCGGGCCGCGCCGGTTGACGAACAACAGGTTGCCAGCATGTCGGAACACACGCCTGACGCTGTGACAGCAGCGATAATGGCCTTCGCCACCCCACACGGCCACCGGAAGGGCACTCGTCGTGAAGATCGCGTTGGCAAGCTACGGAACCCGCGGCGATGTCGAGCCTTGCACCGCCCTCGGCCGCGAGTTGCAGCGCCGCGGACACGACGTGACGTTGGCCGTCCCGCCGAACCTGCTCGGCCTCGTCGAATCCGCCGGCTTGGGCGCCGTCGCTTACGGGCCGGACCAGCAGGACGGTTACTGGGACACCGATTTCCTCGGCAAATTCTGGGACGTGCCCCAGGCGGTCAAACGGTGGCGCAACGCCCAGAACCTCCTCATGCAGGCGTGGCTGGAGATGAGTAAGACGCTGAACTCGCTGGCCGACGGCGCCGACCTGATCTTTACGGGCCCCGGGTTCCCAGGGGTCGCCGCGAACGTCGCGGAGTACCACAAGCTTCCGCTTGCCACGATGCACTACTTTCCCATGCGGCCCAATGGCCAGCTCTCCCCCGCGACGCCCGCACCGGTAGTCCGGTCCGTCATGACGGCGTTGGACTGGGTGCAGTGGCGGGTCACCAAGAAGGCGGAGGACGCGCAACGACGCGAGCTGGGTTTGCCGCGGGCCTGTGGCCCCGCGCCGCAGCGGATGGCAGACCGTGGCGCGTTGGAGATTCAAGCCTACGACCAGGCCTGCTTCCCCGGCCTGGCCGCCGAGTGGGCACGGTGGGCCGAACAGCGACCGTTCGTCGGCACGCTCACCATGGAGATGTCGACGGATGCCGACGACCACGTCGCGTCTTGGCTCGCCGCGGGCACGCCGCCCATCTGCTTCGGCTTCGGCAGCACGACTGTCGCCTCACCGGCGGAAACGCTCGCCATGATCGACGCGGCCAGCGCCGAGTTGGGGGAACGGGCGCTGGTGTGTTCGGGCAAGACCGATTTCAGCGGCGCCTCCCACGGCGACCACGTGAAAGTCGTGGGACCAGTGAATTACGCGTCGGTCTTCCCCGTCTGCCGCGCCGTGGTGCACCACGGCGGCGCCGGCACCACTGCCGCGGGTCTGCGCGCCGGCGCCCCTACCCTCGCGTTGTGGAGTTTGAGCGATCAAAAGATCTGGGCCGCCCAGCTCACCCGCCTCGGAGTGGGCTTCGCCCGTCACTTCTCGACCGTGACGCGGGAATCACTGATCGAAGACCTGCGGCGCATCCTCGCCCCGGAGTACGCCGTCCGCGCCCGCGAGCTGGCCGCTCGGATGAGCACACCCGCCGACAGCGTGCAGAACACCGCCGACCTCCTGGAAAAATTCGCTCGCACCACGGTGTGACTCGTCGTGCCGTGGGGCGGCAAACGCCGCCTCACGACCAACCGCCGCGACAACGCCGGAAAACACCACCACCAGGGCATTCTCAAGTGTGTTGCGTGACCGGACTTTTCAGTGATTCGCGGTGCCGAACGAGCGCCCATGGTGCCCAATGCCGGGACTGCGACCCCACCACACTCGCCCGCCGCGCGCCCCGCGCGCACGCCCGTTACTATTACCTAACCTACCTAACTTACCTCGGCGATAATTCTTCACGTCGGCGTAACGAAAGCGTGGTTCGGGGCTCTGATGTGACGCCTCGGGCAGAAAGGGGTCTCGCGGTGAGCAGTTGCGCGGCCGGCCCGCCGAAAGTCAGCGTGGTGTCGACCACGCACAACCAAGAGGCCTACGTCCGGCAGACCTTCGACAGCTTCATCGCCCAGCGGACTGAGTTTCCGATCGAAATCGTGGTCGCTGACGACGCCTCGACGGACGCCACCCCGCAGATCATCCGGGAATACGCCGACCGCCATCCCGACCGCTTCCGGCCGATCCTCCGGCCGCAAAACCTCGGTCTCAATGCGAACCTGACGGGAGCGTTGTCGGCCGCGCGCGGCGAGTACATCGCGCTCTGTGAAGGGGACGACTACTGGGTGGACCCCTTGAAGCTCAGCAAACAGACGGCCTATCTCGATCAAAATCCCGGCGCAGGGTTGTGTTTCCATCCCGTTCGTATTCGGTGGACCCGCAACCGGGGCCATGATTTGAAGTTCGTGCACACCCTGTATCAGAAGATGGAAGAAACCTTCTTTCCCAAGTTTCCGCCGCCATTCCTGGCCGGCGACGTCAGCGTCGAGGGTTTGCTCTCACGGAATTTCATCCAGACCAACTCGGTGATGTATCGCCGGCTCCCCCGCTATGACGACATCCCGCCGGACGTCATGCCCTTGGACTGGTATCTGCACGTGCGCCATGCGCTGCACGGCGAGGTCGCGATGTTGCCTGAGACCATGGCCGTGTACCGCCGCCATCCCCACGGGATGTGGTTCAACTCGATCGTGGACCCGGCGAAATTCTGGCTGGCGCAGGGCGCCGGTCACGTCGCGACACTGGACGCCATGCTCGACCTCGTCGCCGGCGACCCACGGCGCGAGAAGATCGTCGCCAAGACCGCCGACGGCCTATTGCGCACCATTGCGAAGAAGGTGCCCGGTGAGCCGGGTCGAAAGTTGCTGCAAGAGACCATCGCTCGGCATCCGCGCGTAGCGATGCTGGCCCTGCAGCACCGCTGGGGCCGCACGCCCGTAAAACGTCTGACGTCGTTGCGGCGCGCCCATACTCCGGCGGGCACCGGGTGACTTTGTCGGGGCACGGCATCGCTGACCGCGACGGCCCGGTCGTCGCCTACCTGGGCTGGCACGGCCTGGGCAATTTGGGTGACGACGCAATCTACGATGCGGTCCGCAACCGGCTGCCCGGTGCGACGTTCGTCGATTTGCCACGACTCCCGCACCAGCTCCTTCACGCGACGGTGACGTCCGCGCTGGGGGTGCGCACGTTCCGGCGCGGCAGTCAGGTCGTCGGCGGCGGAACGCTGGTGGGCAGGCGACAGTGGCGTCCGTTGGTCAAGCGGGGCTTGGCACTGACCCGCCCAAATCCGAGCCACGCGATCGGCATCGGTGTCGAAGATCCGGTATTCGTGGGGCGCGGCAGCGGGTCGGGCGGGGGCGAGCTGAAACGTTGGGCACCGATACTCGCCGAGTTCCACACGGTCTCGGTCCGCGGACCCCGCAGCGCCGAACTGCTGTCGGACATCGGGATCGAGGTTGCGGTCACCGGTGACCCCGCACTGCTGCTCCCTTACCCCGACGGCGCCCCGGAGGACGGACTCATCGGGGTCAATGTCGGCTTCGGCGACGATCTTTGGGGGCATGACCCGCGAAAGTTGGCCGGGCAAGTGTCCGCCGCCGTGCAGCAGCTGGCGGGGCGGGGATACCGCTTCGTCGGCGTACTGATGAACCCGGGCGACCGGCGCTGGACCGAGCTGGCGCTGACCGACGTTGCGGCCGACGTCGTGCAACCGGCCGATGCCGCGGCGGCGGCACGTGAACTGGGCCGCTGTTCGGCCGCCATCGTCACGCGGCTGCACGCGGGGGTGTTGGCGGCGCTGTCGGCCACGCCGGTCGTCACGTTGGAATATCAACCGAAGTGCCGCGATTTCGCCCTGTCGATCGATGACGAGCGGTCCCTGGTTCGGACCGACCAGGTCAGTGCCGGGTCGCTCGTCGAGCGACTGCTCGACGCGCTTGCGAACGCACCGCAGATCAGAACCAGTACGCGCGCCGCGGTCGGCCGGCTTAGGCAGCGCCTCGACACCGAATACGCCGCGCTGGGCCGCCAATTGGGCCTGGCCTCATGATCCTGAACGTCCAAACTCAGTGCTTTTCGGCAATGTTCGGACGGCCCGGATGCTGAACCTGGAATGGGTCAAACACGGCGGACTGATCACCGCCCTGCCCCGGCGATTGCCGCCCGCGCCGCGCAAAGCCGAAATAGAGTCACTCGCCAAGTCCACCAACAAGATTGGTGCGCTACCGCTGGACGACGCGTACGGGCAACCGGGAGCGACGCGTAAGCCCAAACACGTTCGCGCGGCGTCGTGGCAAGGCGATCTGTACGCGCACCTGGTCGACCAACACGACCCTCTGGTGGTCGTCGAGTTCGGCTCGGCGTTCGGCGTGTCCGGCATGTACCTGGCCTCGACACTACGGCGGGGCCGGCTGTATTCCTTTGAGATCAACCCCGCCTGGGCTGCCATCGCGGAGCGCAACATCGCCGCCATCAGCGACCGCTACAGCCTGATCAGAGGCGCCTTCGAAGAGCACGTCGACGATATTGCCGGACCCATAGACCTGGCCTTAGTGGACGGCATCCACAGCTACGACTTCGTCATCCGGCAATGGCAGATCCTGCAGGCCCGGATGGTGCCGGGCGGGCGGCTGCTGTTCGACGACATCGACTTCAATCCCGGCATGCGCCGAGCCTGGGAGGAGATCGTCGCCGCGACGCAGGTGGTGGGCGCGGTCGTGGTATCAAAACGTCTGGGCCTCATCGAGTTGGCGTCCCCGTAGCAGCCCGTCGCCGTCAGATGCGGTGGCGGGGCCCGATATCCTTGACGTCGCCGACGCACGGCGCCTGTGAGGCAAGGACCGGTCATGAAATTCGCCCTGGCGTGTTACGGAACCCGCGGTGACGTCGAGCCGTCCGCCGCCGTGGGCCGCGAGCTGCTCCGCCGGGGACACGAGGTGCGCATCGCCGTCCCGCCCGAACAGGTCGGGTTCGCCGAGTCCACGGGTCTGACGGCGGTGCCCTATGGACCGGAGGTCCGTGACTTTCTCGACGAAGACTTCCTGCGCAACATGTGGCGAGACTTCTTCCGCGATCCCGTCCGGCTGATTCAGCGGGTCTGGGAGCCCATCATCAGATACTGGTCCGACGTGAGCGCCACCCTGGTGCCCTTCGCGGACGGCGCCGACCTGCTGTCCACGGGACTCAATTTCGAGCAAGCCGCGGCCAACGTGGCTGAACACTACGACATTCCGCTGGCCGCCCTGCACCACTTCCCCATGCGCGCCAACGGGCAGCTCGTCCCGGCCGTGCCGGCGCCGTTGCTCCGATCCGCGATGACGACCATCGAATGGCTGTTCTGGCGTTCGACCAAGGAGGTCGACAACGCGCAGCGCCGACAACTGGGCCTGCCGACCGCCACGCACCGCTCCCAGCGCCGGATCACCGACCGCGGTGGCTTGGAAATCCAGGGCTACGACCGGGTTTGGTTTCCGGGGCTGGCACAGGAGTGGGCGAAATTCGGCGATCGGCGTCCGTTCGTAGGCGCCCTGACAATGGAGTTGACCACCGAGGCGGACGCCGACGTCGCGTCCTGGATTGCCGCGGGGACGCCGCCGATCTGCTTCGGCTCCGGCAGTATTCCGGTCGAATCACCCGCCGCCACGGTGGACATGATCAGCGCCGCCTGCGCGGAATTGGGGGAGCGGGCGCTGGTGTGTTCCGGCTGGAGCGACTTCAGCGGGGTCAGCCCCTTCGACCACGTGAAGGTCGTCGGCGTCGTGAACTACACCAAGATTTTCCCCGCCTGCCGCGCGGTCGTTCACCACGGCGGCTCGGGCACCACGGCGGCGGGTCTGCGCGCCGGGGTCCCTACGCTGATCCTCTGGACTGCGGGGGACCAGCCGATGTGGGGCGCGCACATCAAACAGCTGAAGGTCGGCACCACCCGGCGCTTCTCGGCGGCCAATCGCAAGACCCTTGTCGAAGACCTGCGGCAGATCCTCGCGCCCGACTACGCCGAGCGTGCCCGGGAACTGGCCACGCGGATGAGCAAGCCATCCGAGAGCGCGGGCCACGCCGTGG
>NZ_LZJC01000169.1 GCF_001666755.1 Mycobacterium sp. E1214 | reverse complement strand
GGCGGGCCTGGCGCTGCTGATCCCCGGGGACGCCGGCCTGGGCATACCCGGACCTCGCAGCACCAACGCCCACCAGGCCATCGAGATCCTGGCCGCGCTCAATCTCGCCGCGGTGCTCATCGGCACCGCGCTGACGATCCGCACCGTCGTCACCGAGCGCGCCATCTTCCGGCGGGAACAGGCGGTGGGCCTGTCCGCGGCGGGGCCACGCGCATGCGCCGGGTGGCGCTTTCGGTGGGGACCGCCGGGCCGGGGCGCGGCTCTGGACGCGCCGGCGGCGGCCCGGGATGCGCCGGCTGTTGGCCTGCGGTCGGACGCCGGCCGGGCGGCGCGGCGGTCTGGAAGACCAGGCGCGGGCCGCGGTCGCCGACGACAATGCCGAGGCCGTCGCGGATTTCCACCGAGGGCACCCGCGATCCGTCGACGAAGATGCCGTGCTGGCCCACGTCGAGGGCCACCCACTGGGTGCCGGTGAAGCGCAGCACGACGTCACGGCGGGGCGCGGGCGGCGCCTGCGGGGCGGGAACGAGCCGCTCCAGGGCCAGGTCGCAGCCGGGACCGTAGCCGACGACGACGTCACGGCCGGGGCGGAAGGTGAAGCGGGCCGACCCGACCCAGACGGTCAACGGGAAGGCCGCAGCCTCGGTCCGCATGGGTCGCCACCTTTCGTCGATCGTTTCGGGCCGCCTGAAGGTCTATCCCGGGTCTACCCCGGCGGCCGGTCGGTTTACCAGCGCCGTGGCGCTCAGGGCGCGCTACGGCGACCCGTCAGTGCGGCGTTGTCGAGCAGGCGCCGCAGGACGTCCACCGCCTGCCCGAGCACGTCGCGATCCGCGGGGGCCAGCTGCGCCAGCTGCGGCTCGATGGCCGCGGCGCGGTCGGCCCGCACCGCGTTCAGCGTCCGGCGTCCGTCGGTGGTGATCTTGATGCGCACCGCGCGGGCGTCACAGGGGTCGACCGTCCGGGTCACCAGGCCCGCCTCCTCGAGGCGGCGCACCTGCGTCGTCATCGTCGGCTGCGAACAGTGGTCGACGGCGGCCAGGTCACCGATTCGCGCCTCGCCGTGCGCTTCGATGGTTGCCAGCAGCCGGGCTTGCGCCGCCGGCAGCGGCATCTGGATGCGCTGCGTGGCCAGCCGGTTGAGCCTCGCGACCACAGCGAGCAGGTCGGCGCCCAGTCCCTGCTGGGCTTCGAGGTCCGCGGTGTCGACGACGTTGTCCATACCTTCCATGTTTGCATAGCTTTGCTATAGGAGGGGCGAGCGCCGCGGCGGGTGGTTCGCAAAACGCCTCTTCGACGGACACCTCTGTTCACGCCTGGCAGAATCGCGGAGGTGACATTGCTGCCGTTACGGCAATTCCGGGGTGGGCCGTTACGGCCGAACGAATTGGCACAGGCCGCGGTCATGGGAGCCCTGTGCGCGGCGATCGAGATCCTCGCCGCCGTCATCCCGTTTGCTCAGGGGCTCGGCGTGGTCGGGACGGTGCCGATGGGTCTGCTGGCCTACCGGTACCGCCCGCGCGCCCTGATGGCGGCGACGATCGCAGGCGGCGTCATCGCGTTCCTGATCGCCGGGCTGGGCAGCCTCTTCATGCTCGTCGACTGCGCCTGGGTCGGTGGACTGTGCGGCACCATCAAGCGCCGGGGTCGCGGCACCCCGACGGTGATCGCCTCGTCCCTGGTCGCCGGCGTCCTGTGGGGCGCCGGGTGGGTCGGCGTGCTGGCGGTCCTGACCCGGCTGCGGCAGTTGTTCTTCGACGTCATCAATGCCAACGTCAACGGCATCGCGTCGCTGCTGGACAAGGTGCACCTGCACGGGCTCGGCGACGGGCTGAAGCGCTACGTCGGCGACGGCCTGCAGCACTGGCCCCTGCTGATCTTCCCGTACATGATCCTGCTGGTCGTCGTCGTCTCCTGGGTCAGCTGGTCGGCGCTGTCGCGCCTGCTGGAGCGCATGCGCGCCATCCCCGACGTGCACAAGCTGGATCCCCCCGCCGACACCGTGCCCGGGGACGCCCCGGTGGGACCGGTGCCGGTGGTCCTGGACAAGGTGCGGTTCCGCTATCCCCACGCCGATCGCGACGCCCTGCGCGAGGTCAGCCTCGAAATCCGGGCCGGGGAACATGTCGCGATCACCGGCGCGAACGGCTCCGGCAAGACAACGCTGATGCTGGTCCTGGCCGGCCGCGAACCGACCGCCGGCACCGTGCAACGCCCGGGCACCGTCGGCCTGGGCGAGATGGGCGGCACCGCGATCGTGTTGCAGCACCCCAAAAGCCAGGTGCTGGGGACCCGGGTCGCCGACGACGTGGTGTGGGGCCTGCCGCCGGGCACCGACATCGACGTGGAGCAGTTGCTCAGCGAGGTCGGCCTCGACGGGCTCGCCGAGCGGGACACCGAAAGCCTCTCCGGCGGGGAGCTGCAGCGCCTCGCGCTCGCGGCCGCGCTGGCCCGGGAGCCGGCGCTGCTGATCGCCGACGAGGTCACGACCATGGTCGACCAACAGGGCCGGGACGCCCTGCTGGGCGTGCTGTCCGGCCTGGCGCAGCGGCGCCAGACGGCGCTGGTCCACATCACCCACTACGACAACGAGGCCGCGTCCGCCGATCGCGTGATCCGGCTCAGCGACTCCCGCGACAACGCGGACACGCCCGACGCCGTGAGCCCGCCGGTGCTGGCCATGCCGATCGACCACCGCGGGCCGGCACCGGTGTTGGAGGTCATCGACGTCGGCCACGAATACGCCAGCGGCACACCGTGGTCCAAGACCGCCCTGCGCAACGTCAGCTTCACCGTGGAACAAGGTGACGGCATCCTGCTGCACGGCGGGAACGGGTCGGGCAAGTCCACGCTCGCCTGGATCATGGCCGGCCTCACCGTGCCGACCTCCGGCGTCTGCCTGCTCGACGGCGTCCCCACCGACGAACGCGTGGGCGACGTCGCGCTGTCCTTTCAGTCGGCGCGGCTGCAGCTGATGCGCGACCACGTCGACATGGAAGTCGCTTCCGCGGCCGGTTTTTCGCCCACCGACACCGACCGCATCGCCGAGGCGCTCGGCTCGGTGGGGCTGGATGCGGCGATGGGCAAGCGGCGCATCGACCAGCTCAGCGGCGGCCAGATGCGCCGCGTGGTGTTGGCCGGGCTGCTGGCGCGCTCGCCGCGGGTGTTGATCCTCGACGAACCCCTGGCGGGACTGGACGCGGCGAGCCAGCGTGGCCTGCTGCGGCTGCTGGAAACCCTGCGCCGCGAGCGGGGACTCACCGTCATCGTGGTGTCGCACGACGTCGCCGGGCTGGAGGAGCTGTGCCCCCGCAGCCTGCAGCTGCGCGACGGTGCCCTGGTCGCGACGTCGCGGACGGCGGGGGGTGTGGCGTGACCGACTCACCGACCCGCGCGGCGCCGCAGGGCCGCACCCGGCGGCCCCGCCGCCCCGTCGTGCTGCTGGTTCCGCTACCGGGCACCTCGGTCATCCACGAGTTGTGGGCTGGCACGAAATTGCTTGTCGTGCTCGCCGCCTCGATCCTCCTCACGTTGTTCCCCGGCTGGGTGACCATCGGTCTGATGGGAGCGTTGCTGGTGACGGCGGTGCGGCTGGCCCGGGTGCCGCGCGGAGCGCTGCCCTCGCCGGGGGCCTGGTTGTGGATCATCCTCGGGCTGGGCGGGGTCACCGCGGCGCTGGCCGGCGGCAGCCCCGTCGTCTCGATCGCCGGCGCGCACATCGGCCTGGGCGGGACGCTGAACTTCTTGCGGGCCACCTCGTTGTCCATCGTGCTCATCGGCTTGGGGGCCATGCTGTCCTGGACCACCAACGTGGCCGAAATGGGGCCAGCCCTGGCCACGTTGGGCCGCCCGCTGCGCGTGCTGCGCATCCCCAGCGACGAATGGGCGGTGGCCCTGGCGCTGGCCCTGCGTGCCTTCCCGATGCTGATCCAAGAGTTCCAGGTGCTCTATGCCGCCCGGCGGTTGCGCCCCGAGCAGCCGCAGGGCAGCCGGCGGGCCCGGCGCCGCCAGCAGGCGCGCGACATGATCGACCTCCTCACCGCGGCCATCGTCGTCACGCTGCGACGCGCCGACGAGATGGGCGACGCGATCACGGCCCGCGGCGGCATCGGCCAGTTGTCCGCCAACCCAATTCGACCGAAGCTGGCGGACTGGGTGACGCTCAGCCTCACCGTCCTGGCCGGGGCGGCCGGGATCGCGATCGAGACGATCTTCAACCTGCACTAGGCGGTGCGTCAGGGCCGCGCGCGGTCGATCAGATTCGACAGCACGACAATGCTTTCGCTGCGTTCGACGTCGGCGCTGGCCCGGATCCGCTCGAGCGCCACCTCCAGGTGCTGCATGTCGCGAGCCAGCACGTGCAGCAGCGCGTCGGGCGTGCCGGTCACCGTCGCCGCGCTCACCACTTCGGGGATGTTCACCCAGGCGGCCCGCAGCGCGTCCGGGGCGATCCGCCCATGGCAGAACACCTGCACGTAGGCCTCGGTGTTCCAGCCGAGCGCGTTGCGGTCGACGACCGTGGTGAAGCTCTTGATCACGCCGCTGTCCAGCATGCGGTCGACGCGGCGCTTCACCGCGGGTGCCGACAGGTTCACTTTCTCGCCGATTTCGGCGAACGTGGCCCGCGCATGGTCGGTGAGCTCGGCCAGGATGCGCTCGTCGGTCTCGTCCAGGCGGTCCATCACTCCCCGTTTCGCCAGACACACAATAAATCGATGTATTCGGGATTTTAGCGCAATGAATCGACCGTAGACACGCAACAGGCGTCGTTTGATTGTGTTTCCGGGGCCAAATATCGTTAATTCCCATGACGGAACCTCACGTCGCAGCTCCCGAACCCACCGCCGCGCGCGTACCCCGCGCGGCCACCGCGCGCCGGTACGCGATGACGCCGCCGGCCCATTTCGCCGTCGAGTACGCGATCAACCCGTGGATGGACCTGTCCACCCCGGTCGACGTCGGGCGCGCGCAAGCGCAGTGGCGCCATCTGATCGATACCTACCGAGGGCTGGGGCATCGCGTCGACCTGGTCGAGCCGGTGCCCGGACTGCCGGACATGGTCTACGCCGCCAACGGCGGGTTCGTCGCCGGCGACGTCGCGATCGTCGCGCGGTTCCGCTACCCGCAGCGCGCGGGTGAGGCCCGCGCCTACGCCGCATGGATGGCCTCGCAAGGGTATCGGCCCAAGTGCACCAGGCACGTCAACGAAGGGCAGGGCGACCTACTCAAGGTGGGGGATATGGTGTTGGCCGGGTGGGGCTTTCGCACCCACCGGCGCGCCCACCCCGAGATCGCCGCCGCGCTCGGCATGCCGGTGGTCTCGCTCGAACTGGTCGACCCGCGGTTCTACCACCTCGACACGGCGCTGGCGGTGCTGGACGACAGCACGGTCGCGTTCTATCCGCCGGCGTTCAGCGCCGCCGCGCAGCGGCGAGTGCGCGAGTTGTTCCCGGACGCCATCGTGGTCGGCAGCGCCGACGCCTTCGTGTTGGGGCTCAACGTCGTCTCCGACGGCCTGAACGTGGTATTGCCATCAGCGGCAACGGGTTTCGCCGCTCAACTACGCGCCGCCGGTTTTGCGCCGGTCGGCGTCGATCTGTCCGAGTTGCTCAAAGGCGGCGGCTCCGTCAAGTGCTGCACATTGGAGGTATTCCCATGACGATCCTCGACGCCATGACGTCACACAAGGTCGCCGCGAACCGCATCGACACGGCGATACGACTAGTGGAACGGCGTGCGGCGCACAACTATTCGCCGCTGCCCATCGTCGCCGCCAGCGCCCTGGGCGCCTGGATCACCGACATCGACGGCCGGCGCTACCTTGACTGCCTGTCGGCGTACTCCGCGGTCAACTTCGGGCACCGCAACCCCGAGATCACAGCCACCGCCCACGCCCAACTCGACGCCGTCACCCTGGTCAGTCGCGCCTTCCACTCCGACAAGCTCGGACCGTTCTGCGCGGCCCTGGCCTACCTGTGCGATAAGGACATGGTCCTGCCGATGAACTCCGGCGCCGAGGCCGTCGAAAGCGGGCTCAAGGTCGCCCGCAAGTGGGGTGCCGACGTCAAGGGCGTTCCCGCCGAGCGGGCCAATATCATCGTGGCGGAGAACAACTTTCACGGCCGCACGATCAGCATCGTCAGCTTCTCCTCCGACCCGGCGGCCCGGTCGGGATTCGGACCCTTCACCCCGGGGTTTCGTTCCGTGCCGTTCGGTGACGCCGCCGCGCTGGCCCAGGCGATCGACGAGAACACCGTCGCGGTGCTCCTGGAGCCCATCCAGGGCGAGGCCGGCATCGTCGTCCCACCCGACGACTACCTGCCCGCCGTCCGCGCGCTGTGCTGCGAGCACAACGTGTTGATGATCGCCGACGAGATCCAATCGGGGCTGGCCCGCACCGGCTACACCTTCGCCTGCGACCGCTGGGGAGTGGTGCCCGACGTGTACCTGCTCGGCAAGGCGCTGGGCGGGGGCGTGGTGCCGCTGTCGGCCGTGGTCGCCGACCGCGACATCCTCGGTGTCCTGCATCCCGGCGAGCACGGCTCCACCTTCGGCGGTAACCCGCTGGCGGCCGCCATCGGCACCACGGTGGTGTCCATGCTGGCGCGCGGCGAATACCAGGCGCGGGCCGCCGCGCTGGGTGGGCGCCTGCATCGACGGCTGCGCGCGCTGGTGGGTGAGGGCGTGCTCGCGGTGCGCGGCCTGGGCCTGTGGGCCGGCGTGGACATCGACCCGACCCTGGCCAGCGGCAAAGAGCTGAGCCTGCGGCTCGCCGAGCGCGGCGTGCTGGTCAAGGACACTCACGACTCGACGCTGCGGTTCGCGCCACCGTTGGTGGTCACCGGCGAGGAGATCGACTGGGCGGTGGCCCAACTCGCTACGGTGTTGCAGGAGGTTGCCTCATAATCAGCTGATCCGCCACCGGGAGGGCCATTGCCAGCGATCGGCCTCAAAGAGCAGATGCTGCGCCGACGCCCGGTCGCGGGCGCGTCCGCCGAGGGTGGCACCGCCGAGCATCTCAAGCGCAGCATCGGGACGTTTCAGCTCACCATGTTCGGGGTCGGCTCGACCGTGGGTACCGGCATCTTCTTCGTCATGTCCCAGGCCGTGCCCGAGGCCGGCCCGGGCGTGATCGTGTCCTTTCTGCTCGCGGGGCTGGCGGCCGGGCTGGCCGCCGTCTGCTACGCGGAATTGGCCTCCGCGGTGCCGGTGTCGGGCTCGTCGTATTCCTACGCCTACGCCACGCTGGGCGAGGTCGCGGCGGTGGGGGTGGCGGCCTGCCTGCTGCTGGAATACGGCGTGGCCACCGCGGCGGTGGCGGTCAACTGGAGCGGCTACCTCAACAAGCTGCTCACCAATGTGCTCAAAGTGCACGTGCCGCAGCAATTGTCGGCCGCGCCGTGGGATGCGCAGCCCGGCTACGTCAACGTGCCCGCGGTGCTGCTGATCGTGCTGTGCGCGTTGCTGCTCATCCGCGGCGCCAGCGAGTCGGCCAAGGTCAACGCCGTCATGGTGCTCATCAAGCTCGGGGTCCTCGCCGTGTTTGTGCTCGTCGCGTTCACCGCCTTCGACGCGCACCACTTGCAGGACTTCGCGCCGTTCGGCGTCGCGGGCATCGGCTCGGCCGCCGGCACCATCTTCTTCTCCTATATCGGCCTGGACGCGGTGTCCACGGCCGGTGACGAAGTGCAGGACCCTCAGAAGACGATGCCGCGCGCGCTCATCGCCGCGCTGCTCACCGTCACCGGTGTCTATGTGTTCGTCGCGGTGGCCGCGTTGGGCGCCCAGCCCTGGCAGCGCTTCGCGGGCCAACAGGAGGCCGGCCTGGCCACGATCCTCGACAACGTCACGCGCCACAGCTGGGCGGGCACCGTTCTGGCCGCCGGGGCGGTCATTTCGATCTTCAGCGTCACGCTGGTGACCATGTACGGCCTGACGCGCATCCTGTTCGCCATGGGCAGCGACGGGCTGCTGCCGGCGCGTTTTGCCGCCGTCAACACCCGCACCATGACGCCGGTGGGCAACACGGTGATCGTGGCGGTCGTCGCCTCGGCTCTGGCCGCCTTCATCCCGCTGCAGAAGCTGGCGGACATGGTGTCCGTGGGCACCCTCACCGCGTTCGTCGTCGTCTCCGTCGGGGTGATCGTCTTGCGGGTCCGCGAGCCCGACCTGCCGCGCGGGTTCACGGTGCCCGGCTACCCGGTCACACCCATCCTTTCGGTCGCCGCGTGCGGCTACATCCTCGCGAGCTTGCATTGGTACACCTGGATCGCGTTCGCCGGGTGGGTGTCGCTGGCGTTGGTGTTCTATCTGGTGTGGGGCCGGCGGCACAGCGCACTCAACGAGGTCACCGCCACCCGGCCGGGCTAGCGTTGCGTCGCGGCCGCGTTGGCGGCGGCCTGTGCCTGCTTGAGCAGCACCGCGACATCGCCTCGGCCCAAGAACATTTCGTCGAAGTAGGGCTGCAGCGCAGCGTTGCCGGCGGCGAAGCCGGCACCGCCCGGCGCGGCGATGCGTGGCCCGTCCAGGACGCGGAAGAACGGTGCGACGTCCACCCCGCGGCGGGCCCAGTAGTCGAAGTAGACCGGCTGGGCGGAGAGCACCGCGGGGATCGCGGCGCCGCGCCGGCCCAGGTATTCGTTGCCCGTCTTGCTGCCCATCCAGGCCAGCACCTGACGCACCGCGTCGGGGTGCTTGGTTGCCGCGTTGCCCGCCGCCGCGATGCCATTGGTGACGCTCACCCGTCCCACGGGCCCGGCGGGCATCATCGCCACGCCCCAGCGGAAACCGGCGTCGCGGGCCACCGGCGCCAGGTTGTAGGTGCCGGACTGGAACAGCGCCATCCGCCCGGCCAGGAATTGGTTGCGGGAGAAGTCACCGTTGTCGTTGGTGTCCGACGCGGGCGGCGCGAGGTGGTCGGTGTTGATCAGCCCGACGAGATAGCGGAAGGCCGTGACCGCCGGCGGATTGTCGAACGCGAAGCGGTCGCCGCGCTGGAACACCCCGCCCGCCGACCCGATGTAGTTGAGGTAAATGCCCTGCGGGTCGTTGGCCGCGTTGTACCCCCACTGCCGTACCCGGGTCGCGTCGAAACCCGCTGCGTCGGCGCGGTGCCCGTCGGCGTCGACCGTGAGCCGGGCCAGTAGCGGCCGCAGGGTGTCCCCGCCGTCGGGACTCCACCGCAACCCCGCCAATTGCGCCGGAGCCACGCCGGCCGCGGCCAGCAGGTCGGCATTGTAATAGAGCGCGATGCCCGCATCGGTCAATTGCGGTACGCCCCACAGCTTTCCGTGACGGGTAAACTGCTCCTGGACCGCGGTGTCCCAATCCGAACGCGCCGCGGGGTCGACCGTGGCGCCGACGTCGAGCAACCGGCCGCTGTCGGCGTAGGCCGCAAGGTAGGCGTTGGACAGCCAGAAGATGTCGTCGGCGCTGCCCCCGGCCACATCGGTGCGCAGGGTATTGAAGTAGGTGGCGTAGGCCACCAGATTGACGTGCACGTCGATGCCCGGGTGCGCGCGGGCGAACGCGGCGAAGGACTCGCGGTACGCCTCGCCGATCTGATCGGCCCAGATGCGCACGGTGACGACGACCCGGCCACCGCCGGGCAGCCCCGAGTAATTCAGCAGCGCCGCCGTCGCGGCCAGCAACACCGCGACGACAACGAGCGCCCCGGCGGCCAGGGTCGAGAACCGGGGCCGGGTCACTTGATTCCCGAGACCACGATCGAGGCGACGATGTGGCGCTGGAAGACGACGAACAGCGCGACCAGCGGGACGATCGCCACGGTGGTCGCCGCCATCACCAGCGTCCACTGAGAGTTGAACCGAGACTGCAGGTCCGCGGTCGCCACCGTCAGCACCCGCCACTTGTGGCCGCTGGTGATGACCAACGGCCACATAAAATTGTTCCACTGCGAGACCACGGTGATCAGCGTCAGCGCCGCCAGCACCGGCCGGCTGGACGGGATCACCACGTGCACGATCACGTCCAGAGTGTTGGCTCCGTCGAGGTGGGCGGCGTTGATGAGGTCGTTGGGGATGAGCCGAAAGTGTTCGCGCAGCAGGAAGATCGCGTAGGGCGACCCGAAGACGAACGGCAACACCAAGGCCCAGAACGTGTTGCGCAGGCCGAGCTGGGCCATCATCAGGTACATCGGCACCACGGTGACCGTGCCCGGCACCATCAACGTCGCGATGTAGACCCAGAACAGTGCGTCTCGGCCGGGAAACTGCAAGCGGGCGAACGCATATGCGGCCAGCACCGAGAAGGTTAGCTGACCCACCAGGATCACCGCCGTCATCAGCGCGGTCACCGCGATCGCGCGGCCGAAGCCGGCGCCCGCCAGGTCGGTGAAGTTCGACAGCGTCGGCGGCCGTGGCAGCTGCAGCGGCGTCCCGGTGACGAACTGGTGCGACGAGGTCAACGAGGTCATCAGCCCAAGGGTGAACGGCGCCAACGTGATCAGCGCCCCGAGGATCAGCCCGGCGTAGAGGACGGCGTTGCCGAGATGCCTAGGTGAGGTCATAGCTGATCCGTCGCCGAAAATACAGGTGCTGCACCAAGGTGACGCCGACCAGGATCACGAACAGCACCACCGCCATCACCGACGCCCGCCCGATCGCGGCCGAGCCGAACGCCTCGGCGTAGATGCGGTGGGCCACCAGGTCGGTGCTGCCGCCCGGGCCGCCGCCGGTGAGCGCGTAAACCATATCGAAAACCTGAGCGGTGCTGACGATCCCGGTGACGAGCACGAAGAACGTCGTCGGGCGCAGCATGGGCAGGGTGATGCGCCAGAACCGCTGCCACGCGGTGGCGCCGTCGGTGCGGGCGGCGGCGTGGATGTCGTCGGGAATGGCCAGCAGGCCCGCCAGAAACGACAGCGACACGTAGCCGACGTTGGTCCACACGACGACGGCGGACACCAGGGGCAGCGCGAAGCTGGGGTCGGACAGCCACTCGATGTCGTGACCCAGCACGGTGCTGACGGCCCCGTCCGTGGGCGCCAGAATCCACCGCCACAGCACCGCGATGGCCAACGGCGCGCAGATCCACGGCAGGACGTAGACGGTGCGGAACAGCGCGGTGCCGGGCAGTTGGCGGGCCAACATGAACGCGACGACCAGGCCCAGCACCGTCTGCACCGGCACCACGATCGCCACAAAGACGGCCGTGACGATCAGCGAGTTGCCGAATCCGCCGTCGGCCAGCACCGAACGCCAATTGGCCAGCCCGACGAAGCGCAGCGGCCCCAGCAGGTCCCAGCGGTACAGGCTCAGCCACACCACGACGAGGATGGGCAACAGCAGAAAGGCGACGACGCCGAACAGGCTGGGCGCCAGCAGCGCGTAACCCAGCGCGGTGGAGCGAGGGCGTGTCCTCGATACGGCGCTGGCCATGAAGGTATTAAAGCGGGCGCCGCCGCGAATTGGTGAGCACCGGCCGTTACGGTGGAGCCGTGACATCGAACGGGGGGATCGACGCCGACTTTTTGGCCCTGCCGCGCCAGGAACTGGCCGACGCCGCGCTCGCGGCGGCCACCGCCGCCGGGGCCAGCTACGCGGACCTGCGGGTTCACCGCATCAACACCGAGATCATCCAGTTGCGCGACGGCGAACTCGAGACGGCCGTCGTCAACCGCGAGCTCGGCCTGGCGGTGCGGGTAATCGTCGACGGCACGTGGGGATTCGCGTCGCATGCCGAGCTGGCGCCCTCGGTGGCCGCAGAGACCGCGCGCCGCGCGGTGCACGTCGCCACCACGTTGGCCCGGCTCAACACCGAACGCGTGGAGCTGGCCGCCGAGCCGGTCTACCGCGACGCGACCTGGGTGTCGGCGTACCGGATCGACCCGTTCGATGTCCCCGCCGCCGACAAGATCGCGGTGCTCGAGGAGTACTCGGGGCGCCTGCTCACTGCCGACGGCATCGATCACGTGTCGGCCGTCCTCACGGCCGTCAAGGAACAGACCTTCTACGCCGACACGTTTGGCTCCTCGATCACCCAGCAGCGGGTCCGAATTCAGCCGACGCTGGACGCGGTCACCGTCGACCACGCGGCCGGCAGTTTCGACTCGATGCGGACGCTGGCGCCGCCGATGGGCCGGGGCTGGGAGGTGCTGGTCGACGATGCGGTCTACAACTGGACCGACGAGTTGGCGCAGCTGCCCGCGCTGTTGGCCGAGAAGGTCAAATCGCCCTCGGTGGTCGCCGGACCCAAGGACTTGGTGATCGATCCGACGAACCTGTGGCTCACCATCCACGAATCCATCGGTCACGCAACGGAATACGATCGCGCCATCGGCTACGAGGCCGCGTACGCGGGCACCTCGTTCGCGACGCCCGACAAGCTCGGCACCATGCGGTACGGCTCGCCGGTGATGCACGTGACCGCCGACCGCACCGTCGAACACGGTTTGGCCACCATCGGTTACGACGACGAGGGCGTCGCCGGGCAGAGCTGGGACCTGGTGCGCGACGGCATCTTCGTCGGCTACCAGCTGGACCGGGTGTTCGCCCCGCGGCTGGGCCAGGCTCGCTCCAACGGGTGCTCGTACGCCGACTCGCCGCACCACGTCCCGATCCAGCGGATGGCGAACGTGTCGCTGCAGCCGGCCGCCGAGGACGTCAGCACCGAGGACCTGATCGGCCGGGTGCAGGACGGCATCTACATCGTCGGTGACAAGTCGTGGTCGATCGACATGCAGCGCTACAACTTTCAGTTCACCGGCCAGCGGTTCTATCAGATCCGCGACGGCCGCCTCGACGGCCAGATCCGCGACGTCGCCTACCAGGCGACCACGACCGAGTTCTGGAATTCCATGGAGGCCGTGGGCGGACCGTCAACTTGGAGGCTAGGGGGCGCCTTGAATTGCGGGAAGGCTCAGCCCGGGCAGATCGCGGCCGTCAGCCACGGCTGCCCGTCGGCGTTGTTCCGGGGCGTCAATGTGCTCAACACCCGGACCGAGGGCGGCCGATGATCCGCGCCGGCGACGATGCAGAGCGAAGCGATGCTGAGGAGTGGCGCCGATGATCACCGCGCAGCATGTCGTGAACATCGTGTTGGACGAGGCGGCCAAGCGCGGCGGCGCCGACGAGACCATGGTGCTGGTCACCGACAAGGTGGAGGCCACGTTGCGGTGGGCGGGCAATTCGATGACCACGAACGGGGTTTCGGTGAGCCGCAGCGTGACCGTCATCTCCGTGGTGCGCGGCGGGTCGGGCGCGCGGATCGGCACGGTGGTGTCCGCGGAGGTCGACCCGCGGGTGCTGCCGGGCCAGGTGGCCGCGTCGCAGGAGGCGGCCGCGGCCGCGCCGGAGGCCGGCGACGCGGCGCCGCTGTTGGCCGACGCCGGGGTGCCCGCCGACTGGGACGCCCCCGTACCGGGGACCGGGCCCCAGATATTCTCCGACGTCGCCGACTCGCTGAGTCGGGGCTTCCGCGGCACCGACCGGCTGTACGGCTTCGCCCACCACAGCGTCGCGACCACGTTCCTCGCGTCCTCGACGGGCCTGCGCCGACGGTTCACCCAGCCGACCGGCGCGGTCGAGATCAACGCCAAACGCGGTGACGCCAGCGCCTGGGCGGGTGTGGGCACGGCCGACTTCGTGGGCGTGCCAACGGATTTGCTGCTCGACGACCTGTCGATGCGGCTGGGCTGGGCGGAGCGCAGCGTGGCCCTGCCCGCCGGGCGCTACGAGACGATCATGCCGCCCTCGACGGTGGCCGACATGATGATCTACCTCGGATGGTCGATGGCCGGTCGCGCCGCGCAGGAGGGCCGGACGGCGTTCTCGGCGCCCGGCGGCGGCACCCGGGTGGGGGAGCGCCTCACCGAGCTGCCCCTGACGCTGTTCTCCGACCCGATGGCGCCCGGGCTGGCCTGCACGCCGTTCGTGGCGGTAAGCAGCTCCTCGGAGACGGCGTCGGTCTTCGACAACGGTATGGAGATCGGCCAGGTGGAGTGGATCCGCGAGGGTGTCATCAACGAGCTGGCCTACCCGCGGGCGACGGCCGCCAAGTACGACACCAAGGTCGCGGTCGCCGCCGACAACCTCGTGATGACGGGCGGATCGGCCGATCTCGCCGACATGATCGCGGGCACCGAGCGCGGCCTGCTGCTGACCACGCTGTGGTACATCCGCGAGGTCGACCCAACAACCCTGCTGCTCACCGGGCTCACCCGCGACGGGGTGTATCTCATCGAGGACGGTGAGGTCACCGCCGCGGTCAACAACTTCCGGTTCAACGAGAGCCCGCTGGACCTGCTGCGCCGGGCCACCGAGGCCGGCGTCAGCGAGAAAACGTTGCCGCGGGAATGGGGCGACTGGGCCACCCGCGCGGCGATGCCGTCGCTGCGGATACCGGATTTCCACATGTCGTCGGTCAGCCAGGCCCAATAGCCGGCTCATCAGCCCAGCTCATTGCCGCCCGGCCCAGCGCGCTCTAGCGTGTGACGGATGGCGGCCCCGGTTTCGGTTCGAGACGATCAGCTGACGCGGTTGGTGGCGCTGGCGCCCGGTGACGGCCGCCTTGCGGCCCTGGTGCGCCGCGTGTGCGCGCAGACGACGTCGCTGCCGCCGCTGCCCGCGTGCGTGGAGGTCGGTGAGCCGAACTCCGAGGTCGAGTTCGCGGTGGCCGACTTCGCCGAACAATTCAGCGCCGACGTCTCCTCGATCACCGCCGAGCAGCGATCCCGGCTATGGAAACAATTGGGCGACAGCACGTTCGGGGTCGTCGTGCAGATGTACATCGCCGACTTTGTGCCGCGGGTGCGCGCCGGGTTGGCCGCGCTCGGCGTCGGTGCGCAGCACCTGGAGTGGGTCGACGGGCCGATCGCCTGGGATCACCGCACCGATCCGTCCGACGTGGTGTTCAACGACTTTTTACTCGCGGTGGCGCGAATGCGGGCCCTGGACCCGATCACCTCGGAATTGGTCCGGCTGCGTGGTGCGGCGCAGCACAACTGCCGGCTGTGCAAGTCGGTGCGCGAGGGCACGGCTCTGGACGCCGGCGGTTCGGAGACGCTCTATTTCGAGGTTGAGCGGTTCGAGGAGTCGACTTTGCTCGACGACCGCGCAAAAGCCGCGCTCCGCTACGCCGATGCGTTAATTTGGACCCCTGCGCACCTCGTCGCCGATGACGTCGCCGAGGTGCGCTCCCGGTTTTCCGAGGCGGAGGCCGTGGAGCTCACCTTCGACATCATGCGAAACGCCAGCAATAAGGTGGCCGTCGCGCTGGCCGCCGACGCCCCGCGCGTGGCGCACGGCACCGAGCGGTATCTGATCGGCGCGGACGGCCAGACGATCTTCACCTGAGGGCGACGTTTGCTAGATGCTCGGAGGGGGCTCCCGGGGCCGCGCTGAGGCGGTCGCACCGGGCCTCGATGCGTCGGCCGCCCAGCCTTCCCGGGGTGCGCGCGGCACCGAATGTTAACCATTCGTACACCGTTGCGCAAGGCTGCGTTATCGCTGCGTAATGGGCAGATTCGCTAATTTAAGGCCGGCCACCGACACTGATGTGAAACATATATGTGACGGTTCCGGGATGGCAGCGTGGCCTGGCCGAGACGGTCGCCGACCGAGTAGCTGTTCTCCTCGGCTCGGATGGCTTTCGGCTTCGACTTTTCAGGTTAATAGCTCGGGGTGTGTGGGACGGAAATGCGTTCCACGCGGAGGAGGTTCGGAGATGATAACCAGCCGCACTCGCGTGCTGTCGGTAACGGCCGCCGGCGCCGCCCTGGGTGCCGCGATGCTGGGCAACGCCCTGGTGTCGGCACCGCAGGCCTCGGCGAACTGCAACCTGTCCGCCAAGGACGACCAGTACGTGCAGCTGCTCGCCCAGAACAAGATGGTGCACAACGCCGATTTCAGCGACTGCCACGAGGCCGCCGAGGGGCGCTGGTTCGCCGACCAGGTGCGAGCCAACGCCAATCCGTTCGGTGAGGCCCAGGAGTTGATCAACATGATCACCAACACCACGCCGATGACCCAAGCTCAGGCAGAGTGGGAGGTCGAGTCGGCGATCTATGTCTACGCGCCCGACCTGATCCCCAAGATCAAGGACCAGGCCGCGAAGGCCAACTGGCCGACGGAGCCCTGATCCGGGCTAGCTAATCAGACGGCCGACGCCGCACCGCAGAGTTTCTGTGGTGCGGCGTTGTTCGTTGTGCCGCAAACGGCGCACGCCTCGATCGCGTGTTCGACTGAAAGAGTTTCTCGCACAGCAATTTTAGTTCCGCGCTGTTCACCCGGTGTTCGCAAAGCGGGTCGTTTGCCGCGCGCGGCGGGGGTGGTACCCGATTGACAGCGCGAAAGCGGAATCAGCAAACCACACGAAAAGGGGGCTTGGAGAAGTGACCACACGATCGCGCGCACGAGTGCTGTTGGCGGGGGCCGCCGGTGTCGCCATGGGGGCCGCGTTGTTCGCCGGGTCGACGGCGTCGGCGCCGCGCGCGTCGGCGGACTGCACGCTGACGCCGGCTGACGACCAATACGTCAAGTTGTTGGCGCAGAACAAGATGGTGCACAACGCCGACTACAGCGACTGCCACGAGGCCGCCGAGGGGCGCTGGTTCGCCAGCCAGGTGCGGGCGAACCCCAACCCGTACGGCGAGGGCCAGGAGTTGATCAACATGATCACCAACACCACGCCGATGTCTCAGGCTCAGGCGGAGTGGGAGGTCGAGTCGGCGATCTTCGTCTACGCGCCCGACCTCATCCCGAAGATCAAGGATCAGGCCGGCGCCGCGAAGCAGCCCGCTTGATCGAAGCGTTGGACGGTGGGCGTCGCGAGGTGCGGCGCCCACTTTCCGTTGGTGGGAGGCCCGTGCGGCGACGACGGCGCAGCCGGCCTTGGGCTACGGTTTCCTCGGAGCAGTACGCCGGGGGCGGTAGCTCAGTCGGTTAGAGCCGCGGACTCATAATCCGTAGGTCGCGGGTTCGAGCCCCGCCCGCCCCACTTACCAAGGAACGTGTCCGGCTCGTGACCAAGAGCCATCTTCAACGGTGAGCCAGCTGGACCTGAACGCCATCACGGTCATTACGGCGTCGTCCGACGACGCTCCGCGACTTGCTGTTTGCACCCGGTGACGTCACTCCGGTCGCTCGAAAAATTTCGCGCGGGTTTGATTGGGTCGCTTCAGTCTCGCCGCCACACGCACCCGGCCGTCGCGTGCGGATCGGACGAGGCCTTCCGCTGCTTAATCGGCGGCAGCGTCAGGCGCGGCGGGTGAAGCCGACGTAGCGACGTCACAGCCGAGTCATGGGATCGTGGTCGGCCAAGTGGTCACACCAGTCACACGGGTCTCCGACCTCGCTTCCGTAGAACACGTACTCGGCGACGTCGCGCACGGCCGCCGCCGCCAGATCGGGCGTCAACGCGGCCTCGACGGCTTGGGGATCAAAAGGCTTCAGGGCACCAACGCTTGCGGCCAGCGGAATGTGACTGTCTATGCCGCCGGTGACATCCAAAGCGGCGCGGCCGTCCACGAACAGCGTGTAGAGGTCATGGTCGGGGAAGTCGTAGTTCAAGCGCAGCACCCACCATTGACCCAATTGCTGTGCCGCATAGGGAAAGAACTTGTAACCGGTGCGGTGCCACACTGGCCAGACGAACGTGTCGACTCTCGGCCTATCGGTTGCGCCGCTCATGGCCTCCATTGTGCGCCGCAACCCCGCCAACCACAGGCGGTTGAGTCGTCGGCGGCTTCAGCACCTGCGTCGAGCCGGCATTCAACGCGACCGCACCGGCACCATCGGTCTGTGCATCTTCAACGTGATGTTCGGTCTGAGAATGCGCCGGCGGGCCAAGACTCCGCAACGTGCTGGGCGACAAGCGATCTCAGCCCATACGAGTTAGTGAGCCGACCAGTGTGCCGCTGTTCTCAGCTGATGTGGTTGTCGAACCATTCGATCGGGATCTCGCGGTGAAGGCCGAAGAAGTTGTAGCCGTCGAATCGCCGGTGCGTGCCCTTGATCCAGTACAAGCTCTTCTCGGCGACGGGGATCGCGTCGTAGATATCTTGGACGCGACCACGACGACTCTCACCAATGCTGCGCAGATCCCGGCGTCTGGTCAGACCCGTTCGCGATATCTTCCGAGGCCGAGCGGCGATCATCAGCTGTCAATTGATGATTTCGCCGCGCTCGCTGGAGAGGAGCGCAGCGAGGCGTTCGCGCCATGTTCGCAACTGGTCGGGTGTGAGTCGCGTCCACTCGGTGACCTCTTCGACCACCCGAAGCGGCGCCGTACTGCGGAACGACCGCGTGGGATTGCCCGGGAACTTCTTGTCGGTGACGTTCGGGTCGTCCTCGAATTCGCCGGTCGGCTCGACTTGGTACACCCTCGGAAGGGCCGCGCCCCCGGCGAGTTCTGCGGCGATCTCCGCGGCGAGGCCGGCTCCGTCGATTAGAGCGGTGAAGTAGATGTGGTTCATCACGATCTCGGGGCGGTAGTTCGATCGACGACCGGCGGTGAGCAGATCGCCGGCACGCAGCCGCGCCGTCGTGCCGTGGAAATAGGGACCTTCGTCAAGCGATTTCGACAACTGGAATCCTTCCAACCAACAGTGGAGACGTGCAAGCATGGGGCAACACCCCGGCCTTGCCGCAAGCCCCCCACCGGGCCTTATCCTGGAAGTGAAGCAGTCCCGCGACACTCGCACACGCGGCCTATAATCGTTGACATTGGCACTGGGGTGCTCGGTCCATCGGCTGTGTGCGTGTGGGTCGTTCGCCTCGGTACTTGCGCGGGAAACCGCGCTGCCTAGCGGGCCCGACGCTCGGATGTCGGGCGGTTGAGACGCGCAAACCCAACGGCTATTGAACGTAAGTTGGATATATCGCCATTATGGCCTCACGTCAGGTCTCTCGGACTTAACATCACTTCGCCCACAACTCGCCAGACCTGGAGATGTTTAATGCGAATGAGAATTGCAGTCATTGCCGCCGCGGCTTTCTTCTTGCCGGTAGCTCCCGCGCATGCAGCCGAAAGCCCTTACCAGCCAATCGTTCCCATGAAGCCCGGCACGCCGGCCATGGTCCAGCCATTGGATTGCGACGGCAGCACCGGTGACCATGGCTGCGGTGCCGGCTTCCACTGGCGCAACGGCGCCCGCGGCTGGGCGTGCTACGCCTGCGATTAATCCCCCTGCGATAGCCGACTGCTGGGCCGTTGTTCCATCGCGAACGGCCCAGCAGACGGCGGCGGCCGCACGCCGTGTCTCCGGTGATCGGTGGTCGTGAACGCGCGTCACGGCGACAGCGCCCGGGTCGGGGGCGCGGGCGTGCAACCCGGACTCGCGTTGTAAGTTCGTTCGCGGCCATAACGCCCGTGGCGACTGCGCCACCGAAACGACGCGAGAGGACGCCGATGCCAACGATCGCATACCGCCGCGCGGGAGTCGTCGGCGTGGCCGCTGTCGCGCTGATCGCCGTGAGCTGCACCGATAGCAAGAGCGCAAGCACCCCGGCCCCCCAGCAGGGCGGGGTGAGCGTTACCTCCACACCTGCACCGCCGGCGCCGCCCACCGAGGTGAAACTGGCCGGGGAGCGCGGCGTGCAGGTAACACTCACCGGACCGATCGCCGCCAAGTACTCGTCGGCCACCCAAGACCAGAAAGACGCTCTCGGTCAGCCCCTGACGGGTGACCACAACGCGGGCACCCGGCCGAGCGGCCTGATCTTCCAACAGTTCCAAGGCGGGGTGATCACCGCGAAGAACGGCGACACCGGCACGCCCGCATACATCACGCTGGGCAAGATTCGGGAGGCGTGGAACGTGCCGCGTGACCCGGCGGGCGTGCCCGCCGTCACCGGCACCAACGGCTCGGCGGGGCCGCTGGGCTACCCGACCAGCGATGCAACCACGGTGGGCGATTCGCTCGTGTCGAGTTTCGAGCACGGCCAGATCGAGTACAACCCCAAGACCGATCAGGTTCAGGTGACGGTAAACGGCAAGGTCGTGCCGTCGGGTCTGTAGCGCTCGGGTCGCCGAGAGGGCTTCGCAACGAGCGGGCTGCTGCAGGCCCCGCCCGGTTCGGGTTCGCGCCTGCCATCGGCGGCACTTATGGCCGCTGCCGCCAATCGTGATGGTTCAGGCGGACGGCCGAGCCGGGTTTCGCGGTTAGTTTGAGCGGCGACCACCGCCGGACACTCGACCTGGAGGACCCGATGAGCACGGCCTTTGACGACTATCGCGACGAGTTCCCTAATGCGAGGCTGACCCGTGACGAGCACGGCGTGCTCGAGATTGCGCTGCACACCGATGGCGGCAAGCTGCGCTTCGACGGTCACACCCATGAGCAGTTCGTCGAACTGTTTCATCGCGTGGGCGCCGACCGTGACAATCGAGTCGTCATCCTCACCGGCTCCGGTGATGCGTTCATGGACGAAATTTCCGCGGAGGGTTTCGACTTCTTCAGCCCCGTCGGTTACGACAAGATCTGGCGCGAAGGCAAAAAGATCCTGGCGAACATCCTCGACGTCGAGGTGCCCATGATCGCTGCGCTCAACGGCCCCGTATTGCTGCACAGCGAGTACGTCCTGTTGTGCGACATCGTGCTCGCCACCCCGCACACCGTGTTCTCGGACCGACCGCATTTCGACTTCGGCATCGTCCCCGGCGACGGCGTCAACCTGTTGTGGCCGGAGGTGATCGGGAGCATCCGCGCGCGTTACTTCCTGCTGACCCGCCAAACCCTGGATGCCGCCACCGCCCGCGAGTGGGGCGTTGTCAACGAGATCGTCGACAGCGACCAGCTTTTGCCGCGGGCGCGCGAGATCGCCCGTGACATCGCGGCGCTGCCCCCGTTGACCAGCAGCTACACCCGAACAGTGTTGACGCAGCGGCTCCGGCGCGTGGTCGACGAGAACATCGGATACGGGTTGGCGCTGGAGGGCATCAGCGCGGCCGACGTGGCGCGCCGCGCGTCGCAGGGTTGAATCGCCGACACCCGTCGGGCCTGAGTCGATATCAACCCCGCCACGGAGAATCGCCTGCCTCCCAACGTTTTTGAAGTTGCGGGTAAAGAGTCGTCAGGTGTGTGGGAATGGACTGCTTGACGGTGCGGGTCTTGTCGTCGGTGAGCACTTCCTGGGCACCGGCCTCGATGGCGTCCAAAGTTTGGGCGGCGACGTCCTCGGGGGACAGCTTGGGGTCGGTGACGGTGGCGGTCATGTCGGTGTCGATGAAGCCCGGGTGCACGGCCACGACATTGGTGCCCTGCCGGTGCAATTCGAGACGCAACGCGTTGGTCAGCGACCACTCGGCGGCCTTGGACGCGCAATACGAGGCGTTGAAGGGCAGCGAGTAGAAACTGGCAACGGAGAGGATGTTGACGAGCGCGCCACCGCCGTTGGCCGCCAGGATGGGGGCGAAGGCGCGGGCCATGGCCAGGGTGCCGAAATAGTTGGTCTCCATCTCCGTGCGTGCCGCGTCGGCGCTGCGCGGGGTCAAAAACGGCGACTCCAGCATCGCGCCGGCGTTGTTGATCAACACGACGACGTCCCCACAGTGCGCGGCCGCGGCGCTCACGTCGGCTCCGTCGGTGACGTCAAGCTTGACCGGCGTGATGCGCCCGTCGGCCGTGTCCAGCTGCGCCGGCGTGCGGGCCGCCGCATAGACCTTGCTCGCACCGCGATCGAGAAGTGCCGAGACGATCGCCCGGCCCAGGCCGCGATTGGCGCCCGTCACCAGGGCCGTGGTGCCGTGCAGTGGGGTGGCCATTTCCTTCGTCATGCGCATCCTTTGTGATCGGGGTCGTGAGTACAGTCGCCTCTTTATCCAAGACGCTGACGGTCGCGTGCGTCGGGGCCGCACCCATCGGGTCTCGCGATGGCGGCGATAACCGGGCTAGATGGCGGTGGGGGCTGTCGAACGGGCATCGTCGCCGGGGCCGGCGGCCTCGATGGCGTCTTCGAGCGCGGCCACCAGGTGCGCGACGTCCTTGCGGTGCGAGCGCGCCGGCCAGACGACCCAGGTTCGGCGCACCAGGGGACTGTCCACCAAGCGCAGCCACCGCACCGAATTGGGAAGCGGGCGTTGCCAATTCGCGGGTGCCAAGGCGAATCTGCCCCCCGCGCTGATCTGAGCCAGCTTGACCTCAGGTTGCAGGTCCTGGGTGTAGGCGTCGGGGCGGTCCGGCTGGATCCCGTGGCTGCGCAGAACCGCGGTGATCTCGTCGTACCAGGCGGGGCTGCCGGCGCGTGGAAAGCCTAACCACTGCAAGCCAATCAGCCGGTCCAGATGCACCCCACCCGACGGCGAGGCCACCGCCGTCGCCTGCTCGGCCGCCAACAACACACCCAACGGTTCTCGCAGAGCGACGCCGACGTCGAGGCGGTCCGTCGCGGGCAATTCACGGACCAGGCCGACGTCGAGTTCGTCGCGGCACAGCGCATCGAGTTGCTTGGCGGTCGACATGTGCCGCACCGTGACCGTGGTGCCCGGATAGGCCGCGGCCAGTTGGGAAATCGCCTCGGACACCGGTTGGGGCGGCAGTTCCAGGGGCACGCCGATGCGCAGCGTGCGGCTTCGGTGCGGCGAGTGGGCGGCCATGGCGGCCAACGCCTCTTCGTAGCGCGCGATGACGGCCCGCGCTTCGTTGAGGAACGTCATGCCGGCCGCGGTGGGGGTCACTCCGGAGCTGCTGCGGGTCAGCAGCTGGGTGTCGAGGCGCTTTTCCAGCGCCTGAATCGTTCCCGACAGCGCGGGCTGGCTGATGTGCAGCCGACGAGCCGCCGCCGACAACCCGCCGTCCTCCACCACGGCCACGAACGCACGCATCTGCGAGATCTCCACGCCGACATTCAACCCGACGCCATCGCGCCGCGCGCTCAATCGGCAAGAGCTTGAGGTTCGCGGGCCTGACCTTTTGATGGAACCGCGCCTCACCCACCCGCCGCTCCGCCCACTCGGTGAGCACGGCAAAAATTCGGCGTTCGTTGACCAGCCGGCCAGTGTCGCGCCTGTCCGGCGCTTCCTACATTCAGGTGATCACCGGTCGAGAGGGAAGTATGCGCGCAGTAGTCACCCGAGTTCATTGCCCCATCCCGCGGAGTTTCGCTCGGTGAGCGCGCCGACGGAGACACCGCATTGGCGACCGAGCGTGGCGATGATTCCGTTTCCGGGCCTGACCATGCTGGACCTGATAGGACCATACGAGACGTTGCGCGAACACACCGACGTGCATTTGCTGCACACCACCACCGACGAGTTCTTCTCGGACAGTGGCGCACCGTTTCGCGCGACCGAAAGACTCGCCGACGCCGCGGATCACTACGACGTGATCTTTGTGCCGGGGGGCAACGGAACGGCCGACGCGATGCGCGATCCGGAGGTGATTGATTTCCTTGCGACTCGGGGCCCGCGGGCCCGTTACGTCACGTCGGTCTGCACGGGTTCGCTGGTGCTGGGCGCCGCGGGACTGTTGGACGGTTATCGTGCCACCACGCACTGGTCGATGTTGGACGCACTGCCCTTATTCGGGGCGGTGCCGACCCAGCAGCGCGTCGTCATCGATGGGAACCGCATCACCGGCGGCGGGGTCACGGCGGGAATCGACTTCGGTCTGATTCTGCTCGCCGAGATGTTCGACGAGGAAACCGCGCGCTACGCCCAACTGCTTTTGGAATACGACCCTCATCCACCGTTTGACGGTGGATCACCGCGATCGACGAGCCGGCAGGCCGTCCAGAGAGTCCGAGAGTACGTCGCGCCGTTGCTGACGTCGTGCGAGCGCTTCGTCACCGAAAAGGGCGGCGGCACCGCCGAATACTCCTGACTCGCCGAAGTGCGCCAACGACGCTAGCCGTCGGTCCGCAGCGCCATCTCGACACCATTCACCGGTTGCTTCGACGACCGACGACGGCACGTCGATTTCATGGACAGGAGTGTGCAATGACCGGAGCCAAGCCATACGCGCAGGTGCGCTACCGAGAGATTTACGGCAAGCGCATGGCCTTCATCGACCAGGGCGACGGTGACGCCATCGTGTTCCAGCACGGCAACCCGAGTTCGTCCTACCTGTGGCGCAACGTCATGCCGCACCTGGAAGGCCTGGGCCGGTTGGTCGCCTGCGACTTGATCGGGATGGGCGGCTCGGACAAATTGGACAACCCGGGACCCGGCAGCTACCACTATCACCAGAACCGTGATTTCCTGTTCGCCCTCTGGGACGCCCTCGATCTCGGTGACCGCGTGACCCTGGTGTTGCACGACTGGGGCGGGGCGCTCGGCTTCGATTGGGCCAATCAACACCGGGACCGGGTCGCCGGCATCGTACACATGGAGACGGTGGCAATTCCCATGGAGTGGAACGACTTTCCCGACGATGTCGCTCAGATGTTTCGGGGCTTGCGCTCCCCTCAGGGCGAGGCGCTGGTGCTGGACGACAACATCTTCATCGAAGGCGTGCTGCCGTCCATCGTGATGCGCGATCTGACCGACGAGGAGATGGATCACTATCGTCGGCCGTTCCGCAACGCCGGTGAGGATCGGCGCCCGACGCTGTCATGGGCACGTGACGTGCCGCTCGGCGGGGAGCCGCCCGAGGTCGTGGCGACCATAGCGCAATTCGGTGCGTGGCTCGCGTCGTGCGACGTGCCGAAGCTGTTCATTCGCGCCGACCCAGGAGTGATCGCAAGCAAGCGACGCGTCCTCGACGTCATCCGCAGCTGGCCCAACCAGACCGAAATCACCGTCGCGGGAAGCCACTTCCTCCAGGAAGACAGTCCCGACGAGATCGGTGCGGCCATCGCGGCCTTTGTGCGCACCATCCGAGCGACCAGCCGTCATTGACGGTGCCCGGCGTCTGCGCCAGCGGCTACCGGTGTTCACGGCCATGGCAATATCAAGACCTACCGCCTGAATAATGCCATTCCGGCTGCTAGGTTGGTGCCATGCACAACGTTGCCGTGCTGGCCTTTCCCGACGTCATCGCCTTCGACCTGACCATCCCCGTCGAGGTGTTCGGGCGCGTTCGACTGCCCGACGGGACCCACGGGTACCGCGTGCACGTGTGCGGCGTCGAACCCGTCGTCACGGCGGGACCCCTGCGTATCGCCACCGATCACGGTCTCGAGGCACTGGCGGACGCAGACACCATCATCGTGCCGGGGCTCGACGACCTCGTGACGGAGATCCCGGACGCGCTCATCGCCGCGCTGCGGGACGCCCACGCCGGGGGCGCACGGATCGCCTCGATCTGCACCGGCGCATTCCTGCTGGCCGCCGCCGGGCTGCTGGACGGAAAACGCGCCACCACGCATTGGCTCGCAGCGGACCTGTTCCGCGCCAACTTCCCGCAGGTCGACCTCGATCCCGACGTCCTCTACGTCGACGAGGGACAAATCCTCACCTCGGCCGGCGCTTCCGCGGGGCTCGACGCCTGCCTGTACATGGTCCAGAAGGACTATGGCGCGAGCATCGCCGCGAGCGCAGCGAAGCTCGCCGTGGCGCCACTGCACCGAAGCGGTGGTCAGGCGCAATTCATCGTCCGAAACCAATTGCGCGCCAGTGTTATCGGCAAGCACACGCAGTTGGACGAGGTGCTGGCCTGGATCGAGGCCAACGCCCACCGCGACCTGACGCTGGCCGATATCGCCGCTCACGCCGCGATGAGCGTGCGCACGCTCAACCGTCGCTTCCAGGCCGAGACGGGTCAGACCCCCATGCAATGGGTCACCGGAGTGCGCATCCGCCACGCCCAAGAACTGCTCGAACACAGCGCCCATGGCATCGAACGGATCGGCCGTGACGTCGGTTTCGCCTCGGCGGCGAATTTTCGTGAACAGTTCCGGCGACTGAGCGGAGTGGCACCCCAAAGTTACCGAAATACGTTCCACGGGCGCGCGACTGACGAGAAGCGCCCGTCGTCAGGTCCCCACAGCTCCCGCGTCAGCTTCGCGGGCGCCTAGATCGTCGAAGCGGGCGAGGGGTGGTGCGCCGGTGCGCGGTCCGTCAGACGCGTCGGGTGCCGCTGATCGTGGACCGCGGTAACCGCCCGGCGCGGGAATGGCCGCGGAGATCGTCGCCCTCGACGAGCACATCGAACTGCAGGTTCAGCTTCATCGGTTTGGTGACGGATTGCCGCCAGCGGACCCGTTGTCCGCCGTCGTCGTCGCTGACCACGATGTCGGTGCAGGGCACGGTCTCGTGTCGACCGGCAGCGCTACCGGTCAGCACGCCTTGGTCGTCAAGGCGGAAGCAATACGCGATGTGCAGCGTTCCGACCGGCGTCTTGATGCTGACGTCCCAATCGCCGAGGATGCCCACCTCATACCGCCCTGGGCGCGCGGCCATCATTGGTCCAAACGGTGCCGCGACTCTCGAAAGCGAACATCGCCTCGACGGCCAACGCGATCTGCGAGCCGTAGGTGCGGCCGAGCAGGTAGAGCGCCAAGTCGAGGCCCGAGGTGACACCACCGGCGGTGACGAGGTTTCCGTCGTCGACCACCCGGGCCGCCACGGGGATCGCACCGGTGGCCTCCAACACGTCCACCCCGAGATGATGGGTGTTGGCGTGGCGACCGTCGATCAGTCCGGCCATGGCCAACGCCAGCGACCCGCCACACACCGTGGCGACGGTGACGGCGGGGTTGTCCAACGCCTGACGCACCAACGGTGCCGCGGCGGTCTCTCCGAACCGGGCCAACAGCACCGGGATGGTGTCGACCTCGTCGGGGTCGCCCTCGATCGGTCCCACCGCACCGGGAACCACGACAAAGCCGGGCTTGGACGGATCAAGCCCGGCAGTGGCCGTCAGCACCAAACCCCTTGAGCCACTGATGACCTCGCGCGGGCCCTCGGCGGACACCAATTCGACAACCAGCTCGCCACCAATGGCGTCGCTGCCCGCGACCAGAACTTCGTAGGGGGCAATGGCGTCCAGGGGATCGAATCCGTCGAACAACACGATCTGTGCGTGCATGGGCGTGATCATCACCCAAGTCGCCTCGCCGCCACAGCCTTCGGGCGGACAGTCACCGCCGGAATGTCGCCACGCGGCGGTGAGAGCGCGCGCACGTCACAATCCCGGCGGTTGTTGGCCAGTTAGCCACTTGCCCGGCGCGGGCCTGGCGGGCACGGTCACGGGCATGACGAGTGAGGATCGAACCTCGACGACGAAGGCCGGCGACCTCTCCTCGTGGAATCTGCCCGACTCGAAGATCTGTACTGCAGCCTTCGATCTGGCGGAACGCGTCTCGCCGGTGTTCCTTCACAACCACTGTGTGCGCAGCTACCTGTTCGGCCGTGAGCTGGCGGCCGCTCAGGGGATGCGCGGCGGCGCCGACTACGACGAAGAGACTGTGTTCCTCGCGTCGGTCCTGCACGATCTCGGCCTGACGTCCCACGGTCGCGGCGACCAGCGCTTCGAGGTCGAGGGAGCCGATGCCGCGGCCCGATTCCTCGAAGAGCAAGGCCTGCGTGAAGACCGGGTGACCACAGTGTGGCAATCGATCGCGTTGCACACCAGTATTGGCCTGGGGCACCGATTCGGCGCCGAGCATGCGGTCTGCCACAGCGGAATCGATCTGGATGTCGTCGGTGCTCGAAAAGAGTTGCTACCACGCGGTTTTGCCGATCGAGTGCACGCTGCTTGGCCGCGCCACAATCTGGGCTACGCGATCAGCCAAGCTATCGGGCGCGACACCCAGCGCAACCCCGGCAAGGCGCCGCCGTTTTCGTTCCCGGCGCACATCCACGAAGTGGTCAACAACGCGCCCTCCGTCAGATTCGCGGACCTGCTCGCCAGCCATGGGTGGGGCGACGAGATGCCGCGCGAGTTTTCGGCCGCCCAGGCCCCGGGCGGTTAAGGGGGTCGGTCAAGTCCGCTCCACCATGCGACCGAAGACGCCGCTATTTCGCCATAGGCGCCCGACGACGATGTCGCCCGATCGAACGGATATCGTTCGCGAGTGGCCACCACGACTCTCAAGAAGGCAGCGCTCGCGGCATCGCTGGCGCTGACAGCGTGCGCCGGGGCCCCTCACGCGGCGGCCGACCCGACGCCACAAGCGCCATTTCCGACCGGAAAGTCCGGCACCACCATCCATGTCACGGAGTACAGCGGCGCGACGGCCGACGTCACGCTCAACAATGCGAACTGGATCTCGTCCGGCTGCTCCCTCGGCGCAGGCTGCAACGTCATCGAGATCACGATCGTCGGGAAGTCCGACACGTCGTTCGCCTACAGCGAGAGGTCGCTGACCGCGGCGTCTTCGGCCTGGCGCCAAGACCCCTACCGCGACACCGAGGGCGGCTCGTCGTCGGTGGACTACCAGCAGATCAACAAAGTCCCGCCGCTGCGGTCTGGCACCGTCACCAACGGCCAGACCGCCCACGGGTTCATCGCTTACGACAGCAGCGTCAAGCAGGGCGACGTCTACATCGAGTTCAACGACCCGAACGCTCCGGCGGCCCCCACCCCGCTGGCCGGCTGGAAAGTGCACACCTAGGCCCCGTGCCGCCGGCGTCGCCGCGCCGACGGACCGTACCGGCGATAAACTGGCGCCCTCGAAAATCGCAGGTGGTCCCCCCTGGCGGGGCCGCCGGATGAAAGGCGGTGCGCGGTGACCGGGTCCGGGAACGCAGCCGAGGCCGCCGCGCTGGACGTCCTGCGGTCGGACGAGGCGGCGGCCGAGGGCTTCAGGGACTGGTTGGCCGCCGCGCGGCGGGCCGGCCAACGAGTGCTGCGCGAGCCCGACGGCAGCTACGTGCTGTGGCGGCGCGACGACGTCGTGGCCGCCATGCGCGATGGCGACACCTTCGCCAGCCGCCAAGGCGAACTGATGCCCGGCAGCCCACCGTTCGGCCCGTACCGACAGATCATGGTCGAGTTGCTGTTCAACCCGGGCAACTCCCGCGACATGCTCAAGCCGGTGCGCCGCATCATCGAAGACTGCGTCGGCGCGGTGGCCACGAGACTCGACCGCTGCGACGGCGCGGGCGTCGCCGAAGTCGTCTGGCGCGCAGCATTTGTCACCGTCTGCGGGCTCCCCAGCAACTTGGCTCCCGACGCGGTCAGCGCGCCGCTGGTGGCAGCGATGCGCCGAACGCCGCTGGATGGGCCGGACGTCATCAGCCGCCTGGCCGCCGAACCCCTCAGCGACGAAGAGGTGTTGGGGCTGATCGCCTCCGTGGGGCGCGGCTTGATCTTCGCTTCGTTCGCCATCAAGGCGGGGCTGGCGGTGTTGGCGCGACAGCCGGCGCTGCAGCGTGAGCTCCGCGAAAACCCCGGCCGCCAGCGCAGATTTGTCGAAGAGTTGCTCCGACTGGACGGCGGGGCGAAGACCGTTTCCCGGATCACCAGTCGCCGCGTGACGATCGGCGAGACGACCATCCCCGCCGGCTCCCCGGTGCAGTTATACGTCGGACTGGTACACCGCGACGAGGCCGACGACATGTCTGGGCAGCGCTTCAAATTGGATGGCGCGCAGCGTAATTGGAGCTTCGGGGGAGGACCGCACCGGTGCCCGGCGTCGCACCTGGCCCGCGACCTGCTGGCGATGTTCTTCGAGATCTGGCTCGACGCGGTCCCGTTCTTCTCGTTCGACTGGAGCAGCGGCGGCATTCCCAAGGCGTGGCATCCCAAGCCGTACAGCTCCGCACCCACCGAGACCTTCGACGGCTGGGCTCCGGTTCGCGTACCGCTGACCTGGTAACCGGACCGGCCGTCCCTGGCGCGGGCCGCGCGGAGTGAACGCGAGGTGGCGCCGGTGTGACGGTTCGGCGCGCGATCCGGCGAGTCGTCGCGTCGGCGCGTCCGGCGGGCTATGTATGGAGGGTGAGCAGTCATGTGAACCTGACCCAGCAGGAAAACACCTTGATCGGCGAGAGCCATCCCGCAGCGCTGGAGCGCATGAGCCCGGCGCAGCTCAAGGATCTGCAAAGCCGGCTCAGGGCTGCGCGCGAGAAGAACTTCAACATGCTGCGGCGTCAGGGTGCGGCCCGCGTCGAGGCCGAGGGCGCGCGCGGTGCCGCCCAGCCCGCCAACGAGCGACGCGGCGAGAAGGTGGAGGTCTTCGACGAGGCCCTCGCCCGGGTGGGTCAGCGCCTCGACGCGGTGCGCGACGTCGACTAGCGGCCGCAATCGCGGGTCGGACGTTGTCCTCGGCGCCGGACGGGGTATGGGTTCTGCATCCCCGAACGAGGAGACAACGATGCCCCGACACCACGACCCCGACGCGCCCGACGAGACCGCGCAGCCTCCCGAGTCCACCGGCGCGGCGGACGACCCGCCCGTGGCCCCGGAGCAAGGGGAGGGTCCGATCCCTCCGGTCGCCGGTGAACCGCGACCACCCATCGGCAATTGAGCAGGTTCGCGCTGTTTGCCGCGGGCGCGATCGTGCTCGCGGTGACCGGCGGCGCATCGCCGGCGCCGGCCGCGCTGGCAGGTCCACCACACGCACCGTCGGGCATTCAACCCACGCTGGCGCCCGATCCCACCCAACTCGCCGACGACCTCGTCGCCGACGAGCTCGCTTTGCGCGACCCGGCGACGCCCCAGGCGGCGCTCACTGCGGCGGCGCGTCGCGAACAACTGGCCTACCGGGTCATCGGCCGGCACCCGGACTGGGATGCCATCGTCCGTCCCCGCATCCCGCCGGCGCTGCTCGACGGCTACGACCGCAACGTCGACGCTCGACGGCAACTGCAGGCGATGACCCAACCGCGGGACACGGTGCCCGCGTGGCGGATCGACCCTCCCGCCCCGGCCGAGGAGCTGCTGAACGACTACCACGCAGCGGAGGCGGAGTCCGGCGTCGGCTGGAACTATCTGGCCGCCATCAACCTGGTCGAGACGCGCTTCGGCAGCATCAACGGCGTAAGCACCGCCGGTGCGCAAGGGCCCATGCAATTCCTGCCGTCGACGTTCGCCTCTTACGGCCAGGGCGGCGACATCAATTCGCCCCACGACAGCATCGCGGCGGCGGGCCGCTACCTCGCCGCCAACGGTTTCGCCAGCGACCCGGACCGCGCCCTCTTCGGCTACAACCATGCCCATCAATACGTGCAGGCGGTCGACGACTACGCCGCGCTCATCGCGGCCGATCCCGCGGCGTTCGCGACGTTCTACCGGTGGGAGGTCTACTACGCGACGACCGCAGGCGACGTGCTCCTGCCCATCGGTTACGCCGCCGCGGCGCCGATCCCCGTCGGGGACTACGTGGCGGCCAACGCCCAGTAGCGGACCCGACGCATGACTCGGGGACCAGCGCCCGGTGGCCGACGCCGCGTGGCCGGCCCCAGGTGTCAGAAGCCGGCGTCCGGGTAGGTTAGCGAGGGTATGGCTATCGCACGAACACAACCGGATCAGCGCGACCTCGACGGCGTTCGACAGATCGTCGACGCCATTTCCCAGGCGTTCGCGGCCAAAGTCGTCGGCCAGCGCGACCTGCGCGAATCGCTGCTGATCGGGCTGCTGGCGGGGGGTCACATCCTGCTCGAAAGCGTGCCCGGACTGGCCAAGACCACGGCCGCCAAGGTGCTCGCCGAATCGGTCGACGGTCGCTTCCACCGCATCCAATGCACACCGGACCTGCTGCCCAGCGACATCGTCGGCACGCAGATCTACGACTCCTCGACGGGATCGTTCGTCACCCAGCTCGGCCCCGTGCACGCCAACATCCTGTTGCTTGACGAGATCAACCGGTCCAGCGCCAAAACCCAGAGCGCGATGCTCGAGGCGATGGAGGAGCGACAGACCACCATCGCCGGGCAGGTCCACCCGATCGCGGATCCATTCCTGGTGATCGCCACCCAGAACCCCGTCGATCAGGAAGGCACCTACCCGCTGTCCGAGGCGCAGACCGACCGGTTCCTGCTCAAGGAGATCGTGCGTTATCCCACCCCGCAGGAGGAGGTGGAAGTCATGGCGCGCATCGACGCGGGCGTCTACGACAAGGGACACCGCGCCAGGCCCGCCGCCAGCCTCGCCGACGTCCAGCGCCTGCAGCAGGTGGTGCGTCACGTCCACATGGACCGCGCGCTGATGCTCTACGCCAGCCAACTGGTCGACGCCACCCGCCACCCCGCGCGGGTGTTGCCCAAGCAGATCGCCCGGCTGGTCGAGTACGGCGCCAGCCCGCGCGCCACGATCGCGTTCTGCAAGGCGGCCCGCGCGCAGGCGGTGCTGTCCGGCCGTGCGCACGTGCTGCCCGAGGACATCGCCAAACTCGCGCACCAGGTCCTGCGCCACCGGCTCATCCTCGGTTTCGAAGCGGCCAGCGCCGACATCACCCCCGAGGTCGTGGTGGACGCCGCGCTGCGGGCCGTCCGCGTCCCCTGAGGTCCTCTTGGGAAAGCACCTCAACCGGGCGAAAGCACACTTCGGCACCGACACCCGCGGCCTGCTCGAAGGCGGCCGTTACGCGCTGTTGCACACGCGCAGCATGGAATTCGACGACCTGCGCCCCTACGTTCCCGGCGACGACGTCCGCGACATCGACTGGAAGGCCTCCGCGCGTTCCGGCGACGTGCTCATCAAGCGGTTCGTCTCCGAGAAGCACCACAAGATCTTGCTGGTCGCCGACGGTGGCCGCAACATGTCGGCGCTCGCCCCGAGTGGCGAGTGCAAACGCGACGTCGCCGCCCACATCATGGGCGCCGTCGGGCTCATCGGCCTGCGCCGCTCCGACGAAATCGGCATGGTCTACGGTGATCGCCGCGGCTGCGTGAACGTCCCGCAGGGGCGCGGCGAATCCCACATCGAAGGCCTGCTGCACCGCTGGTATCAACACACCACGACCGCCCCGGGCGGCAGCGACATCACCGCCCAACTCGATTATGTCGCAACGCATTACCGGCACACCATGCTGATCCTCGTGGTATCGGACGAGCCCGAGGTCGACCCGCGGCTCGGTGAGGTGCTCGGCACGCTGAGCGGGCGCCACGACGTCATGTGGGCACTGGTGTCCGACATGCCGGCGGTCGGCGCCGACAACACCGACGGGTACGACGTCGCCACGGGTCGTTTCGTCTTGAACGGCGCCGAGCTGGGCCCTCGGGTTGTGGCGGCATACCGCAGCGCCGAGCACAAGCGGCGGGCCCGCCTGGACGCGTTCCTCACCGCGCACGCGGTCCCGCACGCAACGATCACCGGCAGCAAGGACATTCGGCGCGAACTCGTCCGCTTGACCGAGGTGGCCAAGCGTGCCGGATGACTTGCTGCGTCACGTCTTCGGGCCGCAACCGTACTCGCAGTGGTGGCTGTGGTGGGCCGTGTTGCTGATCGTCGGCGTCATCGCGTGGTACGCGGCGCTTTTCGTGGGGACCCTGCCCGCACGCCGACTGCGGCGCATGCCCCTGGTGCGACGTGTGCACGCCCGGGTGCTCCGCAACCGCTTCGCGCGCCGTGTGCAGCGCATCGCCGGCGATCACGACGCCGGGCGGACAACGGCTTCCGCGGCGTGCGGGGCGATCAGCCGGACCCTGCGCAGCTTCCTCCACCAAGCGACCGGCGAGCCGGCGCAGTACCTACAGCTGGACGCCCTGGCCGAGGGAAACCTGTCCGCCGCGGCGCCGCTGCTGGGCCGGCTCGCCGACGCGCAGTTCAACGCCGGCGCGCGGGTCGACGTCGCCGACGTGAGCGCCTCGGCCCAGGAGCTGATCCGCTCGTGGACATGAAATGGTGGCCGGTCGCGGCCCTCGGGTCCGCCGGCGTCGTCGCCATAGTGGCCCTGGCGGCACTGCTCCCGATGACCGCCGCCCGGCGGCGGCTGCGCCCCCTGGCCAACGTCGCACGGTTGACCCGGCTGCCCGAATACGCGAAAGTGGCTCGGCTGCGGTCCCTTTCCACCGCCGTTACCTTGGTGGTGCTGGCGGTCATGTACTTTGCCGCCACCTGGGCCGCGGCCCGCCCGACCGTGGCCGGCACCGACTTCGACGCCGCCCACCCCGAAGACATCATGCTGTGCGCCGGTCAGGCCGTGCCCGACAGCGCGACGGCCGAACTGCTGGGCTACTTCGCGCGGCAGGCAGCCACCGCCCCGCCGAACCAGCGCATCGGCCTCACGACGGTCGACCGTCGCGTGGTGCCGCTGACACGCGACCACCAATACGCGGCGGAACGCTTCAGCGAATCCACCGATGCCCGTCGGGCCCAGGCGGCGGGATTCGCGCCCAACGTGCCGTATGAGGACTATGCGCCGTCCGTCAATGATGTTCTGGCGCTGTGCTTCTCGGGGTTCCCCTCGAACGAGAACGGGGACGGCCACCGGCGCTCGGTCGTCTACCTGGGCCCGTCCACACTCCGCGCCGCCGACGACCCCCGGGCCACCCTGTTCACCGACGCCGGCGCGCGGGATCTCGCCACGCGCCTGGGCTTACAGCTCAACGTGATCGACACGGCCCCCTCGGGCGCGAGCGAGTCGTTGGTCGCCCTCGCGCGACAGACCGGCGGTCGTTACGTCGCCGCCGGGCAGAAATCGGTGACGGGAGCGCTCAACGACATCCGCGCGCACGCGCCCCCGGCACGACTGGCGGACGGCACCGTGGTGACCGCGGAACACCGCGACGCGCCGGCGGCGCCGCTGGTGATCGCGATGCTGTGCGCGGCCGTATTGTCCGTGGCCCTGTTGGTGTTGCGCCGATGACCTTCGACCCCGTGCTGCCGTGGCCGATCCTCGCCGTCGTCGCCGGTGCGTTGCTGTTCGCGCGCCTGGTGGCGCTGCGCCAGGTGCTCATCGCGAACGTGCACAGGCCGCGGCGAGCCCGCGCGGCGCTGCGTTGGGCCGGTGTCACCCTCACCGTCTTGCTGCTGCTCCTGGCGGTCACCCGCCCGGCGCTGCGCGATGACCGCACGCGCCGCGACACCACGCCGGCGGCCGGGGCGGACCTCAACGTGTTCCTCGTCGTCGATCGATCTGCCGGAGTGGCCGACCCGGACGGCGACGCCGGAGCTGCGCGGATCGGACCCATCCGCGACGACGTCGCGGCCGTACTCAAGCAATATCCGGGGGCGCGGTATGCGCTCGTCGGCTTCGCGTCGCGGGCCTCATTGGACTGGCCGCTGTCCGCGGACGTGTGGAGCCTGCAACCGACCGTCGCGGCGCTCGCCCCCCAGGACGCCCGGGCAGACGCGAACGCCGGCGCTGCCGACAATGTGCTGCGCTACCAGTTAATTCAGGCCACCCAGCAGTATCCGGGCTCACGCAACGTCGTGCTCTATTTCGGCTCGGGCGCACCCGGATCGCGCCAACCGCAGGGCGACTTCAACCTCCTCGGCGGGTCGGTGGCCGGGGGAGCGGTGCTGGGATACGGCAGCGGCGACGCGATCGACGAACCCGAATTGCACCGCATCGCAGCACAACTCGGCGTGCCCTATGAGCGCCGGGAAGCCGGCCGGCCCTTCCACCCGGCCCTGCCCGCCGCTGCGGACAGGGCGGAGGCCGTCGACCGAACTGAGCTCTACTGGTTGCCCGCCCTGGTGGCCGCGGTCCTGCTGCTCGCCGAGATCTACCTGTCAATCCGCCAGTTCCGTCGCGGACGCCTCGCCCGACGGGACCTCGCGACGTGACCCGCGCCCCGGCCCGGTTGCGGCTGCGGCGGCGGCTGC
>NZ_LZJC01000168.1 GCF_001666755.1 Mycobacterium sp. E1214 | reverse complement strand
GTGCGCTTGAGACGTTCGCCGTCATGACGGTGAAGGGCCCGAGCCGCCGGTAATACGCGACCGCCGCGGTCACGATGGACCCATCGTGACCGCGGCGGGTCCGGATGCGGTTCAGCTGTGCGGTGCGGGCGGCGGTGGCGGCGCCTCGCCGGGCGGTGGCGGCCAAGCGCCGTGCGGTGGCGCCCCGGGCGGGCCGCCGGGTGGGAATCCGAAGCCGCCGGGTGGCGATCCGAAGCCGCCGGGTGGCGATCCGAAGCCGCCGGGCGGCGGCGGGCCGTGGACGAACGGCGGGGCCAGCATCGGGGGCGGACCCGGTGGCGGCGGCGGTCCGAGCGGCCCGGTGTTGATGATCCAGGCGAACGCAATGGCCGCGATGGTGCCGAACGCGCCGAGCAGCGCGCCACCCACGCCGGCCGCGACGACCACGCCGGTCGGGTGGCGGCGGCTCTCCGGCGGCCGCGTGGCGACCGGTGGCGGGGCGGGCGGATCGGTGATGATCTCGTCGTTTGTTGTCATGGCACCGGACGGTAGGGGCCGCAGCTGAAGTGGATCTGAAGAACCATGGGCCACTTGCGTCACGGGGAGTGGGGGGCTTGCCGAAGTGCCCGCCTCACAGCGACAACCCCCTGGCACTCGGGGCGCATCCGGCGCTGTCGCTGTGAGGCGGGCACTTCGCACACCGCCCCGGCCCAGTGACAGGCGGGGCTCATGTGACCCCGCTTCAGCCTGGCTTCAGCTGCGCGGCCGACAATGAAGCCATGACGGACTGCTCGCGCGCGGCTGCCGGCCCGTTCAGCGCGGGCGCGCCGCGCGTGCTGGTGGTCGAGGATTCCGAGACGATCCGCGAAATGGTCAGCGAGGCGCTCACCGACGTCGGCTATCACACCGCCGGCCGGTGTGACGGCGACGGGCTGGAGGACGCCCTCGATGGGCTGCGGCCGGACGTGGTGGTGCTCGACGTCATGCTGCCGGGCCGCGACGGCTTCACCCTGATCGACGTCATCCGCGACTGGGGCGACGTCGGCATCGTCCTGATCACCGCCCGCGACGGCCTGCCGGACCGGCTGCGCGGCTTGGACGGCGGGGCCGACGACTACGTCATCAAACCGTTCGAGCTCGCCGAGCTCGTCTCGCGCGTCGGCGCGGTGCTGCGCCGCCGCGGACGGTTGCCGCACGTCGTGCAAGTAGGGGACCTGATGCTGGACACCGGCGCGGGCGTCGCCGCGCGCGGCGGCAGCCGGCTCGACCTCACCGCGACGGAGCTGCGGCTGCTCGCCTTCCTCGTCGAGCAGCGCGGCCGCATCGTGAGCGCCGGTCAGATCCTCAACAGAGTGTGGGGCTACGACGCCTACGACCCCAACCTGGTGCAGGTGCACGTCAGCGGACTGCGCCGCAAGCTCGAGGCGCACGGCCCGCGGATCCTGCACACCGTCCGCGGCATCGGTTACCGGCTCGCGCCGCAACGCTCATGACGGTCGGCTTGTCGACCCCGACGCCGTCGCTGCAACGGCGGGTGACGCTGCTGGTCGTCGCGCTGCTGGCCGTGTTGCTGGTGGTGCTCGGCGTGACGGTCGACGTGAGCCTGGGCATCCTGGCCCGCCGGAATCTGCACGACCGGCTGCTCGCGGCGACGTCGCGCGCGGATGCCCTGGTCTCCGTGCACACCTCCAACGACCTCATCGCCGCCGAACTGAACGGCGGCGGGGTGCGCGCCCTCGTCGTCACCGCCGACGGCACCGCCTACGGCGATCGCGGCATCAGCCCCGACACCGCGGCCGGATCGGTGGTCCCACCGCCGTTTCCGCCGCCGCCTGCGTGGCCGCCGCCGTATGCGCCGGGGCCGCCGCCATATGCGCCCGGGCCGCCGTACCCGCCGCTAGGCATGCCGCCCTGGCCGCCACCCCCGCCTCCGCCGCCCCAGCCCGCCGGGGCCACCGCCACGGCGGTGGTGCATCCGCTCCCGGACGGCGCCCGCCTCATCTTGGTCGCCGACACCACCCAGACGACGCAGGTCACCCACCAGCTGCGCCTGCTGATGATCGGAGCGGGCGTCGTGACCCTGCTGCTCGCCGCCCTGCTGCTGGTCGTGGTCAGCCGGACCGCGCTGCGGCCGTTGGACCGGTTGACGGCGCTCGCCAACGACATCCGGACCGGCGACCGGGGTCGGCGGCTGCATCCCGACCGTGCGGACACCGAATTAGGCCGCGCCGCAACCGCGTTCGATGGGATGCTGGACGCGTTGGAGGCCTCGGAGGGCCGGGCTCAGCGGGCCGCCGACGCCGCCCGGCGCGCCGAGACGGCGATCCGGCGTTTCCTGGTCGACGCGGCGCACGAGTTGCGCACCCCGATCGCGGGCATGCAGGTCGCCGCCGAGCAAGTCGCCAACAGCGCCTCGCAGCGCGACGGCGACGAGGCGGCCCAGGCGCAGTATCGGCGGGCGACGCTACTGCTGTCCGACGCCCGACGGGCCGGCCGGCTCGTCAACGACATGCTGGACCTCAGCCGCATCGACGCGGGTCTGCCCCTGGACCGGCGCGAGGTCGACCTCGCGGCCGTCGTGACCGCCGAAGCCGACCGGGCCGCCATGCTGGCGCCGCAATTGTCGGTCAGCCGCACGGGTCTCGACACGCTGATGGTCAACGCGGACCCGACCCGGCTCGCTCAGATCCTGTCGAATCTGCTCGACAACGCCCGCCGCCACACGCCGCCCGGCGGCGCCATCGTCGTCGACCTGAGCGTGCGCGACGGCGCCGCCGAGGCGACCGTCACCGACAGCGGCCCCGGCATCCCCGACGACCAGCGCGACAAGATCTTCGAACGCCTGGTCCGTCTCGATGCCGGGCGCGCTCGCGACCACGGCGGCGCCGGGCTGGGGCTGCCGATCGCGCGGGCGCTGGCCCGGGCGCACGGCGGCGAGTTGGAATGTCTGGCGGATCGCGGGGGAGCCGTGTTCCGGCTGCGCCTGCCGCTGAACCGGTGACGAACGCCGCCGAGCGGTGACCTTCGAAGGGAAGGCACCGCTCGGCGGGTCGAGATCAGAAGCCGGGCGGCGGCGGCGGACGGAACGGGTCGCCCGGCCCCGGTGGCGGTGGCGGCCCGAATGGTCCGCCCGGACCGGGCGGTCCGCCGAACGGTCCGCCGGGGTGCGGTCCCGGCTGGCCGGGCGGCGGTGGCGGTGGCGGCGGATCCGCGCTGGCAACCGCGGCGCTCCATCCCGCCGCCCCGACGCTGCCGGCGAGCAGCGCCCCGGCGATCAAGCGCTTCATCTTCATTCGATCCATCTCCTCTCGGTTGGCGCCCATCGACCGCGAGAGATGCGGCGGCAAGCCGGTGCATCCCCGCGGCTGGGTGGGGACGCGATGCCCGGGCGCCCGGTTTCCCCCGCAGCCATCTCGTGGCGATGCCGCGACGGTAGGAAGTGAGGCTGAAGCGAACCTGAAGAACTGTCCGCCGCTCACGCCGGAGCGGAAGGCGTGGGCGAAGTGCCCGCCTCACAGCGACAAACGCGCCCGACGGGAGCTAGGCGTAGCGCGGTGGCAGGGAAGCGCCCGGGCGACAAACGCGCCCGACGCAACCACGCGAGCGCGGAGGCACGCCGCCACACTGCCGTTGTCGCTACGAGGCGGGCACTTCGCCCATGCCTACCTCTCTGAGACCCGTGAGAAAGCGGCCCGTCACCCGTGCGCGGCGGGCGCGGTCACGACGCTCAGATGCCACCTGTCCAGCCACGGCCGCACCAGCTCGGCGACGGAGAACTTCGCGGGCGCGGCGCAGCCGATCCGCGGGGTGTCGGGGTCGCCGCCGCGGATCAGGATGCCGACGGCGCTGGCGGTGCCGTCAGCCTGGTTGACGTAGACGGGACCGCCCGAATCGCCGCACTGCCCGGTCGCGAGGAACACCACCTTGCTGCCGGTGAGCTGGACGATCTTCCCGCAGGCGTCGGCGCCGGAGCTCATGCCGAACTTGCACAGCTGCTGGCCAAGTTGCAGGCCGCTGGCCACCCCGGAGACGGGCAACGACGCGGCGACGGCCGAGGTTTGCGGCACGTTGTCACCGTCGAGTGTCACCAAGCCGATGTCGTGTTGTTCGTCGTGCACGCCCTCGCTCACGGTGCGGCTGAACGTGCCCAGCGTCGCGTAGGGAAGGACGCCGTCCAGGTTCATCGTCACCCGGCTCATCTCCCCGGGGCGGTTGCAGTGGCCGGCGGTGAGGATGCCGGCCTGACCGGTGCTGGTGCGCACCAAAAAGCCCGCGGTGCAGCCCATCCCGCCCGACCCGTCGGCGAAGTCGACGTAGATGCCGGCCCCGGGCCCGACGGCGCTGGCCACCGGCAGGTCGATCGGCGCGAGGACGGGCGCCGGAGTGATCTCCTGCGCCTGGTTGACGGAGTCGGGCAGCAGGCAGAAGGTCGCCACCAGCGCGACCGCGCTGCACACCGCCGCGACCTTCAGCAGCGAGTTGTGCATCCGGGAGCGCGCCCGCGGCTCGGGCGACGCGCTGGTGGCCGCCGACGCGCCCCGTTGCAGCCCGCGGTAGCGCTTTCTGCGCTTGGGCAGCAACGGCAACAGGGCGGCCACCACGAGCGCGATGGCGCTGAGGGGGAAGGCGATGGTACCGGTCGGCGAGTACCGCAACCCCCAACTTGCCAGCTCGAGCACGCCGTCCCCCACCATCGACCACACATCTGCCGTACCGCGGGAGCACCGGGCGGCGCTGCCCGCTCAGCTGACGGCGGCGGATACGGGCGTGTGCTCGTCGTCGACGGGGCGGTCAGCACGGCGGTGCTGCCGGCGGTAGTGCCGGACTTCGATTATCAGCCCGGTCAGCCCCAGCGCGCTGGTAATCGCCGAAACCACATAAAGCAGCGGGCTCGGGTGGCCGGCGAGCGCGTCGCCGAGGATGACCACCGCCGAGGTGCCGGGAAGCAGCCCGACCAGGGTCGCCAGCCCGTAGGGCAGCACCCGCACGGTCGACGCACCGGCGGCGTAATTGAGAGCGGAGAACGGCACGGCGGGGATGAGCCGCAGCGACAGGATGGCCAGCCACCCGCGAGTGCGCAGGCGCTCGTCGACTGTGTCGATCGAGTTGTGCCGCACCAGGCGGTTGAGCCGCCACCCGGCGGCGCGCACCAGCAGCATGGCGATCATCGCGCTGGCGGTGCTGGCGATCACCGCGATCGCCACCCCCAGCACGGGGCCGAACAACAGCCCGGCCGCCAGCGTGAACACGGTCCGCGGGACGGGCACCACCGTCACGACGATGTGGGCGACGAGGAACGCCAGCGGAAACCACGGCCCCACCGACTGCGCCCAGTCGCGCAACTGCACGGGCGAGGGGAGCGGCGCCCACGAGGCGAGCACCACCAGCCCTGTGATGCCCACGACTGTCCAGGCGATCCGCGACCGCGACGCCTGGCGCGCGGCCACGCCGAGCGCGCGGCCGAGATCACGCAGTGTTTCGCCGATCTTGCTGGTGGCGGAAGCCGTCACGCCTGCCAAGGTTACGGTGCCCAGGTGAATACGGCGTTGCTCGGCGCTGGCGTTTCGTCGCGGACCTGACGGCCGAGCCGCCCACGGCGGTTTTTAGCGGCGAGTTCCGTCAATTAATCTCTTTAGTCAAGCGGTATCCCCAAGCAACGGTCCCAACGCTGGGAAAAGGGAGCAATCGGTGTCCATTGACGTACCCGAGCTGGCCGACCTAGAACAGGTTCGCGGTCGCTGGCGCAGTGCGGTCGCCGGTGTGCTGTCCAAGAGCACCCGGAAAGACCCCGAGCAGTTGGGTGACGAGCCGGAGCGGCTGCTGGAGACCCCGACCTACGACGGGATCGCGGTGCGCGCGCTCTACACGGCGCTGGACGAGCTGCCCGAGCCACCGCTGCCCGGCGAGTGGCCGTACGTGCGGGGCGCCGACCCGCTGCGCGACGTCAAGTCCGGCTGGAAGGTCGCGGAGGCGTTCCCGGCCACCCCGGTGCCCGGCGTCGCGGCCGCCGACGTCAATTCCGCGGTGCTCGACGCCCTCGGCAACGGGGCCGGCGCGGTCGTCCTGCGCATCGGCGAGTCCGGGGTCGCGCCCGACCAGATCGCCCAGGCGCTCGACGGCGTCTACCTGAGCATGGCGCCGCTGATCCTGGAGGCGGGCGCCGACTATGCGGCGGCGGCCGACGCGGTGCTGAGCCTCGCGGCCGGCGTCGAACCCGACCAGCGGGCCCTGCTGGCGATCGACCTCGGCGGTGACCCGCTCACCGCGGCGCTGAGTGGGCGGCCCGCCCCGACCATCGAGGACGTCGTCGCGGTCGCCCGGCGCGCCGCCGGCCACACCGGAATCCGCGCGATCACCGTCGACGGTCCCGCCTTCCACAACCTGGGCGCCAACGCGACGTGGGAGCTGGCCGCCGGCGTCGCCGCCGCGGTCGCCTACCTGCGAGTTCTCACCGAGGCCGGGCTGTCGATCGCGGAGGCGTTGCGGCAGATCAGTTTCCGGTTCGCCGCCGACGACGACCAGTTCATGACGATCGCGAAGATTCGGGCGGCGCGCAATCTGTGGGCGCGGGTCGCGGAGGTGCTCGGCGAACCCGACGCCGGCGCGGCCGTCGTGCACGCCGAGACGTCGCTGCCCATGATGACCCAGCGCGACCCGTGGGTGAACATGTTGCGCTGCACGCTGGCCGCCTTCGGCGCCGGGGTCGGGGGCGCCGACTCGTTGCTGATCTACCCGTTCGACGCGGCGATCGAAGGTGGATTCCCGGGTGTCGCAACCAGTTTCGCGCGGCGCATCGCGCGCAACACACAGTTGTTGTTGCTCGAGGAGTCGCACGTGGGCCGGGTCCTGGACCCCGCCGGCGGCTCGTGGTTCGTCGAGGACCTGACCCACCGGCTCGCCCAGCAGGCCTGGCAGCAGTTCCAGGCCGTCGAGTCCCGTGGCGGGTTCACCGACGCCGGCGACTTCATCGCCGGCCAGATCGCCGACATCGCGGCCCGCCGGGCCGACGACATCGCCCATCGCCGCACCGCCGTCACCGGGGTCAACGAGTTCCCTAATCTCACCGAGCCGGTGCTGCCGCAGACCGAGTCGTCGTATTCGCCGCTGGCCGCGGGCAAGCTGATCCGCTACGCCGCGCAGTTCGAGGCGCTGCGCGACCGCTCCGACGCTTACCTGGAACGCACCGGCGCGCGCCCGCGGGTGCTGCTGTTGCCGTTGGGCCCGTTGGCCGAGAACAACATTCGCACGACCTTCGCGTCGAACCTGCTGGCCTCCGGCGGGATCGAGGCGGTCAACCCCGGGACGGTCGACGCCGCCGGCGTCGCGGCGGCGGTCAGCGAGTTTGGCGCGGTGGGAACACCGACGGTCGCCGTCCTCTGCGGCGCGGACAAGCGCTACCAGGACGAGGCGTCGGCAGTGGTCGAGGCCGCCCGGGCCGCGGCCGTCGAGCGGGTGTACCTTGCCGGCCCCGAGAAGGCCGTGGCCGACGCGGAGCATCGGCCCGATGAATACTTGACCGCGAAAATCAATGCAGTGCAAGCCCTGTCGGATCTGCTCACACGGTTGGGGGCCTGAGACCATGACGACCACCGCACCCGCTGTCGGCAGCTTCGCCGAGGTCCCGCTGCGCAGTGAGCGAACCCCGCAGCGGCCCACCGAGTCCGCCGTCGAACAATTCGTCGAGGCCTCGGCGGCCGCGCACTGGTACACCCCCGACCAATTGCAGTGGCACACACCGGAAGACATCGACGTCAAGCCGGTCTACATCGGTGCCGATCGCGCCGCCGCGGAGGCCGATGGCTACCCGCTGCACACCTTCCCCGGTGACCCGCCGTTCGTGCGGGGGCCCTACCCGACGATGTACGTCAACCAGCCGTGGACCATTCGCCAGTACGCCGGGTTTTCCACCGCGGCGGAGTCCAACGCGTTCTACCGGCGCAACCTGGCGGCGGGCCAGAAGGGGCTGTCGGTGGCCTTCGACCTGGCCACCCACCGCGGCTACGACTCCGACCACCCGCGCGTGCAGGGTGACGTCGGAATGGCCGGCGTAGCAATCGATTCCATCCTGGACATGCGGCAACTGTTCGACGGCATCGACCTGTCGACGGTGTCGGTGTCGATGACCATGAACGGCGCGGTGCTGCCGATCCTGGCGCTGTACGTGGTGGCCGCGGAGGAACAGGGGGTGCCGCCGGAGAAGTTGGCCGGCACCATCCAGAACGACATCCTCAAAGAGTTCATGGTGCGCAACACCTACATCTATCCGCCCAAGCCGTCGATGCGCATCATTTCCGACATCTTTGCCTACACCAGCGCCAAGATGCCGAAGTTCAACTCGATCTCCATCTCCGGCTACCACATCCAAGAAGCCGGCGCCACCGCGGATCTCGAGCTGGCGTACACCCTGGCGGACGGCGTCGACTACATCAAGGCCGGGTTGGCCGCCGAGCTGGACATCGATTCCTTCGCGCCGCGGCTGTCGTTCTTCTGGGGCATCGGCATGAACTTTTTCATGGAGGTCGCCAAGCTGCGGGCCGGCCGCCTGCTGTGGAGCGAACTGGTGTCGCAGTTCAACCCCAAGAGCTCCAAATCGCTGTCGCTGCGCACCCATTCGCAGACGTCCGGCTGGTCGCTGACCGCGCAGGACGCGTTCAACAATGTGGCCCGCACCTGCATCGAGGCCATGGCCGCCACCCAAGGGCACACGCAGTCGCTGCACACCAACGCGCTCGACGAGGCGCTGGCGTTGCCCACCGACTTCTCGGCCCGCATCGCGCGCAACACCCAGCTGGTGCTGCAGCAGGAGTCGGGCACCACGCGGCCCATCGATCCGTGGGCGGGTTCGTACTACGTCGAGTGGCTCACCCACCAACTCGCGCAGAAAGCCCGCGCCCACATCGCCGAGGTGACCGAGCACGGCGGCATGGCGCAGGCCATCAGCGACGGCATCCCGAAGCTGCGCATCGAGGAAGCGGCCGCGCGCACGCAGGCCCGCATCGACTCCGGCATCCAGCCGGTGATCGGCGTCAACAAGTATCAGGTCGAAGAGGACCAGGAGGTCGAGGTCCTCAAGGTCGAGAACAGCCGGGTGCGCGCCGAGCAGCTCGCCAAGCTCCAGGAGTTGCGGGCCGGCCGCGACCAGGCGGCCGTGGACGCCGCGTTGGCCGAATTGTCGCGCGCCGCAGCCGCGCACTCCGGCGCAGCCGGCAAGGGGGATCGAGACGGGCTGGGCAACAACCTGTTGGCCCTGGCCATCGACGCGGCCCGCGCCAAGGCCACCGTCGGCGAGATCTCCGACGCGTTGGAGAAGGTGTACGGGCGCCACCAGGCGGAGATCCGCACCATCGCCGGGGTCTACCGCGACGAAGCTGGAAAGGCCGAGAACATCGCTACCGCCACCGATCTCGTCGAAAAATTCGCGGAGGCCGACGGGCGCCGGCCTCGCATCCTGGTGGCCAAGATGGGCCAGGACGGGCACGACCGCGGGCAGAAGGTGATCGCCACGGCCTTCGCCGACATCGGGTTCGACGTCGACGTCGGATCGTTGTTCTCCACGCCGGACGAGGTGGCGCGGCAGGCCGCCGACAACGACGTACACGTCGTCGGGGTGTCCTCACTGGCGGCGGGCCACCTGACCCTGGTGCCGGCGCTGCGCGACGCGCTGGCCGAGGTCGGCCGGCCCGACATCATGGTCGTGGTCGGCGGGGTCATCCCGCCCGGCGATTTCGACGAGCTGTACGCCGCCGGCGCGGCCGCCATCTTCCCGCCCGGCACCGTAATCGCCGACGCCGCCATCGGTCTGCTGCACAAGCTCGCCGAGCGGCTCGGCTATTCGCTCGACTAGATGGTCGCCGAAAAGCCCGATCCGGCAGACGATTTGGCGGCGGCGATCCGCGCCGGTGACCGCGCCGCCCTGCCGCGAGCCATCACGCTGCTGGAGTCGACCCGCGCCGACCATCAGGAGCGGGCGCAGCAGTTGCTGCTGGCACTGACGCCGGATTCCGGCAACGCGCATCGGGTCGGCATCACGGGGATCCCCGGGGTGGGCAAGTCCACCAGCATCGAAGCGCTCGGCATGCATCTCATCGAGCGGGGCCACCGGGTGGCGGTGCTGGCCGTCGACCCCTCCTCGACGCGCAGCGGCGGCTCGATCCTCGGCGACAAGACCCGCATGTCTCGCCTGGCCGTCCATCCGGACGCCTACATCCGACCCTCGCCGACCTCGGGCACGCTGGGCGGCGTGGCCAAGGCCACCCGCGAGACGGTGGTGCTGCTCGAGGCCGCCGGCTTCGACGTCATCGTGATCGAGACCGTCGGCGTCGGCCAGTCCGAGGTGGCGGTGGCGAACATGGTGGACACCTTCGTCCTACTCACCCTGGCCCGCAGCGGCGATCAGTTGCAGGGCATCAAGAAGGGTGTGCTCGAGCTCGCCGACATCGTCGTGGTGAATAAGGCGGACGGTGAACACCTCGCGGAGGCGCGCTCGGCCGCGCGTGAACTGTCCGGGGCGATCCGGCTGATCCATCCCCGCGAGACGCTGTGGCGCCCGCCCGTGCTGACGATGAGCGCGGTCGAGGGCACGGGCCTCGCCGAGCTCTGGGAGACCGTCGAACGTCACCGCCAGGTCCTCAGTCAGGCGGGTGAGTTCGAGGCGCGTCGGCGGTCCCAGCAAGTCGACTGGACCTGGCAGATGGTGCGCGATTCGGTCGTGAACCGGGTCTTGTCTAACCCGCAAGTGCGCAGCATGAAGGCCGACGTGGAGCGCCGGGTCAAGGCGGGGGAGCTGACCCCGGCGCTGGCCGCCCAGCAAATACTGGACGCCGCGTCGCGCTAACGGATGGGTAAATAATCCAGATTTCGCTCCGGCAAGGTATGAAATGCAAGTAAATTCGCCAGATGTGACGGTGGAAACACGAGTCGATCGCCGAGCGGTTCCTCTCCGCGGTGACCTTGACGCAGGTCAGCGCGTGTCCGGAGCGGCGGACTCACGGTTTGGTTGCGTCGTTCGAAGCTTCGGTGCCATGTTTCCCGCGCGCCGCCTGGGCGGCGGGGCGCTGGCGGTGTACGTCGACGGCCAACCCGTCGTCGACGTGTGGACGGGCTGGTCGGACCGGGGCGGGCGCCGGCAGTGGTCGGCCAACACCGCGCCCATGGTGTTCTCGGCGACCAAGGGGATGGCCGCGACGGTCATCCACCGCCTTGCCGACCGGGGCCTGATCGATTACGAGGCGCCGGTCGCCGAATACTGGCGCGAGTTCGGCGCCAACGGCAAGGCCGACATGACGGTGCGCCAGGTGATGCGCCACCACGCGGGACTGTCAGGTCTGCGCGGCGCCAGCATGGAGGAGCTGCTCGACCACGAGGCGATGGAGGAGCGGCTGGCCGCCGCGGCGCCCGGCAAGCTGCTGGGCAAGTCGGCCTACCACGCGCTCACCTTCGGCTGGCTCATGTCCGGGCTGGCCCGGGCGGTGACCGGGAAGGACATGCGCGCACTCATCCGCGAAGAGCTCGCCGAGCCGTTGGGCACCGACGGCCTGCACCTGGGCCGGCCGCCCGCGGGCGCCCCGACGCGCGCCGCCGAGATCATCGTGCCGCAGAGCATCATCGGCAATTCGGCGCTCAACTTCGTCACGCGCAAGGTCGTCAACGAGTTCTCCGGCGGCTTCCGCTCGATGTACTTTCCCGGCATGATCGCCGCCGTGCAGGGTGACGCGCCGTTGCTCGACGCGGAGATCCCCGCCGCAAACGGAGTGGCCACGGCACGGGGCCTGGCCAGGATGTACGGCGCGATCGCCAACGGCGGCGAGGTCGACGGCACCCGATTTTTGTCCCGCGAGCTGGTCGCCGGGCTCACCGGGCGTCGCAGCCTGCGGCCGGACCGAAACCTGTTCATACCGTTGGCCTTTCACCTCGGCTACCACACCCTGCCGATCGGCAATGTGATGCCCGGGTTCGGGCACGTCGGATTGGGTGGGTCGGTCGGGTGGGCGGACCCGGCGACCGGGGTGGCGTTCGCCCTGGTACACAACCGGCTGCTGACCCCGTTGACGACCACCGACCACGCGGCATTCGTCGGCATCTACGCGTTGATCCGGCGGGCGGCGGACAAGGCGCGCAGCCGCGGCCTGCGCCCGGTGACCGAGTTCGGCGCCCCGTTCTATCAGCCGGGGGCCGTGGCCGGCTGAGCCGCGCGGCCGTGCCGGGCTGCCGCGGTGTCCGCACGGCGCGGGTCGGTGTGCGGGTTGTAGTCTGTGACGATGTCTGCCCATGCCAACGCCGCGGCCATACGCGGACGAAGCCGGGCTCGCACCGGGGGCACCGCGGGCCTTCCGATCGGATGAGCGCGAAGCCGAACCTCGGACACGCCTTCGACCCGCGGTGCAATGCGCTCAACGCGTGGCGGCTCGTGCTCGCCACGGGCGTCATCCTGGAACACTCATGGCCGCTCACCGGTCGCAAGCTTCTCCCACCCGGCGATCAGCTGATCACCCAGCTGTGGGTGGACGGTTTCTTCGCGATTTCAGGGTTCCTTATCGCGTCGAGCTGGGTTCGCAACCCCCGGCTCCGGGAGTTCAGCGTGGCCCGCGCTCTGCGCATCTTTCCGGGGTTGTGGGTCTGCCTGCTGGTCGTCGCTTTCGTCATCGCCCCTATCGGCGTGGCAATCCAGGGGGGCTCCCCGGCGAGACTGCTGTGGTCGTGGGCCCCTGTCGAGTACGTGCTGAACAACGGCGTGTTGAACGTCTACCACGTCGGCATCGCCGGGACGCCGCGCGACGTTCCGTACCCGGGGGTTTGGGACGGGGTTCTGTGGACGTTGATCTTCGAGTTGCTGTGTTACGTCGCGATAGCCCTCGCCGGCCTGGCCGGGCTCTTGAGCCGCCGCTGGCCGGCCGTGGCGGTGTTCGCCCTGTTTGTGGGGTTGTCGGCGCTGGTGTCCTACCCGGTCGCGGCGGTGCCCACGGTGGTGCAGATGATCGCTCGGTTCTCCCTCGTATTCGCGGCCGGGACGCTGCTGCACCAGTTCCGTGACGCTGTTGCGGCGCGTTGGTCCTGGGTCGCGGCGAGCGGTGCCATCGTCGTCGTCGCCGGTTTGCTGACGCCCAACTACCGTGTGCTCGCCGCCCTTCCGCTGGCCTACGCCGTCGTCGTCTCGGGCGCGTTGCTGCAGCACCGGCGGCTGAGGCTGCGCACAGATCTGTCCTATGGCGTCTACATTTATGCGTGGCCCATGCAGCAGTTGCTGGTCATCTGCGGAATGGGTTTCCTGGAGCCACCCGTGTTCACCGCCGTCGCGGCGCTGGCGACCTTGCCGCTCGCGGCGCTGAGCTGGTTCTTGGTGGAGAAGCCTGCGCTGTCCTGGAAATCGCGCCTCCGAGGGCCGAGGAGGCCCGCCACCGTTGAGGTCGCGGGCCGCGCGCCGCGACTGTCGCAGAACTCCCAGGCTGTGCGCGGCCCGCACCGGTAGTCCGCTGCGACCGCGGATCACGAAAATATACAGAATCGTCAAAAACGCTTTGCGTTCATCGTCGGCGCGTTACCGTCGTGAGCGATCCAGGCCGCGTTAGCGTGGGGTTAAAACAGCGTTTCATTCTGCGTCGGGTGCGGATCGAGACGGTATGGCCAAAGATACTGGGAGCAGCCAAAAATCGTCGCTCCGGCATCGCCGGTCACCCAGGGAAAGGCTCTCGTCGAATCGTGATTCGGATTGTTGATGTCGAAGCGGCGCCCTTGGGCGGGCCCGAGAGCTGTTGACTTACAGCCGAATTGCGGGGGTCGTCGAGGCGCCCGGCAAGTGAAAGGTTCGGATTCGCGTATGAGGTTGAGCAGAATCATCAAATCCGCAGCGACCGCGGTCGATTCGCCCGGCCGCATCGCGAATCCCGTACTCGCCGCTACGCCGGACCGGCCGACGGTGTTGTTCGTGTTGGGGCCGCAGCGGTCCGGCACGTCGGCGCTGACCAGGGTTTTGTCGCTCTGCGGAGGCACGCTTCCGGCCGCGATGCTGGGCGCCGACGCCAATAACCCGCTCGGCTACTGGGAACCGCGGGCGGCTATCACGCTCAACGAGACGATCCTGCGCCGTCGCGGCACCCACTGGTATGACCCATCGCTGCGGTTTCTAGAAGAAAGCGCCCTCGACGCAAAGCAATCCGTGCACTGCGTCTCGGCGATCGCGCGTTATCTGCGGACCCTGCCGCCCGCCCCGGTCGTCGTCATCAAGGAACCGCGCATCACGACGCTGTCCGATCTGTGGTTTCAGGCGGCGCGCCTGGCGGGGTTCGACGTCGCCGCGGTCATCGCCCTGCGCCATCCCCAGGAGGTCATCTCGTCGATCGAGGCCTCCTGGGGAGTGTCGCAGGCGCTGGCCAGCGCCCTGTGGCTCAAATGCAACGTGTTGGCCGAGCGCAACACCCGTGCGGTACCGCGCGTATTCGTGGACTACGGCAACCTTCTCGACAATTGGCGCCGAGAAGTGAAGCGCATCGCGACGGCGCTGCCGGTCGAGCTGACGACGCACGACGAGGAGGCGATCGACGACTTCCTGTCGCCTGGGCTTCGCCGGCAGCGACACTGCGGCTCGGTGACGGACCTGTTCGGCACGGACTGGATGTCCGCGGTATACGAGTCGCTGCAGGGGGCGGCGCAGGACGACCCGCTCGACATCGCCACGCTGGACCGGGTTTTCGAGTCTTATCGGGCGAGCGAACGCGATTTCAGGAGGGCGTTCGAGGATTCCCGGCACCTGACCGACAGCATCCTGTTCCGGTTGTTTCGACCCGCCATCGCGCGACCGACGATGGAGGTCCTCGCCATGGCGCACCGGCGCAGCGGCACGTGGGCGTAGAAACCGCCTGACGGCGGTTCGGCGCCCGATATGATGCTGCGGACCGCGCACATCCGCCGGTCGGCTACTTCGCTCACGCACACGAACGAGAGGCGTCGGTTCTTGACAGCGTCGGTGCTCATCAGTGGTGGTGCAGGATTCATCGGGTCGGCGCTCGCATATCGGCTCGTCGAGGCCGGCCACGACGTGGCCGTCATGGACGTCTTGCATCCTCAAGTACACGCGGACCCGGTCGCGCTCAACCTGCCGTCGTCGGTGCGGTTCTTCACCGGGGATGTCACGCACGCCCCCGACTGGGATGCGGTGCTCCGGCTGTGCCGGCCGACCCAGGTGGTGCACTTGGCGGCAGAGACGGGTACCGCGCAGTCGCTGTCCGAGGCCACCCGGCACGGCGCCGTCAATGTCGTGGGGACGACGCAGCTGCTCGACGCCCTGAGCCGTTCGGGTCTGGTTCCCGAACAGCTCGTGCTGGCGTCGTCGCGGGCGGTTTACGGCGAGGGCGCTTGGCAGTCCGAGGGCTCGATCTTCTACCCCCGTCCGCGCAGTCACGCCCAGCTGCTCGCGGGCCAGTGGGACGCGCAGGGACCCGCGGGCGAGCCCGCCGTCCCGCTGCCCAGCCGCGCCGACCGCACCGAGCCGCGGCCCACCAACGTCTATGCCGCGACCAAACTCGCCCAGGAGCACCTGCTGGCGGCGTGGACCGCCGCGCATGACACCAATCTGAGCGTGCTGCGCTTGCAGAACGTCTACGGACCCGGTCAGTCGCTGACCAACTCCTACACCGGGATTGTCGCGCTGTTCGCGCGCCTGTCGCGCGCCCACCACGCGTTGGAGGTGTACGAGGACGGCCGCATCGTCCGTGACTTCGTCTACATCGACGACGTCGTCGACGCGCTGTTCGCGGCGGTACAGCGGCCGGCCGCCACGCAACGCTGCCTGGACGTCGGATCGGGCAACGCGACCACCATCCACGAACTCGCGCGGCGGGTCGCGACCATTTGCGCCGCCCCCGAACCGGTGGTCGTCGGCAAATTCCGCGACGGGGACGTCCGCGCCGCGAGCTGCGAAATAGCAGCGACAACAAACGAGCTTGGTTGGGAGCCCGCCTGGACGCTCGACGACGGATTGCAGGCGCTGCTCAAATGGATCGACGAACAGCCGCAGGCCGGCCGGGGCTGACGCAACTCCGCGAATTCGCCGGCCGGGTGTCGATTGGCCCACATTTTTAACGAATTGCCGCGAGCGGCGAAAGCGCCGTGATGGACTTTTGGCGCGGCTGACCCGCACGGCATCGATCTGCGGCCCGGGGCAGCAGTCGGCGCCAAGATCGAAAAACTACCGCTTCGGTGGGCATATGATGATTGCTACCAGCCGGTAGGGCGACGATGGGTCAGCCGAAACTCCACGACATGGATCTCGTGATCCGACCCGGGCCCAGCAACGGCGGTGCACACGAACTAGGGGGAAGTCTTGACCGTAGCGGATCGCGGCATGCGATCTCAGTTTCTGGATACGCGCGCCGCATATCTGGACCTGCTTCGCCGCAACCTCACCTCGTACGGCAGCGACGAGTTGGTGCCGGTGGGGTGGAATGTCCTGGGCCGGGCCTTTTTGAGTACGCGCAACTACATGGTGGTCCGTAAGCGCCCGTTCAACGCCAAGGCGCGGGACCTGGGCCTGGACTGGCCGGCGGACGCATTGACCATGATCGGCATGCAGCGGCTGACCAGCCTGCAGCACTGCGTGGAGACGGTACTGGCCGAGGACGTCCCCGGTGATCTGGTCGAGTGCGGCGTCTGGCGCGGCGGTGCGTCGATCCTCATGCGCGCCGTCTTGGCGGCCTACGGGGACGAGAAGCGCTGCGTGTGGCTCGCCGATTCCTTCGCCGGGGTGCCGCCGCCGGATGCAGCCAACTACGAAGCGGACAAGGGCATCCGGCTGCATCGGGCCGCCGGCGTCCTGGCCGTGCCGGAAGCCCAGGTCAAGGCGAACTTCGAGCGCTATGGCCTGCTCGACGACCGGGTGCGGTTCCTTCCCGGCTGGTTCAAGGACACGCTGCACGACGCACCGATCGGTGAGATTGCCGTCCTGCGGCTCGACGGCGACCTGTACGAGTCCACGATTCAGGCGCTCGACGGGCTGTACCCGCGGTTGTCGTCCGGGGGCTTTTGCATCATCGACGACTACCACGCGATCGAGGCGTGCCGCCAGGCCGTCGCCGACTATCGCGCCCAGCACGGCGTCACCGCCGAGATCGTGGAGATCGACGGCACCGGCGTGTTGTGGCGCAAGGATTAGACGCCGCGGATCGGAGATCCCGCGCCCCGCGCGCCGCGAAAACCTACAGTGATGTCGGTGCGGGAACGGTGACGGCGAAACCGAGGGGCGTGGGGCAGCGATGAAGATCGTGCTGGCGAGCTATGGCACTCGCGGCGATATCGAGCCGTCGTTGGTGGTCGCCCGCGAACTGCAGCGCCGCGGCCACGAGCTGGTCATGGCCGTGCCCCCCGATTCCGTTGAGTTCACCGAGGCCGGCGGCCTCACCGCCGTCCCGTACGGCTTGGAGTCGCAGGCCTGGCTGGACATCTATCGCAACTTCTGGACGTCGTTCTTCGGCGGTTTCTGGCACGTGCAGAAGCTGCGGGGTCTGTGGCGGGAGATGTGGGATTTGAGCGACCAATGCTGGCGCCACATGAACACGACGCTGCTTTCCCTGGCCGACGGGGCTGACCTGATCTTCGCCGGCCAGAGCTATCAGGAACCCGCAGCGAACGTTGCGGAGTATTACGACCTCCCGTTGGCCACCCTGCACCACGTCCCGATGCGGCCCAACGGGCAGGTGGTGTCTTTGCTTCCCGCGCCGTTGGCGCGGTCGTCGATGGTGGCGTTCGACTGGTTCTGTTGGCGCCTGAACAAGAAGGTCGAGGACGCCCAACGCCGCGAGCTGGGTCTGCCGAAGGCGACGGGGCCGTCGCCCCGGCGAATCATCGAACGGCGGTCGCTGGAAATTCAGGCCTACGACGAGGTGTGCTTCCCGGGCTTGGCCGACGAGTGGGCCGACTGGCGTGACCAGCGACCGTTCGTCGGCACGTTGACGATGCAGCTGGCCACCGGCGCCGATGACGAGGTCGCGTCGTGGATTGCCGCCGGTACCCCGCCGATCTGTTTCGGATTCGGCAGCATGCCCGTGGCATCCCCGGCCGCGACGGTGGAAATGATCAGCGCCGCGTGCGCCGAGCTGGGGGAGCGGGCGTTGATCTGCGCCGGCTACAGCGATTTCAGCAGTGCGCCGTCTTTCGAGCACGTGAAGGTGGTGGGGGCGGTCAATTACGCGGCGATCTTCCCGGTCTGCCGCGCGGTCGTCCACCACGGCGGTTCAGGCACCACGGCCGCCAGCATGCGCGCGGGCGTTCCCACCGTGATCCTGTCCATGGACGCCAACCAGACCATTTGGGGAGCGCAGCTCAAACGCTTGAAAGTTGGGACTACGCGGCGGTTTTCGGCGACGACCCGGGCAACCCTCACCGCCGACCTGCGCCGGGTGCTGGCGCCGGATTACGCGGTGCGCGCCCGGCAGATCGCCAGCCACATGACCAAGCCCGCCGACAGCGTCCGCAAGGCCGCCGATCTCGTCGAGAATTTCGCCCGAGCGCGCAGCCGCGCCTGAGCGGGGTCTGCAAGCGCCGGCAAATATGCCGCGAAAAGCGCCGATAAAATGCGCTTTTCGGAGCTATCTAGGGCGGATGCGAAATCGCGCGGTTTCCAAAGACACGCCGACGGTCCTCTGGCACAATGTATTCTCAGCCGACGATGCCTGCGCTGCTCGAAGGTCGTCACAGTGCTACGGTCCGGGGGAAAGGCCGATGACATTGGCTTTGCCAGAATTCACCACACCGCTACTGCGATGTAATTCATTTTCCTTGCAATCGCCGAAGGCGTTGCATCGCCGTTCCGCCTTTTCCTCTAGGAAAGCGCATTGGCCAGCGATGATCTGCAATTCGCAGGCCACCGGCGACTCGCCGAAGTTGCCCATGCTGACGGAGAGTGATTAAGGTTACGGTCGCGATGAAATTTGCTGTGGCGAGCTATGGAACGCGTGGCGACATCGAGCCGTGCCTCACCATCGGTCGTGAACTGATGCGCAGGGGCCACGAGGTGCGCATGGCCGTCCCGCCGAACCTGGTGGAGCTGGCGCAGAAGGCCGGTCTCCCGGCGATCGCCTACGGCCCCGATATGCACGACTTCTGGAGCGACGAATTCATCCGTGACTTTCGGAAGAATTTCGTGCGCAACCCGATCAAGCTGATCCGCGATGCGTGGGAGCCCGTGCTGCGGAATTGGCAGGAGATGAGCGCGTCGCTGATGTCGGTGGGGGCGGGAGCCGACCTCATCTTCAGCGGCCAGCTCTACCAGGATCTCGCCGTGAATGTCGCTGATTACTACGGCATTCCGATGGCCACCCTGCACTACATTCCGATGCGGCCCAACGGTCAACTGATCCCACGAATGCCCAAGCCGTTGGTGCGCACCGGCATGAGCGTCTACGACTGGATGTGCTGGCGCATGAACAAGCGGGCCGAAGACCGGCAACGCCGCGACCTCGGGCTGGCCACCGCGACCGTCGCGTCGCCCCGGCGGATCGCCGAACGCGGTTCCTTGGAAATTCAGGCCTACGATGACGTGTGCTTCCCCGGCCTCGCCGAGGAGTGGGCGAAATGGGGCGGCCAGCGGCCCTTCGTCGGTTCGCTGACAATGGAGTTGACGACCGACTCCGACGACGAGGTGCTGTCGTGGATCGCGCAGGGCACGCCGCCGATCTGCTTCGGCTTCGGCAGCATGCCCGTCGCCGAGTCGCCCGCCGATACCGTGGCCATGATCGCCTCCGCCTGCGCGGAATTGGGGGAGCGGGCGCTGATCTGCTTCGGCGGCACCGACTTCACCGGCGTGCCACACCCCGACCACGTCAAGCTGGTCGGTATCGTCAACTACGCCGCCGTGTTTCCCCTGTGCCGTGCCGTCGTCCACCATGGCG
>NZ_LZJC01000167.1 GCF_001666755.1 Mycobacterium sp. E1214 | reverse complement strand
GGTGGTGGTTGGTCGGCCAGCGCGATCCGCTTGGCTCGCAATCGGTTCGGGGCGTCGTCGCGCAGAGCCCGCCGCTGCTGATCCGGGTCGGTGTTGCCGGCGAAACAGGCCCGCGGCGCGCGCTCGACGATGGACAGCGCGCTCCCGTAGCGCTCGTCGGCGCGCGAGCGATCTCCGGCCGCCGCGGCCCGGTCGCCCTGGGTTTCGCGGACCAGTTCGAGGTTGACCAGCACCGGGCAGGAGCCGGCATTGTCGGTGTGGGCCAGCGCCTCGGTGAAGTCGGCGTCGGCGTCGGCGAGCCGGCCGCCCAGCACGGCGGCGATCCCCGCGGCAAACGGCGCCTTCGCCGGTTCCACCACGTTGGCGAGTCCGAGGATCGCCGCGTCGGCCGCGACGGCGTCACCGTCGCCGCGGGCGAACGAGTGGACCGCCGAATCCCCGGCAACCGCAACGGAAAGGAGCTTGAGGGCGATCAGCAGCGCGACGGCGGTGCCGGGCGCCGAGTAGAGCA
>NZ_LZJC01000166.1 GCF_001666755.1 Mycobacterium sp. E1214 | reverse complement strand
GCGCAACAATGCCGTCGACGGTGTCGCGGACACTTTTGGCGCATATAACAAGCCCGTTGGTCCCAGCCGGAACACGGTCTACGCCGCTCCCGCCGTCCGACCGACCGCTACCGCTCTCGCGCCCTGCGGCCTTGCCGGCCTCGGGCACTCGCGGTCTACCGGCGTCCGCCGCTCCGTCCGTGTTCCGGCTGGGACCAACGGGCTTGTTATATGCGCCAAAAGTGTCCGCGACACCGTCGACGGCATTGTTGATGCGGAACTGTCGGCCTCGGATGCCTTGGGGCTGCGGTTCCCGAGGCCCAACATGGTGGCCTCGGCAGCGGCGCTGTTCGAACCGGCCGAACCATGGGCGCATGGACGGGACCGGCTGGATGTCGAACCTGAGTGCGGGCGATTCCGGATCACGATCGGCCCGGGCGTCGTCCGTCTCGGCTGGACCAATCCCGTTCGCGCGGAGAAGGCATCTGAGCGGACCGTGGGCCAGCACATGCAGGACGTAGCGGGCGAGGTAGACCGCATAAAGGCCGGTCGTGATGTGCCTGACCCGTCGGGCCGTGCGATCACCGAATGGTCCCGCAAGTCGCGTGCGGCGATGTGCCGCACCTTCGCCGAGCTGGACTACACGCCGATGGTGGAAAGCGGACGGGTACCCGCGATGGTCACGCTGACCTACCCCGGCGACTGGGAATCGGTCGCACCCGATGGAGCCAGCGTAAAGCGACATATGATGCTGTGGCGCAAACGATTTCAGCGCGAATGGGGTGAACCAGCGCGCTACATCTGGAAGATGGAATTTCAACGCCGCGGCGCACCACACATTCACCTATGGATGGCTCCCCCGTATACCGTCGGTCGATCAGGCCGTAGGTTCAGCGAATGGTTGTCGCAGGAATGGGCGGAAGTCGTCGCCCATCCCGACCCTGAACAACGCACACGCCACTTGCGCGCCGGTACGGCTATCGACAGCCTCAACGGATTGCGTGCTTGCGACCCCAAACGCTTGGCGATCTACTTCACGAAGCACTCATCACCGAATAGATTGGGCGACAAGGAATACCAGCACATCGTTCCGGAGGCCTGGCGGCGGCCGGGCCGCGGACCGGGTCGCTTTTGGGGGGTCCACGGGTTGGAACGAGCAACCGCAGTCGTTGAGATCGCCCAGGACGCATACCTGACGGCCCGAAGGATCATCCGTCGGTGGTCTCGCTCACAGGCCATTCATAGCGATTGCACCCACTGCTTCCCCACCGCACTCGTTCCGCGAATGACCCGCGTCGCAGTTCAACGAACAAACTCCAAGACTGGCAAAGTACGCCACCGCAACGTCTGTCGGAGGCGACTTCTCTGCCGCCAAGGCGGCTTCGCGGGTGGCTACGCCCTTGTGAACGACGGACCAGCGTTCGCATCCCAGCTCGCGGCAGCGTTATCGGCGGATCGGGCGAAGGCGGTGCGCGACGAACAACTCGCGGGCCGTAAGTGATCTAACGCAATTCACCTCTGACCGTCGCATTGCAGCAACCGGCTACATACGCTTAGCACGTGACCATCGAACTGTCGCCGCGCCTGCCGGATGGTGAGCGGCCGAGGAATCATCAGGAATTGGCCGCTGAGCAGATGGACCTGGACAACGTGATCAACGAGCTACTCCTGCGGCTGGAGGATCATAAATATCGTTGGGAGCTTTATGAATTCGGACTTTCCGACACTGAAGAGCGACGTCAGGTGCACACAGTCATTGAGCAGCTGCGGCTGGCGGTGCATACGGGTGGGCCAGCCGTACTTCATCCGCTGCGTCACGCGCTGTCTGTAGCTCACTCCGACGACCCCGCGTCGCCTGGATGCTCCGGATAGTCCGAGTCGCGGGCCATGCTCAGCTGCGCACTACCGTCCACGCGGTGCGGGGGACGGCTAGCGCGGTCGTAAACCGACAAAAACGAGGTCGTGAATTGTTCTGGCAATTCGATCTTCGTCGAGCGCATCGTCAAGCACTAGGTAGGTCAGTGCGCTGGTCGTGACGGCACCGAATAGCGCGATCGCGGCAACTGCTGGGTTGTCGAGGGTCACGAGTGAGCCGTCGCCGGCGCCAGCGCGAAGTAACGTCTCGACGGGTGCGAAGTATGCGGCGCTGATCATGTCGGCGATGACGGGCATGCGGGCGGCGCGGCCCAGTTCCCCGATGAGAGCGCGGCAGACGGCGGGTCTCTGTGCCATCACGCGCAGCTGGGCACTGATGACTGCGTGCAGGCGCTGAGCGGCGGAGCCTTCTGCCTCCACGACTGCGGCGACCTCGTGCGCGACTTGCTGTAGGACGTCTTCGAGGAGGAAGGCGAGTATTTCCTCTTTGCCGGCGAAGTAGTAGTAAAGGGTGGCCTTGGCGATGCCGGTGGTGGCGGCGACGTCTTCGATCTTGGTGTCGTTGAGCCCGCGGTCTGCGAAAAGTGCCGCCGCCGGCGGCAGGCGGTCGGCAATTTTTCGCGGAACCTCGCGCATTGACGCTCCTCTCGGTTGGACTTACAGTCTAAACTACTGGATTAGACAGCCGTATAATTAGATTCACAGCGGTAGGAGCTCAGATGACGACGGTGCAACTTCGCTACGACCCGTTCGATGCGACGATTCAGGACGATCTCTACCCCATCTACCGGCAGCTGCGCGACAAAGCCCCGCTGTATCGCGCAGCCGATTCCAACACGTGGGTTTTCAGTCGCCACGAAGATGTCGTCAGCGCGCTGCTTGACCATCACACCTACTCATCCGTGGACGGCATATTTCCAACTCCACCGGGCTCAGATTTCCACGCATCGTTCTTGCCCATGATGATTTTGATGGATCCCCCGCGACACGATCAGCTGCGCGCGTTGGTAAGCAAGGCGTTCACCCCGCGGCGCATCGCGGCGTTAAGTAGTGGGATTGAGGACCTGGCGGAGGATTTATCAGATTGCCTTGACCGGGGCGCAGGGTCGGTTGACTTTGCCGCCGACTTTGCCGCCGTCCTGCCGGCCATGGTGATCGCTGATTTGCTCGGCATTCCTCGCGAGGACCGCGCACAGTTTCGGCAGTGGTCAACCACGATGGTCCAGTCCAATCCGGCGCGCGGTGAGATGGGCGAGGGGCTGGCCGCGGCTGCGGCCGTCTATGCCTACTTCACCGACTTCCTCGCCGAGCGTCGACGCGAACCGCGCGGCGACTTGATGTCGGCCTTGGTGTCCGCCGAGATCGACGGAAAGCGTCTTACTGACGAGGACCTCCTTGGCTTTTGCCTGTTGCTGCTCATCGCAGGCCATGAGACCACCTCGAACCTGCTCAGCAACGCCGCAGTAGTGCTTGCGAGCGATCCCGACATTCGCCGACGACTAGTCGCCGATGACAACTTGCTTGGTCCCGCAGTTGAGGAGCTCCTCCGGTATGACTCACCGGTGCAAGGACTTTCACGAACTCTGACCCGCGACGTCACGCTGCATGGCGTCACGATGTCCGTCGGTGATTCAGTGCTGCTGTTGTTCGGCTCGGCTAACCGTGACGAACGAGTGTTTGCTGATCCCGACGTGTTCGATATCGGGCGCAAACCCGAACATCAAGTGGCGTTCGGCCGAGGTATCCACTTCTGTCTCGGTGCGTCATTAGCGCGGATGGAGGCCCGGATAGCGTTGCGCGCCCTGCTGGCCCGAGTGCCCAACTGGGAAGTCGACCTAGAGAACGCGCAGCGCCTGCGGTCGGGCCTCATCCGGGGCTATATGTCTTTGCCTATCTCGTGGTCGGCAAATTAGCCGAACTGCGCGTCAGGCAGAGCGGCTGGGGCGGCGCCATTCCCGCGGAGCGGGATCACTACGATGCGGGCTCGTCGACCTTGCGGCGGTGCGCGGCGAGGAAGTCATCGACGATGCGCTCACAGTCTTGACGATCGATGGCACGCAGCCCGGTGAGGCGCGCGAAGGCGACCGGCCCCACGAGTTGGCACAGGATCAGCTCGGGGTCGAATTCATCGAGGTCGGCGCAGGCTTCGGGGCTTTGCAAAAGTAGATCGAACGGCTGGCGATACTGCTCGATGATCCGGGTCCGCAGCGCGTGCCGATCGTAGGTCTCCTGAGTGCTGTTTGATGTTGGGCCAAGCGCGACCCAAGCCAGTGTGGTGACGTGCAGCGGCGCCTCCTGGAACAGCGTGGCCTGTCGGCTCAACAGTTCGATGAGTTGGTCGCGCAACGATCCCGTCGCCGGCGGAAGGTGAACCTGCGGCAGCAGCCGTTCAAATGTGGCGGCCAGTAGTTGAGTGGAGCTGCTGAAGTGGCGATAGAGGGTCGTGCGCGCAACTTTAGAGGCCTTGGTGACCGCGTCTATGGTGACGGCTTCAATCCCGCCGGCGCTGAGGAGTTTGGTGGCTGCATCTAATAGCCGGGTCCGGGAGCGCACCAGGCGCGGATCGACATCGTCGTCGACCGGCATGTCAAAACCGTCGCGCTCCATATGGTCACCGTAAACCCTACGCATACCTGGCCCGCACCGAATCGCATCTGCATTGGCGATTGATCCAGCCACTACCCAACTAACGCTACTGTTGGTAGCATAGCGCTACCAATAGTACAGTTATTCGTAGGGGTTTGTGCGTAGTAGGGGGATTCGTGATCAGGCAACGGCTCGAACAACCCGTGGTCCAAAAGGCCACCAATGCACGGCTGGCATGTCGGTTCATGAGGCCATCCCACGAACCCTCCCAACTTGTGCGGCAGGGACTCGCACACGCCGAGGATGGCGTTCTGCGATGAATGCGCTGCTTGCGCTAACCAGGACCCAAGTGTGGATGAGTGCGGCTCGCGGTTTCAGGCTCAGCGGCCGCACCATTACCAGTGACATCCACCGAACGCCGCCGGACCAAGACCGCGTTCGTCCTCGGCATTACCCGCCTCGCTACTGCTCATACCTGGACGACAATTTGATGAACCGGGAAATGTACAACCACGTGCACGACGATCCCACCAGGCTAACTTCCCGGCTGGCTTTTCGTCTGCGGCGTTCATGAACCTTTCAGAATTTCGGCGACGGTGCGTCGTCACGGTCAATCAACCTGCGCGCCGAGGGGCACGTCGCGCCAGGCGCGAAATGCTGGTCCGTCGCCTGCGGGGTGCTCTCGGGCCAATCCAGGTGAGTAGTGCGGTAGCGGTCGACGGGTGCACGCCTGTCGCGGTTTCGGCGACGAAGCGAAAGGGTACTAGCGGTACTGTTCCGACACCGTTAGTTTCTTTTGGGATAACGGAGGTGGGGGATGGCGGACAACGGGTGGGTTTCCTCGGGGGTGGCGACGCTGAGTCGCCCAGTTCGGGAGCAACTTCGCAAGGTCGCGGCGGGCGAGGGCGCATACAGTGATCGACTAGCTCGCCTGGCGGGGTTCAGCATCCGACATAAGGTGCTGGTCATCGGGGCGTGGGTGGTGACCGCCGGCGTCCTGGCGATGCTGTTCCCCCAGCTGGAAACCGTTGTGAAACAGCAGTCGGTGAATCTGGTCCCCCCTGATGCTCCATCGCTGCAGACGGTTGACCGGATGGGCACGGCATTCGGCGAGCAGGGGTCCAAGACCACCGTCTTTGTTGCATTCGAGGACCCGACGGGCCTGACTGCGCCGGTGCGTCAGCGCTACAAAACGATGGTTTCGCGGTTGCGTGCCGACTCCCAGCACGTGCGACTGGTTCAGGATCTGTTAGCCGACCCCGTTACTGCGGGTCAGGCGATGAGCCAGGATGGCAAGGCGTGGTATGTGCCGGTCGGGGTAGCTGGCACGCTCGGCGATCCTAGAGCGGCGGAATCCGTTCGGGCGGTGCGCGCTATTGTCGCCGAGTCGTTTAGCGGTACGTCCACGATCGTTCGTGTAACCGGACCTCCCGCGACATTCAGCGATCTAATCGATTCGGCTGAGCAGGATTTGATTGGCATCTCCATCGTGACAGCCGGTCTGATCGCGGTGATTTTGCTGGTCATCTATCGGTCACTAGTTACCGCGTTGCTGCCATTGCTCGTGATCGGTGTGAGCCTGGCGGTCGGGCGCGGGGTGCTCTCGGCGCTGGGCGAATCAGGAATGCCGGTGTCGCAATTCACGATTGCGTTCATGACTGCCATCTTGTTGGGTGCCGGCACCGATTATTCCGTGTTTCTGATCAGCCGGTATCACGAGCAGCGCCGCCAGATGATTTCGGCTGACCTGGCTGTGATTAACGCAACCGCCACCATCGGGCGGGTGATCATGGCTTCCGCCGCGACTGTGGCGTTTGCGTTTCTATCCTTGGTCTTTGCGAAGCTGAGCGTATTTAGCGCATTAGGCCCGGCGTGCGCGATCGCTGTCTTTGTCGGAGTCGCAGCTACAGTAACGTTGTTTCCTCCGGTATTGGCGCTTGCCGCGAAACATGGCATTGGCGAACCCAAAGCTGACCGCACGCGCCGATACTGGAACTGGATCGCCGTGGCCGTGGTCCGCCGACCCGCCCCACTGCTGGCCGCCAGCCTGGCACTTGTATTAGGCCTCGCGGCTGTCGCGCTGACTATGCACATCAGCTACGACGATCGGCAAGGACAGCCGGCGACGACCACCAGCAATGAGGGCTATCGCTTGCTGGATAGGCATTTCCGCAAAGATATCGTCATCACACAGTTCATGGTCGTCGAATCACCCACAGATATGCGCACCAGTAAAGGCCTAGCCGACCTAGATGAAATGGCGTCTCGAGTGTCGCAATTGCCGGGCGTCACCAAGGTTTCCGGTGTCACTCGGCCCACCGGTGCACGCCTCGATCAGGCACAGCTCTCGTGGCAAAACGGCCAGATCGGCAACAAGATGGCCGGCGCGGTCGCCAAGGGAGACGCCCATAAGGACGACCTGGCCAAACTCACCAGTGGCGCCGACCAACTCGCCGGCGGCCTGGCGCAACTTGACACCACCCTGCGCACGGCATTGACACCGCTGACCGCGGTCCTTACCCAAGCCCAGTCCAGCGGATCGCAATTTCAACACTTTCGCCCTCTGCTGCAGCAACTTTCGGCTACCACACCAACCATCGATCAAGCGATCCGAACCGGGCCGGGACTGCGTCAAGAAGCTCAACAAGCCCAAAACGCGATCGCCACGATCGATCCGCTGGTTGGTGCGCTCAACACCTCCCCGTGGTGTGCCACCACACCCGAGTGTGCCCAGATCCGCGATCAGGTGCAGATTCTGGTGACCTTGCGCGATGGCGGCTTTTTCAGCCAGCTCGCCAACCTGGGCGACATGTACCAGCCGGGCAGCGACAATGCGGCGGGCACCGTAGCAGATCTGCAGAGCACGGTCACCTCGCTGAACAAGGCTTTCGGAGCACTCGGCGATCCCGCCGACATGGCCGGCAATATCCGCCGCCTCCAAAACGGCATCAGCCAGCTCGCGTCGGGTGCACAAGCCCTGGCCACCGGCGTGCACACCCTTGCCGACAGCAACATCGAAATGTTGTCCGGCATGAGTCAGGTCGCCACCCAATTACAAAATTCCGCGCGGTCCAGCGCCGGTTCGGACAACGCCAGCGGCTTTTACCTGCCCGCCAACACCTTCGAGAATCGCCAGTTCGCCGATGTGGCAAAACATTTTATGTCGGCCGATGGCAAGACCGCCCGCTTCGCGATCGAATCGAGCTACAACCCCTACAGCAGCCAAGCGATGGATCTCGCTCAGAAAATCACCGAAGTTGCCGGGGCCGCACGCCCGAACACCTCCCTGGCCAACGCCACGATATCGATGGCCGGTTTCCCCGCCGTCAACTCCGATATTCAGCGCCTGCTGTCGGCCGACTTTCATCTGCTGGCGATCGCCACGCTCGTCATCGTCGGAGTGATCCTTGTCCTTCTCCTGCGTGCCTTGCTGGCCCCGCTCTACCTCCTCGGTACGGTCGTACTCAACTATGGCGCGGCACTGGGCATTGGGACGCTCGTCTTCCAATACGGCCTGGGTAAGGAAATCGCCTGGCCCGTACCGCTTGTGGCGTTCATCATCCTGGTCGCCGTCGGCGCCGACTACAACATGCTGCTGATCTCGCGGTTACGCGAAGAATCCGCTCACAACATTCGCGTCGGCGTGCTACGCACGGTCGCAAACACCGGTTCAGTCATCACCTCAGCCGGGCTCATCTTCGCCGCGAGTATGTTCGGCCTGATGGTCGGCTCTGTCGGAATCATGATCCAAGTCGGATTCATCGTCGGCTGCGGCCTACTACTCGACACCTTCGTCGTTCGCACCCTCACGGTGCCCGCGATCGCTACGCTCCTGCGCGAGGCCAGCTGGTGGCCGCAACGGAAATCCTCGACTCACAACGGCCGACCACACCGGACCACATGACAATTGGCCGAGAGCGCATCCGCACCAGCGACGGGATCACTCTCGTGGCCGATTGCTACCGGCACGCCGCGACTCACCCCGTCGTGTTGCTGCTCCATGGCGGCGGCCAGAACCGTCACGCGTGGGCCACCACCGCCCGTCGACTCTATTCCCACGGCTACACCGTCGTCGCCTACGACACACGAGGTCACGGCGACAGCGACTGGGACCCGAGCGGACAATATGACATCGAACGGTTTGTGTCCGATCTGATCTCGGTACGAGGACACGTCAGCGCCGACAGTCCCCCCGCCGTCGTCGGCGCGTCGCTGGGTGGGCTGATCATCCTCGCTACCCATCTGCTGGCCCCACCCGACCTCTGGGCAGCCGTTGTCCTGGTCGACATCACCCCGCGAATGGAATTTCATGGGGCCCGTCGCATCCTGTCATTCATGGCCGGACACCCCGACGGATTCGGCACGCTCAATGATGCCGCCGATGTCATCGCCGAATACAACCCACGCCGCGCGCGACCCGAAAATCTCGACGGCCTGCACAAGGTTCTGCGCCAACGTAGCGATGGCCGATGGATCTGGCGCTGGGACCCGGCCTTCATCAGCTCCAACTTCGATGTCCTCCAAGGCAATCTCATGACGGGCAGCGAGGAGTTCGACGCCATCAGCGGATTCCTCGCCGAAGGAGCACGTCGAATCACGGCCCCAACGCTGTTGGTACGCGGGGCACTTTCAGACGTAGTCTCCCAGGAAACCGTCAGCGAATTCCGCCAGCTCGTCAGGCACGCCGAAACGACGGACGTCACCGGCACCGGTCACATGGTTGCCGGCGACAACAACGACGCGTTCACCGCCGCGGTTACCGACTTCCTCGACCGCGCCATGAGGACCCTGACATAAGCATCCAGCGAGTCTTCAGCCACCCGGGCTACTGATGTGCCATGGCTTTGGGTTGTGTTGCGTCTGAGTCATTCTCGTCGACAGGAAGGTCGTGCCGAATCGCTCGGACGCGACCTCGCGGCAGACACGCCACGTATCCGTGACACTTGCCATAGAGTTCCCACGAGGTCGCCGCTACATCCGGGTCGACGTCGATGCGGTGGCCGGGGGAGAAACAGAGATGTAAGGCCCCGTCGTCGTCGCACCAGGCGCGCGTGCAGATCGCTCCGGCAAGGTCCAACAGTGGCCGCTCCTCGGGCGAAAGGTTGATGGGGTCGATCAACACTTCATCCGACGGCCAGGCTCCTGCCGGCGGGAGGGTCAGTCGCAGCGGTCGGGAAATCACCAATTCGTTGTAACCGTCGAGGTCGAGTATGAGCCCTTCGTGCAGCGAGACTCGCTGAACGGTGCATTGCTCAATCCATTGCGTGTGCATAACCGCCCCCTTCGACGCGTCGGTGAGTCCCATCTATGCTACCGATAGTAGCGCAACGATACTATTAGTATTCCTATGCGCTATCGCGGGCGTTCCATGCATCAAGAATGCGCTGCAAACCTCGATCAATGCGCTCGCGCGCCTCCCCTGCCGTGCGGCTCTGGTGTGGCTGCGGTCGGTTGACCTGCCGTATGCATGCAGTCGTCGGAATGCGAACACTACGGACCGATCTGAGTTGTCATCCCCAAGTGCGACCATCCCAATATGGCGATCACCATCCCATCCGGCCGGCCCAACTGGCGCTTCATGCGCTACGTTCGGCCGCCGACGAGAGACTCGAAGTTGGAGCCTCTGTACCCATTGAGGCCGGCAACGCGCCCGGTGCGGCTGGGCATTGATGTCGGGACCATCGCGGAGCCGCCGGAGGAGGGCTACATCACCGGGTTCCTGACGCGCGACGAGATCGAGGTGCACCTATTGATCCCGGCGGCAACGGAAGCTCCGAGCGGGTGGACCGAGTTGCTCGATGAACCGCCTTGCCACACCGTCAATTTCACGAACGTAGCTGACGCAGGCAAGTTCTGCGACGCGGCCGAGTTCTCCGTCAGCACCGCTCGTGGCGAGAGCTACCGTGCCTGGTCCAAGGCTCGGTTCTTCGCCGCGTACCAGCAGCTCGATGAGCACGATGCGCCGGACGGCCTCCCCCCGTTGACGCTCGATCAGCGACATCGTGCAGCTGCCTATGCTGCCGCCGCCGGGGCTGTTGGCATCGATGCCATCGTCACCACCGCCCCCACTGCGGGACGAACAGATGTCGCCGACAACGATGTGGTCGTCAGCGTGACACCCGACGCGGCTGTACCACTCATCGGTCACTACTTGCGGGTGACTAGCAATCCGGTTGTGACGGTCGAGCGCGGCATGTTGGTGGGTGGCGGAAGCTGGGAGACGACGGAGTCGACTGCGACCATCGTCAATCTTTACGACTGGGGCACGGTCAGCGGATTGCCATACTTCGATGCCGCTTCAATGTTTGCGGCTGCCGCTAAAGGTGGACCTGAGGCCGCAGAGGCATTCACGTCGGTTCGCATCCGCCTGAGACGTGCAGCGCGCGCGTTCGACGATCTGCTGGCCGCGCTGTCGAACCCGCTGGACGGGAAGCGGAACGAAGATGTTGCCGAGGCTACCGCTGAAGCTTTTGACCGTGAATTACTCTATCTTGCAGCAGTTTTCGATATTTTCGGGCGTGCTTACCAAGCGATGGTCGACCCGTCAGTTGATCGGAAAAAGGCTCGGGGATCACTCGACTCGCGGACCTTCATCGACAAGGAAGTGCGAACGCAGTACGACCAGTCACTTTTGGGTGACGTGACGCGCCTGCGGGTGTATGCGTGGCTCTGCAAGCAGTTGAGGAATCACATCCACGATGGCGTTCTTGCCGTCGACACCCACCCTGGCCGCAGCTACGGCAACACGATGAACGTGGCGCTGAATCTCAGTGTGATTCCCGAGTTAGCCCTCGGTGCCGACAATGAGATGACTCAGCACCACTACGACGCGCTGGGAGTGTGGCAGACCGAACCTGTTTCGCCCTTTACCGGTTCGTCAATGGTGGCCGACCTTGCGGCAACCGGTTTCACCCTCATCCGAGCGGCGCTCGAGTACATCGAAGCGTTCACGAAACTTATCGTCCGGAACAAACCGGCGAATGCGCCGTCGTTCTAGTGCGTTCCTGGGATGCGTGCAGGCTCGTCCGGGCGAGGTCGAGCCAGCGCCCCCAAAGCGAGCAGTGTTCTATCAAGCACTGTTCGGATTACATCCGGACAGCGTGTAGTGGACCCCTAGCAGCCCGACACGAGGTTGACGCCGTCATGGACCCGCGAATGAGTTTCTTCGTCGAACGCGTCCAGTACACGCACCGCGAATGCAGGATTCATCGCTGACTGAACTTCCTCCCTTGTCATCCAACGAACCTCGCGGGCTTCCGCAGTGGGGTGAGTGTCCCCATCGGCCGGATGGCAGCGGTAGACCAGAGCGACAATCCCATGGGTCAGGTTCTTGTAAACGCCGGTGAGACGTTCTACCTTCACCGTCAATCCGGTTTCCTCAAGGACTTCGCGCCGAACACCGTCCTCAAAAGATTCGCCTAGTTCGAGTACACCACCAGGGGCTTCCCAGTGGCCGTTGTCGTCCCGCCTGATCACGAGAACGCGATCATCGTCACGCACTACGATGCCGGCGACACTGACCGAGTGCTTAGGCGAGGTTGCCATTTCTGGGGTCCTCCTTGTTCGATGCCGGCAGAAGAGACACGGGTTGACTGGCTTCCTAGACTAGTCGTCTAGACATGTGATGGAAGGCCAGCGGGTGCTGCAACTTGGACAAATCGACAGAGCCGATGACAAGCCGCCATATCGGCAGATCGCGGGCATGTTGCGAGAAGCGATCCGTTCCAACCGGCTAGCTCCCGGGGAACGACTGCCGTCTGAGACGGAACTTATCGAGCATTTCGGTGTGGCACGCATGACGGTAAGACAAGCTGTGCAGGAGCTTCGTTCCGAGGGACTGGTCGTCTCGCAGCATGGCCGCGGGGTGTTTATTCGCCCGACGCCCCCCATCCGCCGGCTCGCGTCGGATCGATTCGCGCGACAGCATCGCGCGGCAGGCAAGGCGGCGTTTACCGTCGAGGCCGAGAAATCGGGTTACTCGCCGCAAGTCGACAATATTGCGGTGAGCCGCGAGAAGCCGAATTCGTTTGTAGCGGAACGACTTCGATTATCACCGGACGATGACATCGTCGTGCGATCGCGCCGCTACCTGGCGAATGGCCGACCGGTTGAAACGGCGGTCTCCTTCATCCCGGCTGCTTTCGCCGAAGGCACGAGGATCGAGCAGGTGGACACTGGGCCCGGGGGCATCTACGCCCGACTGGAAGAGAATGGCCACGTACTCGGTCACTTCACCGAGGAGGTCGCAGCCCGAATGCCCACTCCCGAAGAACGGCGGCAACTGGAACTCGAACCAGGCGTTCCCGTATTGACAGTGCTGCGAACCGCATATGACGCGAATGACGTGGCGGTTGAGGTCTGCGACACGGTGAAAGTTGCTTCCGCCTACCTGCTCGAATACGAGTTCCCGGCCCGCTGAGCCCAAAGTCTTCGATCAACTGGGCGTCGACCGTTGCACTCCTCTAGACGACTATGTAACCTCAACTTGTCTAGAGCAGTTCTCATGAAAGGTCGACAAATGTCTGTGCCGAAATGGCTCAAGGTGTCACACCAGCAGGTTTTCCCACGCAAAGCGTTTGTGGTGTCCGACGTGACGGCGGTGATCGATTACGAGCGGTCGACGAAGGACAACAAGGTCCAGGCGACTGATCGAGAATCAGGCGCTCCGTTGTGGCAGGTCGAAGTCCTCGACGGCGACCCGACAGCTAGTAAGCGAGCGCGCACTCTCACCGTCAAGTTCGCAACGCCCAAGCAGCCTGTGTGCCCACCGAACACTGCCGGAATGCCCTTCACACCAGTGATTTTCGAGGAACTATACATATTGCCGTACGTAGACCGTTCGAGCGAATCCGGCCGCATCGCGTGGTCGTTTCGGGCCTCGGGTATGACTGCGGACACCGGCAAGGCGGGGTCCTCAGCGGGAGACCGGGTGTCAGCATGAGTCCGTACGACCCCGTAGTACCTAGCGATCCGTATTCGATTCCAGATCCCGACGCCGGCATCGACTTCTTTGACCTCACGCACCTGCTGGCGGTCGGCGCCATGTGGCTCATTGCGGTGATCGGCGTGGTCGCCGTTTCGCTCGTCGTTTGGAGAGTGCGTTCCCCCGCCACATTTGGGCGTTATGTTGCAACACCAGCATGTCGGGCCCGATGGCTGATCTGGGCATCGATCTCCTGGCCACGGGTTGCCAAGGCCTGCGGGTTGTCGACTCCCGAGCACGTCACACGCACGGACGCACAGGGCAAGAGCAGGACGAGGACAGTTTGGACTCATCCTCGCCTTCTCGGGGTGAGCATGTTCGGCGACTGCCTACGGATGACAGTCCGAACACGGACCGGCCAGACGGTGGACGACCTCGAAAACGCGGTCCCCGCAATTCGTGACGCTGTCGGGGCGCATTCCGCCCGCTCGACACTGATCGGCCCCGGCACGGTTCGCGTGGAATTCGTTATGAAACAATGCCTTTCAGAGGCAGAGACCGCTGCATTCCCAACCAGCGTCGAGCCGACGGGCGTCGAGGTCGGCCGGCGTGAGAATGGGTCGGCATGGACTCTGCGCGTCGCCGGCCTGCACACCCTCACTGTTGGGTGCTCGGGTGCGGGCAAGGGCTCCGTTTTTTGGGGCATTGCAGGCGGATTAGGCCCAGCCATCAAGGCGGGAACCGTGCGGCTGTTCGCCGTGGATCTCAAGTACGGGATCGAAGTGTCAGTCGGGTCTGCACTATTCAGCGGCATTGCGACGACCGAGGCCAACGCCGCGAGACTGCTGACCAACTTGGAGGAGCTACTAGACAGCCGCGGTCGCAGGATGGCCGGCCGAGCGCGTTCGCACACACCGAGCACCGCCGAACCGCTCGTCGTGCTGCTCATCGATGAATTCGCGGGCTTGACCGCATACATGACGGACGCGGCACTGAGGAAGCAAGTTGCGGGCTCACTCTCACGCATCCTGACAAAGGGTAGGGCTGTAGGCATCGTGGTCGCCGCATTCATGCAGGACCCTCGCAAGGAGATTCTGCCCATGCGCGGGTTGTTCACCCAAACCGTCGCACTGCGGCTGCGCTCACGCGACGAAGTCGCCATGGTCTTGGGTGACGGCCTCGCCGACGCCGCCCCCGCGCATCGGATCAACCCAAATGAGCCTGGTACCGGATACGTCATCGCCGAAGACGGGTCAACGATGCGAGTACGCGCCGACTTCTGGCCCGATTCGCTAATCCGTTCTGTCGCACAAGAATACGGGCCTACAAGCTCAAGTCGCGCTGGTTCAGCAGAGAACTGAGGACATCGGCATGACAACCCTCGGCATCAAAACCAGCGCCACCGCGACAGCGACCTTTCCAGAGCTTCTAACAGCGGAGCAGGTGGCCGAGCTGCTTGGCGTGTCCGCTGCGACGGTGAGTCGATGGGGCGCATTGCGCGAACACGGCGCAGACGTGGGACCGCCCTGCTACACGCTATCTGATCGCGTAAGACGTTGGGACGCAGCTGAAGTCCGCGCATGGCTTCGTAAGGTGCGTCGCTAAGTGGCCGGATCGGTCCCGCGCGGTATCCGAAAGCGGATCAATTCGGCCGGTCTGCCGCGCTATCAAGTGCGCTACCTGGTGCGTGATTCAGACTCCCCGTCGGGATGGGCTGAGACGTCGTCGACGTTCGCCACCTTGCGAGAAGCGCGGGCATTCAAGGCCGACCGGGATGGCGAAGCGGCGATCGGCGCCAGACGCTTCGACCCCCGACTTGGCCGGGCCAAACTCGCCGCTGTCTGGACGCAATACAGCGCGTTGAAACGCCCCGCAGTGTCGCCCAAGACCTGGAGCGGCTACACCCAGCATTGGGAACTACGCATCAGTCCGCGTTTCGGCCACGTCCCGGTTGATGAAATCAGCCGAAAGGATATACAGCAATTCATCGATTCCATGACCGTCGGTCCCTGGGCCAAACTCGCCACGCTGCGGCTGCTGCGGTCGATTCTCGACATGGCGCGCGAGGACGGTCGAATCCACAGCAACCCGGCTGACGGGGTGTCATCCGGGCGGATACCCACCCGAGAACGCCACCGCTATCTGACCGCCACCGAAGTCGCCGCCCTGGCAGCCGCATGCGGCGACCACGGCGACGTGGTGATCATCCTCGCCTTCACCGGCCTGCGCTGGTCCGAACTCGTCGGCCTGCGGGTCGGCGACATCGACCTAACTGCGCGTCGGCTCTATGTCCGCCAGGCCGCGCCAGAAGTGGAAGGCCGGATCATCGTCGGGCCGCCAAAAACTCGCGCCGCCGCCCGAACCGTCCCACTCCCCCAAATCGTCATCGACGCGCTCAAACCAAGGATCGATAATCGCGCGCCCACAGAACATGCAATCACCTCGCCAAATGGCGGGTTCCTCAGATCAAACAACTGGCGCCGGCATACCGACTGGAACGAAGCCCTAAAGAAAACCGGACTGGTGCCGCTGACGATTCACGACCTGCGCCACACCTACGCCAGCCTGGCCCGGGCCTCCGGCGCCGACCTCCGCTACGTCCAGAAGACGATGGGGCACTCGACGCCGACCGTCACCGCGAACATCTACAGCGACCTCTATTCAGACGAACTCGACCACGTAGCCACGAATCTCGACCGGCTTCAGGACGTCGCCAAAAACCGGGCGAACGGACAGGAACCGGACACACCGAACCATCCATAGAGTGCCATCACCGCGTCCGTGCAGCTCAAGACTGGTGGCCAGGGGCGGGATCGAACCGCCGACCTTCCGCTTTTCAGGCGGACGCTCGTACCGACTGAGCTACCTGGCCGGAAGGCAGCGAATATCTCGCCGCGCTGGCGACCCTGACGGGACTCGAACCCGCGACCTCCGCCGTGACAGGGCGGCGCGCTAACCAACTGCGCCACAGGGCCTTGCTCTGCTCCGCGTCACCGCGTCGCGTACCCCCTACGGGATTCGAACCCGCGCTACCGCCTTGAAAGGGCGGCGTCCTAGGCCGCTAGACGAAGGGGGCCAGAACCGAATCTCTCCGGGGTACCCGCAACGGGTTTCCGTTGGGAGCCACGTCAGCTTAGGTCACGACGGGCCGAATCCTCAAACGAGGCCCCGATTCCCGACCCAGTATCCTGGTTCCTCGCGCCCCTATAGCTCAGTTGGTAGAGCTACGGACTTTTAATCCGCAGGTCCCAGGTTCGAGCCCTGGTGGGGGCACCACCGCACGATCACCCCAGCACGGCGCTGCTGTACGTGATGTCGGCGAAGGCGGCGGCGACGTCGTCATCGGGATAGACGAACCCGTTGGCCGCATGCAACTCGGCCACGGTGTTCGACGACGTCCGCCAGCCCCGCCGACCCAGATGCTCGACGATGTGGCTGCGCTCGCCGTGGTAGACGAGGTCGTTGAAGTCGATCTCGAAGCCGAGCCCGCTCATCCGCTCGTGGTGGGCGCGCCACCGCGGGTCGGCGAAAACGGCGGTGTCGGGCACGAATTCGAAGGCCAACCGGCTGCCGGGGGCGCTCAACCCGGTGATGTGGTCGAACAACGCGTCCTGGGCGTCGTCGGGCAGGTAGACCAGCAGGCCCTCGGCGCTCCACGCCGACGGCGCCCCCGCGTCGAACCCGGCCGCCCGCAGCGCGGTGGCCCAGTCGTCGCGCAGGTCGACCGCGACCGTGCGCCGCTCGGCGGTGGGCCGCGCCCCCAGGTCCCCCAGCGTCAGGGTCTTGAACTCGATGACCCGCGGCATGTCGACCTCGTACACCACCGTGCCGCCCGGCCAGGGCAGTCGGTACGCCCGCGCATCCAGCCCGGAGGCCAGGATGACCGCCTGACGGATGCCGCTGCCGGTGGCGTCGGTGAAGAACTGGTCGTAGAACCGCGTGCGGCAGGCCATCCCCTCCGCCATCCGCCGCGGGTCGAAGTCCGCGTTGCCGCCCGCGGCGATCTCGCCGTTGACCAGTCGGACGTAGACGTCGATGCCCACCGCCCGCACCAGCGGCGCGGCGTACGGGTCGTCGATCAAGCCGGCGTCGGACGCCAGCGCCCGCTGCGCGGCCACCATGGTCGCCGTCGCGCCCACGCTCGTCGCAAGGTCCCAACGATCGCTCTCGGTCCGGGCCATCCGGCTCCTCTCACCCGTGAAAAAGATAGACAATCTAGTGAGTACCACAGAGCCGTGGCTCGCCCGCGGTCAACCGCCTACCCGCCGGAGGGACCATGACCGACTTCGCCCAGCGAACGATCGACCTGGCTCGCCGCAACGTCGAGGACGGCGGCCGCCCGTTCGCGACGGTGATCGTGCGCGACGGCGAGGTGCTGGCCGAGAGCGCCAACAAGGTGGCCCAGACCAACGACCCGACGGCGCACGCCGAGATCCTCGCCATCCGCCAGGCGTGCACGGCGCTCGGGACCGAGCATCTCGTCGACGCCACCATCTACGTGCTGGCCCACCCCTGCCCCATGTGCCTGGGGTCGCTGTATTACTGCTCGCCGCGCGAGGTCGTCTTCCTGACCGCCCGCGAGGAGTACGAGCGCTACTACGTCGACGACCGCAAATACTTCGAGCTGTCCACGTTCTACGACGAGTTCGCCAAGCCGTGGCAGCACCGCCGCCTGCCGATGCGACACGAATCTCGCGAGGAGACCCGGGCCGCCGCGGTGGACGTCTACCGGCTGTGGAACGAGCGCAACGACGGCCGGCGACGCTCGACGGTCGTCCCGCCCGCCTGACGCGTCGCCGACGACGCCCGCGCACTTTCGCTACTATCTGCGTATGCATGCAGATAGTCGCCTACCCGACGACCAGGCCGGCCTGGTGGTCGAGGTGTTCCGCATGCTGGCCGACGTGACGCGCGTGCAAGTGCTGTGGTCGTTGACCGACCGTGAGATGAGCGTCAACGAGCTCGCCGAGCACGTCGGAAAGCCCGCGCCCTCGGTGTCCCAGCACCTGGCGAAGCTGCGGATGGCCCGGCTGGTGCGCACTCGCCGGGAGGGCACCACGATCTTCTACAGCCTGGAGAACGACCACGTGCGCCAGCTCGTCATCGACGCGGTGTTCAACGCCGAACACGCCGGCCCCGGCGTTCCCCGGCACCACCGCCGCGACGGCGGGCTGGCGGCGGTGGCCGCACCGCCGGACCGGCCGGCCGCCGGTGCACCGATCGAGAGACAGGAAGGCAGCAGATGAGCGACGAACACACCCACGACGCACCCCACGCGCACGACCACCGCCACGGCGACCTCACCCACGCGCACCCGCACGACACCCACGAGCACGACCACGTCGAGCACCAGCACGCCCACGACCACGGCGACGGGACCCACCACACCCATCAGCACGTCCATCAGGCGGGGCTGGAGGACAGCCACGCCCACGCCCACGCGTGACGGGGCGGGGTCAGACCGGGCAGTAGTGCTTAGGGTCGCCACGCTCGTCGAGCGGCGGCAGGTTGCGCGCCGGCGTCTGCACCAGCGGCGCGTCGGCCGCGATCCGCCCGGCGGCCCGGTCCAGGCCGGCGCGGGCGCGCGGGTGCTTGCGGAATCGGCGTGGCACCACGGCGAAGACCGCGCGGACGACGTCACCGAAGCGGCGGTGTAGCCACTCGTCGCGGCTGGACCACTCGTAGCCCATCAGCTCGCGCACCGGCGGGTCGTAGAGCCCGACGGTCACCCAGACGAAGAACGGCGCGACGAGCCGGCGCTGCGCCGCCCACAGCCAGTCCGGCAGCCACCGCGCGAACGGCGGCTGCGGCAGCTCGCTCAGGTCGAGCACCGCGCGGGCCGCCCAGTTGTTCTCCAACACGTTGCGGCACATGTGATCCCAGTAGACCTGGAAGTCCTCCCAGGACTTCGGCACCGGCCGCATGCTCATGCCGTACATCCGATACCACTCGACGTGCTCGTCGAACAGCTGGCGCTTCTGCGCTTCGGTGAGGCCGCCACAGAACCGCTCGGCGACAATGATGGTGCCGACGAAGAAGGTGGCGTGGGCCCAGTAGAAAACGTCGGGGTTCAGCGCGTGGTAGCGCCGGCCCAGCTCGTCGGTGCCCTTGATCTCGATGTGGTAGTCGCGGACCTCGGCCCCGGTGGTGGGGGCGCGCTCGCCGTCGAAGACCACGCCGCCGATCGGGTACAGCGAGCGCAACAGGCGCTGCCAGCGCTCCCGGAAGAACGTCGAGTGGTCGATGACCGCGGCCCCCAGCTGCGGGTGCATGTTCTGCATCGAGCCGGCCCACGGGCCCTGCAGCATGCCCCGCCAGTCCCCGAAGTACCGCCACGTCAGGGAACCGGGACCCAGCGGCGCGGGGGGCGCCTCGTATCCCCCCGGCGACACCGGGCAGCCGCCGGCCAGGCCGTCGGACGCCTCGGCCGAGGCACCGGCCGACACTCGCGCGGCGGGGGCGTCGGGTTGAACGGCGCTGGTCACCGGGCGCGATGCGGACGTATCTTGAGTCACTGTCGGATCCCTACCAGGTATCTGCAAAACTGACTACAACCGTTGTCAGTTTCTACTCTAGGAGCGATGTGCAGACCGGTCAACGCCAGGGTCGGTGGACGGGCGTCCCCCTGGAGAGCCGGGTCGCCCTTCGCCGCGACAGCCTGATCGCCGCGGGCGTGCAACTGCTCGGCGGCGCCGGCGGTCCGGCGCTCACCGTCCGCGCGGTATGCCGGCGCGCCTCGCTGACCGAGCGCTACTTCTACGAAAGCTTCGCCGACCGGGACCAATTCGTGCGCGCGGTCTACGACGACGTCTGCACCCGCGCGATGGACGCGCTCACCTCGGCCGGCACCCCCCGCGAGGCCGTCGAGCGGTTCGTCGAGCTGATGGTGGACGACCCGGTCCGTGGCCGCGTGCTCCTGCTGGTGCCGGCGGTGGAGCCGGCGTTGACCCGCTCGGGCGTGGAGTGGATGCCCACCTTCATCGACCTGCTGCAACGCAAGCTGTCCGCCATCGGCGACACGGTGCTGCAGCGGATGGTCGCCACCAGCCTGGTCGGCGGCCTGACCAGCCTGTTCACCGCCTACCTGCACGGGCAGCTGGGGGCCGGCCGCGAGCAGTTCATCGACTACTGCGTGAACCTGCTCTTCATCAGCGCGGCGCCCTACGTGCCCGCCGCCGAGCTCAGCGAATAGCCGCGGCGGTTTGCCGATCCGCCGGGTTGGCAAGCCCTATTGTCACGGGCGTCGATTCCGCCGAATTCGCGCGAAACGCGAGCAGCGCCACACCGCGGAGGAACTTGATGCTACTGAGGTACACAGATATATTGACTGCTACCCGTCGACACAGATAACCGGAGGTCCACATGTCAGCCGAGCTGACGAACCTGCAGCTGCTGCATGAGCTCGAACCGGTGGTCGAGAAAAACCTCAACCGGCACCTGAGCATGCACAAGAACTGGAACCCGCACGACTACATCCCGTGGTCGGACGGCAAGAACTTCTACGCGCTCGGCGGCCAGGACTGGGAACCGGGGCAATCCAAGCTCACCGACGTCGCCCAGGTCGCGATGGTGCAGAACCTCATGACCGAGGACAACCTGCCGTCGTACCACCGCGAGATCGCGATGAACTTCGGCATGGACGGCGCCTGGGGCCAGTGGGTCAACCGTTGGACCGCCGAGGAGAACCGGCACGGCATCGCGCTCCGCGACTACCTGGTGGTGACCCGCGCGGTCGACCCCGTCGAGCTGGAGAAGCTGCGCATGGAGGTCGTGAACCGCGGCTTCAGCCCCGGCCAGAACCACCAGATCCGGGCCGACCTGTTCGCCGAGAGCCTCTTCGACTCGGTCATCTACGTGACCTTCCAGGAGCTGGCCACCCGGATCTCGCACCGCAACACCGGCAAGGCGTGCAACGAGACCATCGCCGACCAGCTGCTGGCCAAGATCTCGGCCGACGAGAACCTGCACATGATCTTCTACCGGGACGTCAGCGAGGCCGGCTTCGAGGCGTCGCCCAACCAGGCGATGAAGTCGTTGCACAAGGTGCTGCGCAACTTCCAGATGCCCGGCTTCCAGGTGCCCGAGTTCCGGCGCAAGGCCGTGGTCATCGCGGTCGGCGGCGTCTACGACCCGCGCATCCACCTCGACGAGGTCGTGATGCCGGTGTTGAAGAAGTGGCGCATCTTCGAGCGTGAGGACTTCACCGGGGAGGCCGCGGCGCTGCGCGACGACCTCGGGGTGCTGGTCAAGGAGCTCGAGGCGACCTGCGACAAGTTCGAGCAGTCCAAGCAACGCCAGCTGGACCGCGAGGCCCGCACCGGCAAGCGGACCACCGCGTTCGAGCTGCACCAGACCGCGGGCACGCTGACGATGAGCCGGCGGTAGCCCAGAGGTGCGCATAGGGCCCATCGCGCTCGCCAGCCCGGTGGTCTTGGCCCCGATGGCCGGCGTCACCAACGTGGCGTTCCGGACGCTGTGCCGCGAGCTGGAACTGGCGAAGGTCGGCACGGTCAGCGGCCTGTACGTGTGCGAGATGGTGACCGCGCGGGCGCTCGTCGAGCGTCATCCGGTCACCATGCACATGACGACCTTCGCGCCCGACGAGTCGCCCCGGTCGCTGCAGCTCTACACCGTGGACCCGGCGACCACGTACGCCGCGGCCAAGATGATCGCCGACGAGAACCTGGCCGACCACATCGACATGAACTTCGGCTGCCCGGTGCCCAAGGTGACCAAGCGCGGCGGCGGGGCGGCGCTGCCGTACAAGCGGCGGCTGTTCTCTCAGATCGTCGCCGCGGCGGTGCGCGCCACCGAGGGCACCCGGATACCGGTGACGGTCAAGTTCCGCGTCGGCATCGACGACGAGCACCACACGCACCTGGACGCCGGGCGGATCGCCGAGTCGGAGGGTGCCGCCGCGGTCGCGTTGCACGCCCGCACGGCGGCGCAGCGCTACTCCGGCACCGCGGACTGGGACCAGATCGCCGCGCTCAAGCAGCACGTGACGACCATCCCGGTGCTGGGCAACGGTGACATCTACGACGCCAGCGACGCCCTGGCGATGATGGCGAAGACCGGCTGCGACGGCGTGGTGATCGGCCGCGGCTGCCTGGGCCGGCCCTGGCTGTTCGCCGAGCTCTCGGCGGCGTTCACCGGCAGCCCCGCTCCGGTCCCGCCCACGCTGGGTGAAGTCGCCGATATCGCGCGCCGGCACGGCGAGCTGCTGGCGGCGCACTTCGGCGAGGACAAGGGCATGCGCGACATCCGCAAGCACGTCGGCTGGTACCTGCACGGCTTCCCGGCCGGCTCCGAGCTGCGCCGGTCGCTGGCGATGGTCAAGACGCTCGACGAGCTGGACCGCCTGCTGAGCCGTCTCGACGGCGCCGTCCCGTTCCCCGACGCGGCCAGCGGCCCGCGGGGCCGGCAGGGGTCCGCGGCCCGGGTGGCGCTGCCGGACGGGTGGCTGCGCGATCCCGACGACTGCACGGTGCCGTCCGGCGCCGACGTCATGCACTCCGGCGGCTGAGCCGACCGCCACGAAATCGCGTCTGCGGCCATAACTCAGTACGATGTGGGCCTTGCCGCGTTGCGCTTTCGCGGCGGCTCGGTAACGCGCCGCCCCGACAGTGCGACACACGGTGTGCGACACCCGCACGATCGCGGCGCCGATGTCGAGGCGCCGCGCTGACATCGCGTATGGACACGCTGTCGTCTGCATCAGAGCTTCGGAGGCCGGTTGGACATGAGTGACGCCGACAAGGACGCCACTCGCGACCCGTGGCGTTCGGCCGTCGCCACCCACGGCGGGGACGCCCCGACGTCCGGAGCCGCCCCGTGGGAGCGGTTCTTCGACCCGCCGCCCGACGACAACTCCCACCGCTGGCAGAGCGAGGCTCACCCCGACGCCCCCGAAACCCCCGCGCCCGCCGAGGAGTCCGGTGACGACGCGGGCGGCAGCCACACCGGCGGCGGTGTCAGCGTCGCCGACCTGATCGCGAAGATCGGCGCGCCCGCCGGTGGCCGGTCCGGGCGTCGCCGCGCCGCCGCCGACGCCGACGAGCCGGCGCCGATCCCGGCGGATCTACAGGACACCCAGGTGATCGACGACCTGGCCTACGCGCTCGGGGGCGCCTCGGAGATCCCCGACCTGCGCGAGCCGCAGGCCGCCGACCAGCCGACCGCCGAGCCCGACGTCCCGCCGGTCAAGACCCGGCGCCGCCGTCGGCCGGTCCTGGTGGCCGCCCGCGCGGTGGCCGCGCTGTCCGCGGCCCTGGCCCTGGTCATGACCGGCGGCGCGTGGCAGTGGAGCACGTCGAAAAACGCCCGGCTCAACACCGTCAATGCCCTGGATCAGAACTCCAGCGACATCCGCGACCCGGGCGGGCAGTACGGCGACGAGGACTTCCTGATCGTCGGCCTCGACTCCCGGCTGGGCGACAACGCCAACATGGGCGCCGGGACCACCGACGACGCCGACGGCGAGCGGTCGGACTCGGTGATGCTGGTGAACATCCCGGCCAACCGCAAGCGGGTGGTGGCCGTGTCGTTCCCGCGCGACCTGGCGATCACCCCGATGCAATGCGAGGCCTGGAACCCCGAGACCGGCAAGTACGGGCCGCTCTACGACGCCAAGACCAAGACGTGGGGCTCGGCGAAGATCTACACCGAGACCAAGCTGAACTCGGCGTTCGCGTTCGGCGGCCCGAAGTGCCTGGTCAAGGAGATCCAGAAGCTGTCCGGGCTGAACATCAATCACTTCATCGCCGTCGACTTCTCCGGTTTCGCCAAGATGGTCGACGCGCTCGGCGGCGTCGAGGTGTGCTCCAAGACGGCGCTGCACGACTACGAGCTCGGCACCGTCCTCGAGCACGGCGGACGCCAGGTGCTCGACGGCCCGACCGCGCTCAATTACGTGCGGGCCCGCCAGGTCACCACCGAGACCAACGGCGACTACGGCCGCATCAAGCGCCAGCAGCGGTTCGTGTCGTCGCTGCTGCGCGCGTTGATCTCCGAGGACACCCTGCTGGACCTCAACAAGCTCAACAACGTCGTCAACATGATCATCAGCGACACCTACGTCGACAACGTCAAGACTAAGGACCTGGTGCAGCTCGGCCAGTCGCTGCAGGGGATGGCCGCCGGGCACATCACCTTCGTCACCGTGCCGACCGGCGTCACCGACTCCAACGGTGACGAGCCGCCGCGGATGGCCGACATGCGCTCGCTGTTCGACGCGATCATCAACGACGACCCGTTGCCCGAGGAAAACGACCAGAACGCGCAGAATCTGGGCAGCTCGTCGAAGTCGAACGCGACCCAGACCAAGGCGCCCGCCACCACGGCGCCGCCGGCACCCACCGCGGCCCCCGAGGCGCAGCGTCAGCAGGTCACGACGACCTCGCCGGGCGACGTCACGGTGCGGGTCTCCAACGCCACCACGCAGAGCGGGCTGGCGGCCACCGCGACCAGCCAGCTGAAGCGCAACGGCTTCAACGTGATGTCGCCCGACGACTACCCGAGCTCGGTGGGGGCCACGACGGTGCTGTTCTCCCCCGGCAACGAGGAGGCGGCCGCCACGGTGGCGTCGTCGTTCGCCAACGCGCGGGTGCAGCGGGTGTCCGGCTACGGCCAGGTGGTGCAGGTGGTGCTCGGGCCGGACTTCAAGTCCGTGAGCGCGCCGCCGCCCAACGGCTCGTCGGTCAGCCTGCAGATCGAACGTGGCACCGGCAACGCCACGGCCAAGCTACCCGAGGACCTGACCGTTACCAACGCGGCCGACACCACCTGCGAGTAACCGTATTTCGCGGCGCTGCGCGCCCGTTTTCGCCGTGGAGACCCTAGGCTTGGCGCTATGCGCACCGCCTACCATGAGCAGCTTTCGGAGCTGTCGGAACGGCTCGGCGAGATGTGCGGCCTGGCCGGGATTGCCATGGAGCGGGCGACCCAGGCGTTGCTGCAGGCCGATCTGGTGCTGGCCGAGCAGGTGATCTCCGACCACGAGCAAATCGCCGTGCTGAGCGCGCGCGCCGAGGAGAGCGCCTTCGTGCTGCTGGCCCTGCAGGCGCCGGTGGCCGGGGACCTGCGGTCGATCGTCAGCGCCATCCAGATGGTGGCCGACATCGACCGGATGGGTGCGTTGGCGCTGCACGTCGCCAAGATCGCCCGCCGGCGTCACCCCCAGCACGCCCTGCCGGAGGAGGTCAACGGCTACTTCGCCGAAATGGGCAGGGTTGCAGTGGAATTGGGGAACAACGCTCAAGAGGTGGTGTTGTCGCGGGACCCGGAGAAGGCGGCCCGGATCCGCGAAGAGGACGACGCGATGGACGACCTGCACCGGCATCTGTTCTCGGTGCTGATGGACCGCGAGTGGAAGCACGGTGTGGCCGCGGCGGTCGACGTGACGCTGTTGGGCCGCTTCTACGAGCGCTTCGCCGACCACGCCGTGGAGGTGGCCCGCCGCGTCATCTTCCAGGCCACCGGCCGGCTGCCGGAGGAAGAGGCCAAGCCCGCCTCGCAGTGACGGGTCAGCCGAAGCGGCCGGAGATGTAGTCCTCCGTCGCCTTCTGGCTCGGGTTGGAGAAGATCTTCTCCGTGTCGTCGATCTCGACCAGCCGGCCCGGCTTGCCGACGGCCTCCAGGTTGAAGAACGCCGTGTAATCGCTCACCCGGGCGGCCTGCTGCATGTTGTGGGTGACGATGACGATCGTGTAGTCCTGCTTGAGCTCGCTGATCAGCTCTTCGATGGCCATCGTGGAAATCGGGTCCAGCGCCGAACAGGGCTCGTCCATCAACAGCACGTCGGGCTGCACGGCGATCGCCCGGGCGATGCATAACCGCTGCTGCTGCCCGCCGGACAAGCCGCCGCCCGGCTTGTCCAGCCGGTCCTTCACCTCGTCCCACAGGTTCGCCCCGCGCAGCGAGTACTCGGCCGTCTCGTCGAGCACCTTGCGGTTGCGCACCCCTTGCAATTTCAGGCCCGCCACCACGTTGTCGCGAATCGACATGGCGGGGAACGGGTTCGGGCGCTGGAACACCATGCCGATCGCGCGGCGCACGCCGACCGGGTCCACGCCCGCGCCGTAGATGTCCTCGTCGTCGAGCATCACGTTGCCCTCGACCCGGCCGCCGGGAACGACCTCGTGCATCCGGTTGAGCGTGCGCAGCACGGTCGTCTTGCCGCACCCCGACGGGCCGATGAACGCCGTCACGCTGCGGGGCAGAACCGACAGCGTCACATCCGCGACCGCGTGAAACGCGCCGTAATAGATGTTGACCGCTTTGAGGTCCAACCGCTTGGCCACTCCGCTTCTCCTGCCTAGCTCTTCTTCGCCCCAAGGACTTTCGCCGTCACCCGGGCCACGACGTTGATGGTGGCGATCACTAGGATGAGGGTTAGCGCGGCTCCCCACAACCGGTCCGTCGACACCGGATTGACGCCCGCGCCGGCCGACGTCTGGTGATACATCATGCCGGGCAGCGTCCCCATGAACCCGCTGAAGATGTCGAAGTTCATCGACTGGGCGTACCCCACCAGGATCAGCAGCGGCGCCGTCTCGCCCAGCACGCGGGCCACCGCCAGCAGGATTCCCGTCACGATCCCGGACAGGCCCGTCGGGATCACCACGCTGGCGATGGTGCGCCACTTCGTGATGCCCAGCGCGTAGCTCGCCTCGCGCAGGTCCACCGGAACGATCCGCAGCATCTCCTCGGTGGCCCGCACGATCACCGGCAGCATCAACAACACCAGCGCCAGCGACACCGCGAATTGGGATCGGGACAGGCCCAGCGTCGCCACGAACAGCGCGTAGGCGAACAACGCCGCCACCATCGACGGCACCCCGCTCAGGATGTCCACGGCGAAGCCGGCGACCCGGCCCAGCGCGGTGCCGCCGCCGTATTCGACCAGGTAGATCGCCAGCAGTAGCCCGATCGGGATCGAGATGGCGGCGCACAGGGCGCCCTGCAGCACGGTGCCCACGATCGCGTGATACGCGCCGCCGCCGGCCACGAACGCCGTCATCCCGGCCTGCGAATGCGTCCACCACAGGCTCGACGTCAGCGGGGTGCACCCCTTGGCGACGACCGACCACAGCACCGCCACCAAGGGCGTCACCGCGATCAACAACGACAACCAGACCAGCGCCGTCACAACGCGATCGACGACCTTGCGGCGCCGGCTCGGCCGGGAGAACGTGCGCGACTTGAGCGGACGGTCGAGCATCGACGTCATCGCAGCCCCCGGTCGGAGATCCCGGCGACGGCCCGGCGGGCCAGCGCGTCGACGACGAAGGTGAGGACGAACAGCGTCAGCCCGGCCGCGATGTAGGCGCCGGCCCGGTAGTGGTTGTCGAATTCTCCGGCGGCGCCGGCGATCTTAGTCGCGAACGTGGACCCGCCGTCGAACAGCGACCAGTTGAACGGCGCCTGGGTGCCGCGCAGGATGATCAGCAGCGCGACGGTCTCCCCGAGGGCGCGCCCGAGCCCCAGCATCGCACCGCTGACGTACCCGGACCGGCCGAACGGCAGCACCACGGAGCGCACCACCTCCCAGCGGGTGGCGCCGAGGGCCAGGGCGGCCTCGATCTGGTCTTGCGGCGTCTGCATGAACACCTCGCGGGTGACCGCGGTGATGATCGGCAAGATCATCACCGCCAGCACGATGCCGCCGGTGAAGATGGTGCCGCCCCCGGCGGCCGACGCGTTCCCGTCGGCGAACAGGAAGCACCAGGCCAGGTGGCGGTTGAGCCAGGTGGCGACGGGCCGCAGCTGCGGCGCCAGCACGTAGAGGCCCCAGGCGCCGTAGATGATCGAGGGCACGGCGGCCAGCAGGTCGACCGCGTACGCCAGCGGCGCGGCGGCGCGCCGCGGCGCGTACTGGGTGATGAACAGCGCGACGCCCAGCGCCACCGGCATGGCCAGGATCAGCGCGAACACCGACACGAACGCGGTCACCGGCAGCAGCGCGGCGATCCCGAAGTGCATTGCCGCGGTGTCGGTGGTGACCCAGTCGCCGCCGTAGGTGAAGAAGTTCTCCCGGTTGCGCTGCAGCGCCGGGAGCGCGCGGCTGAGCAGGAAGCCGCCGATGGCCACGATGACCAGGACGATGAACACCCCGGACGCCTGCGCCAGCCTGCGGAAGATCCTGTCGCCGACGTGCGGCCGCGCGGCGCCCCAGGGGCTCATGGGGACCACGGGCGACTCGGGGAAGGGGGCGGCGACCACCGCGCCGGAGCCGGCGTCGGCGGGGTTCGGCGTCGTCACAGCGGCCTCGTCACGGTGTCGCGCTCGTTCCCTTCGAACCCGCCGGTCACTGCACCGCGTTGATTGCCGTGAGCAGCCGATCCTTGACGTTGTCCGGCAGCGGGACGTAGCCGGCCGACGAGAGATCCTTCTGCCCGCTGTTGGCGGCGACGGTCAGGAAGGATTTGACGGCGTTCGCCGTGTCGGCGTCGTAGCCCTTGGAACACACGATCTCGTAGGTGGCCAGCACCAGCGGGTACGCGTCGGGCTCCTGGCCGCCGTACATCGGGTTGAGGTCGAGCACCAGGTCGTCGCCGTCGGCCACGAACCGGGCCGCCTTCACGGCGTTGCCCGCGGTGTCGTTGGTCAGCGCGACCGCGCCCCTGCGGTTGGCGAGTTTGGCGTAGGGCAGGTTGGCCTGGTCGGCGAGGCCCTTCTCGACGTAGCCGATGGCGCCCGGGGTGGTGCGGACCGCCTGGATGACGCCCGCCGATTTCGCGGCCCCCTCGCCGACGCCGCCCTGGAACTCCGTGCCGACGCCCCGGGTCCAGCTCTGCGGCGCGGCGGCGGTCAGGAATTTCTGCACGTTGTCGGTGGTGCCGGACGAGTCGGTGCGGTAGATCGGCGTGATCCGGGTGGTGGGCAGGTCCACCCCCGGGTTCAGGGCCGCCAGGATCGGGTCGTTCCAGGCGGTCATCTTGCCGCTGAGGATCTTGGCGAGGGCGTCGCTGTTGACGGCCAGCGAAGACACACCGGGCAGGTTGTACACCAGGGCGATCGGCCCGAACACCAGCGGCAGGTCCCAGGCCGGATTGCCGTCGCAGCGCTTGGCCGCGGGCCCGATCTGGTCGGCGACCAGGGGCGAGTCGGCTCCGGCGAGATCGACGTGGCCGGCGATGAACTGCTCGCGGCCGGCGCCGGAGCCCGTCGGGTTGTACGCCACGCTCTTGCCCGGACAGTATTGCCCCCACACCTGGTTGAACAGCGCCATCGCGTTGAGCTGGGCGGTGGAACCCTCGGCCGTCAGCTTGTTCTTGCCGGCGCAGCCGGCGGTGCCGGTCGGCCCCGACAGGGCCGCCGGAGCGGCGGCGCGGTGGTTCTCGTCGCTGCCGCAGCCGGCCGCCCCGATCGCCATCGTCAGCACCGCGGCCACCAGCGGTCCGCCTCCCCTGTGGAGCCTCACCGATCTCGCTTCCTCGACGCGTCCCCGCGGGCGGCCGTCCACCGCGAAACTATGCGCTCGTGCGTTTCCCGGCAACGCGGGGCGGCGGAGCCGGGCGCTTGGCGGTACACGGCGCTGGTGGTTCGCTCAGCTGCCGTCGCCGGACGCCGCCGCGTAGGCCGTGTCCACGCTGTGGACACCGAAGCCCAGGCGTTCGTAGGTGCGCACGGCGGCGACGTTGTCCGACTCGACGTAGAGCAGCACCGTCGGCTGCGCGGCCTCGGCCAGCCGGCGCGCCAACGACTCGACGCCGACGGCCGTCAACGCCAGGCCGAGCCCGCGCCCCTGCGCCGCCGGGTCGACCCCGACGACGTACACCTCGCCCAGACCGGGACGGTCCAGGTGCACCTTCGTCCAGTGAAAGCCGAGCAGCGCGCCGTCGTCGTCTTCGTCGTCGAAGGCCAGGAACAGACCGGCCGGGTCGAACCACGGCTCGTCGCGCCGCTCGGCGATGTCGGCCTCGATCCAGCCCCCCTGCTCGGGGTGGTAGGCGAAGGCGGCGTTGTTGACCCGTAGCAGCTCGGCGTCGTCGTCCGGGCCGGCGTAGGTGCGGATCCGCACGCCCGCCACCTCGGGCGCCGGCGGCACCTCGCGCAGCGAGCGGCGCATCTGCAGCAGCTCCCGCACCGGCACCAGGCCCAGCGCCGCGGCCGTCGCGCGGGCCGGCTCCAGGGTGCCGTGCGCCCAAAACCGGTTGGCGGCACCGGATTTCGCGAGCGCCGCGCGTGCCAGCGCGGCGCCGACACCGCGGCGCCGCGCCGCCGGATGCACGACGAGCTCCGCCATGGCGGCGTCGCCGTCGCGCGGGGGAGCCAGGTTGAGATAGCCGACGACCGCGCCCGCGGCGTCGGTGCTGAGCAGGTGGGCGGTGCGCTGGTGGGCCAGTTCGCGTAACACCTGCTCACCGACGGGCGCCACGCCGTCGGCTTCGGTTGCGGCGTCGACCAATTCGCGTACCTGCTGCTGTTGGTGAGCGGTCAGCGCGGGGCGCCAGTCGGCCGCGGTCACTGACTGCGCAACGGATCGGCCAGCGGGTCCTCGGCGCCCTGCGCTTCGCTGTCGATGTCGTCGTCGTCCTCGGGTTCCGCGACGGGCGCCCGCCCGCGCGCCGGCCGGACCGCCTTGTAGCCGACGTTGCGCACGGTTCCGATCAGCGCCTCGTATTCGGGTCCGAGCTTGGCCCGCAGCCGGCGGACGTGGACGTCGACGGTGCGGGTGCCGCCGAAGAAGTCGTAGCCCCACACCTCGTGCAGCAGCTGCGCTCGGGTGAACACCCGCCCGGCGTGCTGGGCCAGGTACTTGAGCAGCTCGAACTCTTTGTAGGTGAGGTCGAGCGGGCGGCCCCGCAGGCGCGCCGTGTAGGTGCCCTCGTCGATCACCAGCTCGCCCAGGCTGACCTTGCCCGCGCTCTCCTGGTCGGCCTGGCCGCCGCGGCGCCCGACCACCAGACGCAGCCGGGCGTCGACCTCGGCGGGCCCGGTGGTCGGCAGCAGGATCTCGTCGAGTCCCCAGTCGGCGCTGACCGCCACCAGGCCGCCCTCGCTGACCACCGCCAGCACCGGCGCCGATCGGCCCGCCGTGCTCAGCAACCTGCACAGCCCGCGCGCCGACGACAGGTCGGTCCGCGCGTCGACCAGCACGGCGTCGGCGGTCCCGGCCTCGAGCAACGACGACGGCTCGGGCGGCGCGGTGCGGACGGTGTGCGGCAGCAGCGACAACGACGGGAGGACCGGGTCGGGATGCAGCTCCGAGGTCAGCAGTAGTAGCTCCAACTAGTCCCTCCTGCTCGGGGGAACGGCATCTCCCAAATTCACAACGCCATAACGCGTTAGTTACCAGGCCACCCAACTTTAACGTGCTACCTGGTTTTTTCGCGTGTCATACGGGCCGGTGTGAGCCCCACCACCTCCCCGCCGAGCACCCCTCCGCCGGTCGGGTGGTGCGGGTGGTTGCGCCACAATGTGCGGGTGCGCAAGCTTGTGATGGCCGGGATCGCCACGGCGAGCGCCGTGGCGGTCGTCGCGCTCGGCGCGGTCGGCGTCGACTACGGGACCAGCATCTATGCCGAATACCGGCTGTCGTCCAGCGTCCGCAGGGCGGCGAACCTGGGGTCGGACCCGTTCGTCGCGATCCTGGCGTTCCCGTTCATCCCGCAGGCGTTGCGGCGGCACTACAACGAGCTCGAGATCAAGGCCAACGACGTCGACCACGCGACGGTCGGCAAAGCCACGCTCGAAGCCACCATGCACTCGATCGACTTGACATACGCGTCCTGGCTGATCCGGCCCGACGCGAAGCTGCCGGTGGGCAAACTCGAGAGCCGCATCATCATCGGGTCGCTGTACCTCGGGCGCTACCTGGGCATCACCGACCTGATGGTCGAGGCGCCGCCGCAGGAGACCAACGACGCCACCGGCGGCACCACCGAATCGGGCATCTCGGGCAGCCACGGTCTGGTCTTCACCGGCACCCCGAAGTCGGCGGGCTTCGGCCGCCGCGTCAGCGTGTCGGTCGACCTGTCGATCGCCCCCGACGACCCGGCGACGCTGGTGTTCAGCCCGACCGGCGTGCTCACCGGCGCCAACACCGCCAACCAGTCGGTGCCGGCCGACAAGAAGGACGCGGTGCTGCACGCGTTCGCCGCCCGGCTGCCCAACCAGCGGCTCCCGTTCGGCGTCGCCCCCAAGACCGAAGGGGCGCGCGGCTCCGACGTCATCATCGAGGGCATCACCTACGGCGTGACCGTGACGCTGGACGGCTTCCGGCAGTCCTGAGGGCCGTCGCGGCGCGACGCTGTTGGCCGTATGACCGGGTCATTGGGTAAGCTTGCCGTCGTGTCAGCCCGCCCTGAGCCCGTGCTCATTCAGCGACGCGCAGTAGAACTGTGCCGCACCGCGGGCTGTTGTTGTTGCTGTTGCCGCTGAGTAGCCGCGCCGTCGCGTAGCACTCGGAGCAGCCCGGATCCTGACCGAGGCGTGTCTCCCCCGCCGTCATATCCCCGCAGCAGGCGTATCGAGGAGTAGTACCGTGCCGAGCAGCAACACCACCGCGCAACCCGACCTCGTCGACGTGCGTGGGCCGCGCTTTGCGGCCTGGGTCACCACCGCCGTCCTCGTGCTGGCCCTTGTGGTCGCGGCGATCAACCCGCTCGCGGCCGCCGCGATCCTCGGCGTGCAGGCGGTCATCTTCGCGATCGGCGCCGTCGGCGGACCCCGCAAGCACCCCTACGGCCGCATCTTCGCCCGTGCCGTCGCGCCCCGGCTCGGGCCGGTCCGGGAACGCGAACCCGTCGCGCCGCTGAAGTTCGCGCAGCTCGTCGGCCTCGTCTTCGCCGTCGTCGCGGTCGTCGCCTTCGCGGCCGGCGCCTTCCTGGGCGGCGTCATCGCCACCGCGGCGGCCCTGGCGGCCGCCTTCCTCAACGCGGCCTTCGGCATCTGCCTGGGCTGCCAGCTCTACCCGCTGGTGGCGCGCCTGCGCACCGGCGCGCGTCCGGCCTGACCGGCGCCCCACCCCAAGCGATCGAAAGGATCCCGTTTCATGGCACGCTCCGACGTCCTGGTCTCCGCGGACTGGGCCCAGAGCAATCTCGACTCCCCCGGCGTCGTCTTCGTGGAGGTCGACGAGGACACCAGCGCCTACGACGCCGGCCACCTGCCGGGCGCCGTCCGGCTGGACTGGCGCACCGACCTGCAGGACCCGGTCAAGCGTGACTTCGTCGACGCCGAGCAGTTCTCCAAGCTGCTCAGTGACCGCGGCATCGCCAACGACGACACCGTCGTGCTCTACGGCGGCAACAACAACTGGTTCGCCGCCTACGCCTACTGGTACTTCAAGCTCTACGGGCACGCGCAGGTCAAGCTGCTCGACGGCGGCCGCAAGAAGTGGGAACTCGACGGCCGCCCGCTGACCCGGGACGCCGTCAGCCGGCCGGCGACCTCCTACACGGCGTCCGCACCGGACACCAGCATCCGGGCGTTCCGCGACGAGGTGATCGCGGCCATCAACACCAAGAATCTCGTCGACGTGCGGTCCCCCGACGAGTTCTCCGGCAAGATCCTGGCGCCCGCGCACCTGCCGCAGGAACAGAGCCAACGGCCCGGCCACATCCCCGGCGCGATCAACGTCCCGTGGAGCAAGGCCGCCAACGAGGACGGCACCTTCAAGTCCGACGAGGAGCTGGCCAAGCTCTACGCCGACGCCGGCCTGGACGGCCAGAAGGAGACCATCGCCTACTGCCGCATCGGGGAGCGCTCGTCGCACACCTGGTTCGTGCTCCGCGAACTCCTCGGGCACCGCAACGTCAAGAACTACGACGGAAGTTGGACGGAATACGGCTCCCTGGTGGGCGCCCCGATCGAGTTGGGAAGCTGATATGTGCTCTGCACCCAAGCAAGGACTGACACTGCCCGCCAGCGTCGACCTGGAGAAGGAAACGGTGATCACCGGGCGCGTCGTGGACAGCGACGGCCAGGCGGTCGGCGGCGCGTTCGTGCGGCTGCTGGACTCGTCCGACGAGTTCACCGCCGAGGTGGTCGCGTCGGCCACCGGCGACTTCCGGTTCTTCGCCGCGCCGGGATCGTGGACGCTGCGCGCGTTGTCCGCCTCCGGTAACGGCAACGCCGTGGTGTCGCCGTCGGGCGCGGGCGTCCACGAGGTCGACGTCAAGATCGCCTGAGCGCCGGCCACCGCCGCCCGGCCCGCGCCGGGCGAATAGACTGACCCCGTGGTTCTTTTCTACGAGATCATGCTGGTGGTGGCGGTCGTGGTGATCTCCTGGTTCGCCCTCTACACGCTCTACCGGCTCATTACCGACGAATCGTGACCTCCCACGAACCGGCGAGCGCTGCCGGCTCCGGGGATCGCGCGGTGGCGGCCGCCGCGGAACGCGCGAAGCTGACCGCCGGCCGCAACATCCCGGCCTTCGACGACTCGCCCTTCCCCCCGGACACGGCCAACCTGCGCGAGGGCGCCGACCTCAGCGACGCGCTGCTGGCGCTGCTTCCGCTGGTCGGCGTCTGGCGCGGCGAGGGCGAGGGCCGCGGGCACGACGGCGACTACCGCTTCGGCCAACAGATCGTGGTGTCCCACGACGGGGGTGACTACCTGATCTGGGAGTCGCGGTCCTGGCGGCTCGACGAGGCGGGCGGTTACCAGGAGCGCGGCCTGCGCGAGACGGGCTTTTGGCGCTTCGTCAGCGACCCCGACGATCCCAGCGAATCGCAGGCGATCGAGGTGCTGCTGGCGCACTCGGCCGGTTACGTCGAGCTGTTCTACGGGCGGCCGCGCAACCAGTCGTCGTGGGAGCTGGTCACCGACGCCCTGGCCCGCAGCCGCTCGGGCGTGCTGGTCGGGGGCGCGAAACGGCTCTACGGCATCGTCGAGGGCGGCGACCTCGCCTACGTCGAGGAACGGGTGGACGCCGACGGCGGGCTGGTCCCGCACCTGTCGGCGCGGCTGTCGCGGTTCGCGGGCTAGCAACTCACTCGCCCCTTACCCTTTGGCGTGTACTGTTCGACGTCCGAACAGCCGCGAAGGGAGATCGGCGCATGCGTCCCAGGAGGGCCCCCGCTCCCGCGCTGCGCTGGGTCGTCACCGCGGCCGGGCTGCTGCTGATCCTCTATCTCGCCGTCCTGGACCTGTGGCCGTCGGTGATCGACAGGCTGCCGCCGTCGCTCGCCTGGTTCGGCCGCCCCGGGTCGATGCCGACGCTGGCCATCGTGGTCGCCGTGCTCATCGCGGCGTGCGTGCTGACCTTCCGCTCGGACACCAGCCACCGCGTCGTCGGGGTTTCGTTCACCGTGATCGCTGTGCTCGTCAGCATGGGGGCGGTGCTGGGGCTGACGTCGTACTGGGGTTGTCACGACGCCAACCACCCGGCGTTCTTCACCCCGCTGATGGCGACGGCCAGCCTGGTCAAGGGCAGCACCAGTGACTTCTCGGTGGGCGGTCGCACCTGCCCGAACCCCACCCCGGTCGGCCTGGAACTGGCGCGGATCGCGGCGCTGGCGGCCATCTTCACCGGCCTGGGCGGCGTCGTCGTCGGCGTGTTCCGGTCCCAGGTGGACCGGCTGCGGGCCAACTTCGCGGACTCCGTCACCGCGATCGTCGGCGTCGACGCCGACACCCAGTCGATGATCAGCGCGGTCGCGCGGACGCTGGACCGGCGCAGCACGCTGGTGGTCATCACCGGCGCCAGCGACGACCGGGTGCAGCGCGCCCGCAGGCAGGGCGCCCGTGTGGTGCTGGTGGACTTCAACAACCCGTCGACGCTGGTGTCGCTGCGGCTGTGGCGGCGCCTGTCCCGGCTGTATCTGATGGCGCCCGACCCGGCGATCAACCTGCTGTGGTTGGACCTGATCAGCCGGCGGCTGGCCGAGGTGGCGCACCGACGGCGGCTGCCGCTCATCGTGCGCATGGACGACCCGTGGCTGGCGCAGGCGTGGCGCGCCCAGCAGTTCGGGGGGTCCGACACCCGCTGGGCGGCCGACGTGGTCGGCAAGTACGAGGTCACCGCCGGCCGGCTGCTCGACGGTATCGTCGCGACGGCCCGCACGAGGCGCGTATTTGTCTGCGGCACTTCGCAATTGACGTTGGCGTTGTGCGCCGACCTGACCCAGCGGGCGCTGGAACGCGACTTCTACACCCCGCCCGGGGCCGTGCCGCTGCCGGCGTTGACGCTGGTCGAACGCGATGCCGAGGACTACCTGCGGGATCACGAGTTCTACCGCCGGCAGGCCGGTTTCGTCTCCGAGGGGCCGACGATCGACGCGGTGGCGCAGGCGCCGACGGTGCCGGCCCTGCTGACGCTGATCGGCGACGCCGACCCGGCGACCAGCGCGGTGATCTTCGTCGACGCGCACCTCGCGACGACGGCGGCCCGGCTGGCCGCCCGCTTCCCCGACATGCCCAGCTACGTCGCGGATCTCAACACCAGCATCAGCGACGACTCGATCCAGGTCGTCGGGCGCCTGCAGTCCTTCTCCCTGGTGCTCGACACCCGGGAGGGCCAGGTTCAGGACGCGTGGGAGCGGGCGGCCCGGCTGATCCACGAACGGTACGTCTCGACGATCGACCCGCACGGCGCGCGGTCCCCGGCCACGCTGCCGTGGGCGAAGCTCGACGAGTTCTACCGGGGGTCCAACCGGCGCCAGGTGCGCAACGCGCTGTGGATGGTGGAGCAGATCGCGGGGCACACGTGGAACACCTGGGGCAGCCCGCCCGCGCAGCTGTCCGGCCACGAGATGGCGGACCTGGCGCCGCTGGAGCAACTCGCGCTGATGGGTTTCGACGAGCACGCCGCGCTCAGCATGGCCCGCGCCGAACACGAGGACTGGTGCCGCTACTACCGCCGCAACGGCTGGAAGTACGGGTCGCCGCGCGACGACGCGCGCAAGATCCACAACAAGCTGGTCGACTGGTCGGAGGTCGAAGGCGACCCGGAGTTGCTCAACGCGGCGGTGCGCAGCCTGGCGGGCACGCTGTGGAGCTTGCGGCAGTTGGGCTTTCGCTCGCGCCCGCTGTGGCAGTCGTTCAGCCGGGTCGGCACGGTCAGCGCCGAGCAGCGCAGCTCCCCCTGGTCGTGGACGTCCGATTCGGGCCACACCATGCGCGGCGACGCCGGCGACTGGGCGGTCAGCGAGGACGGCAAGGTCTGGTCTGTGCGCGACGACATCTTCCGCGACACCTACGAGCCGGCCGGCCAGGGCCGCTGGCAGCGCAAGGGGCGGGTGCAGGCCCGCCCGGCGCAGCCCGGTGAAACCGTCAACACGTTGGAGGGGCCGACCACCGCGTCCGAGGGCGACTGGATCGTGCGCGGCGAGCAGGGCGAGCAGTGGCCGGTGCCCGGCCCGGAATTCGCGCGCCGCTACGCCGAAATTCACCCGGCCGGCCAGGCGCCGGCCCTCGGCGGCGGCGCCTGAGTTCGACGCGGACGGGCAACCGAATCAGCGGTGAAGTTACCCCTTCCGCACGTGTCCAACACTGATACGGTATCCGCGCACGCGCCGGCCAGCTAAGGGCTTGCGCCCCGGTTTTCTTTCCTGCCTCCCTAGGAGATCGCGATGGCGTTGTTCATCAGCTACTCGAGCCAAGACAGGTCGACGGTCGACGCCCTGACGACCGCACTGCGGCGCGGGCAACAGCAGGTGTGGTTCGACCAGGAGCTCGGTGGGGGCGACTCCTGGTGGAACAAGATCTTGGAGCAGATCCGCAACTGCGAGGTGTTCATCGTCGCGTTGTCCAACAACTGGTTGCAGTCCAAGCCCAGCCAGGCCGAGCTGCGTTACGCCCGGGCGCTGAACCGCCCCATCCTTCCCGTGCGCATCGGCGACGTCGACAGCATGCGGGTGAATCCCCTTGCCACGCTGCAGATCATCGACTACCGGGAGCCCACCGTCGACGCCGGCATCCAACTGGTCACCGCCGTGCACGCCCTGCAGAGCAAGCCGGTGCCGCTGCCGGACCCGTTGCCCGAGGAGCCGCCGGTGCCGTTCGGCTACATCACCCGGCTGGGCAACCAGATGGCCGAGAAGGAGCTCAGCCCGCAGCAGCAGCTGCAGCTGCTGGTGGAGCTGCGATCCGGGCTCGACGAGGACGGCGACGACCCCAGCGCGCGCGGTGACATCGCGCAGTTGCTGCGCATGCTGCGGCTGCGCCACGACGTCACCTACCGCACCCGCAGCGAGATCGACAACGTGCTGGCCGAGATCGAGGCCCGGGACGGCTCGCCGGCCGGCCCCTCCCCGACGCCCCGGGAACAGGCCGCGACCACCGTCGCCGCCACGCCGGTCGCCACCACGCCGGCGGCGTCCTCCACCGCGCCGGCCGCGGGCGGGGGCAGCAAGCGGCTGGTCATTCTCGGCGGCGCCGCCGTCGCGGTGATCGTCGCGGTCGCGCTCGCCATCGTGTTCGCCACCCAGGGCGGCAAGACCAAGCCGGCCCCGAGTTCCAGCGCCAACTCGGGGCAGAGCGCGGCCGGCGGTTCGGGCGCGGGTTCGGGTCCGGCGACGTCGAACGGTGGTGACACCAAACTGGATTCGTACCTGCTGGGGCCCGCCGACGTCGGCAACGTCGTCGGCGATCCCAACCTGGTGGTCTCGGACAAGTCCGCACAGCTGCGCAACCTCAAGGCGACGGTGTCCAACCCGGACTGCAAGGGACCCTACGAACCGATCGAGGAGTCGTCGTACAAGGGCGCCGACGGCTTCAAGGCCGTCAGCGGGCAGGCCGTGCACACCGCCGGCGAGAACGCGCCGCACCGCGTCTACGAGGCCGTCGCGGAGTTCGCCTCCCCGGAGCGGGCGGTCGCGTTCGTGCAGGCGTCGGCCGACAAGTGGCGGGCGTGCGCGGGGCAGCAGGTGACCGTGACCTTCAACGGCAAGAGCTCGGGGTGGACGTTCGGTGAGGTGACCGGCGCGCCGCCGAAGATCTACCAGGAGCGCACCGAGTCCGACGGCGCCCGGGTCTGCCACCACGCCCTGCACGCGGCGGCCAACGTCGTCGTCGACCTGCTGGTGTGCGGGCCGGACGCGGCGACGGGTCAGGCGGGCAAGCTGGCCGGGCAGATCGCCGCGCGGGTAAGCCAGTAGCCGGGTCGTGACATGGAACGGCCCCCGAGCCATGCTCCCGGTTGGACTTGACCGGGAAGCTCGGGGGCCGGGTGACTGCGGGGAATTCGCTAGCGCACGTCGGTGGCTAGCTCCGCCGAGCCGGTGCTGCTAGCGCGCAGCCACCTCACATGTCCATGAAGCTATCAATTTCGCGGACCACCTCCCTTCTTGTGTACGGCCGACCGTACCCGCGAAACGGGGAGCCGACAACACAATTCAGCGCTCAGCGATCGCTGACGATCGCCGCGTCCACCAGTTCGGCGAAGTCGGCGGCCAATTCGGCGCCGGCCACCGGGCGTCCGTCGAGCGTGTGCACCCGCGCCGCCAGCGTGATGCTCGACACCAGCCAAATGGCTTGCGCCGCATACAGATCCGCCACCCGCAGCGGCCGGTAGTCGCAGTCGTACCCCTTGCCGCGCGCCACCTCGAACAGGGCCTGCTGCGTGGTGCCCCGCAAAATCGGATGCCACGGCGGCGGGGTCAGCAGCCGCGGGATGCCGCCCGCGCCCGACTCCGCGGCCGTGGCGATCACCACCGTCGAGCGCGGCCCCTCCAGCACGAAACCGTCCGAGCTGACGAAGACGGCGTCGGCGGCGCCCTGGCGGGCGGCGTGCCGCAGGGCGGCCATGTTGACCGCGTACGACAGCGTCTTGGCACCCGCGAGTAACCACGGCATGGTGTCGGTGCCGGACGAGGGAAGCCCCCGGTCCAGGGTGACCGCGGCCAGGCCGTCGCGCCGCACCGCCGAAACCCGTTCGGCCACGGCGCTGACGGTCACGTACGCCGTCGGCGTCGAGCCGTTCTCGCGGCCGCGGCTGAGGATCAGCCGCATCGCGGCCTCCCCCGCGCCGGCCTCGGCCCAGCGGCCCGCGGCGACGTCGATCGCGTGTCGCCAGCGGGCGAGGTCGGGCTCGGGCAGGTCCGTCAGCCGCGCCGACTGGGTCAGCCGCTGCAGGTGCGACTCGACCAGGCACGGCCTGCCGTCGCGCACCAACAGGCTCTCGAAGATGCCGTCACCGCGCACGGCCGCGAGGTCGTCGGCGTGCAGCAGCGGGGCGCTCGGCGGGTGCACCTCGCCGTCCAGGGTGACGATCACGCTCGTGTCCGCGGGCATGGGAAGAGAGCCTAGTGGCGAGCGTGCGGCGGGCCGCGCACTCGGCATCCGGCGCGCGGCTTTCCACACGCCCGGCGCGGGCCCCGGCATCCGTAGAGTTGAGCTGTGAGCCACGCAGTCCCCGCCCCCGATTCCGGACCCGACGCGGGCGCCGTTTGGCACTACGGCGATCCGCTGGGCGAGCAGCGCGCGGCCGAGACCGCCGCGGTGCTGGTGGACCGATCGCACCGCGCGGTCCTGACGCTGACCGGCGCCGACCGCCAGAACTGGCTGCACAGCATCTCCACGCAGCACGTCGCCGCGCTCCCCGACGGCGCCAGCACCGACAACCTCAGCCTCGACGGCCAGGGCCGGGTTGAGGACCACTGGATCCAAACCGAACTGGGCGGCATCACCTACCTCGACACCGAGCCGTGGCGCGGCGAGGCGCTGCTGGGCTACCTGAGCAAGATGGTGTTCTGGTCGCAGGTCGTCCCGGCCGCCGCCGACATCGCGGTGCTGTCGCTGCTCGGGCCGGGGTTGAGCGACCCGGCGGTGCTCGCCGCCCTGGGCCTCGACGCGCTGCCCGACGCGCGGTCGGCCGTGGCCACCGGCGGCGGTTTCGTGCGGCGCACGCCCGGCGCCGGGAGCCCGGCGCTGGACCTGCTGGTGCCCCGCGCCGACGCGGCCGGGTGGCGGGACCGGTTGGCGGGCGTCGGGGTGCGCCCGGCCGGGGTGTGGGCCTACGAGGCGCACCGGGTGGCGGCGCGGCGGCCGCGCCTCGGCGTGGACACCGACGAGCGCACGATCCCCCACGAGGTGGGCTGGATCGGTGGCCCCGGGGTGGGTGCGGTGCACCTGGACAAGGGCTGCTACCGCGGGCAGGAGACCGTCGCGCGGGTGCACAACCTCGGCAAGCCGCCCCGCATGCTGGTGCTGTTGCACCTCGACGGCTCGGTCGAGCGGCCGTCGACGGGCGACGCGGTGCTGGCCGGCGGCCGCGCCGTGGGCCGCCTCGGCACCGTGGTCGACCACGTCGACGACGGGCCGATCGCGCTGGCGCTCGTCAAGCGAGGGCTGCCGGGCGACACCCCGCTGGCGACCGGTCCGGACGCCACGGTGGCTGCGGTGATGGACGCCGATTCCCTGCCGCCGGCCGAACAGATCGGCGCGGGACGACTCGCCGTTGAACGGTTGCGCGGCGGTGCGAGATAATCGTCGATGACGTCCGCCACAGCGGGGAGGGGGCACCGACGCCTGCCCCCGCGGCACGGTAAACTGCTACCAGGACAATAACGACACAGGAGATCGGAGCCGCCTACATGTTAGGCCGCTCCGTTATTGCGCGAGGGGGTTCCCCCATGGGCCGCGGCCGGGCTAAGGCAAAGCAGACCAAGGTTGCTCGAGAACTCAAATACAGTTCTCCGCAGACCGACTTCCAGCGGCTTCAGCGCGAGCTGTCCGGGACGGATTCGGACGACTCGACCGAACTGGACTCGGACGGCTTGGACGAACCCTGGGATGAGCAGGACACCTGGCGTCGTTGAGACCCGCGCGGGCCGGCGTTAACCCCTCGCCCCCGGCAGCGCGGTAGTCCTCCTAGAACCTCGGGTGTTGCCCCACCAATTTCGCCCGTGGGCCTTGCTTCCCGCCCTTGCCGACGGTGCCCAGCACCCAGCAGTCCAGGTGGCGCGCCGTCAGGATGGCCAGCGCGCGGTCGGTGTCCTCGGGGGCCACGACGGCGAGCATGCCGACTCCCATGTTGAACGTCTTCTCCATCTCTTCCCGGGCGACCCGGCCGCGCTGGGCGATCATCGCGAACACGGGCGCGGGCGTCCAAGTGCCACGGTCCATTTCGGCGACCAGCCCATGCGGGATCACGCGGTGCAGGTTAGCGGCGAGCCCACCCCCGGTCACGTGGCAGAACGTGCGGACGTGCGTCTCGGCGGCCAGCGCCAGGCAGTCCTTGGCGTAGATGCGGGTCGGCTCGAGGAGTTCCTCACCGAGCGTGCGGCCGAACTCCTCGACGTAGCCCTCCAGGTTCATCCGGTCGATCTCCAGAAGCACCGTGCGGGCCAACGAGTATCCGTTGGAGTGCAGGCCGGACGAACCCATCGCGATGATGACGTCCCCCGGTTTGACGCGGTCGGGGCCCAGCACGTCGTCGGCCTCGACCACCCCGACACCCGTCGCCGAGATGTCGTAGTGGTCGGGTTCCATCAGGCCGGGGTGTTCGGCCGTCTCGCCGCCCAGCAGGGCGCAGCCGGCCCGCACGCAGCCCTCGGCGACCCCGCTCACGATCGCGGCGAGCCGTTCGGGCACGGCCCGGCCGACGGCGATGTAGTCCTGCAGGAACAACGGCTCGGCGCCGCACACCACGAGGTCGTCGACCACCATCGCGACCAGGTCGAGGCCGACGGTGTCGTGCTTGTCCATCGCCTGGGCGACCGCGAGCTTGGTGCCGACACCGTCGGTGGACGCCGCCAGCAGCGGCTCGCGGTAGTCGCCGCGCAGGGCGAAGAGCCCGGCGAACCCGCCGAGCCCGCCGCGCACCTCGGGGCGGGTGGCTTTGCTCGCCAGGGGCTTGAACAGTTCGACCGCGCGATCGCCGGCGTCAATGTCCACCCCGGCCGACGCGTAGGTGATGCCCTGGCCGTCCGGGTGGTGTCCGGGGGTCTTTCCGGGATCCGTCATCGCGATAAAGGCTACCGGGCGGCCTTGCCGGCCGGTATCAAACGTCCGCGTTCCGTCGGTCGAGGGGCGAGGTGGGGCCGTCAGTGCACGACGGGCACTTCGTCGGGCGCGAGATCCTCGAGCCCGGCGCCGCGGGCGGCGTTGGCGAGCATGTGCTCGATGACGTTCTTGCCCAGGGCGCTCTCCTCGGGCAGCTCGATCGGGTACTGCCCGTCGAAGCAGGCGGTGCACAACCGTGATGCCGGCTGCTCGGAGGCCGCGACCAGGCCGCGCAGCGAGATGTAACCCAGCGAGTCCGCGCCGATGGCGTGCCGCACCGCCTCCAGCATCTCCCGCTTGTTCTCGACCGCGTTGGCGATCAGCTCGGCCGGCGACGGGAAGTCGATGCCGTAGAAACACGGCCACTTCACCGGCGGCGACGCGATGCGCACGTGCACCTCGAGCGCGCCGGCCTCGCGCAGCATTCGCAGCAGCGCGCGCTGGGTGTTGCCCCGCACGATCGAGTCGTCGACGACGATGAGCCGCTTGCCGCGGATCACCTCGCGCAGCGGGTTGAGCTTGAGCCGGATGCCGAGCTGCCGGATGGTCTGCGACGGCTGGATGAAGGTGCGCCCGACGTAGGCGTTCTTCATCAGGCCCTGGCCGTAGGGGATGCCCGATTCCTGGGCGTAGCCGACGGCGGCCGGGGTGCCGGACTCCGGCACCCCGATCACCAGGTCGGCCTCCACGGGAGACTCGCGGGCCAACCGGCGGCCGATCTCCACGCGCGTCGCGTGCACGGAACGGCCGGCGATGGTGCTGTCCGGGCGCGCCAGATAGACGTATTCGAAGACGCAACCCTTGGGCGTCGGGTTGGCGAACCGCGTGGAGCGCACGCCGTCGGCGTCGATGGCCAACAGCTCCCCGGGTTCGATGTCGCGGACGAACGAGGCGCCGACGATGTCGAGCGCGGCCGTTTCGGAGGCCACCACCCAGCCGCGGTCCAGCCGGCCCAGCGACAGCGGGCGCACGCCGTGCGGGTCGCGGGCGGCATACAGGGTGTTCTCGTCCATGAACGTCAGGCAGAACGCGCCGCGCACCGTCGGCAGCAGTTGCAGCGCCGACTGTTCCAGGCTCGAATCGGCCGCGCCGTGGGCCAGCAGCGCGCCCAGGATGTCGGAGTCCGTGGTGGCCGGGGCCGGGGCGCGCTTGGCGATCAGCCCCTCGTCGCGTGCGCGAGCGGCCAGCTCGGCGGTGTTGACCAGGTTGCCGTTGTGGCCCAGCGCCACCCCGGTGCCGGCGGCGGTGTTGCGGAACACCGGCTGCGCGTTCTCCCAGGTGGTGTCGCCGGTGGTGGAGTACCGGCAGTGGCCGATGGCGACGTGGCCCTGCATGGCGGCCAGCGTCTGCTCGTCGAACACCTGGCTTACCAGCCCCAGGTCTTTGAAGACCAGGACCTGGGAGCCGTCGGCGACGGCGATGCCGGCGGCCTCTTGCCCGCGATGCTGCAGCGCATACAGGCCGTAGTAGCTGAGTTTGGCGACGTCCTCGCCCGGGGCCCAGACCCCGAATACGCCACACTCTTCCCGAGGCGCGCTGAAATCCTCTTCGGGTTCCTGGACGGTCACGATTAGGCAGCTCCCCGGGGAACGATTGGTGACGTAGGGAAGTCTACGGGCACGACGGCCGCGCCGCCCAATCCCCCGGGCGTGTTGGGCGACGAAAATCCTTGAGCCGCACTCTAAACCTGCAGTTCAGAGTTACATTCCGTCGACGTCGACCAGGGGCAACCAGTGTTCGATCTCACCCGCGCGGGACCCCGACAGCCGAATCGCGGCGGAGCTTCTGGCCGCGGCGAACGACGTCATGCCGGCGGCCAGCAGCAGCCAGGTCCGGGGGTCGGTCTCCACGACGTTGGGGGGCGTGCCGCGGGTGTGGGCCGGGCCGGTGACGCACTGCACGGCCGCGAACGGCGGGATGCGCACCTCCACGCTGCGGCCGGGCGCCACCGCGGCCAGCGTGCGGGCGGTCAGCCGGACCGCGGCCGCCAGCGCCGCGCGGTCGGGCGCGGGCCGCGCCTCGTCGCGCAGCCAGTCCGCCACGGCCAACACGGCCTGCCGGGTCTTGGCCGGGTCGGCCTTGTCGCGGGCAGCCATACCCTAGGGTCTCAAAACCATGAAGCGTCGTTTGCGGCGCGGGCCACCGTACAAGCTCGTCGGCCTGGCGACGGTCGTGGTCCTCGGCCTCGCCGTGGCGGCGCTGTACCTGCAGTTCCGCGGCGACCTGACGCCGGTGACGCAGCTGACCATGATCGCCCCCCGGGCGGGCCTGGTCATGGGCACCGGCTCGAAGGTCACCTACAACGGCGTGCAGGTCGGGCGGGTGTCGACGATTTCGGAGACCACCCGCGACGGCGTGCCCGTCGCCGTCATGATCCTCGATGTCACACCGAAATACGTGCGCCAGATCCCCGCCAACGTGGCGGCCACGGTCAAGGCGACGACGGTGTTCGGCAACAAGTACGTGGCGCTCACGTCACCGGAAAACCCTGCGGCACAGGCGATCACACCGGCCACGGTGATCGACGCGACGTCGGTGACGACGGAGTTCAACAGCTTGTTCGAGACGCTGGTCGCCATCGCGGACAAGGTCGATCCGGTCAAGGTGAACCTGACGCTCAGCGCGGCCGCGCTGGCGTTGACCGGGCTGGGCCAACGGCTCGGGGCGGCCCTGGTCGACGCCGACGCCATCCTCGACGACGTGAACCCGCGGCTGCCGGTGCTGCGCGGCGACCTGGCCCGCTGGGCCGCCCTGGGCGACACATACGCGCGGGCCGCGCCGGACCTCGTGGACGCGCTCAATCACGCGGTGACCACGGCCCGCACCGTCGATGGTCAGCGGCGCGAGCTCGACGCCGCGCTGCTGGCGGCCGCCGGCGTCGGCAACACCGGCGCCGACGTCGTCACCCGGGGCGGCCCCTTCTTGCAGCGCGGCGCGACCGACCTGCTGGCGAGCAGCGAACTGCTCGACGCCTACAGCCCCGAAATCTTCTGCACCATCCGCAACTTCGCCGAGGTCGGCCCGCGCATCCACAACGCCCTCGGCGACAACGGCTACGCACTGGGCGCCCACGCCTCGGGCGCCGTCACGGGCGCACCGAACCCCTACATCTGGCCGGAGAACCTGCCCCGCACCAACGCCCGCGGCGGGCCCGGGGGGCGGCCGGGGTGCTGGCAGACGATCACCCGGCAGCTGTGGCCCGCCCCGTTCCTCGTCATGGACACCGGCGCGAGCATGGCCCCCTACAACCACTTCGAGCTCGGGTCGCCGCTGCTGGTCGAGCACGTCTGGGGCCGGCAGCTGGGCGACTACACCATCAACCCGTAAGGCGGCGCGCGGTCAGGGCGGCGACCGCGCCCGCCTCGTTGATCGCCAGGTGCGCCAGCAGGGGCGCGGCGAGGCTGCCGGAGCGGTCGGCCAGCCAGCCGAACAGCCACCCCGCGGCGCCGGTGACCAGCAAGGTGCCCAGCACCGGCTCGCCGGCCGCGCGGGCATCCGGGATGTGCGAGAGCCCGAATGCCGTCGCCTGCACGAGCCTTCCGCCGCGGGCGCCGAAGCCGGCCGAGGCGGTGTGCGCCAGCGCCGCGCGGTAGGCCGCCTCTTCCGCCCACACGGTGCCCAGCGGGATCCGCAGCAGCAACCAGCCCGCCGGCGATGCCGGGGCGTCGCGGGCGGCCATGGACCGCCGCACCGGCGCCAGCAGGGCCGTCACACCGATCGCGCCCGCCGCCGCCAGCCCCACGCCCGCGCCCAGCCGCGACCCCGCCCGCAGCCGCCGGCCGCGCAGCCCCAGCGGGGCCCGGGTGGCCAGCGCCAGCGCGCCACCGACCGCGGCTTTCAGCCCTGGCCGCCAGCGCTGCGGCAGCCCTGGGCTCGCGAAGCTCCAGCAGACGAGGGCCGCGGCCAGCAGCAACGAGCTTGCCCGCCGAATCGCGTTGACGCTCAACGGGATTGGATGGCGCGGCTCACCCGAACAGCCGGGGCAGCACCGCCTCGGAGGTGTCGCGCAGCTCGGCGAGGGACACGGTGAACAGGCCCTGCACCTCCACCGAGTCGGAGGCCGGATCCGCCACGCCGATCCGGACGGCGGGCAGCCCGCGCGCCGCACACATGGAGCGCAACCGGCTCTCCTCGGTGCGCGGCACCGCCACCAGCACCCGGCCCGACGACTCGGAGAACAGCGCGACGAACGGGTCGGCGTCCTCGGGAAGCACGATGCGGCAACCGGTTTCACCGGCCAGTGCCGCCTCCACCACGGCTTGGGCCAAACCGCCCTCGGACAGGTCGTGTGCGGCAGACACCAACCCGTCGCGGGAGGCCGCCACCAGCACCTCGGCCAGCAGCTTCTCGCGCTGCAGGTCCACCGCGGGGGGCAACCCGCCGAGGTGATCGGCGGTCACCTGCGCCCACACCGAGCCGTCGAACTCGTCGCGGGTCTCGCCCAGCAACAGCAGGGACTCACCGGGCTCACCGCCCAGCCCGGTCGGGATGCGCCGGGCGACGTCGTCGATGACGCCCAACACGCCGATCACCGGGGTGGGCAGGATCGCGGCCGACCCGGTCTGGTTGTAGAAGCTGACGTTGCCTCCGGTCACCGGAATGCCAAGGGCCACACAGCCGTCGGCCAACCCGCGCACCGCCTCGGAGAACTGCCACATGACGCCCGGGTCCTCGGGCGACCCGAAGTTGAGGCAGTTGGTCACCGCGACCGGGGTGGCGCCGGTGACGGCGACGTTGCGGTACGCCTCGGCGAGCGCCAGCTGCGCGCCGGTGTAGGGGTCGAGCTTGGTGTACCGGCCCGACGCGTCGGTCGACAAGGCGATGCCGCGTCCGGTGTTCTCGTCGACGCGCAGCACGCCGCCGTCGGCGTGCTCGGCCAGCACGGTGTTGCCCCGCACGTACCGGTCGTACTGCTCGGTGATGAAGGCGCGGCTGCACAGATGCGGACTGCCAAGCAGTGCAAGCAAAGTCGCGCGCAGTTCGGCACCGGTCGACGGGCGGGGCAGTCCGGTGGAGCGGTCGGCGTTGAGGGCATCCTGCGTGTCGGGGCGGGCGACCGGGCGCTCGTAGACCGGGCCCTCGTGGGCCACGGTGCGCGGTGGGACGTCGACGACGGTCTCGCCGTGCCAGGTGATGCGCAACCGGTCACCGTCGGTGACCTCGCCGATCACGGTCGCCAGGACATCCCACTTGCGGCACACGGCCAGGAAGGCGTCCACATTCTCGGGCGCGACGACGGCGCACATCCGCTCCTGGGATTCGCTGCACAGCACCTCGGCGGACGTCATCTCGGTGGTGCGCAGCGGCACCGCGTCCAGCCGGATCGCCATCCCACCGTCCCCGGCCGAGGCCAATTCAGAAGTGGCACAAGCCAATCCGGCGCCACCCAGGTCCTGGATGCCGATCACCAGGCCGCCCGAGTACAGCTCGAGGCAGCACTCGATGAGCACCTTCTCCATGAACGGGTCGCCGACCTGCACCGAGGGCAGCTTCTTGCGGGAGTTCTCGCTGTCGAAGGTCTCCGACGCCAGCACGGACACGCCGCCGATACCGTCCAGCCCGGTGCGCGCGCCGAACAGGATGATCTTGTTGCCGGCGCCCGACGCGAACGCCAGGTGCAGGTCCTCTTGGCGCAACACTCCGACGCACAACGCGTTGACCAAGGGGTTGCCGGCATAGCACGCGTCGAAGACGGTCTCGCCGCCGATGTTCGGCAAGCCCAACGAATTGCCGTAACCGCCGATGCCGCGAACCACACCGTCCACCACGCGGCGGGTGTCCGGCGCGTCGGCGGCCCCGAACCGCAGCTGGTCCATGACCGCGATCGGCCGCGCCCCCATCGCCATGATGTCGCGGACGATGCCGCCCACCCAGGCGATCGACACCGTCGACCGCGCGGCGACCACCCCCGACGAGCCGCAGCCGTTCGGTGAGTTGGGC
>NZ_LZJC01000165.1 GCF_001666755.1 Mycobacterium sp. E1214 | reverse complement strand
TGCTCGTCACCGCCCCGCCGTCGGTGGCGCGCCGGTTGCGGCTGCAGCCCGGCGAACAGGCGGTGTTCGTCGAGCGGTTGCGTTACCTCGGCGAGCTGCCGCTCAGCCTGGACCTGACCTACCTGGCCCCGCAGGTCGGCCGGGGGGTCCTCGAATTCCCGCTCGAAGACAACGACCTGTTCGCGCTCATCGAGCAGGTCAGCGGGCAGCCGCTGGGCTCGGCGTCGCTGGCGCTGGAGGCCATTCCCGCCGACGCACACTCGGCGGCCACCTTGCAGGTGCCCGACGGCGCGTCCCTGCTGATGCTCGAGCGGCTTACCAGCCTGGCCGACGGCACGCCCGTCGACCTGGAATACATCCGCATGCGTGGTGACCGAATCACCATGCGCGGCAGCCTGAAACGGAGCGACGCATGACCCTGATCCACAACAGCCGCGCCGACGTGCCGGTGACCATCGACGAGTCGTTGTGTATCGACGGCTGCACGCTGTGCGTGGAGGTCTGCCCGCTCGACGCGCTGGCCATCAACCCCGACACCGGCAAGGCGTACATGCACGTCGACGAGTGCTGGTACTGCGGCCCCTGCGCGGCCCGCTGCCCCACGGGCGCGGTCACCGTCAACATGCCCTATCTGCTTCGCTGAAAACCCCTCACCCGCAAGGCCTTTGACATGAAACGACACGCCGCCCGGCTGGCGTCGGTCCTGTTCGCCGTGGCCATGGTCGCGTCCGGTTGCTCGCTGGAGTCCTTCTCGCAGTCCTCCGGCGTGGTGAACGTGGTCGTCGGATACCAGTCCAAGACCATCAACACCGTCACCGCGGGCACGCTGCTGCGCGCGCAGGGTTACCTCGAGCACCGGCTCGCCGACATCACCGCCCGCACCGGCACCAAATACGCGGTGCGGTGGCAGGATTACGACACCGGCGCCCCGATCACCGCGCAGATGCTGGCCGAAAAGATCGACATCGGGTCGATGGGCGACTACCCGATGCTCATCAACGGCTCCAAGACGCAGGCTAACCCGTTGGCCCGCACCGAGATGGTGTCCATCACCGGCTACAACCCCAAGGGTGCCCTGAACATGGTGGTGGTGTCGCCGGACTCGCCGGCGACCGGCCTGGCCGACCTCGCCGGCAGCAAGGTCTCGGCCAGCGTGGGGTCGGCCGGCCACGGCACCCTGGTGCGGGCGTTGGCCAAGGCCGGCATCAGCGGTGTCGAGGTGCTCAACCAGCAGCCGCAGGTCGGCGCGTCGGCCCTGGAATCCGGCCAGGTGAAAGCGCTTTCGCAGTTCGTTGCGTGGCCGGGCCTGCTGGTCTACCAGGGCAAGGCCAAGCTGCTCTACGACGGCGCCGAACTCAACCTGCCCACCCTGCACGGCGTGGTGGTGCGCCGCTCGTACGCGTCGGCCCACCCGGAGGTGCTCGCCGCCTTCCTGCAGGCGCAGCTCGACGCCACCGACTTTCTCAACGGGAAACCGCTCGAGGCCGCCCGCATCGTCGCGCAGGGCAGCGGGTTGCCGCAGGAAGTGGTCTACCTCTACAACGGGCCCGGGGGCACGTCGTTCGACCCCACGCTCAAGCCCTCGCTCATCGAGGCGCTCAAAAGCGATGTGCCGTACCTGAAGTCGATCGGCGACTTCGCCGACCTGAACGTGGACCGCTTCGCCGTCGACGAGCCGCTGCGCGCGGTGTTCACCGCGCGCGGTCTCGACTACGGTGCCGCGCGGGCGCGCAGCACCAACCCGTCCACCCTGACCGGTGACCCCGCGCTGGCGAGCGAACTGTGGCTGGACGGCGCCGACGCGACGCAGACCGTCGCCAACCCCACCGCGCTGCTGCGCGCCGTGCGCGACGCGCTGGGCCGGGGCGCCAAGGTGCGGGCGGCCTACGTGCCCGACGCCGAACTCGGCACCCGCTGGTTCGCGGACAAGGCGTTCTGGGTCAAGGACGGCCCGAACTATCTGCCCTTCGGCACCGTCGCCGGGGCCAACCGGTACCTCGCCGGCCATCCCGGCGGCGTCTCGACGAATTACCAACAAGCACTGGGAGGTTCGGTATGACGACCCAAGTGGTGGCCGACCAAGTCCTCGGCGTCGTCTCGACGCCGGCGTTGACCCGGCCGCGGCGGCGCGCCGGGCGCTGGCAGTCCCGGCTGCTGCGGCTGGCGTCGGTGGCCGCCGCGATCGGGCTGTGGCAGTTGCTCACCGCGGGCAAGGTGCGGCTGCTGCTGCGCTTCGACACGTTGCCCACCGTCACCGAAATCCTGCACGCGCTGCAGCGGCGGCTCGGCGCCGGTGACTACTGGCTGGACCTGGCGCAGTCGCTGCTGCGGATCCTGACCGGTTTCGGGTTGGCCGCGGTGGTGGGCGTCGCCACCGGCGTGCTGCTCGGCCGGTCGCGGGTGTTCGCCGATGTCTTCGGCCCGCTGGCCGAGCTGGCCCGCCCCATCCCGGCCATCGCCATGGTGCCGGTGGCGATCCTGCTGTTTCCGACCGACGAGGCCGGCATCGTGTTCATCACCTTCCTCGCGGCCTACTTTCCGATCATGGTCAGCACCCGGCACGCGGTGCGCGCGCTGCCCACCCTCTGGGAGGACTCGGTGCGCACCCTGGGCGGTGGCCGCGTCGACGTGCTCACCCAGGTGGTGCTGCCCGGCATCCTGCCGGGCGTCTTCGGCGGCCTGTCCGTGGGCATGGGTGTGGCGTGGATCTGCGTGATCTCCGCCGAGATGATCTCGGGCCGTCTCGGCGTCGGCTACCGCACCTGGCAGGACTACACGGTGCTGGCCTACCCGCAGGTGTTCGTCGGCATCATCACCATCGGCGTGCTCGGGTTCGCGACGTCGGCGACCGTCGAACTGATCGGCCGGCGGGTCACCCGGTGGCTGCCGCGCGCGCAGGAGGGACAGCGATGACCGCCACCGGCATGAGCCTCGAACTGGACCGAGTTCGGTTGTCCTACAACGGTCCCGCCGTCATCGACGGGTTGAGCCTGGCGGTGCGGCCGGGGGAAATCCTGGTCCTCACCGGGCCCTCGGGCTGCGGCAAGTCGACGGTGCTGCGGGCGCTGGCGGGGCTGCTGGCCCCCGACGCCGGCCGGGTGCTGGCCGACGGCGCGGAGGTCGGCACCACCTCCGGTGACCGGGGCATGGTGTTCCAGGACAACGCGCTGCTGCCCTGGCGCACGGTGCGGTCCAACATCGAGCTGGCGCTGCGGCTGCGCGGGGTGCCGCGCGCCGGGCGGCGCGAGGCGGCCGAGCGGTGGATCGCCGAGCTCGGGCTCACCGGCTTCGGCCACTACCTGCCCAAGAGCCTGTCGGGCGGCATGCGCCAGCGCGTGCAGTTGGCCCGCGGCCTGGCGGGGGCGCCGCGCGCCGTGATGATGGACGAGCCGTTCGGCGCGCTGGACACCCAGACCCGCGCGGCCATGCAGCGGCTGCTCATCGACACCTGGCGCACCCACCCGACCACCATCGTGTTCGTCACCCACGACGTCGACGAGGCGTTGGCGCTGGGAGACCGCGTGGTCGTGCTGGGCCGCGCGGGTGAGCCGGTGCGCGCGTCGATCGAGGTGCCGAATCCGCGCGGCGACGCCGCACCCGACGGGTTGCGCGCGCAGATCATCGCGGCGCTCAACCACATCGAGGCGGCGGCATGACCGAGATCCCCGATCCCGCCACCCCGGTGCGGCTCGACTGTGACGTGCTCGTCATCGGCGGCGGCACCGCCGGCACCATGGCGGCGCTGTCGGCGGCCGAAAACGGCGCGCAGGTGCTGCTGCTGGAGAAGGCCCATGTGCGGCACTCCGGTGCGTTGGCGATGGGCATGGACGGGGTCAACAACGCCGTCATCCCGGGCAAGGCCGAGCCCGAGGACTACGTCGCCGAGATCACCCGCGCCAACGACGGAATCGTCAACCAGCGCACCATCTACCAGACCGCGACCCGCGGGTTCGCGATGGTGCAGCGGCTCGAGCGTTACGGCGTGAAGTTCGAAAAGGACGAGCACGGCGAGTATGCGGTGCGCCGGGTACACCGCTCGGGCTCCTACGTGCTGCCCATGCCCGAAGGCAAGGACGTCAAAAAGGCGCTGTACCGAGTGCTGCGGCAACGCTCGATGCGGGAGAAGATCCAGATCGAAAACCGGCTGATGCCGGTGCGGGTGCTGGTCGACGGAGGCCGGGCCGTGGGCGCCGCGGCGCTGAACACGCGCACCGGCGAGTTCGTCACGGTGGGCGCCAAGGCGGTGATCCTGGCGACGGGGGCGTGCGGTCGGTTGGGCCTGCCCGCGTCGGGTTACCTGTACGGCACGTACGAGAACCCGACCAACGCCGGCGACGGGTATTCGATGGCCTACCACGCCGGGGCGGAGCTGTCGGGAATCGAGTGTTTCCAGGTCAATCCGCTGATCAAGGACTACAACGGGCCCGCCTGCGCCTACGTGGCCAACCCGTTCGGCGGGTATCAGGTCAACGCGGTGGGTGAGCGGTTCGTCGACTCCGACTACTGGTCGGGGCAGATGATGGCCGAGGTCAAGAGCGAGATCGACTCGGCCCGCGGGCCCATCTACCTGAAGGTCTCGCACCTGTCGGACGAGACGCTGACGTCGCTGGAAAACATCCTGCACACCACCGAGCGGCCCACCCGCGGCACGTTCCACGCCAACCGCGGCCATGACTACCGCACCCACGACATCGAGATGCACATCTCCGAGATCGGCCTGTGCAGTGGGCATTCGGCGTCGGGGGTGTGGGTCGACGAACACGCCCGCACCACGGTTCCCGGGCTGTACGCGGCGGGGGATTTGGCGTGCGTCCCGCACAACTACATGATCGGGGCGTTCGTCTTCGGTGACCTCGCCGGCACCCACGCCGCGGGCACGCTTGCCGAAGTGGCTGCGCCGCAACGCCTTCCGGAGGATCAGCTGCGCGCCGCGCACGAGCTGATCTACGCTCCGTTGCGGCATCCCGACGGCCCGCCGCAGCCGCAGGTCGAGTACAAGCTGCGCCGCTTCGTCAACGACTATGTGGCCCCGCCGAAGACGGCGGCCAAGCTGTCCATCGCGGTGCGCACGTTCGAGCGGATGCGCGCCGAAATCGACGAGATGGGCGCCCGCACGCCACACGAGTTGATGCGCGCGGTGGAAGTGTCGTTCATCCGGGACTGCGCCGAGATGGCGGCCCGTTCGTCGTTGACCCGCACCGAGTCTCGCTGGGGCCTTTACCATGACCGCGCCGATTTGCCCGGCCGCGACGACGTTCAGTGGGGCTACCACCTGAACCTGCGCAAGGGTGAGGGCGGCGACATGGTGTTCCTCAAGCGGCCGGTGGCGCCGTACCTGGTGTCGGTGCCGGAGTTCGACGGCCTGCCGCCGGTCGACCGGACGGTGCACCAGGTGGAGCAGCCGCCGCTGATCGGCGGCCAGGCGCCCGCAGGGTCGCCGATCGTCTCGCGCGCCCCGGCCGTCGAGCCGCCGTCGCCACGCATCGCCGAGGTGCTGGCGCTCGAGGAACCGTCGATCGACCAGCTGCGGCCGTACCTGGCCGACGAGGATCCGGGGGTGCGGCGTACCGCGGTGGCCACGCTCACCGAGCACATCCCCGACGGGTACGCACCCGCCCTGTTCGCGGCGCTGGACGACCCCGACGCCGCGGTCCGCCGCACCAGCGCCGAGGGCATCCGCGAGCTGGTCGAGGTGCTGCCCGATCCCGGCGGGGCGCAACCTTATCTGGAGTCCGCGGACACGGTGGTCCGCGCGGCCGCGGTGTATCTGTTGGCCGCGCGACGCGCCGGCGATAACGCCCAATACCGCCGGGCCGTGACCGATTCCGATCACCGGGTGCGGATCGAGGCGGTGCGGGCGCTGGTCTCGGTCGACGACGTCGACGGCGTGGTCGCGGCGGCCCGCGACGAGAACCGCGAGGTGCGGATCGCGGCCGCGGCCGGGTTGGCGACGCTGGGCGGCGGCGCCGACGCCGTGCGCGCTCTGATCACCGACCCGGACCCCCTGGTGCGCGCGGCGGCGCTCGCCGCGCTGGGCGCATTGGGTTGTGGCGACGGCGATGTCGCGGCGATCAAGCAGGCGCTGCGGGCGCCGGCCTGGCAGATCCGGGAGGGCGCGGCGCGGGCGCTGGCCGGCGCCGCGGCGGACGTGGCGGTGCCGCTGCTGGCCGAGTCGCTGGTCGACGCGCACCTCGACGTGCGCAAGGCCTCGGTGCTCAGCCTGACCAAGTGGGCCGGCGAGCCCGCGGCGCGCGACGCGCTCGGGATCGCGCTCAAGGACAGCGATGCCGACGTGCGCGCCTACGCGCGCCGGGCGCTCGACGAGGCCGCGTTCGCCGACAACCGGTGAGTCAGCGCAGGATCTTGGCGTAGAGCAGGCTGTCCTGCGGTTCGGGCCCCATGGTGGGGTAGACGGCGTGCCGGGCCAGCCGGCCCTCGAGGAAGAAGCCGGCGCGCTCGAGCAGCCGCGCGGAGCGCGTGTTATCGACGCTGCAGGTGGCCCAGACGCGGTACACGTCGCGGTCGGCGTCCAGGGCGGTGAGAAGCATGTCCAGCACCTCGGCCATCAGCCCCTTGCCCCACCAGCGGCGGCCCAGGCAATACCCGATCTCGACGGAGTGCGCGGCGCTGCGCCGGCAGCTCGCCAGCCCGACGACCTCGCCGCGGTGCCGCGACTCGATGACCCAGGTCCGCTCGTCCGCGCTGGCGTTGAGCTTCTCGGTGATCACCCGCCGGGTCGCCGCGACGTCGGGGTGCGGGGCCCAGAGCAGGTACTTGGTGACCTGCGGGTCGCGGGCCACCCGCTGAAACAGCGCGCCGGCGTCTTCGAGCGTGGGCGGCCGCAGCAGCAGCCGCGGCCCGGTGATGCGTTCCGGCGGGTAGTCGGGCACGGCTACAGGCCGAGCGCTTGGTAGGTGCGGCGGACAAATTTCGGTTGAGCCGTGCGCAGTTTCGCCAGTGACGTATTGCCCGCGACGGCCGTGGCCGCGTCGACGGTCAGGTCGGGAAGGTTCTGGATCAGATACAGCAGGATCAGGTCCGCGCCCGGATCGGCCTGCCACCACGTCCCGTAGGCGCCGGGCCAGCTGAACGTTCCCAGGCCGCCCGGCCCGAACAGCGGCCCGCTCTTGACGGGGTCGGTGACCACCGAGAGGTTCAGCCCGAAGCCGCGGCCCACCCAGTACGGGGCGCCCAGGAAGTTGTGCCGCTTCTGCTCGTCGGTGAGGCGGTCGGTGCGCATCAGGCGGACGGATTCTTCGGACAGCACCCGCACGCCGTCGACGGTCCCGCCGCCGAGGAGCATCCGGACGAATCGCAGATAGTCGTCGGCGGTCGACCACAGGCCGCCGCCGGCGTTGCAGAACGCCGGCGGGGTGATGTGGGGCGGCCCCATGACGCCGTGGTGCAGGCGGCTCTGCTCGTCCAACGAATACATGGTCGCCGCGCGGCGGCGCGCCTCGGGGGAGACGTAGAAGCCGGTGTCGGGCATGCCGGCCGGACCCAGGACCCGCTCGTCGAGGACTTCGTGGAACGGCTTGCCCTCGATGCGGGACGCGATGACACCCAGCAGGTCGATGGAGTGGCTGTAGGTGACGCGCTCGCCCGGTTGATGCACCAGCGGCAGCCGGGCCAGCTCGGCCACCCAGGCGTCGGGGCCCTGGTTGAACGGCAGCCGCAGGTAGGCCTTGGAGATCGGGCCGGACACCGAGAAGCCGTAGGCCAGCCCGCTGGTATGGGTGAGCAGGTCCTCGATCAGGATGGTGCGCGCCGCGGGATGGGTGCGGTCCAGCGGACCGAGCGGGTCGTCGAGCACGCGCAGGTCGGCCAGTTCCGGCGCCCAGCGTGTCACCGGGTCCTTCAGCGTCAGTTTGCCGTCGTCGACCAGGCTCATCACCACCGCCACGGTGATCGGCTTCGTCATCGACGCGATCCGGAACAGCGTGTCCCGCTGCATCGGCAGCCCCGCTTCGACGTCGCGGTAGCCGATCTCGTTGACCTGCAGCATTTCTCCGCGCTGCCAGACCGCCGTCACCGCTCCGGCGAGGAAGCCGGCGTCGCACACTTCGCGGATGGACGCCTGGTTGAGGTCCAGATTCACCCGGTTCAGGTTAGTGGGCGTCCCGGACGGGGCGGCGGGGAGTCAACGGGTGGCGCGGGCGCCGGGCCGCATCGCGACCCGGATGCAGTTGTCCTCTTTGTTCTTGAACAGGTCGTACGCACGCACACCGTCCTCGAGCGAAAGGTCGTGGGTGATCAGCTTGGCGGGGTCGAGGTCGCCCTGCTCGACGTAGTCGAAGAGCCGCTGCATGTAGCGCTGACCGTGCTGCTGCGCGGTTTTCATCGTCAGGCCCTTGTTGGTCAGCACTCCCATGGGGAACTTGTCGGTCAGCCCATACACCCCGAGCACCGACACCACCCCGCCCTTGCGGCACGCCAGGACGGCCTCACGCAACGCGGTGGCACGGTCGGTCTCCAGACGCAGCATCTGCTTGGCCCTGTCGTAGAGCTGCTGGACGCCGGTGCCGTGCCCCTCCATGCCGACCGCGTCGATGCAGGCGTCGGGCCCGCGGCCGCCCGTCAGCTCGCGCAGCGTCTCGTGCACGCTGTCGACCGCCTCGTAGTTCACGGTTTCGAGGCCGAACTCGTTGCGCGCCAAGGCCAATCGCTCCGGGATTCGGTCGATGACGATGGCCCGGTCGGCGCCGAGCAGCAACGCGCTGCGCGCGGCCATCAGGCCGACGCCGCCGGCGCCCCACACCGCGACGGTGTCGCCGCCCGCGATGTCGCAGAAGTCGGCGCCCATGAAGCCGGTGGGCACCGCGTCGGACAAAAACAGCGCCTGTTCGTCGGTGATGTCGCCGGGGATCGCGAAGCAGTTCGCGTCCCCGAACGGCACCCGCACGTATTCGGCGTGCGAGCCCGCGTACCCGCCGAAGGGATGTGTGTAGCCGTAGATCCCGCCGGAGGGGTAGCCCAGCAGCGGCTGCTGCAGTTCGGCGTTCGGATTGGTGGTGTCGCAGCACGAATAGAGTTCGTGCTCGCAATACCAGCAGCGGTCGCAGGCGATGAACGACGGCACCACCACGCGGTCGCCCACCTTGGTGTCGCGCACCTCGGCGCCGGTTTCGGTGACCACACCCATAAACTCGTGACCGAACACGTCGCCTTCGCGCATGCCGGGCAGGTAGCCATCGATGAAGTGCAGGTCCGACCCGCAGGTGGTGGTGAGCCGGACCTCGACGATGACGTCGTGGGGATTGAGGATCTTCGGGTCGTCGACGGTCTGGACCGAGAGGTCGTTGACGCCGTTCCAGCACAGTGCGCGCATGGTTGCCTTTCGTTACCGCGCGGAGGCCCGCGCGCTCGGGTTGGACCGCAGGGTCGGCACCTCGCCGGTCTGCATGAGCGCGCGCAGCCGGTAGAGCACCTTGTAGGCAGCCGCCCCGGCCAGCAGGCCGGGGGCGGGCGTCGTGGCGCGCAGGGTGACCTCGGTGCCCAGGTCGTGCGGCGCGGCCCGGTAGCTGATGGTGAGTTCGCTGCCGTCACCGACGAAGCCGACGCCGTCCTCCCGGGTCACCATGCGCGACTCCCAGGTGGCGTCGGGGCCTTCGAGCAGCCGCCAGCGGTACCGGTCGTCGCCGGACGCCTCGACCTCCGCGATGTCGCCCAACACCACCGACAGCTGCAGCGGATCACGCCAGAACTGCGCGATCCGGTCGACCGGGCAGGCGATGGTGACCGTCTGCGCGGTCGCCCGGGGCGGTTGGGCGTCCACTACCTTCTTCGCGGCCTCCTTGACCGAGCCCACGACTTTGTCCCTCGCGACGTCTAGATAGCCCACGCTTACTCCCTCCGTCGGGGCAGGCGGTACCCGGGCGCGCAACGGTCAAACGGCGCCTCGGGGAGTCGTCGTCTCCTGGCCGGTCAATCGGCCCTGCCGCCCCGAGGTGGGCCCCTGCTAACAGCGCGAAAAATTTGTTTTCGCCCGTGTTAATGCCGTCGGCGTCAGTGGTCGCGAGTCGACGCTTGCCGGGCGGCCTGGGGTGCGCCCCAACACCCGCGAAACCGCCTGCGCCACAGCCGATCTCGGGGATTCGCCGCTTCCCGTCGGCAAAGGTTGGGGAACGCGACGTGCCGCAAGCGTCCGTCAACCGGAGCGACTACAGTATCGAGTTGTGACTAAGCGACAAGCCAAGCCCGCGGCCGCGTGGTGCGCCTGCGTGTCCGCGCTGGTTTTCGCTGTGGGCGGCGTCACGGCGGTGCTGACGGCGACCGATGCCGCCGCGGCCCAACCCGTTATCTGCTTCATCGGCGTCAACTGCGGGTGTACGCGAAACTGCAACCCGCCGCACACGTTTGCCCCGGGCAGCGTCGAGGCCCCGCCACCTCCGGCGCCCGCCCCCGCGCTGCCCCCGTCGCCGAACCCCTAGCCGGCGTCGCCCGCAGCGGCGGCCATGACGTGGTGATCAACGCCCGCGGAGCTCCCGACTGACAACCCCGGCCGGCGATCGCAATACCGATACCGGTTTCCGGCTCGCTAACGTGCACCACGAGCCGTCCGGGTGTCGGTGGCGCCCCGGAGTGCTAGTGCGCCCCGGTGGGTGTCACGATTGCGCTGTATGGCAACCGGTGTCGTCGGTCGTTGTGATGACTCGCCAGCCGGGCGCTTCCTTGGCGTAGTTGCAATACACGCACAAGCCCAGCCCATTGACCGCGCTCGTCGGGCCGCCCCGGCCGCGCGGCCGGGCGTGGTCGTGATGGCGGATCGGGGCGTCGCAGTACGGCGTGCGGCAGCGTTGGTCGCGTACGTCGATGAAAGCGGCCAGTCCCGCGGGGAAGCGGCGCGCCCTCGACTCCATGGCCACCAGCGCCCCTGTGCGCGGATGCCGGTAGAACCGGCGCAGCGTCGCACGCGACCGGGTATCGCCAACCCCGCGGCCGACCAGGCGGCGGGCCACGGGCGCGGGGATCGGTCCGTACCCGCCCACCACGGCCGCGTGCGCGCCGCCACCTAGCAGCGTCTCGTCGGAGACCAGCAGGTTGACCGCGATCGGCTCCGCGGACCCCGCGGGCCGGCCCGTGACGCGCTCGACCAGGCCGTCGGCCATCACGTGGCCTCGCGGCCGCCCGTCGAAGGTGGTGTCGGCGGCCCGCCTCAAGACTGTCGAGTTTGTGCACTTATGCACTCCAGCCGTGTCGGCACCCGCAGATACCGTCACCCCGTGATCGTCAAACGCGTTACATAGGTAGCACTGACCCAAACTACTGAGCCCACCCGCAGCGATCACACGTCGTTCCCCGGCACCCAGCTTTTCCGGGTCGAGTGGACGGAACTGCGGAACGGGAAACCGACCGAACTGCGGCAGTCCCACTACACCGAGGCCGCAGCGTGCAGGCATGTAGATGGGTTGCTGGCGATGTTGACAGAAGGCGCGAATACCGGCTGCCCGGCAAGGGGCGGCCGGTAACCTTCAACCCGCAAGCGCACGATCAGACGGGGGGCCTGCCGGTGCCTGCTACAACCGTTGTCGCTCCGCCTTGGATCGCCGACCTGCCGACGGAGGACCGAGGCTTCCACCTCCCGGCTGAGGTCGGCTGGGTAGATGGAAAACCTCGAATCGACCAGAACGACCCCGTGCGGTCGTTCTGTCTGATGATCGGAAAGGCCTGTGCCGTATGCGGCCATCCCCTGGAACCGGGCGGACTGGTCTACCGCGTATGGGGCGACCATGACGCGAAACACATCAGAGACGCCGAGCGCGACCGATCGCACGACGATGCAGGTCCCGTGCACTGGTCATGCATCGTGTATTCGGCCATGGTCTGTCCGCATATGAGTAGCGATAGATCCAGGCTCCGTAAAGGCAACACCATGAACCCCGGTGTCGAGCGTGGACGCGAAGCAGTCATCATCGGCTTTCAACAAACCGGCATCCTCTTCCCAACAAGGCCGACAGCGGGGCCGGGCCCCCAACCCATGGGCATCTTCAACGGACTGAAAAAGTATTGGCCCTACAAGAACGGCCGCGAGCTCGAAAATCTCTATGCGAAAGCAGTCGAACACGACACGGGTTTCATAGACGCGTCGCAGCCACGGCTGTTCTGGACGGACGCCGCGAATGACGTAGCCGACCTTCGGCAGCGATTCGTCGACGGGCAGCAGCAGCTATCGCAGCGGGCACCCGACTACCGAATCAACGTTCAACGCACCGCGCCCGGTTCACCTAACGCGGGTCTGTACTCGGCGTACCTTCTGTAACTCAACCGTCAGCTATTCGCTTGGCAGCAGCCGGTCGTCGGCGGTCAGCACCAACAGATCGTTGGGCTCACCGGCCCAGTACACGGGATGCCAGTCAGGCAACTCCCACCGATACAACCTATACGCCTGCTCCTGGGCCAGCAGATCAAGCGCGGCCAGGGTGTGCGGCATCTCGTACACCAACGCCTTGGCGAACCCCAGATGCCGGCTGCCGCGCGCCGGGAAATCCCGCCGCGCCAGCGCGATCTCGCTGGCCACGCCCCGACCGCACTGGGCGGCCGGCACGCCGGCGTTGCTCTCGTCCCGTCGCCGCGAGGCATCCAGCGCCGCAGCAGCCCGCGCCTGCCCGCGGCGGCGGACTTCACCCGCTTCAGCTCCGCGGTCCGCCCGGTCAGCGCCGCCTCGTGCGCTCGCGGCGGTTCATCGGACGTGGCGCTGCCTCCCGACAACGCGCGTAGCTACATGTCTCGCCGTCGCGGCGCTAGGCATATACAATCGCTCCAACCGGTATACAGGATGGTGCGATGGCATACGGAACTGCGGCGGAACGGGTGGCGGCGCAGCTGCGCTCGGAGATTCTGCACGGCGGCTTGGCGCCCGGGGCAAAGCTCTCCCAGCACAGCCTGGCCGCCCGGTTCTCGGTGAGCCGCATTCCGGTTCGTGACGCGCTGCAGATCCTCGCCGGTGAAGGCCTGGTGGATCCGACGTCCAACGCGACCGCGGCTGTGCGGGGAATGTCGGTGGCGGAGTTGCAGGAGCTCTACGAGCTGCGCGAGGCGGTTGAGCCGCTCGCCACCCAGATCGCCGTCCCGAACGTCGGCCGGGCGGACCTGCTGACCATGCGCAGGCAGCTCGAGATCATGGAGGAGTATGCCGACGCGCGCACCTGGCTGACCGCCAACGCGGACTTCCACGCGGCGGTGTACCAGCGCGCGAACCGCCCGCGAATGATCGAGCTCGTCGAACGATTACGCGGGCTGACCGACCGCTACCTCTACGTCCACCTCGAGGTGATCGGGCAGACCGAGCACCTGGTGCGAGAACACCTGGACATCCTGGCGGCCGTCGAGGCCGGCGACGCCGCGTTGGCCGCCCGCCTGGTCCGCGAGCACCTGGCGACGTCGCACGACTTCATCCTCGGCTACCTGCTGGAAAAGGAGGTCGGGCACGCCGGTAACTCGCTGGCGGTGACGGCCGGCGTCGACGGCCACCGCACGACGGACGTGCCCTCGTGAAAGCCCAGGGGATCGACGCGTTGGGTGCGCTGTTCGACCGCGCGGCGGTGTCGGAGGCACTCGATCGCCTGGAGCAGTCGCATCGCGAGGTCTTCGTGCGGGCATACTGCCTGCGCTGGACGACGCGCCGGATCGCGGCCGACCTGAACATCACCGAACCGGTGGTGAAGTGTCGCCTGCACCATGCCCTGCACGCCTTGCGCCGGGACCTCGACTACTTGCTGCCGCATCGACGCTAGCCCGGATTTCGTGACGGTTGCGGTTACGCAAAGGTCCGGCAGCGCACCCGCGCCGCGGGGGTGAGTTCACAAAGCCGGGCTCTAGTCTTGGGTGCTATGGCCGGACTGAACATCTCCGTGAAACGCTGGCGCGCAGCGCTTCCCGTGATCGTCTCGGCGGCGATCACCGCCACCGCGGGGCTCGCTATCGCCCCGGCGGCTCACGCGGCCGCGGTTACGGCGACGCTGTCGGTGTCCCACGCGTGGCAGGACGGCTTCATCGCCCACTTCACCGTCACCAACGCCAGTGCGGCGACGCTGCCCGATTGGAAGCTCGAGTTCGACCTGCCGGCCAACGAGTCCGTCCTGCACACCTGGAACAGCACCGTCACCCAGTCCGGCACTCACTACATCCTCACGCCCGCCAACTGGAATCACTCCATCGCGCCCGGGAGCTCGGCCACCGGCGGTTTCCGGGGCGTGGTCACCGGCACCTACGCGCCACCGACGAACTGTCTGCTCAACGGGCAGTACTGCGCTTAGCGACGCCGGCGTGCCGGTGTTTGCCGACACGCCGCCGCGACCTCGCGTGAAGAGATGCTAGGCTGCCGGGCAGTCGACATCCTTTAACGATCCGTCCGGAGAGGCGGAGAAGGAGGTCAAGGTTTTCGCATGGGTGCTGCGGGCGACGCCGGCTCTGCCGGTATCAAGGGCGGCGAGTCCCGGGAGTTGATGTCGGCGGCCGACGTGGGCCGCACCATCTCCCGTATCGCGCATCAGATCATCGAAAAGACCGCGTTGGACGCGCCGGATGCGCCGCGCGTGGTGCTGTTGGGCATCCCGACCCGCGGGGTCATCCTCGCCAACCGGCTGGCCGCTCACATCGGCGAATACAGCGGCGTGCAGGTCGGGCACGGCGCCCTGGACATCACGCTGTACCGCGACGACCTGATGCAGAAGCCGCCCCGTCCGCTGGAGGCCACCGCGATCCCGGCGGGCGGCATCGACGGCGCCCTGGTGATCCTGGTCGACGACGTCCTGTACTCCGGCCGCTCGGTGCGTTCCGCGCTCGACGCGCTGCGCGACGTCGGCCGCCCCCGGGTGGTGCAGCTGGCGGTGCTGGTGGACCGCGGCCACCGCGAGCTGCCGCTGCGCGCCGACTACGTCGGCAAGAACGTCCCCACCTCGCGCACCGAGAGCGTGCACGTCCTGCTGAGCGAGCACGACGACCGCGACGGGGTGGTGATTTCCCGATGACCCGCCACCTTCTCGCCGCCGGTGACCTGACCCGCGACGACGCCACCGCCATCCTCGACGACGCCGACCGGTTCTCCCAGGCGCTGGTGGGCCGCGAGATCAAGAAGCTGCCGACGCTGCGCGGCCGCACGATCATCACGATGTTCTACGAGAACTCCACCCGCACCCGGGTGTCGTTCGAGGTGGCCGGCAAATGGATGAGCGCCGACGTCATCAACGTCAGCGCGACGGGGTCGTCCGTCGGCAAGGGGGAGTCGCTGCGCGACACCGCCCTGACCCTGCGCGCGGCCGGCGCCGACGCGCTCATCATTCGCCACCCGGCCTCTGGGGCGGCTCACCTACTCGCCGACTGGACTGCGGCGCAGGAGAATTCGGGTCCGTCGGTGATCAACGCCGGCGACGGCACGCACGAGCACCCGACCCAGGCGCTGCTGGACGCGTTGACCATCCGCCAGCGGCTGGGTGGCATCGAGGGTCGGCGCGTCGTGATCGTCGGCGACATCCTGCACAGCCGGGTCGCGCGCTCGAACGTGATGCTGCTGCACACCCTGGGCGCGGAGGTAGTGCTGGTCGCCCCGCCGACGCTGCTGCCGGTGGGGGTCGACGGCTGGCCCGTCACCGTCACCGGGGACCTCGACGCCGAGCTGCCCGCCGCCGACGCGGTGCTGATGCTGCGGGTGCAGGCCGAGCGGATGAACGGCGGCTTCTTCCCGTCGGTGCGCGAATACTCCGCCCGCTACGGGCTCTCCGATCGGCGCCAGGCGCTGCTGCCCGGTCACGCCGTGGTGCTGCACCCCGGCCCGATGCTGCGCGGCATGGAGATCGCCTCCTCGGTGGCCGACTCCTCGCAATCGGCAGTGCTGCAACAGGTTTCCAACGGTGTGCACGTGCGGATGGCGGTGCTGTTCCACGTGCTGGTCGGCACCGAGTCCGCCGGGGAGGTGGGTGTGGCGTGACGGTGCTGATCCGCGGCGTGCGGTTGTACGGGGAGGGCGACCCCGTCGACGTGCTCGTCGACGTTCCCGGCTTCGAGGGTCAGATCGCCCGGATCGGGACCGGCCTCGACGTCCCCGACACGGCCGACGTGCTCGACGCGGCCGGGCAGGTGTTGCTGCCCGGGTTCGTCGACCTGCACACCCACCTGCGCGAGCCGGGCCGCGAATACGCCGAGGACATCGAAACCGGCTCGGCCGCAGCGGCGTTGGGCGGCTACACCGCGGTCTTCGCGATGGCCAACACCAACCCGGTCGCCGACAGCCCGGTGGTCACCGACCACGTATGGCACCGCGGTCAGCAGGTCGGCCTCGTCGATGTGCACCCCGTGGGAGCCGTCACCGTCGGCCTGGCCGGCACCGAACTCACCGAGATGGGCATGATGGCCGCCGGTGCCGCCCAGGTCCGGATGTTCTCCGACGACGGTGTCTGCGTGCACGACCCGCTGGTGATGCGTCGCGCCCTGGAATACGCCACCGGCCTCGGTGTGCTGGTCGCGCAGCACGCCGAGGAGCCCCGGTTGACCGTCGGTGCGGTCGCCCACGAGGGACCCACCGCCGCGCGCCTCGGCTTGTCGGGGTGGCCGCGGGCGGCCGAGGAGTCGATCGTCGCGCGCGACGCGCTGCTGGCGCGTGACGCCGGCGCCCGGGTGCACATCTGCCACGCCTCCACCGCCGGCACCGTCGAGTTGCTGAAATGGGCTAAGGCGCAAGGAATTTCGATCACTGCCGAGGTCACCCCGCACCACCTGATGCTCGACGACGGCAGGCTGGCCAGCTACGAAGGGGTGAATCGCGTCAACCCGCCGCTGCGGGAGGCCACCGACGCCGCGGCGCTGCGCGAGGCGCTGGCCGCCGGCGTCATCGACTGCGTGGCCACCGATCACGCGCCGCACGCCGAGCACGAGAAGTGCTGCGAGTTCTCCGCCGCGCGGCCCGGCATGCTGGGGCTGCAGACGGCGCTGTCGGTCGTGGTGCAGACCATGGTGGTGCCGGGGCTGTTGGATTGGCGCGGCGTGGCCCGGGTGATGAGCGAGAACCCCGCGCGCATCGTCGGGTTGCCGGACCAGGGCCGGCCGCTAGAGGTCGGCGAACCGGCCAACCTCACGGTCGTCGACCCGGACGCCACCTGGACCGTCGCCGGGTCCGGCTTGGCCAGCCGGTCGGCCAACACGCCGTTCGAGGCGATGACCCTGCCCGCCACCGTGACCGCCACCCTGTTGCGCGGCACGGTGACCGCGCGAGAAGGGAAGTGCCCGGCATGAATTCCGGCACCTTGGTCGGGTCGCTCATCTTCGCGGCCGTGCTGGTGGTGGTCATCGCCGTGGTGATTCAGCTGATGATGCGCGGCTGGCGACACCGCGCGCAGCGGCAGACGGAGCTCATCGGTGAACTGCCCGACGTGCCCGACACCGTCGGCGCCGCGATCGCCACCATCCCGGGCGTCTATGTCGGCTGCACGCTGGCACCGGCGTGGAACGACCGGATCACGGCCGGCGACCTGGGATACCGCAGCAAGGCGGTGTTGACCCGATACTCCGCGGGCATCCTGCTCGAGCGCATCCGCGCCAACCCCATCTGGATTCCGCAGGAAGCGATTTCGGCCGTCCGCACGGAGCGCGGCATGGCCGGCAAGGTCGCCGGCAAGAACTCGATCCTGGCGATTCGCTGGCGGCTGCCCTCGGGCGTCGAGATCGACACCGGATTTCGGGGCAACGACCGCCACGACTATGACGGGTGGCTGGAAGACCGGCGGGACGGCCGGGAGGAAGAGGTAGCGTGAGCAAGGCGCAGTTGGTTCTCGAAGACGGCCGCGTCTTCACCGGCACGGCGTTCGGCAAGGTCGGTCAAACGCTGGGCGAGGCGGTGTTTTCCACCGGCATGTCCGGCTACCAGGAGACGCTGACCGACCCGAGCTATCACCGCCAGATCGTGGTGGCCACCGCCCCGCAGATCGGCAACACCGGCTGGAACTCCGAGGACGCCGAGAGCCGCGGCGACAAGATCTGGGTGGCCGGGTACGCGGTGCGCGATCCGTCGCCGCGGGTGTCGAACTGGCGCGCCAACGGCACCCTGGAGGACGAGCTGGTCCGTCAGCAGATCGTCGGGATCGCCGGCATCGACACCCGCGCGGTGGTGCGGCACCTGCGCACCCGCGGGTCCATGAAGGCCGGGGTGTTCTCCGGCGACGCGCTCGCCGACCCGCAGGAACTGGTGCGACGCGTGCGGGAGCAGCCCTCGATGCTGGGTGCCGACCTCGCGGGGGAGGTCACCACGCCCGACGCTTACGTCGTGGATCCCGAAGGGCCGCAACGGTTCACCGTCGCCGCCCTGGACCTGGGCATCAAGACCAACACGCCGCGCAACTTCGCCCGGCGCGGCATCCGCACCCACGTCCTGCCGTCGTCGGCGACGTTCGAGCGGATCGCCGACCTGCAACCCGACGGCGTCTTCTTGTCCAACGGCCCCGGCGATCCGGCGACCGCCGACCATGTGGTCGCGCTCACCCGCGAGGTGCTGGGCGCCGGGATCCCGCTGTTCGGCATCTGCTTCGGCAACCAGATTCTGGGCCGCGCGCTGGGACTGTCCACCTACAAGATGGTCTTCGGGCACCGCGGCATCAACATCCCGGTGATCGACCACGTGACCGGCCGGGTGGCCGTCACCTCCCAGAACCACGGCTTCGCGCTGGAGGGGGAGGCCGGCCAGCGGTTCGACACCCCGTTCGGCCCGGCGGTCGTGAGCCACACCTGCGCCAACGACGGGGTGGTCGAGGGCGTCAAACTCGTTGACGGACCCGCGTTTTCGGTGCAGTACCATCCCGAGGCCGCGGGCGGGCCGCACGATGCGGAGTACCTGTTCGACCAGTTCATCGATCTGATGGCGGAGCAACATCGCGGAAAGGGGCGCTAGTGCCGCGTCGCACCGACCTCAAGCACGTGCTGGTGATCGGCTCCGGGCCGATCGTGATCGGCCAGGCCGCCGAATTCGACTATTCGGGCACCCAGGCCTGCCGGGTGCTGCGCGCCGAGGGCCTGCAGGTCAGCCTGATCAACTCCAACCCGGCGACCATCATGACCGACCCGGAATACGCCGACTTCACCTACGTCGAGCCGATCACCCCGGCCTTCGTCGAACGGGTGATCGCCCAGCAGGCCCAGCGCGGCAACAAGATCGACGCGGTGCTGGCCACCCTCGGCGGGCAGACGGCGCTCAATACCGCGGTCGCGCTGTACGAGAACGGGGCGCTGGAGCGCTACGGCGTCGAGCTGATCGGCGCCGATTTCGACGCCATCCAGCGCGGCGAGGACCGGCAGCGGTTCAAAGACATCGTCGCCAAGGTCGGCGGTGAATCCGCCCGCAGCCGCGTGTGTTTCACCATGGACGAGGTCCGCGAGACCGTCGCCGAGCTGGGCCTGCCGGTGGTGGTCCGGCCCAGCTTCACCATGGGTGGGCTGGGGTCGGGCATGGCCGACTCCGCCGAGGCCGTCGAGCGGATGGCCGGCGCCGGCCTGGCCGCCTCGCCCAGCGCCAACGTCCTGATCGAGGAATCCATCTACGGCTGGAAGGAATACGAACTCGAGCTGATGCGCGACGGCCGCGACAACGTGGTGGTCGTGTGCTCGATCGAGAACGTCGACCCGATGGGCGTGCACACCGGCGACTCGGTCACCGTCGCGCCGGCCATGACGCTGACCGACCGCGAATACCAGCGGATGCGCGACCTCGGCATCGCCATCCTGCGCGAGGTCGGCGTCGACACCGGCGGCTGCAACATCCAATTCGCGATCGACCCGAGCGACGGCCGGCTGATCGTCATCGAGATGAACCCGCGGGTGTCGCGCTCGAGCGCGTTGGCGTCCAAGGCCACCGGCTTCCCAATCGCCAAGATCGCCGCCAAGCTGGCCATCGGTTACACGCTGGACGAGATCGTCAACGACATCACCAAGGAGACGCCCGCCTGCTTCGAGCCCACCCTGGACTACGTCGTGGTCAAGGCGCCGCGGTTCGCGTTCGAGAAGTTTCCCGGCGCCGACCCCACCCTGACCACCACGATGAAGTCGGTCGGCGAGGCGATGGCGTTGGGCCGCAACTTCGTCGAGGCGCTCGGCAAGGTGATGCGGTCCCTGGAGACCACCCGCGCCGGGTTCTGGACCAAACCCGATGATCCGGCGGCGGCCGAAAACGGGCCGGCCGAGGTGCTGGCCCGGCTGCGCACGCCCACCGAGGGCCGGCTCTACGACATCGAGCTGGCGCTGCGGCTGGGTGCCTCGATCGAGGACGTCGCGCAGGCCAGCGGCGTCGATCCGTGGTTCGTCGCGCAGATCGCCGAGCTCGGCAGGCTGCGCAGCGAACTGATCGACGCGCCCGTCCTCGACGCGGACCTGCTGCGCAGGGCCAAGCACAGCGGCCTTTCCGACCGCCAGATCGCCGCGCTGCGGCCCGAGCTGGCGGGGGAGAACGGGGTGCGGTCGCTGCGCGAGCGCCTCGGCGTCCACCCGGTCTACAAGACGGTGGACACCTGCGCGGCGGAATTCGAGGCCAAGACGCCGTACCACTACAGCGCCTACGAACTCGACCCGGCGGCCGAGACCGAGGTGGCCCCGCAGACCGAGAGGCCCAAGGTGCTGATCCTGGGCTCGGGTCCCAACCGCATCGGCCAGGGCATCGAGTTCGACTACAGCTGCGTGCACGCGGCAAAGACGTTGTCCCAGGCCGGGTTCGAGACCGTGATGGTGAACTGCAACCCGGAGACGGTGTCCACCGACTACGACACCGCCGACCGGCTGTACTTCGAGCCGCTGACGTTCGAGGACGTGCTCGAGGTCTTCCACGCCGAGGCGCAGTCCGGCGCGGGCGGCCCCGGCGTCGTCGGGGTGATCGTGCAACTCGGCGGGCAAACCCCGCTCGGCCTGGCGCAGCGCCTGGCCGACGCGGGGGTGCCCATCGTGGGCACGCCGCCGGAAGCCATCGACCTGGCCGAGGACCGGGGCGCCTTCGGCGACGTGCTCGCCACCGCGGGCCTGCCGGCGCCGAAATACGGCATGGCCACGACGTTCGCGCAGGCCCGCCGGATCGCCGAGGACATCGGCTACCCGGTCCTGGTGCGGCCGTCGTACGTGCTCGGCGGGCGTGGCATGGAGATCGTCTACGACCAGGACACGCTGCGCGACTACATCACCCGCGCCACCGAGCTGTCCCCGGAGCATCCGGTGCTCGTCGACCGCTTCCTCGAGGACGCGGTGGAGATCGACGTCGACGCGCTGTGCGACGGCACCGAGGTCTACATCGGCGGGATCATGGAGCACATCGAGGAAGCCGGCATCCACTCCGGTGACTCGGCGTGCGCGCTGCCGCCGGTGACGCTGGGGCGCAGCGACATCGAGAAGGTGCGCCGCGCGACCGAGGCCATCGCGCACGGCATCGGCGTGGTGGGGCTGCTCAACGTGCAGTACGCGCTCAAGGACGACGTCCTCTACGTCCTGGAGGCCAACCCGCGCGCCAGCCGCACGGTGCCGTTCGTGTCGAAGGCCACCGCGGTGCCCCTCGCCAAGGCGTGCGCGCGAGTCATGTTGGGCGCCAGCATCGCGACGCTGCGCGAGGAAGGGATGTTGGCCGCGTCGGGGGACGGCGCCCACGCCGCGCACGACGCGCCCATCGCGGTCAAGGAGGCCGTGCTGCCGTTCCACCGGTTCCGCCGCGTCGACGGGGCCGCCATCGACTCGCTGCTCGGCCCGGAGATGAAGTCCACCGGTGAGGTGATGGGCATCGACCGCGACTTCGGCACCGCCTTCGCCAAGAGCCAGACCGCGGCCTACGGATCGTTGCCGGCGCAGGGCACGGTGTTCGTCTCGGTCGCCAACCGCGACAAGCGGTCGCTGGTGTTCCCCGTCAAGCGCCTGGCCGACTTGGGATTTCGGGTGCTGGCCACCGAGGGGACCGCGGAAACCTTGCGCCGCAATGGGATTCCGTGCGACGAGGTGCGCAAGCACTTCGAGCCCCCGCAGCCGGGGCGCCCGACGGCCTCGGCGGTGGACGCCATCAGGGCCGGCGAGGTCGACATGGTGATCAACACCCCCTACGGCAACTCCGGCCCCCGCGTCGACGGCTACGAGATCCGTTCGGCCGCGGTGTCGGTCAACATCCCGTGCGTCACCACGGTGCAGGGCGCCTCGGCGGCCATCCAGGGCATCGAGGCGGGCATCCGCGGCGACATCGGGGTGCGCTGCCTGCAGGAGCTGCACAGCCAGCTCGGCACCGGGGCCGCCGTGGGGGACGAGGCGCCGTGACCGGGTTCGGCGCCCGGTTGGCCGCGGCCAAAGCCAGCCGCGGGCCGCTGTGCCTGGGCATCGACCCGCACACCGAGCTGCTGCGGGCCTGGGGCCTGCCCACCAGCGCCGACGGGCTGGCGGCCTTCAGCGACATCTGCGTCGAGGCGTTCGCCGGATTCGCCGTCGTCAAACCGCAGGTGGCGTTCTTCGAGGCGTACGGCGCGGCGGGCTTCGCCGTGCTCGAACGCACCATCGCCGCGCTGCGGGCGGCCGGCGTGCTGGTGCTCGCCGACGCCAAGCGCGGTGACATCGGCACGACCATGGCCGCCTACGCCACGGCGTGGGCGGGCGACTCCCCGCTGGCCGCGGACGCCGTGACGGCCGCCCCCTACCTCGGGTTCGGCTCCCTGCGGCCGCTGCTCGAGACCGCCGCGGCCAACGACCGCGGGGTGTTCGTGCTGGCCGCCACCTCCAACCCGGAGGGCGCGACGGTGCAGCGCGCCGCGTTCGACGGCCGCACGGTCGCGCAGCTGGTCGTCGACCAGGCCGCCGTGGTGAACCGGTCGGCCGCCCCGTTCGGGCCCGGCTACGTCGGCGTCGTGGTCGGCGCGACGGTCCTCACGCCGCCCGACCTGAGCGCGCTGGGCGGCCCGGTCCTGGTGCCCGGCCTCGGCGTGCAGGGCGGCCGGCCCGAGGGGCTGGCCGGGCTCGGCGGGGCCGACCCCGGGCAGCTGCTGCCCGCGGTGGCCCGCGAGGTGCTGCGCGCCGGCCCGAACGTGGCGGACCTGCGGGCCGCCGCCGAACGGATGCTGGACGCCGTGTCCTACCTGCAGTCGCTCTAGCCAGACGCCGCCGCGGCGCCCGCGCAGGGGCGCCGACCTGCAGCGACCGCCGGCGCGACACGCGCGACACGGCACGAAAAATGCGTGATCCGCCGCACCGGGCGCGCCGGGTTCGCGCCGGCGCCCCGCCGCGGCGGCCCGCCGCAACGCCTCCGGCGGCGCGCACTGCCCGCTCCGACACGGCATAACCGCTGTTCAGAGCCCTGTAAGCGGAATCCGCGACGGCCGGGTGAGGGGCCCTGCCGGTCGGTGCGCGGGGGTTCGCCGCGCCGGTTGGGGCGCCGCGCGTGACCGCGCCGCACCCCCGGTCATGCTGGGCGTTTGTCCCCGTAACCAGGGGGGCGGGTTAGATTTCGTCAGGAGGCCGCAGTACGGTCGTTCCCGCTGGCTGAAGTACCCGGCAGAGACACAAAGAGATCGATTGCGATTGATTGATCAGATACGGAGGAATCGTGGCCCTTCCCCAGTTGACCGACGAGCAGCGCGCGGCCGCGTTGGAGAAGGCGGCTGCCGCACGTCGAGCGCGCGCGGAGCTCAAGGACCGGCTGAAGCGCGGCGGCACCAACCTGAGCCAGGTGCTCAAGGACGCCGAGACCGACGAGGTCTTGGGCAAGATGAAGGTTTCGGCGCTGCTGGAGGCGTTGCCCAAGGTGGGCAAGGTCAAGGCGCAGGAGATCATGACCGAGCTGGAGATCGCCCCCACCCGCCGCCTGCGTGGCCTCGGTGATCGGCAGCGCAAGGCCCTGCTGGAAAAGTTCGGCTCCTAACCCGTCCGCCGACGATGCAGGCCGCCGCATGGCCTGACGAGGCGGACGATCGAGCCTGTCCTGCGGGCGTACCGACCGCGGGGCGCCGATGAGCGCTGGCGGGGGACCGGACACCGAGCACGGGGCACGTCCCGACCGATCAGGTCAGGGACGGGTGGTCGTGCTGTCCGGTCCCTCCGCGGTCGGTAAATCGACCGTGGTTCGCTGCCTGCGCGAGCGCATCCCGGACCTGCACTTCTCCGTCTCGGCCACGACGCGCGCGCCCCGGCCCGGCGAGGTGGACGGCGTCGACTACCACTTCGTCAGCCCCGGGCAATTTCAGCAGCTCATCGACGAGGGCGCGCTGCTCGAGTGGGCCGAGATCCACGGCGGCCTGCAGCGGTCCGGCACCCTGGCCGAGCCGGTCCGGGCCGCCACCGCCGGCGGCTTCCCCGTCCTCATCGAGGTCGACCTGGCCGGGGCCCGGGCGGTCAAGCGGGCGATGCCCGAGGCCCTGACCGTGTTCCTGGCGCCGCCCAGCTGGGACGACCTGCAGGCCAGGCTGATCGGCCGCGGCACCGAAACCCCGGAGGCGATCGAGCGCCGGCTCGAGACCGCCCGCATCGAAATGGCCGCTCAGGACGACTTCGACCGCGTGGTGGTCAACAGTCGATTGGAGTCTGCCTGCGCCGAATTGGTATCCTTGCTGGTGGGAACTGCGCCGAGCCCGCACCACCAGGCCGGTCAGGCCACCCGGCAGACCCCATCCGAGCACGAGTGAACACCGAGTTTCTTAGCGGCCCGCGCGCCGTTTCGGGGCTCTAGCCCGCCAAGGAGATTGACCTTCGTGAGTATTTCCCAGCCCGACGCGACGCTGTCCGCCGTCCCCGACCAGTTCGACCCGGCCGCCGGCGGCCAGAGCGCCTACGACACGCCGTTGGGCATCACCAACCCGCCGATCGACGAGCTGCTGGACCGCGTGTCCAGCAAGTACGCCCTGGTGATCTACGCCGCCAAGCGGGCCCGCCAGATCAACGACTACTACAACCAGCTCGGCGAGGGCATCCTCGAGTACGTGGGCCCGCTGGTCGAGCCCGGCCTGCAGGAAAAGCCGCTGTCCATCGCGATGCGCGAGATCCACGCCGACCTGCTCGAGCACACCGAGGGCGAGTAATAGGCCGGGCGCGCTGTGGACCGTAAACGGGTCGTCGTCGGGGTAGCCGGCGGTATCGCCGCCTACAAGGCGTGCACCGTCGTCCGTCAGCTCTCCGAGGCCGGCCACTCGGTCCGCGTCATCCCCACCGAATCGGCGCTGCGTTTCGTCGGCGCCGCGACCTTCGAGGCGCTCTCCGGCCAGCCCGTGCGCACCGGGGTCTTCGACGACGTCCCCGAGGTGCCGCACGTCCAGCTCGGCAAGCAGGCCGACCTGGTCGTCGTTGCCCCGGCCACCGCGGACCTGCTGGCCCGCGCCGTGGCCGGCCGCGCCGATGACCTGCTGACCGCGACCCTGCTGACCGCCCGGTGCCCGGTGCTGTTCGCGCCGGCCATGCACACCGAGATGTGGCTGCACCCTGCGACCGTGGACAACGTCGCCACGCTGCGCCGCCGCGGCGCGGTGGTCCTCGAGCCCGCCGCGGGGCGGCTCACCGGCTCGGACAGCGGGTCGGGGCGGCTGCCCGAGGCCGAGGAGATCACCACCCTGGCCGAGCTGCTGCTGGAGCGCCACGACGCGCTGCCCTACGACCTGGCCGGCTGCCGGGTGCTGGTCACCGCCGGCGGCACCCGCGAACCCATCGACCCGGTGCGCTTCGTCGGCAACCGCAGCTCGGGCAAGCAGGGTTACGCCGTCGCGCGGGTGGCCGCCCAGCGCGGCGCCCAGGTCACCCTGATCGCCGGCCACACCGCCGGGCTGGTCGACCCCGCCGGTGTCGACGTCGTGCACGTCAGCTCCGCCGAACAGCTCGGCAACGCGGTGTCCAAGCACGCGCCCGAGGCCGACGTGCTGGTGATGGCCGCCGCGGTCGCCGACTTCCGGCCCGCCCACGTTGCCGCCGCCAAGATTAAAAAAAGCCCGGACGCCTCCGACGCGGCCCCGACGATCGACCTGATCCGCAACGACGACGTGCTGGCCGGCGTGGTGCGCTCCCGCGCGCACGGCGAGCTGCCCAACATGCACGCCATCGTGGGGTTCGCCGCCGAGACCGGTGACGCCGCCGGCGACGTGCTGTTTCACGCCCGCGCCAAATTGCGCAGGAAGGGCTGCGACCTGCTGGTCGTCAACGCCGTCGGCGAGGGCCGCGCGTTCGAGGTGGACAGCAACGACGGCTGGTTGCTGGCGTCCGACGGGACCGAGGCGGCGCTGCAGCACGGCTCCAAGACGCTGATGGCCAGTCGTATCGTGGATGCGATCGCCGCGTTCCTGCACGGCGGCACCGCATAGGACGTCCGTCGCCCCGGCACCGGGACGGGTGCCGGGCGCCCGCCGCAGACCGATATAATTCGGCTTACTAACTAATTGGAAGGATTGTGATTGTGAGCGAAAAGGGTCGCCTGTTTACCAGCGAGTCGGTGACCGAGGGGCATCCGGACAAGATCTGTGACGCGATCAGCGACTCGGTCCTCGACGCGCTGCTGGCGGGGGACCCGCGTTCACGTGTGGCCGTCGAGACGGCCGTCACGACCGGTCAGGTGCACGTCATCGGTGAGGTCACCACGGCCGCCAAGGAGGCGTTCGCCGACATTCCCAACATCGTCCGGCAGCGGATCCTCGACATCGGCTACGACTCGTCCGACAAGGGTTTCGACGGCGAGACCGCCGGCGTCAACATCGGCATCGGCCGCCAGTCACCCGACATCGCGCAGGGCGTGGACACGGCGCACGAGACGCGTGTCGAGGGCGCCGCGGACCCGCTGGACTCCCAGGGCGCCGGCGACCAGGGCCTGATGTTCGGCTACGCGATCAGCGACACCCCGGAACTGATGCCGCTGCCGATCGCGCTGGCGCACCGGCTGGCGCGCAAGCTGACCGAGGTCCGCAAGAACGGCACGCTGCCCTACCTGCGCCCCGACGGCAAGACGCAGGTCACCATCGGGTACGAGGACAACGTCCCGGTGCGGCTGGACACCGTGGTGGTCTCCACGCAGCACGCCGACGGGATCGACCTGGAGAAGACGCTGGATCCCGACATCCGCAAGCACGTCCTGGAGACCGTCCTGACGGAATTGGCGCACGAGACGCTGGACTCGTCGTCCACTCGCGTCCTGATCAACCCGACCGGCAAGTTCGTCATCGGCGGCCCGCAGGGCGACGCCGGCCTGACCGGGCGCAAGATCATCGTCGACACCTACGGTGGCTGGGCCCGCCACGGCGGCGGCGCCTTCTCCGGCAAGGACCCGTCCAAGGTGGACCGCTCGGCGGCGTACGCGATGCGGTGGGTGGCCAAGAACATCGTCGCCGCCGGCCTGGCGGAGCGGGTAGAGGTGCAGGTGGCCTACGCCATCGGCAAGGCCGCCCCGGTCGGGCTGTTCATCGAGACGTTCGGCACCGCCACCGTCGACCCGGTCAAGATCGAGAAGATCGTGCCCGAGGTGTTCGACCTGCGGCCCGGCGCGATCGTGCGCGACCTGGACCTGCTGCGCCCGATCTACGCGCCGACCGCCGCGTACGGCCACTTCGGCCGCACCGACATCGAGCTGCCGTGGGAGCAGCTGAACAAGGTCGACGACCTCAAGCGCGCCATCTGAGCTAGCGCGGCGCCGGGTGGTCGGCGTCGAGGCCGGGCAGCCCGTCGATGCTGCGTTGGTTGCGCGCGACGGCGCCGGCCCACGTGCGGTCGGTGGCCTTGGCGTGCGCTTTGTCGAGCACCGGCCGCTCGTCGACGAGCTCGTAGTAGGGCACCGCGAAGCCGCAGGCGTCGGCGATGCGCTCGACGGCGATCACGATGACGCTGCGCACCCCGGCGTGCCGATCGCCGAAATGCGCTGCCAGGGAGGCGAACTCGACGTCGTCCGGGCGCACCACGCGCCCGGTGCCGAACAGCCGCAGGATCCGCGAGCTGCGGGTGAACGAGCAGAACATGACGGTGATCCGGCCGTTGTCGCGCAGGTGCGCGACAGTCTCGACGCCGCTGCCGAACAGGTCCAGATACGCGACGGTGTGGTCGTCGAGCACCGCGAAGGTATCGCCGTAACCCTTGGGCGACAGGTTGATCCGGCCACCTTCGGAAGGGGCGGTAGCCACGAAGAACACGGCCTGCTCGCCGATGAAGTCCCGCAGCGAATCGTCGAGGCGGTCGAATTCCTTGGCCACGCCGTCTCCTAGGCGGTGAATCGGTAGTCGTCGAGGTCGAAGCGGCGGCTGCGCCAGTAGGCCTCGAGCGTGGTGGTGGGTCGCAACGGCACGTCGCCGTTCTTGTCGAAGTAGTAGCTGTTGGCCAGCCGGCAGCTGTCCTGCCAGAAGATCTGGCGGTGCCGCTTGCGCATCATCTCGGCGAAGAACCGGTCGTTGGCCGCCGCGGTCACCTCGACGCGCGTCGCGCCGCCGCGCCGGGCGCGCGTGAGGCACCGGACGATGTGGTGCGTCTGCGTCTCGATCAGCGCGAAATACGAGGAGCCGACGTACCCATAGGGGCCCATGATGCTGAACATGTTGGGAAAGCCGGGGACGCTGACGCCCTCGTAGGCCTGCAACCGGTGGGAGTTCCAGAACTCGCTGAGCGTCGTGCCGCCGCTGCCCGTGATCGCGAACGTGGGCATGCTGTCGGGGTCCATCACCTTGAAGCCGGTGGCCAGGATCAGCACGTCGACCTCGTGGGCCGCGCCGTCGGTCGTCGCCACCGCCGAGGGCGTGATCTTGTCGATCGCCGTGGTGACCAGCCGCACGTTGTCCCGGTTGAAGGTGGCCAGGTAGCCGTTGTGGAAGCCGGGCCGTTTGCACCCCACCGCGTAGCGCGGCGTGAGCTGGTCGCGCACCGCCGGGTCGCGGACCTGCTGTCGCAGATACGCCCTGGCGGCCCCCTCCATGCGGTTGGCCAGCGGCAGCACCGTGAAGTAGTGCGCCGAGATCGGGAAGGTCACCTCCACGAAGGCCTGGCTGAGCAGCCGCTGCGCCCTCTTGGCGCCGGGGACCCGCATCGCCCAGCGCGCGGGCACCGGCAGTGGGACGTCGAACTTGGGGAAGCACCAGATCGGGGTGCGCTGAAAGACGGTGAGCTGGGCCACGATCGGCGCGATCTCCGGAATGACCTGCACGGCCGAGGCGCCGGTGCCGATGACGGCGACGCGCTTGCCGGTCAGGTCCTGGGCGTGGTCCCAGCGGGCGGTGTGCATGGTGAGGCCGGCGAACGAGTCCACGCCGTCGATGTCGGGCAGATTCGGCACCGTCAGCACGCCGCTGGCGCTGATCAGAAACCGGGCGGTCAGCTCGTCACCGCGGTCGGTCCGGACCCGCCACAGCGCGTGGTCGTCGTCGAACTCGGCGCCGATCACCTTGGTGTTGAACCGGATTCGCGAGCGGATGCCGTACTTGTCGACGCAGTGTTCGGCATACGCCTTCAGCTCGCGACCCTTGGCGTAGGTGCGCGACCAACGCGGGTTCTGCTCGAAGGAGAACTGGTAGGAGAACGACGGAATGTCCACGGCGATTCCGGGGTAGGTGTTCCAGTGCCACGTCCCGCCGACGCCGTCACCGGCCTCGATCACCAGGTAGTCGGTCATACCCGCTTTGTCGAGCTTGATCGCGGCCCCGATGCCGGAGAAGCCGGCGCCGACGATGACGACGTCGTGGTCCGGGCTCGCCGGCACGGGTGAGCTCATGGGGCCTCCCTAGGGGTGCAGCGCCTTACGCAACGCGACGAGGCCGCGTTCGGTGGCCTCCGCGGCGGCCGGAATGGCCAACGCGAAGCTGACATAGCCGTGAACCAGGATCGGCTCCCTGACCAGCTCGACCGGAACCCCTGCGGCGCTGAGCAATTCGGCATAGCGGGCCCCGTCGTCGCGCAGCGGGTCGTGTTCGGCGATGCCGATGTAGGCTGGTGGCAGCCCGGCGAAGTCGGCGGCGTTCGCCGGCGCCAGTGTCAGCGGCAGCACCGTCGGGTCGCTGATGTCGGTGTCGGGCAGATACCAGGACAGGAAGGCGTCGATGACGTCGCGGGTTCAACAGGGGCGCGTCGGCGTTCTCGGTGAAGGACGGCAGCGACAGGTCGGCGGCCGCCACCGGGTACCACAACAACTGGAACGCCAGGGCGGGGCCGCCGTTGTCGACGGCCAGGCGGGCCATCACCGCGGCCAGGTTGCCGCCGGCGGAGTCGCCGGCCACGGCGATCCGGCTGGGGTCGCCGCCCAGTTCGGCGGCGTGCTCGGCGACCCAGCGCAGCGCCGCCCAGCTGTCGTCGACCCCGGCCGGGAACGGGTGTTCGGGCGCCAGCCGGTAGCCGACGGACACCACGATGGCCTCGGCGCCGACGGCGTGCGCGCGGGCCACGGGGTCGTGGGTGTCCAAGTCGCCCAAGCAGAATCCGCCGCCGTGGTAGAAGACCACCACCGGCAACGGGTCGGCGGCGGTGTCGGTCGGCCAGTAGATGCGCACGGGAATGTCGCCTTGGTCGCCGTGCGCGACGGTGCGGTCCTCGGTGCGCAGCTGCGGCAGCAGCTCCGGCGGCACCTTGAGCAGCTTCAGCCGCGACCGGGCGGCCTGCACGCCGTCGGACGCCCGGAACGTCAGGGGGAAGGCGTCGAGAACCGCCTTCAACGCCGGGTCGATTGCGGGTCGCGTGGTGCTCGGCTCGCTCATGGATTCACCGTACGCGACGGCCTCAGCCGTGCAGGGCGGTTCGCAACGCGCCCATCGCGCGGTCGAGCGCGGCCGTGGCGGCCGGGACGACGCCCGCGTAGCCGAGGTAGCCGTGCACCAGCGTCTCGGCGTTGTGCACCTCGGTGGCGACGCCGGCGGCGGCCAGCAGCTGGCCGTAACGGATGCCGTCGTCGCGCAGCGGGTCGTACCCGGCGACGGCGATGTAGGCCGGCGCCAACCCGCTGAGGTCGTCGGCGCGGCCGGGCGCCATGCCCGGCGGCGGGTTGGACAGGTCGGCCTCGCCGGCGTACCAGCGCGAAAACTCCGCCACCGCTTCGACGTCCAGGATCGGCGCCGCCGCGTTCTCGGTGAACGACGGCAGCCGCGCGTCCCACATCGTGGAGGGGTACCAGAGCAGCTGGAAGGCGACCGGCGGTGCGCCGTTGTCACGGGCGCGCTGCGCCATCACCGCGGCCAGGGTGCCACCGGCCGAGTCGCCGGCCACCGCGAGCCGGTTCGGGTCCACCCCCAGCTCCTCGGCGTGCTCGACCACCCAAAGCGTTGCGGCCCATGCATCTTCGACGGCGGCGGGGTAGGGGTGCTCGGGCGCCAGCCGGTAGTCGACGGACACCACGACGGCATCCGCGCCGACCGCGTGCTGGCGAGCCGTGCCGTCGTGGGTGTCCAGGTCGCCCACCACGAAACCGCCGCCGTGGAAGAACATCACCACGGGCGCCGGTTCGTCGACGGAATGGGTTGCGGGCCAATAAATCCGGATGCCGACACCGCCCGCCGGGCCCGCGATGGTGCGGTCCTCGACCCGCAGTTCGGGGTGCAGCGGCCGACGCGGCAGGTCGCGGAACCGTTGCCGCGCGGCGTCGATGCCGTCCTCGGTCGATAGCCGGAAGGGAACCGCGTCCAGTACCTTCTGCAGGATGGGGTCGATCCCGGGCCGTTCGTCGGCGGTGTTGTCGAAGCTGGGCATGGAGGTACCGTACGCACCTCGCCTGGTGGCGGGCGGCTGGGTGCTGGCCGGCTGGCTGGCGCTGGGCTACGGCGTGTACCTGACGGTGCTGGCGCTGAACTCGGTACCGGGCACGGAGCTCACCGGGCACTGGGTGTTGCAGCCGGCGTTCAAGGCCTCGATGGCGCTGCTGTTGACGTTGGCCGCGGCGGGGCACGCCGACGTCCGCGAGCGCCGGTGGCTGATGCCCGCGCTGCTGTTATCGGCCGTCGGCGACTGGGCGCTGGCGATCCCGTGGTGGGCGCCGTCGTTCGTCGTGGGCCTGGCCGCATTCCTGTTGGCGCACTTGTGTTTTCTCGGCGCGCTGCTCCCGCTGCGCGCCCGTCCGTCGAAACCGCGGCTGGTCGCGGTGGTCTCGATGTGCGTGGTGGCCGCCGCGCAGTTGGTCTGGTTGTGGCCGCGGCTGGGCGCGCAACAGCCGGCGGTCACGGTCTACATCGGTGTGCTGACCGCCATGGTGTGCGCGGCCCTGTCGGCGCGGCTGCCCACGATCTGGACCGCGGTGGGCGCGGTGTGCTTCGCGGCGTCGGACTCGATGATCGCCATCGGCCGCTTCGTCCTGGGCAACGAGGCGCTGGCCGTGCCGGTTTGGTGGTCGTACGCCGCGGCGCAGATCCTGATCACCGCGGGATTCTTCTTCGGCCGCGGGCGCCCCGCGCCGGACGACCCCGCGGAGACCTGACTGTCGACGATCGCCGGTACGGTGTGCCCGGGCGGTGACACTGTGCACATCACTACGATTCGACTTCCGGCGGCGCCGTGACCGAGGTCGCGCGCACCCCCGTCGAGGTCGAGCCGATCGCCCGGGTCCTGCCCATGCTGTCGGTGCCGCACCTGGACCGGGAGTTCGACTACCTGGTGTCGGCCGAACAGTCCGACGACGCCCAGCCCGGGGTGCGGGTGCGGGTGCGGTTTCACGGCCGGCTGGTCGACGCCTTCGTGCTGGAACGCCGCAACGACACCGACCACGCGGGCAAGCTCGGCTGGTTGGACCGCGTGGTGTCGCCCGAGCCCGTGCTGACCCCCGAGATCCGGCGGCTGGTCGACGCGGTGGCCGCGCGCTACGCCGGGACCCGCCCCGACGTGCTGCGCTTGGCGGTGCCGGCCCGGCACGCCCGCGCCGAACGGGAGCCGGCCGCGTCCGGCCCGGTGCCCGTCCCGGCGCCCGTCGACCCGTCGGGCTGGCAGGCCTACGGCCGCGGCGGTCAGTTCCTGGCCGCCCTGGCCGAGTCGCGGGCCGCCCGGGCCGTCTGGCATGCGCTGCCCGGGGAGTCGTGGCCCGAGCGGCTGGCCGAGGCGGCCGCGCAGACCGTCCGGGCCGGCCGGTCGGCCCTGGCGATCGTGCCGGACCAGCGCGACCTGGACGCGCTGGGGCAGGCCGCGACCGGCCTGATCGACGAATCGGCGGTGGTGGCGCTGTCGGCGGGCCTGGGGCCCGCGGCCCGGTACCGGCGCTGGCTCGCCGCGCTGCGGGGCACCGCGCGGCTGGTCATCGGCACCCGCAGCGCGGTGTTCGCGCCGCTCGCCGACCTGGGGCTGGTCATGGTGTGGTCGGACGCCGACGACAGCCTCGCCGAGCCGCGGGCGCCCTACCCGCACGCCCGCGAGGTGGCGATGTTGCGCGCCCATCAGGCCCGGTGCGCGGCGCTGATCGGCGGCTACGCGCGCACGGCGGAGGCGCACGCGCTGGTGCGCAGCGGCTGGGCGCACGACGTCGTCGCGGCGCGGCCGGTGGTGCGCGCCCGCAGCCCGCGGGTGGTCGCCCTCGACGACACCGGTTACGCCGACGAACGGGACCCGGCCGCGCGGACCGCGCGCCTCCCGTCCGTCGCGCTGCGGGCGGCCCGAACGTCATTGCAGGCCGACGCGCCGGTGCTGGTGCAGGTGCCGCGCCGCGGGTACGTGCCGTCGCTGGCGTGCGCCCGCTGCCGCGCGATCGCCCGGTGCCGGCAGTGCACGGGCCCGCTGTCGCTGCAGGACGGCGGCCAGGCGCTGGTGTGCCGCTGGTGTGGGCGCCTCGACCCGACGCGGCGCTGCGCCCGGTGTGGCTCGGACGCGGTGCGCGCCGTCGTGGTCGGCGCCCGCCGCACCGCGGAGGAACTGGGCCGCGCGTTCCCCGGGACACCGGTGATCACGTCGTCGGGCGACGGGGTGGTGTCCGGGATCGGCGCCGGACCGGCCCTGGTGATCGCCACCCCGGGCGCGGAGCCGCGCGCGCCTGGCGGTTACGGGGCGGCGTTGCTGTTGGACACCTGGGCGCTGCTGGGCCGCCAGGACCTACGCGCCGCCGAGGACGCGTTGTGGCGCTGGATGAGCGCCGCCGCGCTGGTCCGCCCCCGCGGTGCCGGCGGCGTCGTGCTGGCGGTCGCCGACTCGACGATCCCGACGGTGCAGTCGCTGATCCGCTGGGACCCGGTCGGCCACGCCGAAGCCGAGTGGGCCGCGCGCGCCGAGCTGGGCCTGCCGCCCTGCGTGCATATGGCCGCCGTGGACGGCACACCTGCCGCGGTGCGCGAACTGCTCGAGGAGGCGCAGCTGCCTCCGGAGGCCGACCTGCTAGGCCCGGTGGACCTGCCGGCCGGCGTGCGCCGCCCGGCCGGGATAGCCGCCGACGCGCCGGTGACCCGGATGCTGGTGCGCGTCCCGCGGCCGCAGGGCCTGGCGCTGGCGGCCGCGCTGCGCCGGGGGATCGGCGTCGTCAGCGCGCGACAGACCGGCGAGCCCGCGCGCGTGCAGATCGATCCCCTGCACATCGGCTAGCTCAGCACCATAGCCGGGGGGCATTGTGCGCGTAGTCAACAATCACTGTCTACGATATTGGAAGGTTGCTACACTTTCTCTCTTCAGCCGCCGACAACCCGGACGCGATCGTCGAGGAGGGCCACATGGCAGCGGACAATCCGGCCACGGTCGACGAGTCACTGGACGTCATCACCGATTCCCTGTTGACGGCTTCCCGGTTGCTGATGGCGATGTCGGCGCGCTCCATCGGTCAGGTCGACGACACCATCACCATTCCGCAGTTCCGCACGCTGGTGATCCTGTCGAACCGGGGGCCGGTCAACCTGGCGACCCTGGCGGGTTTGCTCGGGGTGCAACCATCGGCGACCGGCCGGATGGTCGACCGTCTGGTGGCCGCCGGGCTGATCGACCGGTTACCGCACCCGACCTCGCGGCGCGAGCTGCTCGCCGCGCTCACGCCGCGCGGCCGCGAGGTGGTGCGGCAGGTCACCGCCCACCGGCGGGCCGAGATCGCCGGGATCGTGGAGAAGATGCCGCCCGCCGAACGCCACGGGCTGGTCCGCGCCCTGACGGCGTTCACCGCCGCCGGCGGCGAGCCCGACGTGCACCTCGACGCCGATTTCGACCTGTAGGCCGCTCAGCGTTTCTCGGCCGTCACCAACACGAACTCCCACTGCATGGCGCCGTCGACGAGGTACTCCTCGGCGAGTTCGACCAGCTGGGCGTCCAGCTCGTCGGCCAGCACCCGGTTGTGCCCGATGTTGGCGTAGGCCTCGATCGTCGGCCCGTAATTGCTCTTGAAGTAGCGGTGGACGGCCTCGGCGCTGGCGAACCGGTCGACGGTCAACAGGCCGAACGCGGCGCGGAATTCGCGCACGCGGTCACCGAACAAGGCGGCGACGTAGCCGGGGCGCCCCCACAACGTCGCGGGCGGCGTCGCCTGGGACAGGCTGGGCCGGTAGGGCCGGATGGTGGCGAGCATCCGGCCGAAGAAGCCGCCCGGCGTCCAGCTGATCACGGCGATGGTGCCACCCGGGCGGCAGACCCGGACCAGCTCGTCGGCGGCGCGCTGCTGGTCCGGGGCGAACTGCACCCCGATCGCCGAGACCACGATGTCGAACTCGCCGTTGCCGAACGGCAGCGCGTGGGCGTTGGCTTCGCGGTAGTCGAGGGTCAGGCCGCGGGCGTCGGCGCGGGCCTGCGACCTGGCCAACAGCTCGGGCGTCAGGTCGCTGGACACCACCTCGGCGCCCGCGGCGGCGGCCGGCAGCGAGATGTTGCCGGAACCGGCGGCGACGTCGAGCACCCGCGTGCCGGGGCCGATGCCGGCCGCCTCGACCAGAACCGGGCCGAGTGGCGCCATCACCTCCTCGGCCATCAGGGCGTAATCGCCCAGCGCCCACACCGTGCGGTTGGTAGCGGCGTCGATGGTCATCGAACCTCCTGGGGTGAAGTGGGGCCGGCTGCCGACATCGTCGTCATGGGCTGACGCCATAACAGTAAGTAGTAGCAACAATGTGTATAAGCAACAATATACACGCGCAAGACGGCATCGCCTGAGCGCCTTCGCCCGCTCCCTACACTGTGCCGGTGCGTCTTGTTTTCGCCGGCACCCCCGAACCCGCGCTCCCAGCGCTGCGTCGCCTCATCGAATCGCCGCGGCACGAGGTGATCGCGGTGCTGACCCGTCCCGACGCCGCCGCCGGCCGGCGCGGCAGGCCCGAGCCGTCGCCGGTGGCCCGCGAGGCGCTCGACCATGGCATCCCGCTGCTGCGGCCCGCGCGCCCCAACAGCGCGGAGTTCGTCGCCGAGCTGGCGGAGCTGGCGCCGGACTGTTGCGCGGTGGTCGCCTACGGCGCCCTGTTGCGGGACGGCCTGCTGGCGGTGCCGCCGCACGGGTGGATCAACCTGCACTTCTCCTTGCTGCCCGCGTGGCGGGGCGCGGCGCCGGTCCAGGCGGCGATCGCGGCGGGCGATTCCCTCACCGGCGCCACCACCTTCTTGATCGAACCGAGTTTGGATTCGGGGCCGGTCTACGGCGTGGTCACCGAGACCATCCGGCCCACCGACACCGCCGGGGACCTGCTGAACCGGCTGGCCGTCTCGGGCGCGGCGTTGCTGTCGACGACGCTCGACGGCATCGCCGACCAGACGCTGACGCCGCGGCCGCAGCCGACCGAGGGGGTCAGCGTGGCGCCGAAGATCACCGTCGAGGAGGCCAGGGTGCGTTGGGACCTGCCGGCGTTGGTGGTCGAGCGCCGCGTGCGGGCCGTCACGCCCAACCCGGGCGCGTGGACCATGATCGGTGACCTGCGCGTCAAGCTGGGGCCGGTGCACCTGGACGAGGCGCCGATCCCGTTGACGCCCGGCGCGATTCACGTCGGCCGCAACAGCGTGTGGGTTGGCACGGGATCGCAGCCCGTGCGGCTGGGCCACCTGCAGCCGCCCGGCAAGAGGCCGATGGACGCCACCGACTGGGCCCGCGGAGCCCGGCTGGACCCGCAGGCGCGGGCGTCGTGAGCGCGGCACCGCGCCGCCGGCGCCGGCCCCTCGACCCGGCGCGCGCCGCCGCGCTCGACGTGCTGCGCGCGGTGAGCGAGCGCGACGCCTACGCGAACCTGGCGTTGCCGGCGCTGCTGCGGGAGCGCGGCATCACCGGCCGCGACGCGGCGTTCGCCACCGAACTCACCTACGGGACCTGCCGCAGCCGCGGGCTGCTCGACGCGATCATCGGTGCGGCCGCCAAGCGCGCGCCGGAGGCGATCGACCCGAAGCTGCTCGACCTGCTGCGGCTCGGGGCCTATCAACTGCTGCGCACCCGCGTGGACGCGCATGCCGCCGTCTCCACCACCGTCGAGCAGGCGGGCATCGAATTCGATTCGGCCCGAGCGGGTTTCGTCAACGGGGTGCTGCGCACCATCTCGGGGCGGGACGAGGCGTCGTGGGTCGCCGAGCTCGCCCCCGACGCGGCGCGCGACCCGATCGGGCACGCCGCCTTCACGCGGGCCCATCCGCGCTGGGTCGCGCAGGCGTTCGCCGACGCGCTGGGCGCAGCCGCGGGCGAACTACCGGCGATCCTGGCCAGCGACGACGAGCGGCCGCAGGTCCACCTGGCGGCCCGCCCGACCGCCGTGAGCGCCGCCGAGCTGGCCGACGCGGTGGGGGGCACCGTCGGGCGGTATTCCCCGTACGCGGTGTACCTGCCCGGCGGGGACCCGGGGCAACTGACGCCGGTGCGCGACGGTGCCGCCCTGGTGCAGGACGAGGGCAGCCAGCTGGTCGCCCGGGCGTTGACGCTGGCCCCGGTCGACGCCGACGCGGGCCGGTGGCTCGACCTGTGCGCCGGACCGGGCGGCAAGACGGCGCTGCTGGCGGCGCTGGGCGTCGGCTCAGGGGCGCGCGTCACCGCGGTGGAGCCCGCCCCGCGCCGCGCCGACCTGGTGGCCGAGAACACCCGCGGGTTGCCGGTCGACGTCGTGCGGGTCGACGGTCGCGAGAGTGGGCTGGAGCCCGGCTTCGACCGGGTGCTCGTCGACGCCCCCTGCACGGGGCTGGGGGCGCTGCGCCGCCGGCCGGAGGCGCGGTGGCGGCGGCAGCCCAGCGACGTGCCGCCGCTGGCCAAGCTGCAACGCGAGCTGCTGGCCGCCGCGATCGCGCTGACCCGCCCGGGCGGTGTGGTGCTGTACGCCACCTGTTCGCCGCACCTGGCCGAGACCGTCGGCGTGGTCGCCGACGCGCTGCGCCGTCACCCGGTGTCCGCGCTGGACACCCGGCCGCTGTTCGACGGCGTCGACCGGCTGGGCGCCGGGCCGTACGTGCAGCTGTGGCCGCACCGCCACGGCACCGATGCGATGTTCGCCGCCGCGTTGCGCCGCGAGGCGTGAAGCCCTCATCGGGGCTCAGTAAGGTGGCGCTCATGGCTGGCAATTCCGGGAGACCGCTGATCGCGCCCTCGATCCTGTCCGCAGATTTCGCGCGGCTCGCCGACGAGGCCGCCGCGGTGACCGGCGCCGACTGGCTGCACGTCGACGTGATGGACAACCACTTTGTGCCGAACCTGACCCTCGGCCTGCCGGTGGTAGAGAGCCTGCTGGCGGCGACGAAGATCCCGATGGACTGCCACCTGATGATCGAGGACCCGGACCGCTGGGCGCCGCCCTACGCCGAGGCCGGGGCCTACAACGTCACCTTCCACGCCGAGGCCACCGACAACCCGATCGGGGTCGCCCGCGACATCCGCGCGGCGGGCGCCAAGGCGGGCATCAGCGTCAAGCCGGCAACTCCGCTGGAGCCTTACCTGGAGGTGCTGACGCATTTCGACACGCTGCTCATCATGTCGGTGGAGCCGGGCTTCGGCGGCCAGAGCTTCATCCCCGACGTGCTGGGCAAGGTCCGCGCCGCGCGCAAGCTGATCGAGGCGGGGGAGCTGACGATCCTGGTCGAGATCGACGGCGGCATCAACTCCGACACCATCGAGCAGGCGGCCGAGGCCGGCGTCGACTGCTTCGTGGCCGGGTCGGCCGTGTACGGCGCGCAGGACCCGGAGGCCGCGGTCGAGGCGCTGCGGCGCCAGGCCGCCGCGGCGTCGCCACACCTGCGCGGATGACCGTGCCCGACAACGGCATCGAGGCGGCCATGCGCCTGGCCATCGAGCAGTCGATGCACGTGAAAGGCACGACCTACCCGAACCCGCCGGTGGGCGCAGTGATCCTGGACCCTGGCGGTGAGGTGGTCGGCGTCGGCGGCACCGAGCCGGCCGGCGGCCCCCCCGCCGAGGTGCTGGCGCTGCGCCGTGCCGGCGAGTTGGCGACCGGCGGCACGGCGGTGGTGACGCTCGAGCCGTGCAACCACCACGGCAAGACCCCGCCCTGCGTCGACGCGTTGTTGACCGCGAACCTGGCGGCGGTGGTCTACGCCGTCGCGGACCCCAACCCGGTCGCGGCCGGGGGAGCGGCCCGGCTCGAGGAAGCGGGGGTGCGGGTGCGCGCCGGCGTGCTGGCCGACGAGGTCGCCGGCGGTCCGCTGCGGGAGTGGCTGCACAAGCAGCGGACCGGCCGGCCGCATGTCACGTGGAAATACGCGAGCAGCGTCGACGGCCGCAGCGCCGCCGCCGACGGCTCCAGCCAGTGGATCTCCAGCGAGGCCTCGCGGCATGATGTGCACCGGCGCCGGGCCATGGCCGACGCGATCGTGGTGGGCACGGGCACCGTGCTGGCCGACGACCCGGCGTTGACCGCGCGGCTGCCCGACGGCTCACTGGCCGAGCGGCAACCGCTGCGGGTGGTGGTCGGCGAGCGCGAAATCCCCTCGGAGGCAAGGGTTCTCAACGACGACTCGCGGACCATGGTGATCCGCACCCGCGACCCGGCCGAGGTGATCAAGGCGCTGTCGGACCGCACCGACGTGCTGCTCGAGGGTGGCCCCACGCTGGCGGGTGCGTTCCTGCGGGCGGGCGCCGTCGACCGGATCCTGAGCTACGTGGCGCCGATCCTGTTGGGCGGGCCCGTCACCGCGGTCGACGACGTCGGCGTCTCGACCATGGCCCGGGCGTCGCGCTGGCAGTTCGACGCCGTCGAACGGGTGGGGCCCGACCTGGTGCTCAGCCTGGTGCCCCGCCCCGGCCACTGACCGGGCGGCGCGCCTACCGCTCGCCCAGGGAAACGGTCTGCGGCTCAACCGGTTCCGGCTCGTCGGCGTGCTCCTTGCGGCCGCCGATCAACAGGCCCAGCAGCGCACCCAGGATGCAGATGACCACCGTCGCGCTGAAGATGTCGCCGTACATCAAGGCGAATGCCTTGAGATACATCGAACCCTGCGCGGCGATCCGTTCGAGCAGCCCAGCGTCGGGCGGGATGGCGGCCGTCAGGTTGGCCACGATCTGGTTGAACCGGTACAGGCCCCACGCGCTGAGCGCGGCGACACCGATCAACATGCCCGTCATCCGGGCCACCACCACCGCGGCCGAGGCGATGCCGTGCTGCGCCGACGGCACCACCCGCAACGCGGCGGAGGTCAACGGCCCGATCACCAGGCCGAGGCCGATACCGGCGACCAGCAGGTCGGTGTGCAAGACGGGCAGCTGGAACAGCCCGAACACGTTGTGCTTGTGGCTCAACACGTCCTGCCGCCAGAAGTGGACCAGCCAGTAGCCGTACGCGGCGATCAGCAGGCCGACGAAGGCCATGATGCGGTCCCCGATCCGGGTGGCGATCCACCCGCCCAGCACCGCCCCGATCGGCAACGCGATGAGGAACCACAGCAGCAGGCCGGCGGCCTGCGTCTGGTCCATCTGCAAGACCCCCTGGCCGAACAGCTCCACGTCGACCAGCGTCACCATCAGCGCCGCGCCCGCGCACAGGGACGCGCCCAGCGCGGCCAGGAACGGGCGGAAGTGCACACCCGCCGGCTCGATCAGCCGGGTACGCGAGAAGCGCTCCCACAGCAGGAACAGCACCGTGACCACGACCGCGCCGATGACCAGCGGCAACCCGTAGCTCGGCAGGATCGTCTTGCCGTCGGGCTGCGGGTTGTACAGGCCGATGACCGCCAGGCCCAGGGCCAGCGCCAGCAGCGCGCCGCCCACCAGGTCGATCTTCTCCGGGTTCTCCACCCGGTCGTGCGATGGCAGGCTGAACTGGATCATCACCATCGCGATCAGGGTCAGCGGGACGTTGATCCAGAACACGTAGCGCCAGTCGTGAGTCAGGTAGACGATGAAGATCCCGTACAGCGGGCCCAGCACGCTGCCAAGCTCCTGCGCGGCGCCGATGCCGCCCAGCACGCCGGCGCGGTTGCGTTGCGCCCACAGGTCGGCGCCGAGGGCCAGCGTGACGGGCAGCAGCGCCCCACTGGCGACGCCCTGCACGGTGCGGCCGGCGATCAGCAGGTGGAAGTCGCCCCAGTGCCCGGCCAGCGCCGTGATCACCGAGCCGACGATGAACAGCGCCAGGCTGACCTGCAACACCAACTTGCGGCCGAACCGGTCGGACGCGCGGCCCAGCAGCGGCATGGCGGCGATGTAACCGAGCAGGTACATCGTGATGATCCAGGTGATGCGCTGCAGCTGGTTGATCGGGATGTGGACGTCGGTCATGATGTCGCGCATGATCGTCACGACGACGTAGGCGTCCAAGGCGCCCAGCAGCACCGCCAGGCTGCCCGCGCTGATCGCGACCCGGCGTCCGGTTTGAGCGGTCACTGGCTCACCTGGGGCTTGGTGACCTGAACCTGCTCGCCCCAGTTGGACAGCGTGATCTGCACGGAGTTGCCCTCGCTCTTCTGCAGGTTGGCCTGCACCAGCTCGTGGTCGCCGCCCTCCTGGATCCACACGGTGCTGGGCACCGTGCCGCTGGCGGCGATCTGTGGCGCCAGCTTGTTCACCGCGTCAGCGGAAACGTTGCCGCTGATGCGCACCGTGTTCTGGCCGTTGATGGTTTCGCGGCCCTCGGCCTTGGCGTTGCTGAAGTTGGCCAGCGCGTTGCCGAGGCCGGTGTCGGGGTTCAGCAGCAGCGAGACGTCGTAGATGTCGGACGCCTTGCCGTAGTCGCCCCATTTGTTCGGCGTCATGGCCGCGTACAGCTTGCCGTCGACCACGATGAAGTTGGCGTCGATGTCCGACCCGCCGAGGATGATCGTGGCGTTGCCCGACGCCGCGGTTGCCGGGGCGGTGGTGAGGTCACCGGTCAGCGTCTTGATGGGCAGGCTGGGGATCTTGCCCTGGACGCTCAACGCGATGTGCGCGCTCTTGACGGCCTTGGTGGCGTCGGCCGACTGCTTGACCAGCGTGGTCGCGTCGGGCAACGGCCCGCCGCTCTGCTTCGAGCCCGAGGAGCAGCCGGCGACGACGGCGGTGGCGAGGGATAGGGATGCGAGGACGGCCAATAGACGGCGGCGGGTCTGCATACTCTGCATCGTAAAGGGTCCGGGCGACCGCCCTGGTGGGCGCTGCGCGGTGGTGGCGCGCGACGCCGCCCGTTTGGCCAGCTCATCGGCGGGGCGCTCGTTGACTAGCCTTAGAGAATGTTCACCGGAATTGTCGAGGAACTCGGCGAGATCACGGCCAGGGAGGTGCTGGCAGACGCCGCGCGGCTGACCATCCGCGGACCGGTCGTGACCTCCGACGCGGGCCATGGCGACTCGATCGCCGTCAACGGCGTGTGCCTCACCGTCGCCGAGCTGCGGCCCGACGGTCAGTTCACCGCCGACGTCATGGCCGAGAGCCTCAACCGGTCCAACCTGGGCGAGCTGCGGGTCGGCAGCCGCGTCAACTTGGAGCGCGCCGCGGCGGTGAACAGCCGGCTGGGCGGGCACATCGTGCAGGGCCACGTCGACGGCACCGGGCGCGTGGTGTCGCGCACGCCGTCCGAGCACTGGGAGGTGGTGCGCATCGAGGTCCCGGACACGGTCGCCCGCTACATCGTCGAGAAGGGGTCGATCACCGTCGACGGGATCTCCCTGACGGTGTCGGCCCTCGGTGACGACCCCCGCGACTGGTTCGAGGTGTCGCTGATCCCGACGACCCGCGAGCTCACCACGTTGGGCACCGCCCCGGTCGGCGCGCAGGTCAACCTCGAGGTCGACGTCATCGCCAAGTACGTCGAGCGGCTGCTGGCCGACCAGTAGCCGCTCGACGGTCGCTGGTTACAGCGGGATCCAGACGGGACCGTTCCAGTAGCCCCAGCCGTTGGCCTGCGCGTTCCACACCACCTGCGCCCACGGCGCCCAGATCGGCGGGGGCGGCGGCGGGGGAGCCCACGTCGGCGCGCCGCCGTAGCCGGCCGGGCCGTAGTTGTCGTCCCAGTCGTTGCAGTTGTTCCAGTTCGGGTTCGGCCCCCAGCCGGGGTCCCATTGCTCGCCGGGGCACCAGTGGTGGTGATAAAGGGGTGCGGGCGGCGGCGCCGCCGTGGCGGTGCCCGACGCCAGTCCCAACGCGGTGGCGGCCAGGCCGCCGGTCGCCAACGCCGCGGTGCACAGGCGCACCCACGGCCGTGATGATGAAGTGGTATTCATGGCACTGGTCATTCCCTTCGGAAAGCCCTGTGAAACGCTTTGCCCTGCGCAAATGGTGCGCACAGCGGGCGCCTAGCCGGCGCTTAGCTCAAGGTCCGCGTCCCCGCCGCTCACAGACGTTTTTATTGTCGCGCTGGTCAAATTCGCTTAACTTGGCAAGCCATTCTTGACGGCCGCATCCTGTTTGCGGGCGATGTCCAGGACGAAATCCGGCGAGGTCGGGCTGCCGGCCGCGGTTTTGAATATCAGGTTCACGGTGGTCCTGCCCTCGGCGAACAGAACTTCGGTGACCGCGTTCTGTTTGTCGGGCGACGTCCCCGTCGCGATCTTGCCCTGCTGGCCCACCGGGAAGGGCTGCGGCGCGGGCTGATCGACGCTGGGAAACGGGTGGCCCGCGATGGCCTGTGCGGCCGCTGCCGGGTCCGCGAAGACGGTGACCCCGTCGACGATCACGCGGCTGGTGTCGGCGGTGTTGAAGCTCAGCCCCACCCCGGGCACCCCGTTGGGGTTCTGGGTGGGCGCGCCGTAGGCTGTGAAATCCGGCCCGACGTCGGCCGCGCTGATCAGCAACGCCGTGTAGTCACCGGGCTGGCCCAGCGCGGGCGCGACGGCGTTGGGCGGGGCGGGGTTCGACGCGGCCGGCCCGGGCGACGGGGAGGTGGGGCTCGACGAGGTGGGTGACGGCGCGGCGGGCTGACGGTCGCCGCCGCAGCCCGCGAGCGCCAGCGTGGCGGTGGCCGTCAACGCGACCGCGAACGTGTGCGCCGGACCCATGAGGCGTCTCCTTCGATGCGCGCGCCAACCGCCTCATGTCTACCCGGGCCGATTGGCCACCCGCAGGCCAACGCCGCAAACTCCCTCCTCGGGCTTGCAGACGGCCGGGGACGAAGCTCACAAGAAGCGGGAAATAACCGCGATGCCGCCGTGGTCCATACTGAATGCAACACGTGGGGCATTCCGAGGGTGCCGTTTCAACTGTGTTCCCGCCTGACCGCGGGAACGGCGAGGTAGCAACGATGACGAGGCTGGACTCCGTCGAGAGGGCGGTTGCCGACATTGCGGCCGGCAAGGCCGTCGTCGTCATTGACGACGAGGAGCGCGAGAACGAGGGGGACCTGATCTTCGCCGCCGAGAAGGCGACGCCGGAGCTGGTCGCGTTCATGGTGCGCTACACCTCGGGTTACCTGTGCGTGCCCCTGGACGGGGAGATCTGCGACCGGCTGGGGCTGCTGCCGATGTACGCGGTGAACCAGGACAAGCACGGAACCGCCTACACCGTGACCGTCGACGCCAAATACGGTGTCGGCACCGGGATTTCGGCGTCGGACCGGGCCACCACGATGCGCCTGCTGGCCGACCCCGACAGCGTCGCCAACGACTTCACCCGGCCCGGGCACGTCGTCCCGCTGCGGGCCAAGGACGGCGGGGTGCTGCGCCGCCCCGGACACACCGAGGCGGCCGTCGACCTGGCCCGGATGGCGGGCCTGCAGCCCGCGGGCGCCATCTGCGAAATCGTCAGCCAGAAGGACGAGGGCGCGATGGCGCAGACCGACGAGCTGCGGGTCTTCGCCGATGAGCACGACCTCGCGCTGATCACCATCGCCGACCTGATCGAGTGGCGGCGCAAGCACGAGAAGCACATCGCCCGCATCGCCGAGGCGCGCATCCCGACCCGGCACGGCGAGTTCCAGGCCATCGGCTACGCCAGCATCTACGAGGACGTCGAGCACGTCGCGCTGGTGCGCGGCGAGATCGACGGGGCCAACTTCGACGGGCACGACGTGCTGGTGCGCGTGCACTCCGAGTGCCTGACCGGTGACGTGTTCGGCTCGCGCCGCTGCGACTGCGGTCCGCAGCTCGACGCGGCGATGGCGATGGTCGCGCGTGAGGGCCGCGGGGTGGTGCTCTACATGCGCGGCCACGAGGGCCGCGGCATCGGGCTGATGCACAAGCTGCAGGCCTACCAGTTGCAGGACGCCGGCGAGGACACCGTCGATGCCAACCTCAAACTCGGATTACCGGCCGACGCACGGGATTACGGTATCGGCGCGCAGATCCTGGTCGATTTGGGCGTGCGCTCGATGCGGCTGCTGACCAACAATCCGGCCAAGCGTGTCGGCCTGGACGGCTACGGCCTGCACATCATCGAGCGGGTGCCGCTTCCGGTGCGCGCCAACGCCGAGAACATCCGCTACCTGTTGACCAAGCGCGACAAGATGGGGCACGACTTGGCCGGGCTCGACGAGTTCCACGAATCCTTTCATCTGCCAGGCGAATTCGGCGGTGCTTTGTGAGCCCTGCCGCCGGTGTGCCGCAGACGGCTCCGGTCGACGCGTCCGGGTTGCGGCTGGGCATCGTCGCCAGCACCTGGCACGGCCCGATCTGTGACGCCCTGCTCGACGGTGCCCGCAGGGTCGCGGCCGAGTCGGGCGTCGACGAGCCGACCGTGGTCCGGGTGATCGGCGCCATCGAACTCGCGGTGGTGGCGCAGCAGCTCGCCACCAACCACGACGCGGTGGTCGCGCTGGGTGTGGTGATACGCGGCGAGACACCGCATTTCGACTACGTCTGCGACTCGGTGACCCAGGGGCTGACCCGCGTCGCGTTGGACGCCTCGACGCCGGTGGCCAACGGCGTGCTGACCACCAACACCGAGGAGCAGGCGCTGGCGCGCGCCGGGTTGCCCTCCTCGGCCGAGGACAAAGGGGCGCAGGCGACCGAGGCGGCCTTGACGGCCGCGCTGACGCTGCGTGAGCTGCGCGCCCGGTCGTGACGTCGCCGAACCGCGAGACCTGGGACGTCGTGCTGCGTCCCCACCGCACCCCGGTGTTCGTGTACGCGGCCGCCTTCGTCATCGCCGCGGTGCACATCGCCGTGGGCTTCCTGCTCAAGATCCGATCGAGCGGGGTGGTGTTCCAGACCGCCGACCAGGTGGCGATGGCGGTGCTCGGGGTGATCCTCGCCGGTCTGGTGCTGCTGTTCGCGCGGCCACGCCTACGTGTCGGGCCGACGGGTCTGTGCGTGCGGAACCTGTTGGGCGACAAGCTGATCGGCTGGTCGGAAATCGTCGGCGTCTCCTTCCCCGCGGGGCACCGCTGGGCGCGCATCGACCTGCCCGACGACGAGTACGTGCCGGTGCTGGCCATCCAGGCCGTCGACAAGGGCCGGGCGGTGGACGCGATGGACACGGTGCGGTCGCTGCTGGCGCGTTACCGACCGGACTTGCAGACCGCCTGATCGCGCTACCATCAGCCGATGGGGCGTCAGGTGCGGACGGCCGTCGCGGCGGTCGTGGCGGTGACCCTGCTGGGAGCCTGTTCGACGTCGGTGCCGGGCCGGGCGGTGCGCGCGCCGGGATCGTCGGGCGGGCCGCCCGCCACGGTCAACACGCCCGGGGTGCGCGCCCGCGACCTGCTGTTGAAGTCGGGCGACTCCGTGCCGTTCGGCGCGGCCACCCAGATTCCCTTCGGCGACAACTACTTCACGCGCGCGGACCCGGCGGACTGCGAGGCCGCGGCGGTGGTGCAGGACTCCCCGCTGCTGCCGCCCGGCGCGACGGACCGGGCCGACTCCGCGTACCGCTTCAGCGGCGCGCAGACCTACAGCGAGTCGCTCGGCCTTTACGACGCCGGGTTCGACGACGAGCACGTGGTCTTGCACGCGTTTCTCAACGTCGCGCAGTGCTTCGTGAGCGCTCACCGCGGCTTCACGGCCGTGTCGCGTGACGGCAAATCCTGGCCCGTCCAGCTGGACGGCTTCGACCAGTCGGCGCACGCCATGACATGGACGCTGACCCAACCGAACTGGATCTGCGCTTTCGGCCTGGGATCCGGGCCGCGCGTCGCATTGCTGGTCTCGGCGTGCGACGCGCAGCCCGCGTTTCCGATGGAGGACTGGCTCTACAAGCGCCTGGCCCAGATCACCGGACACCCCGTCTAGCGGAGGTGGGGGTAGTCCCGGCGAATCAGTACCTGGTGCAGTCCGTCATCATTTGCTGGAAGATGGGCAGCGCCTGCTGCGCGCCCTGGTTGTGCTCGATCGCGTGCAGCAGGTTGACCCGCTGATCCGGCGACGACGCCAGGTACTGCTGGAGGAACTGCTGGTTCGGCGGCGACTGGTCCAGGTACTGAGCGGCCATCGGATTCTCCGCGTGCACCGCCCGCATCGCCTGGTCGTAGCTACAGGTGGTGTGGATCATCGGACCGTAATCGGGGTCGGCAGCGGCGACCCCGGCCCCAGCGGTCGACGCCAATGCCAGACCGCCGAACGTGACGGCCAGTTTGGCCCACGAGCGCTTCATCATTTACGGACTCCCTCCATTGCTCTGCCCCCACTCTAACGATGAGCTGGAAGGTTGGTAGCCGGATCGGAAGCCACCCAAACCGCCGCCGGGGTGACTACTAGCCTGGATGGGTGCCTGATCCCGCCACCTACCGCCCCCCGCCCGGGTCCATTCCGGTCGAGCCGGGCGTCTACCGATTCCGGGACCAGCACGGCCGCGTCATCTACGTCGGCAAGGCCAAGAGCCTGCGCAGCCGGTTGACGTCCTACTTCGCCGACATCGCCAGCCTGCATCCGCGCACCCGGCAGATGGTGACCACCGCCGCGAAGGTCGAGTGGACGGTGGTCAACACCGAAGTCGAGGCGCTGCAGCTCGAATACAACTGGATCAAAGAGTTCGACCCCCGTTTCAACGTGCGCTACCGCGACGACAAGTCCTACCCGGTGCTCGCGGTGACGCTCAACGAGGAATTTCCACGGCTGATGGTCTACCGCGGGCCGCGTCGCAAGGGCGTGCGCTACTTCGGGCCCTACTCCCACGCCTGGGCCATCCGGGAGACGCTCGACCTGCTCACCCGGGTGTTCCCGGCTCGCACCTGCTCGGCCGGGGTGTTCAAGCGGCACCACCAGATCGACCGGCCCTGCCTGCTGGGCTACATCGACAAGTGCTCGGCGCCGTGCGTCGGCCGGGTCAGCGCGGATCAGCATCGCCAGATCGTCGACGACTTCTGCGACTTCCTGTCCGGCAAGACGGATCGGTTCGCCCGCGAACTGGAGCAGCAGATGAACGCCGCGGCGGAGGAACTCGACTTCGAGCGCGCGGCCCGGCTGCGCGACGACCTGGGCGCGCTGCGGAGGGCGATGGAGAAACAGGCAGTGGTGTTCGGCGACGGCACCGACGCCGACGTGGTGGCCTTCGCCGACGACGAGCTCGAGGCGGCGGTGCAGGTGTTCCACGTCCGCGGCGGCCGGGTCCGCGGCCAGCGCGGCTGGATCGTCGAAAAGTCCGCGGAGGCCGGCGATTCCGGCGAAGAACAACTCGTGGAGCAGTTCCTCACCCAGTTCTACGGCGAGCAGGCCGAGTTGGGGGGCGCCGCCGACGAGGCCGCCAACCCGGTGCCCCGCGAGGTGCTGGTGCCGTGCCTGCCGTCCAACGCCGAGGAGCTGGCCAGTTGGCTGACCGGGTTGCGCGGCAGCCGGGTCGCGCTGCGGGTGCCGCGGCGCGGCGACAAGCGCGCGCTGGCCGAAACCGTGCAGCGCAACGCGAAAGACGCGCTGCAGCAACATAAGCTGAAGCGGGCCGGCGACTTCAACGCCAGATCGGCTGCGCTGCAGAACATTCAGGATGCGCTGGGCCTGCCCGAGGCGCCGCTGCGCATTGAATGCGTCGACATCAGCCACGTGCAGGGCACCGACGTGGTGGGCTCCCTGGTGGTCTTCGAAGACGGGCTGCCGCGCAAGTCCGACTACCGCCATTTCGGGATCCGCGAAGCGGCCGGCCAAGGGCGTTCCGACGACGTCGCCTCGATCGCCGAGGTGACCCGGCGGCGGTTCCAGCGGCACCTCGCCGACCAGGCCGACCCGAATGTGCTTTCCCCGGAAGGAAAGTCTCGTCGGTTCGCCTACCCGCCGAACCTTTACGTCGTCGACGGCGGTGCGCCCCAGGTCAACGCGGCCAGCGCGGTGCTCGAGGAACTCGGCATCAGCGACGTCGCGGTGATCGGGCTGGCGAAGCGGCTGGAGGAGGTGTGGGTGCCCTCGGAGCCGGACCCCATCATCATGCCGCGCAACAGCGAGGGCCTGTATCTGTTGCAACGGGTCCGTGACGAGGCGCACCGGTTCGCCATCGCCTACCATCGCAGCAAGCGATCCAAGCGAATGACGGCGTCGGTGCTCGATACGGTGCCGGGACTGGGGGAGCATCGCCGCAAGGCGCTGGTCACCCACTTCGGATCCATAGCCCGCCTCAAGGAGGCCACCGTCGACCAGATCACCGCCGTTCCCGGCATCGGTGTGGCCACCGCGGCTGCCGTCCTCGAAGCGCTGCGGCCCGAGCAACAGGGCGCCGACGGATGACCGGCCAGGGTGAGGTCGATCAGGGCCGCCCGGTCAGCGCGTCGGCCGGTATCGACGTCGTGCTCGTGACCGGCCTCTCGGGGGCGGGCCGGGGCACCGCGGCCAAGGTGCTCGAGGACCTCGGCTGGTACGTCGCCGATAACCTGCCGCCGCAATTGATCACCCGGATGGTCGACTTCGGCATGGACGCGGGCTCGCGGATCACCCAGCTCGCGGTGGTGATGGACGTGCGTTCGCGCGGCTTCACCGGCGACCTGGACTCGGTGCGCACCGAGTTGGCCACCCGCAACATCAACCCGAGGGTGGTGTTCATGGAGGCCTCCGACGACATGCTGGTGCGCCGCTACGAACAGAACCGCCGCAGCCACCCGCTGCAGGGCGACCAGACACTGGCCGAGGGCATCGCGGCGGAGCGCCGGATGCTGGCCCCGGTGCGCGCGACCGCCGACCTGATCATCGACACCTCGACGCTCTCGGTGCGGGGCCTGCGGGAGAGCATCGAGCGCGCGTTCGGCGGCGACGCGAGCACGACGACCAGCGTCACCGTCGAGTCGTTCGGCTTCAAGTACGGGCTGCCGATGGACGCCGACATGGTGATGGACGTGCGATTCCTGCCGAACCCGCACTGGGTCGACGAATTGCGGCCCCGCACCGGGCAGGACCCGGCGGTCAGCGAGTACGTGTTGAGCCAGCCGGGCGCGAGAGACTTCCTGGACGCCTACCATCGACTGCTATCTCTGGTCGTCGACGGCTACCGCCGGGAGGGCAAGCGTTACATGACGGTGGCCATCGGCTGCACCGGCGGCAAGCATCGCAGCGTCGCGATCGCCGAGGCGTTGATGGGCCTGCTCAAGGCCGACCCGCAGCTGTCGGTGCGGGTGCTGCACCGGGATCTGGGCCGCGAATGACCCCATCGGACCTGCCCCTGCCCAACCAGGGCATCGTCGCGCTGGGCGGCGGGCACGGCCTGTACGCGACGCTGTCCGCGGCGCGCCGGCTGACGCCCTACGTCACCGCGGTGGTCACGGTCGCCGATGACGGCGGGTCCTCGGGCCGGCTGCGCGGCGAACTGGACGTGGTGCCGCCGGGCGACCTGCGAATGGCGTTGGCGGCGTTGGCATCCGACAGCCCGCACGGCCGGCTGTGGGCGACCATTCTGCAGCACCGGTTCGGCGGCACCGGCGCCCTGGCCGGGCACCCGATCGGCAACCTGTTGCTGGCCGGGCTGTCCGAGGTGCTGGCCGACCCGGTGGCGGCCCTGGACGAGTTGGGCCGCATCCTCGGGGTCAAGGGACGGGTGCTGCCGATGTGCCCGATCGCGCTGCAGATCGAGGCCGACGTGTCGGGTCTGGAGTCGGATCCCCGGATGTTCCGGCAGCTCCGCGGCCAGGTGGCGATCGCCACCACGCCGGGCAAGGTGCGAAGGGTGCGGCTGCTGCCTGCCGACCCACCCGCGACGCGGCAGGCGGTCGACGCGATCATGGGCGCGGACCTGGTCGTGCTAGGCCCCGGCTCGTGGTTCACCAGCGTCATCCCGCACGTGCTGGTGCCGGGGCTGGCGGCCGCGCTGCGGGCGACCACCGCCCGGCGCGCCCTCGTGCTCAACCTCGTGGCCGAGCCGGGGGAGACGGCCGGCTTCTCGGTGGAGCGGCACCTGCACGTGCTGGCCCAGCACGCGCCTGGATTCACGGTGCACGACATCATCATCGACGCGGACCGGGTGCCCAGCGAGCGGGAGCGCGACCAACTGCGCCGCACCGCGACGCTGCTCTCGGCCGAGGTCCACTTCGCTGACGTGGCCAGACCTGGTACACCTTTACATGATCCGGGCAAGCTCGCGGCGGCCCTGGACGGGGTCCGCGCAGCGCGTCCGGTCACGGCCACCGCGGAGATTCGGGTCGACGGTGCAAGTCCACAGACTGGTGGGATCGGACCGGCTGGCAGCGGACCAAGGGGTGACGACGCGTGGCGATGACGACCGAAGTCAAGGACGAACTCAGCCGCCTGGTCGTGAAATCGGTCAGCGCGCGCCGCGCCGAGGTCACGTCCCTGCTGAGGTTCGCGGGCGGACTGCATATCGTCGGCGGCCGGGTCGTCGTCGAGGCCGAGGTCGACCTCGGCAACGTCGCCCGCCGGCTGCGTAAGGACATCTTCGAGCTCTACGGGTACAACGCCGTCGTACATGTCTTGTCGGCCAGCGGGATTCGCAAGAGCACCCGCTACGTGTTACGGGTGGCCAACGACGGCGAGGCGCTGGCCCGCCAGACCGGGCTGCTCGACAACCGCGGCCGCCCGGTGCGTGGCCTGCCGGCCCAGGTGGTGGGCGGCAGCGTCGGCGACGCCGAGGCCGCGTGGCGGGGGGCCTTCCTGGCGCACGGGTCGCTGACCGAGCCCGGGCGTTCGTCTGCGCTGGAGGTCAGCTGCCCCGGCCCCGAGGCGGCGCTGGCGTTGGTGGGTGCGGCGCGCCGGCTGGGCGTCAGCGCGAAGGCCCGCGAGGTGCGGGGCGCCGACCGGGTGGTGGTGCGCGACGGTGAGGCGATCGGCGCGCTGCTCACGCGGATGGGTGCCCAGGACACCCGGCTGGTGTGGGAGGAACGCCGGATGCGGCGCGAGGTGCGGGCGACGGCCAACCGGCTCGCCAACTTCGACGACGCGAACCTGCGCCGCTCGGCGCGGGCGGCGGTCGCGGCGGCGGCCCGGGTGGAACGGGCGCTGGAGATTCTCGGTGACACCGTCCCCGACCACCTGGCCACCGCCGGCAAGCTGCGCGTCGAACACCGGCAGGCCTCCCTGGAGGAGCTGGGTCGCCTCGCCGACCCGCCGATGACGAAAGACGCTGTGGCGGGCCGCATTCGGCGGCTGCTGTCGATGGCCGATCGCAAGGCCAAGATCGACGGGATCCCCGACACCGAGTCGGCGGTCACCCCGGACCTGCTGGAAGACGCCTGACGCGTACCTTCCCCGGCCGACCGAGCAAAGCCTGAAGGCGACGCGCGGTGGCGTCGATGCGTCGAGAAAACTACCCGCTCGGCACCGGGCAATCGTCACGGCGCGGTCGTAATTGCGCGGAACTGGCGATCAAATGTATCGGCACATTTCATGTGAGAAATATATGCGCCGAGCCAAATCAAGCGTTGCCAGTACGAATGGATGCGATTTTAGGCTCGAAAGAATAGAACGGCGAGTGCCGGCATGGGAGACGCATTGTCAACGTTCATAGAAAGTACCTACTTCCTATGAGAGGCATGGGTACGAGCGCGCGTGGTTACCGGACGCTCGAGTCGCCATACTTACTGGGAAAACCGGGCCGAGCAGCGGGGTTTGGCTCGCGCGAGCGTGCCGTCCCGTCGTGGCGGTGCGTTCCATTGGGCCGGCCGCCGAACGCGACCGCATTATTCGTCGAGAGATTTTTATTCCGGTCCTCGCGTTTGATAGCGGGCACCTCGACCCTTTTTCTGCAGTGCGCACCCGGTCGTTTGCCGTGTTTTAACGAGGTAAAAGGGCTGCCGACGCGGAGAATCTTGTACCGCTGAATCGCAGCGTCCGACCGGCGAGTGCGGCCACCGCGGGCGGTTCACCCGATTGCGGTGAAACGCGCGCACGGCAGAGCTGGCTAGTCTCCTGTCCACGAGACGACCGACCGGCCGCCAGCAAACTCGGCTGACAGTCGGTGCACTGCCGGGGGCGGAGGAAGCCAGTGGATTTCGCAGCATTACCACCGGAGATCAACTCCGGAAGGATCTATTCGGGGCCGGGATCGGCACCGCTGCTGTCGGCCGCGACCGCATGGGATGTGTTGGCCGCCGAACTACTAGCCGCGGCAGCCTCTTTCGGTTCCGCGGTCACAGAGCTCAGCACCGTTTGGCGAGGCCCCTCGTCGACAGCGATGGCAGCCGCGGCCGCCGCCTACATCGCGTGGCTCGACAGCAGTGCCGTGCGGGCCGAGCAGACTTCGGCGCAGGCCAGGGCGGCGGCCGCGGCGTACGACACCGTTTTTGCGGCGACGGTCCCACCACCCGTAATCGCCGCCAACCGGACCCTGCTGGCATCGCTGATCGCGACCAACGTTCTGGGACAGAACGCTCCGGCGATCGCGGCCACCGAGGCTCAGTACGGCGAGATGTGGGCCCAGGACGCCGCTGCGATGTACGCGTATGCCGGTGCATCGGCGGCGGCGACGCAGTTGACGCCCTTCAGCGCGCCACCGATCACTGTCGACGGCAACGGCGAGGGTGACCAGTCGGCCGCGGTCACCGCCGCCCTCGAGCAGTCGACCGCGTCCGGCGTGGAATCCGGTTTGTCGCAGGCGGCCTCGCAGGTCTCGGCGCCAATGCAAGACCTCGCAGTCAACGCGAGCGCGGTGACGTCGTCCGCGGCCGGGCTGCCACTGGGCCTGACGGACATCACGGGAATCCTGAAGACCTTCAACAGCGTCATGGGCACAATCTCCGGGCCGTACACCCCGCTCGGGGTCGCCAATCTGGCGAAGAACTGGTACCAGATCGCCCTGAGCATCCCGAGTGTCGGGACGGGCATCCAGGGCATCGGACCGCTGCTGCACCCCAAGGCGCTCACCGGGGTCCTGGCACCGCTGTTGCGCAGCGAGCTGCTCACCGGCTCGGCCGCCCTGGCCAGTGGGGGGACGGTTTCGGCGGTGCCGGGCGGTGCCGGCTCGGTGGGGGCGTTGTCGGTACCCACGAGCTGGGCCTCGGCCGTTCCGGCGGTCAGAACCATCGCCGCGGAGTTGCCGGAAACCGTGGTCCAAGCCGCTCCCGCAGCGGCCGTCAATGGCCAGCAAGGCATGTTCGGCCCGACGGCCCTGTCGAGCCTGGCCGGCCGTGCCGTCGGCGCAACCGCGAATCGCGTTGTCGCCGGGCCCACCGTTCGGGTGCCCGGGGCTGTGGCCGTCGACGACATCGCGACGACGTCCACCGTCATCGTCATTCCGCCTAACACGAAATAGGGTATACGACAATGGTTTTGAGCGATTTCGCGGCGCTGCCACCCGAGGTCATCTCCACCCAGATCTATACCGGACCGGGCGCCGGTCCGCTGCTGAACGCCGCCGCGGCCTGGGACGGGCTGGCCGCCGAGCTGCATTCCACCGCGGCCTCCTACGGCTCGGTCATTGCAGAGCTGGTCGGCGAGTCGTGGCAGGGTCCGGCGTCAGAGTCCATGGCGGCCGCGGCGGCACCGTATGTGGCGTGGCTATCGGTCACGGCAGGGCGGGCCGAGGAGACCGCCTCGCAGGCCCGCGCCGCCGCCGGCGCGTACGAAGCCGCCCTCGCCGCCACCGTGCCGCCCGCGCTCGTCGCGGCCAACCGGAGTCAGTTGGCGGCACTGCTGCAGACAAACATCCTGGGCCGCAACGACGCGGCGATTGCCGCGACCGAAGAAGAGTACGGCCAGATGTGGGCACAAGATGTCGCCGCCATGTTCAGCTACGCCAGCGCGTCGGAGTCCGCCGGTGAGTTGACCGCCTTCGAGCAGGCGCCGGCCACCACCAGTGGCACCGGGCAGGCGGGCGCCGCGGCCACGTCGCAGGCGCAGTCGTTGTCGTCGTGGCTCAAACAGATCGAGGATTACCTCACCTCGCTGACCGGCCAATACACCAAATTCTGGCAACAGTTGATCGGAGGAGTCACGGGGAGCCCGGATGTGGCGCCCCTCTGGGAAGCGTTGTATTCGAGCATTTCTCAGATCGGCACTCAGGCGACGTGGACCAACGTGACCAACGCCAGCATCGGCCTGGGCGTCTCGCAGTGGAAGAACTTCTTCGTCTACGCGCCGTGGAGCGCCGCGATGGCGAAGACGTCGCTGGGCGCCGGTCTGGCGTCCCCGGGGCACGCCGCCGGCATCGCGGCCACGCCGGTGTCGGCGGTGCTCGGGGACGCGCCTACGGTGGGCAAGTTGTCGGTGCCGCCTAGCTGGGCAACCGCCACCCCGGCGATCAGGCTCGCCGCCACCGCCCTACCGGCCGTCGGCGCCGCGGCCGCGGCAGCCGACATCCCCGCCGGCCTGGTCAACGAGGCGACCCTGGGCAGCCTGGCGGGCGGTGCCCTGGGCGCCCCCACCTCGCGCGTGGTCAGATCGACCGGCGTACAGACCCGCGCAATCACCGGGGAGCGGCGCGCGGCCCCGGTCAAGCTCGACCGCATCATCACCCAGCTGCAGGAGATGCCCGACCAGGTCCAGCACTGGAACGTCGACGAGGCCGGCCTCGATGAGCTGGTCGCCCGTCTGAGAACAACGCCCGGCGTGCACGCCGTGCACGTGAGTGACGGCACGGAGGTTGCGGTGGGTGAACACGAATCGAAGCTGGGCTAATCCGATGCGGCACAACAACTGTGGAGGACGGGTGCGACCGCTTCTCGCGCTTCTGGGCGTGTCGTTGGCGATCGTTTACGGGGCCCCCGCGCACGCCATCCCCGGCGAGGATGAAGAGGCCACCGACGAGAACAACGAGGCCTTCATCGCCGACTTGACCAGGGTGGGCATCAGCTTTCAGGACCCCGTCCAGGCGGTGAGAGCGGGAAAGGCGGTATGCGGCTTGATTTCTCGCGGCGTGTCCGGCCTGCAGCTCCTCAACGATCTGCGCGACAACAACCCCGCGCTGACCACCAGCGGTGCTGCCCAGTTCGCCACGATATCGGCGAAGTCCTACTGCCCGAGGCAGCTCGAGTCGTCCGCGGGATCGAGCGTCAAAGGCAGCGGCGGCTGACCGGATGATCTTCGCCATCCCGCCGCCGGAGTACACCTCGCGGCAGCTACATTCGGGTCCCGGCTCGGGGTCGCTCAGCGAGGCCGCCGAGGCGTGGGCTTCGCTGGGCGCGCAACTCGATGACCTCGCAACGACCTACCGGGCGGCGACGTCCGCGCTGGGTTCCGGGCGATCGAGCGTTGCGAGGCTCGTCGGCGGGATGAGGCCGTACGTGGCGTGGCTCGACGCGACGGCCGCGCGGGTTCGTCACACGGCCGTTCAGGCGAGGGCGGCCGCTCGGGCCTATGGATCGACGATGGCATTGGTGCCGGCGCCGCAGGTGGTCGACGCAAACCGGCTGCGGCGGATCACACTGGCCGCGACGAACCACCTCGGTCGCAGCGGTCCGGCCATTGCCGACGCCGACGCCGAATACGAGAACATGTGGGCGCGAGGTGCCGCCGCCATGCACGCCTACGCGCGGGCGTCGGCCGCCGCGGCGACGCTCCTACCGTTCGCTGCGCCGCCGCCCGTGGACGGTCTGCGCGAGCCGGTGCACCGTGGTGCGCGGGTCACTCGATCTCGGGCTTGGCGCCTGACGGTTGCTCCGGAAACCATAGAAACGGGCTGCGCGGTGATCGCGGCGATTCCCGAGGCGCTCGGGGCGCTGGCCGCCGCGCCGCCGACGGCGTTCGATGCGTCGTTGATGTCGGTCACGGCGCCGCTGTCGAAGCTGAGTTCATTGTCCGCCCCGAGCGACGTTGCGCTCAGTCACCTGAATCTCCTCAACAAGGCGGCCGCGCTGCACAGGGCGGCGACCCTGCGGTTCCCCGACGTCGGTTGCCCCGACCATGCGGTGCTGAAGGCGAGCGTGGGTGCGGCGGCGTCGGTCGGAGCGCTATCGGTGCCCGAGGCGTGGCCGCGATCGCTGCCGCCCCCGGCGTGGCACGGTTCGACGGCGGGTCCCCTAGACCGGAGTCAATAGCGCGGGAGATAGCACTCCCGGTGGGCGACGCCGCCACCCCCCGAGGCCGAAGATAGTTTGTTCGCCATAGCCACGCGGCGGGAACAGGGGAGGGCTACGGTCGGGGCATGAAACGGCTTTCGAGTGTTGATGCGGCGTTCTGGTCGGCCGAGACGGCGGGCTGGCACATGCACGTCGGAGCGCTCGCCATCTGCTCCCTGCGCGACGCGCCGGACTACAGCTTCGCCCGGGTGCGGGAACTGCTCATCGAGCGGTTGCCGGAGGTGCCGCAGCTGCGCTGGCGGGTGACCGGGGCGCCGCTCGGGCTGGACCGGCCGTGGTTCGTCGAGGACGAGGACCTCGACGTCGACTTCCATCTGCGCCGCATCGGGGTGCCCGCGCCCGGCGGTCGCGCCGAGCTGGAGGAACTGGTCGGCCGGCTGATGTCCTACAAGCTGGACCGCTCGCGGCCGCTGTGGGAGATGTGGGTGATCGAGGGTGTGCAGGGCGGGCGGATGGCCACCCTGACCAAGATGCACCACGCCATCGTCGACGGCGTGTCCGGCGCGGGCCTGGGTGAGATCCTCTTCGACGCCGCACCGGAACCCCGTGCGCCGCAACAGGAGACGGTCGGGTCGCTGGTCGGAACGAGCATCCCGGGCCTGGAGCGGCGCGCGATCGGGGCGCTGATCAACGTCGGGGTCAAGACGCCGTTTCGCATCGCCCGGTTGCTGGAGCAGACGGTGCGCCAGCAGATCGCCACGCTGGGCATCAGCAGTAAGCCGCCGGGTTACTTCGAGGCGCCCACCACCCGGTTCAATGCGCCGGTGTCACCGCACCGGCGCATCACCGGCTGCCGCGTCGAGCTCAGCCGGGCCAAGGCCGTGAAAGACGCCTACGGCGTCAAGCTCAACGACGTGGTGTTGGCGCTGGTGGCCGGCGCCGCCCGCGATTACCTGCACGAGCACGGCGAGCTGCCCGCCAAACCGCTGATCGCGCAGATCCCCGTCTCCACGCGGACCGACGAGAACAAGGACGACGTCGGCAGCAAGGTGGGCTCGATGACGGTGTCGCTGGCCACCGACATCAAGGACCCGGCCGAGCGGCTGCGGGCCATCCACGACAGCACCCAGAGCGCGAAGCTGATGGCCAAGGCGCTGTCGGCGCACCAGATCATGGGGCTGACCGAGACCACGCCGCCGGGGCTGCTGCAGTTGGCGGCGCGCGCCTATACCGCCAGCGGGTTGTCGCGCAATCTGGCGCCCGTCAACCTCGTGGTCTCCAACGTCCCGGGGCCGCCGTTTCCGTTGTATATGGCCGGGGCCAAACTGGATTCGCTGGTCCCGCTGGGCCCGCCCGTCATGGACGTCGGCCTGAACATCACCTGCTTCTCCTACACCGACTACCTGGACTTCGGTTTCGTCACGACTCCGGAGGTCGCCAACGACATCGACTTGATGGCCGACCGCATCGAGCCGGCGCTGACCGAACTGGAGAAGGCCGCCAAGCTCGGCGACGGGTAGTCCCGACCCGCCTCGTCGGTTCGCCGCCTGGCGTACCGAAGGCGGATGTCACACAAGGGTTTACGGCCGGTCCGGGGGAGGTTGGGCGCCGCGCGTGCGCCGTCATCGTATTCGCAACGCCAGTAGGCCCCCGATGCCGGGTAACAACGCCGCGCACCAGATCCGGTGCCTGCCCTCGCACAGCAGGATGGCCGCGATCACCGTCGCGAGGTAGGCCAAGCCGTGCAGGGGCCCGACGACTCGGGCGAACTCGCGGTGGCCAACGGTGGCGAGGTTGGACATCAGCAGCACGAAGGTGCCGAGCTCCAGCCCCGCCAGTGCGCCCATGACGCGCCGGTTCACAGTCCGACTCCCGTCGTCGAGCCCGGCCGGAGCACCATGAGCACGACCACGACCACCCAGAGCAGGTTGAAGACGCCGGTCCGCATCGCAAGGCGGCGCGCCAGGAGGCGTGTCGTCGCGGCGCCGACGGACGCGGGATCGATCGCATCGAGAAGCACCCGCTGGGCGGGAAGGATCAGCGCGATCAGGACCGCGGCCGCGGCAGCGGTCAACGCGATCGACGCCAGCAGCCACGCCGAACCGAGGACCCGAAGGCTGACGGCGGTCGCCAGCCCGAAGCACGGCACCGCCACGCCGATCACGGTGTACACCTTCGTGATTCGGTACAGAAGCCGTGGCGTGGCAGCCCCCAGCGGGTCGTCGGCGGCCGCCGCGGCTCGGGCCGCCGGGGGAAACATGCTGGCGGCGACCGCGATGGGGCCGACGGCGAGGATGGCGGCCACCAGGTGGACCGACAACAGGAAGGCGCTCATCGGATCAGTCGCCGACCGGCCGGGTGCCCGTCGCGGGCATCGTGCAGGACTCGATGATTACACGTCGTGCGCCCACGTTCGCCAATGCTGGCAGGGCGCACGCCTGACAACTAGCGGCGGAACGGACGCGGCGCGCCGGTATCTTGCCAAGCCGGCTAGTCGCGGTCCGGCGGATTCGTCGCGTACACCCAGGACAGGAACCGGGCCACGGCCTCGGCGGAGCGATGCGCCCGCGGCGAGCTGAAGATGTCGAAAGCGTGCTGCGCGTGCGGCAATTCGGCGTAGGCGACGGGGGACTTGGACACCCCGCGGAGCTGTTCGACGAACTCCTGGGCCTCGCCGACCGGAATCAGCGAATCGTCGTGGCCGTGCAGCACGAAGAACGGCGGCGCGTCGGCGCGTAGCTGCCGGATCGGGGAGGCGTCCAGGTACACGTCGCGGTGGGTCTCGAAATCCTGCTTGACGACGAGCTTTTCGAGCAGTTCGACGAATTCGCGACGGCCTTCGCCCTCGGTGGTGAACCAGTCGTAGCGGCCGTAGACGGGGACGGCGGCGACGACCGAGGTGTCGGCGTCCTCGAAGCCGGGCTGGAACGCCGGGTCGCCCGGAGTCAGGGCCGCCAACGCGCACAGGTGACCGCCGGCGGAGCCGCCGGTGATGGCGACGAATTCCGGATCCCCGCCGTAGTCCGCGATGTTCTCCTTGACCCAGGCCAGCGCCCGCTTGACGTCCACGATGTGGTCCGGCCAGGTGTGCCGGGGGGACACCCGGTAGCCGATCGACACGCACACCCAGCCGCGGGCGGCGAGGTGGCTCATCAGGGGATAGGCCTGCGGGCGGCGCATCCCGATCACCCACGCGCCGCCGGGCACCTGCAGCAGCACGGGGGCCTTGCCGTCGCGCGGCAGGTCGCGGCGTCGCCAGATGTCGGCCAGGTTCGCCCGGCCGTGTGGGCCGTAGGACACCACGTTCGCCTTCTCGACGTAGCGCCGCCGCGCCACGGTGTTGCCCAGCGGCAGGCTGCGCCGGCCGCTGCGGGTGGGCTGCGCCTGGGGCAGCTTGCCCAACGCCTCCCGGTAGTCCTCCCCGAGTTGTTCGCGAAGGCCCGCCTCGAGCACCGGGCCCGGGGTGGTGGTGCCGCGGTAGCGAATCACCCCCAGGAGCGCCCAGGACGCGACGGTCAGGGCCAGCGCCGCCTTGCCGCGCCGGCCCGCGAAGTCGCCGCGCCGCCCGCGGCGCAGGGCGTCGGCCAGCGATACCGAAAAGTACACACCGGGCACCTCCGAGGTGGGCCAGCCGAACCAGAACACCAGGACGGTGCGGTAACCCTTGCGGGCCAGCGGCCGAAAGCCATTGGCCGCGTTGGCCAATTCCAGGACGGCGCGCGCCAGCGGCCGCCTCGCGAAAAGCTGCCGGCGCAGCGTGGTCAGCGTCTCGCCGCTCATGCGCCCCCCACGCGTGCCTGCAGATCGTTGCGCAGGATCTTGCCGGTGCTGCCGCGGGGCAGCTCGTCCAGGATCGAGATTTCGCGGGGCACCTTGTAGTTGGCCAGGTTGTCCCGCACGTGTTGCTTGAGCCCGTCGGGCGTGGCCTGGCTGCCGGGCGCCAGCACGACGAACGCCGCCAGTCGCTGGCCGTACTGGTCGTCGTCCACGCCGATCACCGCGGCCTCCGCCACATCGGGGTGCGCCGCCAGCGTCTTCTCCACCTCGATCGGGTACACGTTTTCGCCGCCGGAGACGATCATCTCGTCGTCGCGGCCGACGACGAACAACCGCCCGGCCTCGTCGAGGTAACCGACGTCTCCGGACGACATGTAGCCGGCGTGAAAATCCTTGGTGGTGCCGGACGTATAACCCTCGAATTGGGTGTCGTTGCGAACGTAGATGCCGCCGACCTCGCCGGTGGGCAGTTCGTTGAAATCCGGGTCCAGGATCAAGATCTCGGTGCCGCCGGCCGGTCGGCCCGCCGTGTCGGGCGCCGCCCGAAGGTCCGCGGGGGTGGCGGTGGCGATCATGCCGGCCTCGGTGGCGTTGTAGTTGTTGTAGATCACGTCTCCGAACTGGTCCATGAACGCCGTGACGACGTCGGGTCGCATCCGCGAGCCGGACGCGGCGGCGAACCGTAATGACCTGCCGCTGTACCGGTTTCGCACCTCGTCCGGCAACTCCATGATGCGGTCGAACATCACCGGGACCACGGCGAGGCCGGTGGCGCGGTGCCGGTCGATGAGCTCTAGCGTCGCCTCCGGGTCGAATTTGCGGCGGGTGACCACCGTGCAGGCCATCGACGCCGCGAAGATCAACTGCGAGAAGCCCCAGGCGTGAAACATCGGCGCCACGATGACGACCGTCTCCTCGGCCCGCCACGGGGTGCGGTCCAGGATCGCCTTGAGCGTGCCGATGCCGGCGTTGCCACCGGTTTGGTTGGCGCCCTTGGGCGTTCCGGTGGTGCCGGAGGTGAGCAAGATCATCCTGCCCTTGCGGCCGGTGCGTTCGGGGTGGCGGCCCGCGTGCTCGCCGATGAGCCGCTCGACGGTCAGCTCGTGCGGCCCGTCGGCCCACGCCACGATGCGGGTGGCGTCGGGCCGATCGGCCAGCGCCCGATCCACCGTGGCGGTGAATTCCTCGTCGTAGACGACGGTGTCCACGCCCTCACGCTCGACGACGTCGGCGAGCGCCGGCCCGGCGAACGACGTGTTGAGCAGCACCACGTCCGAGCCGATCCGGTTGGCGCCGACCACCGCCTCGACGAAGCCGCGGTGGTTGCGGCACATCACGCCGACCGCCGTGGGCGCCGCGCCCCGCAGGTTCTGCAGCGCCGCGGCGAACGCGTTGATCCGCTCGTCGAGCTGCCGCCAGGTCAGCGTGCCGAGCTCGTCGATCAACCCGGGGCGGTCCGGGCAGCGCTGCGCCGCGCTGGCGAAGCCGACGGTCATTCCCATGCCCTCGCGGCGCATGGCCGCCATCATCTTGACGTAGCGGTCGGGCCGCATCGGCGCGATAACCCCGGCGCGGCGCAGCGTGCCCAGCACACCGACGGCCTCATTGATGCGAGACGTCATGGCTCAGCCGAGGATCGGGAAGCGTCGTTTGGCGGCGAGGTCCTTCAGGGCCCGCTGCATCACCGATCGCACGTGCTCGTCCACCTCGTCGACGTCCGGGTCGTCACCAAACGCGGCGAGGTCGATCGGTTCGAGCACCTGCGTGACGATCTTGGTGGGCAGCGGCAGGTTCGGCGGGATCACGGCGCTCAACCCGAACGGAAATCCGAAGGACAGCGGCAGGATGGAGCTGCGCAGCAGCCGCTTGATGCCGAGGCGCTCGGCCAGCCACGTCCCGCGCGTCAGGTAGAACTGCGTCTCCTGGCCGCCGATGGACACCGCGGGCACGATCGGCACGCCGGCCTCGACCGCGGTGCGCACATAGCCCTTGCGCCCGTTGAAGTCGATGACGTTCTCGGCCAAGGTCGGCCGGTAGGCGTCGTAATCGCCGCCCGGAAAGACGATCACCACGCCGCCCGAGCGCAGCGCCGTCGCCGCGTTCTCCCGGTTGGCCCGGATGTAGCCGGTGCGCCGGAAGAAGTCCCCGGTGGGGCCGGTCATCAGCAGGTCGTGGCTCAGCGTGTAGACCGGCCGGTCGTAGCCCAGCTTGTCGTAGAAGTGGACGGTGAAGATCGGCACGTCCATGGGGAACATGCCGCCGGAGTGGTTGCCGACCACCAGCGCCCCGCCGGGCGGAAACCCGTCCAACCCGTGCACCTCGGACCGGAAATACGTCTTGAGGACCGGCCGCAGCATCCGCATCACACGCTGGGTCAGGACGGGATCGAATTTGCCGATGTCGCCCCCGTCGGGGCCGTCGCTGTCGGTCACGTTCCTCCCTTGGGCTGCGTTGCCGCGTCGAGTCACTCGATGGTAGCGACCGGGTCCGGGCCCCGGTGACGGTGTTTGCGTTCCCGCTCGCTCGCGGGGTGTGGTGCGCGGGGGAACGGGGGCGCTATTGTTACGGCGCCCTAGCAGATCCTCGAGAAATGGGGATCCGATGGACGTTGCCGACCTGCCCCGCGAACGTGGCGCCCACCCCGGTGGTGTTGCCCGGTCGGCGGCCCACGAGCCCCGCGTCCGCCGGCTGCGCCCCGGCATCGTCCACCCGGGTGCCGCCCGTGGCGCGCGCCCGGTACAGCCGCCCGCGCCCTTGGGCGACGCCCCGCCGGACGACGCGGACCACCGGCAGGCGGACTACTTCGTGCGCCTGTTGGCTCAGCGGCGCCGGCTCATCGACCAGCGCATCGACTCCTACCACCGGGCTATCGCGGCGGCGGACGCCAAGGGCGACGCCGACGCGGCGGCCGGCTTCCGGCGCCTGACCCGCATCGAGGAGCAGGACGTGCAGGCGCTGGACACCATGATCGACAAGCTGCACCGGCGGTTCGCCCGCCCTGCCGCGCCCGCGCGGGCCCACGTCGCCGCCCGTTAACACCCACGGTCAAACCCGCAGCGCGCCAGCCCCTTTCAGGCAGTCGTCGGCTGGTCAAGGCGGCGAGCCGCAGCAAAGCGGCACACTCACGCTGCGGGGCCGATACATTCGGTCGATGGGATTCATGACTCCGGAGCTTCCCGACGTCGACCCGAGGGCGTGGCTTACCCTGCCGCGGTCAACGCGGCGGCAGATCATGACCCGGCACTGGGTGGAGCACGGCTTCGGCTCCCCGTACGCGGTGTACCTGTTCTACATCGCCAAGGTCGCCGCCTACGCCGCCGGGGCCGCCGCGGTGATCTCCTTGACGCCGGGCCTGGGCCCCCTGGGGCACATCGGCGACTGGTGGACGCAGCCCATCGTCTATCAGAAGCTCGTCGTGTTCACGCTGCTCTTCGAGATCCTGGGCCTGGGCTGCGGGTCGGGACCGCTGACGGCGCGGTTCTGGCCGGTATTCGGCGGCTTCCTGTACTGGTTGCGGCCCAACACCATTCGACTGCCCCCGTGGCCGGACAAGGTCCCGTTCACCCGTGGCGACCGCCGCAGCATCGTCGACGTGGCGCTGTACCTCGTCGTGCTGGGTTCCGGCGTCTGGGCGCTGCAGGCCCCCGGGCGCGGCGGCCCCGTCACCGCGGCCGGCGACGTCGGCCTCATCGACCCCGTGCGGGTGCTGCCGGCCATCGTGGCGCTGGCGCTACTGGGCCTGCGCGACAAGACCGTCTTCCTCGCGGCGCGCGGCGAACACTACGGCCTGACCCTGCTGGTGTTCTTCTTCGGGTTCACCGACCAGATCGCCGCCTTCAAGATCATCATGCTGGCGCTGTGGTGGGGCGCCGCGACCTCGAAGCTCAACCATCACTTCCCGTACGTGGTGGCGGTGATGATGAGCAACAACCCATTGCTGCGCGCCAAGGCCTTCAACTGGTTCAAGCGCCGCCTCTACCTGGACCCGGTCGACGACCTGCGGCCCTCGTGGATCCCCAAGGTGATGGCCCACGTCGGCGGCACCACCGCCGAATTCCTGGTTCCCCTGGTGTTGGTGTTCGTCGCCGACGGCCACCGGTGGGCGTGGTTCCTGATCGGGTTCATGGTGCTGTTCCACCTCAACATCACGTCCACCATTCCCATGGGAGTTCCGCTGGAGTGGAACGTCTTCTTCATCTTCTCGCTGTTCTATCTGTTCGGGCACTACGCCGGCGTGCGGGCCACCGGGCTGCACTCGCCGCTGCTGCTCGTCATCCTCCTGACCGCACTCGTGGCGGTGCCCATCGCGGGAAACCTGCTACCGAAACAATTTTCGTTTCTGCCGGCCATGCGCTACTACGCCGGCAACTGGGCCACCAGCGCCTGGTGCCTGCGCGAGGGCGTCGAAGACCGGATCGAGCAGCGCATCACCAAGCCCGCCGGCCTGGTGCCCAAACAGCTTGCGCGGCTCTATGATTCGGACACCGCCGAACTCATGATCGACAAGCTGATGGCGTGGCGCTCCATGCACACTCACGGGCGCGCGCTCAACGGGCTGGTGCCCCGCGCCCTGCCGCCGGGGGCCGACGAGGCGGACTATCGGCTGCGTGACGGTGAGATCATCGCCGGACCGTTGATCGGCTGGAACTTCGGCGAGGGACACCTGCACAACGAGCAGCTGCTGGCCGCGGTGCAGCGGCGCTGCGGGTTCGACGACGGCGACCTGCGGGTGATCGTCCTGGAAAGCCAGCCCATCCACAGTCCCCGCCAGGAATACCGGATCCTCGACGCCAAGGCCGGGCTGATCGAGGCGGGCTACGTGGAGGTGGACGCCATGCTCGCCCGTCAGCCGTGGCCGCAGCCCGGCGACGACTATCCCGTGCACGTCACCACGCGAGGTGTGCGGTGAGCACCGCGGTCATCGTCGGCGCCGGGCCCAACGGGCTGGCCGCGGCGATCTACCTCGCCCGCCGCGGCGTCGACGTGCAGGTGCTGGAGGCCGGCGCGACCATCGGCGGGGGAGCGCGGTCGGGCGAGCTGACGGTGCCCGGGATCATCCACGACCACTGCTCGGCGTTTCACCCGCTGGCCGTCGGCTCACCGTTCTGGGCGGAGATCGACCTGCCGCGCTACGGGCTGACGTGGAAGTGGCCCGAGGTCGACTGCGCGCATCCGCTCGACGACGGCACCGCCGGTGTGCTGTACCACTCCCTCGAGGAGACGGCCGCCGGGCTGGGCCCCGACGGCGCCCGCTGGCGGCGCGCGGTCGGGGACCTGGCGTCCGGGTTCGACGCGCTCTCGCAGGACCTGCTGCGCCCCGTGCTCAACATTCCGCGGCACCCGCTGCGCCTGGCCGCGTTCGGGCCGCGCGCGCTGCTGCCGGCGACCACGATGGCCCGTTGGTTTCGCACCGAGCGGGCCCGGGCGCTGTTCGGCGGGGCCGCCGCGCACGTCTACACCCGGCTGGACCGCCCGCTTACCGCGTCGCTGGGCCTGATGATCCTCGCCAGCGGGCACCGGTACGGCTGGCCCGTCGCGGAGGGGGGATCGGGCGCGATCACCCAGGCCCTGGGCCGGGTCCTGGCCGAGCACGGCGGGACCGTCACCACCGGGGTGCGGGTCAGCGCCCGCGCCGACATCCCGGACGCCGACCTCGTCCTGCTCGACCTGAGCCCGGCCGCGGCGCTGGACCTCTACGGGGACGCCATGCCCGCCCGCATCAAGCGGTCCTACCGGCGCTACCGCGAGGGCTCGGCGGCGTTCAAGGTCGACTTCGCGATCGAGGGCGACATCCCGTGGGCCAACCGCGACTGCGGCCGCGCCGGCACCGTGCACCTCGGCGGGAGCTTCGCCGAAATGGCCGACACCGAACGCCAACGGGCGCAGGGCATCATGGCGCAGCGGCCGTTCGTGCTGCTCGGCCAGCAGTACCTCGCCGACCCGTCCCGCTCGGCGGGCGGCGTGAACCCCGTCTACGCCTACGCGCACGTGCCGTTCGGGTACACCGGCGACGCCACCGCCGCCGTCGTCGCCCAGATCGAACGCTTCGCCCCCGGATTCACCGAGCGTGTCGTGGCCACCGTCAGCACCGGCACCGCCGGCCTGCAGGCCGACAACCCCAACTTCGTCGGGGGCGACATCATCGGCGGCGCCAACGACGGGCTGCAGGTGCTGTTCCGGCCCCGCGTCGCCGTCAACCCGTACACAACCGGGGTGCCGGGGGTGTACCTGTGCTCGCAATCCACCCCGCCCGGCGCGGGGATCCACGGGCTGTGCGGCTACCACGCCGCCGCGGCGGCCTGGTCGTGGTTGCGCAAGCGCGGCGGCTAGCCGATCCGCGGCCGCACCGCTCTGTGGCCGCCGTCACGGCCGATATACCGGCGCGGCAACCGGGTGCCGCACTGATCTAGGCTGGCAGAGAGCGCAGATCAGCGGACACGGGAAAGACAGGGAGAGACAAAGTGACGGTCCGAGTAGGTATCAACGGCTTCGGTCGCATCGGTCGGAACTTCTACCGGGCCTTACTGGCTCAACAGGAGCAGGGCACCGCTGACATCGAGGTGGTGGCGGTCAATGACCTCACCGACAACGCCAGCCTGGCGCACCTGCTGAAGTTCGACTCCATCCTGGGCCGCCTGCCCCACGACGTCAGTCTCGAAGGCGACGACACCATCGTCGTCGGCAACAAGAAGATCAAGGCCCTCGCGATTAAGGAAGGCCCGGCGGCGCTGCCGTGGGGCGACCTGGGCGTCGACGTCGTCGTCGAGTCCACCGGCATCTTCACCAACGCCGCCAAGGCCAAGGGTCACCTGGACGCCGGCGCCAAGAAGGTGATCATCTCCGCGCCTGCCACCGACGAGGACATCACCATCGTGCTGGGCGTCAACGACGACAAGTACGACGGCAGCCAGAACATCATCTCCAACGCGTCGTGCACCACGAACTGCCTCGGGCCGCTGGCCAAGGTGCTCAACGACGAGTTCGGCATCGTCAAGGGCCTGATGACCACGATCCACGCCTACACCCAGGACCAGAACCTGCAGGACGGCCCGCACAAGGACCTGCGCCGCGCCCGCGCCGCCGCGCTCAACATCGTGCCCACCTCCACCGGTGCGGCCAAGGCCATCGGCCTGGTGCTGCCGGAGCTGAAGGGCAAGCTCGACGGCTACGCGCTGCGGGTGCCGATCCCCACTGGCTCGGTCACCGACCTGACCGCCGAGCTGTCCAAGTCGGCCAGTGCCGAGGACATCAACGCCGCGTTCAAGGCCGCCGCCGAGGGTAAGCTCAAGGGCATCCTGAAGTACTACGACGCGCCCATCGTCTCCAGCGACATCGTCACCGACCCGCACAGCTCGATCTTCGACTCCGGCCTGACCAAGGTGATCGACAACCAGGCCAAGGTCGTGTCGTGGTACGACAACGAGTGGGGCTACTCGAACCGCCTCGTCGACCTGGTCGAACTGGTCGGCAAGTCGCTGTAAGCCGTGGCCGTCACAACTCTCAAGGACCTTCTTGCCGAAGGTGTTTCGGGCCGCGGTGTGCTGGTGCGTTCGGACCTGAACGTGCCGCTGGATGGCGGCAAGATCACCGACCCCGGCCGCATCACCGCCTCGGTGCCGACGCTGAAGGCGTTGGTCGAGGCGGGCGCCAAGGTGGTCGTCACCGCGCACCTCGGGCGGCCCAAGGGCGAACCCGACCCGAAGCTGTCCCTGGCGCCGGTCGCGGCGGCCCTGTCCGAACAGCTCGGCCGCCACGTGCAACTGGCCGGTGATGTGGTGGGCACCGACGCGCTGGCGCGCTCCGAGGGCCTCACCGACGGTGACGTCCTGCTGCTGGAGAACATCCGCTTCGACGCCCGCGAAACCAGCAAGGACGACGCCGAGCGCTTGGCGCTGGCTCGTCAGCTCGCCGAATTGGTCGGTCCCGCTGGCGCTTTCGTATCCGACGGGTTCGGTGTGGTGCACCGCAAGCAGGCCTCGGTCTACGACGTCGCCACCCTGCTGCCGCACTACGCCGGCACGCTGGTGGCCGAGGAGATCCAGGTGCTCGAGCAGCTGACCAGCTCCACCAAGCGCCCGTACGCGGTGGTGCTCGGCGGGTCGAAGGTCTCCGACAAGCTCGGCGTCATCGAGTCACTGGCGACCAAGGCCGACAGCATCGTGATCGGCGGCGGCATGTGCTTCACTTTCCTTGCCGCGCAAGGGCATTCGGTGGGCAAATCGCTGCTGGAGACGGAGATGGTCGACACCTGCCGCCGGCTGCTGGACACCTACCACGACGTGCTGCGGCTGCCGGTCGACATCGTGGTGGGCGACAAGTTCGCCGCGGACGCGACGCCGCAGACCGTCTCCGCCGACGCGATTCCCGACGACGCGATGGGCCTGGACATCGGGCCCGGGTCGGTGAAGCGATTCGCGGCGCTGCTGTCCAACGCCAGCACCGTCTTCTGGAACGGCCCGATGGGCGTGTTCGAGTTCCCGGCCTTTGCGGCGGGCACCAAGGGCGTCGCCGACGCGATCGCGGCCGCCACCGGCAAGGGCGCCTTCAGCGTCGTCGGCGGCGGCGACTCCGCGGCCGCGGTGCGGGCGCTGGGCATCCCCGAGGGCAACTTCTCGCACATCTCCACCGGCGGCGGCGCCTCCCTGGAGTACCTGGAGGGCAAGTCGCTGCCCGGCATCGAAGTCCTGGGCACCGCCCAGCCGAGCGGGGGTGAGTCATGAGCCGCAAGCCGCTGATCGCCGGCAACTGGAAGATGAACCTCAACCACTTCGAGGCCATCGCGCTGGTGCAGAAGATCGCGTTCGCGCTGCCGGACAAGTATTACGACAAGGTCGACGTGACGGTGCTGCCGCCGTTCACCGACCTGCGCAGCGTGCAGACCCTGGTCGACGGCGACAAACTGCGGCTGACCTACGGCGGGCAGGACCTGTCCCCGCACGAGTCGGGCGCCTACACCGGCGACATCAGCGGCGCGTTCCTGGCCAAGCTTGGCTGCACCTTCGTCGTCGTCGGGCACTCCGAGCGCCGCACCTACCACCACGAGGACGACGCGCTTGTGGCGGCCAAGGCCGCCGCGGCGCTGTCCCACGGGCTCACCCCGATCGTCTGCATCGGCGAACACCTCGACGTCCGCGAGGCGGGCAACCACGTGCCGCACTGCGAGGAACAGTTGCGCGGCTCGCTGGCCGGGTTGTCCGCCGAGCAGATCGGCAACGTCGTCATCGCCTACGAACCGGTCTGGGCGATCGGGACGGGCCGGGTGGCCAGCGCCGCCGACGCCCAGGAGGTGTGCGCCGCGATCCGCGCGCAGCTGGCCGAGCTGGCCTCGCCGCAGATCGCCGAGGGCGTGCGGGTGCTCTACGGCGGATCGGTGAACGCTAAGAACATCGGCGAGATCGTGGCCCGGGAGGACATCGACGGCGGACTGGTCGGCGGCGCCTCGCTGGACGGCGAGCAATTCGCCACGTTGGCGGCCATCGCCGCCGGTGGCCCCCTGCCGTGACGCCGCGCCCGCACCGGTAGGCTGTCCGGCATGCAATTGGCCCTGCAGATCACCCTGGTCGTCACCAGCATCCTGGTGGTGCTCCTGGTGCTGCTGCACCGCGCCAAGGGCGGCGGCCTGTCCACGCTGTTCGGCGGCGGTGTGCAGTCCAGCCTGTCGGGGTCCACGGTGGTCGAGAAGAACCTCGACCGGCTGACCGTGTTCATCACCGCGATCTGGCTGGTGTGCATCGTCGGCATGGCCCTGCTGATCAAGTACCGCTGACCCGCCGACGGGCGCGCCACGGGCCTGCCACCGATACTGGTACGCATGGTTGACGTTTCCGACGCCGCGCTCGAACCGATCGGCGCCGTCCAACGCACAGAGGTGGGTCGCGAGGCGACCGAGCCGATGCGCGCCGACATCAGGCTGCTGGGCGCCATCCTGGGCGACACGGTGCGCGAGCAGAGCGGGGACGACGTCTTCGAACTCGTCGAGCGCGCCCGGGTCGAGTCGTTCCGGGTGCGCCGCTCGGAGATCGACCGGGCGGAGCTGGCGCGGCTGTTCGACGGGATCGACATCCACCGGGCCATCCCCGTGATCCGGGCGTTCAGCCACTTCGCGCTGCTGGCCAACGTGGCCGAGGACATCCACCGCGAACGTCGCCGCGCCATTCACGTCGCCGCCGGGGAGCCACCGCAGGACAGCAGCCTGGCCGCCACGTACGCGAAACTCGATGAGGCCGACCTCGATTCGGCCACCGTGGCCGACGCGCTGCGCGGCGCGGTGATCTCCCCGGTCATCACCGCGCACCCCACCGAGACGCGCCGGCGCACGGTCTTCGTCACCCAGCACCGGATCACTCACCTGTTGCGGTTGCACGGCGAGGGCCACACCCAGACCGACGACGGCCGCGACATCGAGACCGAGCTGCGCCGGCAGGTTCTCACCCTGTGGCAAACCGCCCTCATCCGGTTGTCCCGGCTGCAGATCACCGACGAGATCGAGGTCGGGCTGCGCTACTACGCCGCGGCGTTCTTCCAGGTCATCCCGCAGGTCAACGCGGAGGTGCGGGACGCGCTGCGGCAGCGCTGGCCGGACGCGGACCTGCTGGCCGCGCCGATCCTGCAACCCGGCTCCTGGATCGGCGGTGACCGCGACGGCAATCCGAACGTGACGGCCGACGTGGTGCGCCAGGCCACCGGCAGCGCCGCCTACACCGCGCTGGCGCACTACCTGGCCCAGCTCACCGAGCTCGAGCAGGAACTGTCCATGTCGGCGCGCCTGGTCGCCGTCAGCACCGAGCTGACCGAGCTGGCCGAGGGCTGCCAGGAGCGGGTCCGGGCCGACGAGCCCTACCGGCGGGCGGTGCGGGTGGTCCGCGCCCGGCTCACCGCGACCGCCGCCGACATCCTGGACCGGCAGCCCCAACACGGACTCGACCTGGGCCTACCGCCGTACGACACGCCGGAGGACCTCCTGGCCGACCTGGACACCATCGACGCGTCGCTGCGCGCCCACGGCAGCGCGCTGGTGGCCGGCGACCGCCTGGCGCTGCTGCGAGAAGGGGTGCGGGTCTTCGGTTTTCACCTGTCCGGCCTGGACATGCGGCAGAACTCCGACACCCACGAAGAGGTGGTGGCCGAGCTGCTGGCGTGGGCGGGGGTGCATCCGGACTACGCCTCGTTGCCCGAGGACGAGCGGGTCGAGCTGCTGGCCGCCGAGTTGGGCACCCGCCGGCCGCTGGTCGGTGACGGGGCGGCGCTGTCCGATCTGGCCCGCGGCGAGCTCGGGGTGGTGCGGGCCGCCGCGCAGGCCGTCAAGCGCTACGGTCCCGCCGCGGTGCCCATGTACGTGATCTCGATGTGCCGCTCCGTCTCCGACGTGCTGGAGGCGGCGATCCTGCTCAAGGAGGCCGGGCTGCTCGACGCGTCCGGTCCGGAACCCTATTGCCCCGTGGGCATTTCGCCGCTGTTCGAGACCATCGACGACCTGCACAACGGCGCGTCGATCTTGGGGGCGATGCTGGAGCTGCCGCTGTACCGCGCGGTCGTCGACGCCCAGGGCGGCCGCCAGGAGGTCATGCTCGGCTACTCCGACTCCAACAAGGACGGGGGATACCTGGCGTCCAGCTGGGCGGTGTACCGCGCCGAGCTGGCGCTGGTCGAGGTGGCCCGCAAGAGCGGAATCCGGTTGCGGCTCTTCCACGGCCGAGGCGGCACCGTCGGGCGCGGCGGCGGACCCAGCTATCAGGCCATCCTGGCGCAGCCGCCGGGCGCGGTGAACGGCTCGCTGCGGCTCACCGAGCAAGGCGAGGTGATCGCCGCCAAGTACGCCGAACCGCAGGCGGCGCGCCGCAACCTGGAAAGCCTGCTGGCCGCCACCCTGGAGTCGACGCTGCTCGACGTCGAGGGCCTCGGCGATTCCGCCGAGCCGGCCTACGCGGTGCTCGACGAGATCGCCACGCTCGCGCAGCGGTCTTACGCCGAATTGGTGCACGAGACACCGGGTTTCGTCGAATACTTCATGGCCTCGACGCCGGTCAGCGAGATCGGTTCCCTCAACATCGGGAGCCGGCCGACGTCGCGCAAGCCCACCGAGTCAATCTCCGACCTGCGGGCCATCCCGTGGGTGCTCGCCTGGAGCCAGTCGCGGGTGATGCTGCCCGGCTGGTATGGCACCGGGTCGGCGTTCGAGCAGTGGATCGCCGCCGGCCCCGAGAGCGAGGCCGAGCGGGTGCAGACCCTGCACGACCTCTACCGGCGGTGGCCGTTCTTCGCCGGCGTGCTGTCAAACATGGCGCAGGTGCTGGCCAAGAGCGACCTCGGGCTGGCGGCCCGCTACTCGGAGTTGGTGCCCGACGAGGAGCTGCGGCACCGGGTGTTCGACAAGATCGTCGACGAGCACCGCCGGACCATCGCGATGCACAAGCTCATCACGGGTCAGGACAACCTGCTCGCGGACAACCCCGCGCTGGCGCGTTCGGTGTTCAACCGGTTCCCGTACCTGGAGCCGCTGAATCACCTGCAGGTGGAGTTGTTGCGGCGCTACCGCTCCGGCGACGACGACGAGCTGGTGCAGCGCGGGATCCTGCTCACGATGAATGGGCTGGCCAGCGCGTTACGCAACAGCGGGTGACGCGGTTCAGCCCTTCAACAGCTCACCGACGTGGGCGGTGACGGAGTCGGCGAGGCCCTGCAGGTCGTAGCCGCCCTCGAGCACCGCGACCAGCCGGGCGTCGCACAGCTTCTCCGCCGCGGCCATCAACTCCCTGGTGACCCAGGCGAAGTCGTCGGCCGTCATCCGTAGCGAGCCCAGCGGGTCGCGCTCGTGGGCGTCGAAGCCGGCCGACACGATGATGAGCTCGGGCGAAAAGGCTTGCAGCGCAGGCAAAACGCGATCCTCGAATGCCGCGCGCAGCTCGGCGCCACCGTCCCCGGGCGCCAGCGGGGAGTTGAAGATGTTGCCCGCGCCGGTTTCCCGCACCGCGCCGGTGCCGGGGAACAGCGGCATCTGATGGGTGGACGCGTAGAGCACGCTCGGGTCGGAGTAGAAGATCTCCTGGGTGCCGTTGCCGTGGTGCACGTCGAAGTCGACGATGGCTACCCGCGCCAACCCGTGCTCGCGTTGGGCGTGGCGGGCGCCGATGCTGATGTTGTTGAACAGGCAAAAGCCCATGGCGCGTTCGGTTTCGGCGTGATGGCCGGGCGGGCGGCACGCCACGAACGCGTTCTGCGCCGCGCCGGTCAGCACCGCGTCGACCGCCTGCAGCGTGCCGCCGACGCCGCGCAGCGCCGTCTGCCACGACGACGGCTCCATCACGGTGTCACCGGCGTCGAGGTAGACCACGCCGTGCTGCGGCCGTGCCGCTTCCAGCGCGTCGACGTAGCGGTCGGAATGCACGAGGCGCGCGGCCGCGACGTCGGCGGGCTCGGCCGTCGCGCGGATCAGGGTGTCGAACTGCGGCCGGCTCAGCGCGGCCTCGACCGCGCGGTAGCGGTCGGGCCGTTCGGGGTGCCCGGGCCCCGTCCGGTGCTCGGCGAACGCCGAGTGGTGCAGCAGCAAAGTGGCCATCGGCGGGGCGTCAGGCGGTGCGGTTGCGCAGCCGGTCCAACAGGCCGCGCACGGCGTGCTCGGTGGCCGACAGCGGGGTCATCATGGTCTCGCCGACCTTCATCATCTCGTCGATGCGGGCCACGATGGCCTCCGCCGGGGTGACCAGGACGATCAGCCGTTTGGCCAGCTCGTCCAGGCTGGACAGCGTGCCGTCCAGGTGGTCGAGGCCGCTCTCCATCCGCTCGACGGTCGCGTTGAGCCGCGTCAGGGAGCTGCTCAACTCCTGCATGGTCCGGCTCAGGCCGTCGAGGACGTCCTCGACCTGCTCGACGGTTTTGTCGGCGTTCAGCGCCGCCTGCGTGAGGGTCTTGATCCGGCTTCGTTCCTGCCCGCCCCGCACCGTTCTGTCAGCCATGACCGTCATTATGGCCCCGGGCGCCGCGGCCGGAGCCGGAAGGCGGACATCGCCTGGCGACTGCGTCTAGCTTTGCTGCCCGGGCCGCGACGGCAGTTCGGCGGCGGCCTCCTCGTCGAGCAGCCACAGCGTCGTCTCGGTACCGATCGCCCCGGCGGCCGGGACGGAGACCGGGGCGGCGCCGCCGATGGCGGCGGCCGCCGCCTTGGCCTTGCCGGCGCCGGACACCATCAGCCACACCTCGCGCGAGCGGGTGACGGCGGGCAGGGTCAACGTGATGCGTTGGGGGGGCGGTTTGGGGGAGTCCTCGACCGGTACCACCATGCGGGTGGTCTCGAGCACGGCGGGCGTGTCGGGGAACAGCGAGTTGATGTGCCCCTCGGGTCCCATGCCGAGCAGGTGCACGTCGAAATTCGGCACCGGCTGGCCGGGTTCGGCGTTCGCCGCCAGCAGCTGCTCGTAGGACAGCGCCGCGGCGGCCAGGTCGGTGCCGAACTCCCCGTCGCTGGCGGGCATCGGGTGCACGTTGCTCGACGGGATGTCGATCCGATCGAGGAGGGCGGCGCGCGCCTGCTTGTCGTTGCGCTCGTCGTCGTCCTCGGGGACGTAACGCTCGTCGCCCCAGAACAAGTGGACGCGCGACCAGTCGATCGGGCGTCCCTGCAGGGCCTCCAGCAGACCGTTGCCGTTGCCGCCGCCGGTCAGGACGATCAGCGCCCGGCCGCGGGCCGCCACGGCGCTCGCGATGGTGTCGGTCAACCGGTCGGCCGCGGCCCCAACCAGGGCCGCACTGTCCGCGAAGATTTCAACGATGGTGCTCACACGTATTGGACCTTCTCAATGCCTTCCAGCGCCGTCTGATAGATGTCGTCGGGGTCCAGCCGCCGCAGGTCTTCGGCGAGGCAGTCGCCGGTCTCCCTGCGCGCCAACGGAAGCAACGCGTCCGGCCGGGCCGTCCTGCTCAGCGTCGCGGTCCTGCCGTCCTGCGGGCGGCTCAAGACGATGGTCTCGCTGTCGCGCACCAACTCCACCTTGAGATCGCCGACCGCCCGGCGCACCGGCCCGTCGATCCGGCTGGCCAGCCAGCCCGCCAGCACGTCCAGCGCCGGCTCGTCCTTCAACCCGGACACCAGCGCCGACTCGATCGGCTCGTGCGGGGGCAGGTCGACCGCCGAGGTGAGCAACGCCCGCCAATACGTGATCCGCGCCCACGCCAGATCGGTGTCCCCGGCGGTGTAGCCCGACAGCCGGCTCTTGATCGCCGACAGTGGGTCGACACCGTTGGTGGCATCGGTGATCCGGCGAATCGCTAACTTGCCCAACGGATCCTGGGCCGGTTGGGCCGGGGCGATGTCGGGCCACCACGCCACCACCGGGATGTCGGGCAGCAGGAACGGGGTGACCACGCTGGCGGCGTGCCCGGCCAGCGGGCCGGACAGGTTGAGGATCAACACCTCGCTGGCGCCGGTGTCGACGGCGACCCGCAGCTGCGCGTCCAGCCGCGGCTTGTCGGCGTACGGGTCGCCGCGCATCGTGACGATGATCCGGCTGGGGTGTTCGTGACTGGCGTTGTTCGCCGCCTCCAGCGACTGCTCCAGGATGGCGTCGTTCTCCGGCGCGATGATCAGCGTCAGGACCCGGCCCATCGTCACCGCGCCGACCTTTTCCCGCAGCTCGTCGAGTTTCTTGTTGACCGCGGTGGTGGTGGTGTCCGCCATGTCGATAATCACGGGCGCCGCCATTCCCGCCCCGTGCGGCGCAGCATGGCGAACGCCGAGTCCGGGCCCCAGGTGCCCGCCTCGTACGGTTCGGGCTTACCGTCGGCGGCCCAATTCTCGAGGACGGGATCCAGTATCTCCCAAGCCAATTCGACCTCTTCGTTCACCGGGAACAGGGACGGCTCACCCAGCAGCACGTCGAGGATCAGCTGCTCGTAGGCTTCGGGTGACTCCTCCGTGAACGCCGAGCCGTAGGAGAAGTCCATGTTGACGTCGCGGACCTCCATCGCGGTGCCCGGCACCTTGGAGCCGAACCGCAGCGTGATGCCCTCGTCGGGCTGCACCCGGATCACCATCGCGTTGGCACCCAGCTCGTCGGTCATCGTCGCGTCGAACGGCAGGTGTGGCGCCCGCTTGAAGACCAGCGCGATCTCGGTGACCCTGCGCCCCAACCGTTTTCCCGTGCGCAGATAGAAGGGCACGCCCGCCCAGCGGCGGGTGTCGACCTCCAGGGTGATGGCGGCGAACGTCTCGGTGCTGGAGTCCTTCGCGAACCCCTCCTCGTCGAGCAGTCCGACGACCTTCTCCCCGCCCTGCCACCCCGCGGTGTACTGCCCGCGGCTGGTGGTCTCGTCCAGCGGCTGGGCCAGGTGCGTGGCGGAGAGCACCTTGATCTTCTCGGTCTGCAGCGCAGTGGGATTGAAGCTGACGGGCTCCTCCATCGCGGTCAACGCCAGCAGCTGCATCAGGTGGTTCTGGATGACGTCGCGCGCCGCGCCGATGCCGTCGTAGTAACCGGCGCGCCCGCCCAGGCCGATGTCCTCGGCCATGGTGATCTGCACGTGGTCGACATAGTGCGAGTTCCAGATCGGGTCGAACAGCTGGTTGGCGAAGCGCAGCGCCAAGATGTTGCGGACCGTCTCCTTGCCGAGGTAGTGGTCGATCCGGAACACCGCCTCCTCCGGGAACACAGCGTTGACGGCCTTGTTCAGCGCCTGCGCGCTCTCCAGGTCGTGCCCGAACGGCTTCTCGATCACCACCCGGCTCCATCGGTCGCCCTGCGGGCGCGCCAGACCGGACTTGTGCAGCTGGTCGCACACCACCGGGAACGACTTCGGCGGGATCGCCAGGTAGAAGGCGTGATTGCCGCCCGTGCCCCGCTCGGCGTCGAGCTTGTCCAGCGTCTCGGCGAGCCGGCCGAAGGCTTCGTCGTCGTCGAAAGAGCCTGGGACGAAACGGAATCCCTCGGCCAGCCGCTCCCAGTTCTCCTCCCGGAACGGGGTCCGGCAGTGCTCCTTGACGGCCTGGTAGACCACCTTGCGGAAGTCCTGGGTCTCCCAGTCCCGGCGGGCGAAGCCCACCAGCGAGAAGCTGGGCGGCAGCAGCCCGCGGTTGGCCAGGTCGTAGATGGCCGGCATCACCTTCTTGCGGGCCAGGTCGCCGGTGACGCCGAAGATCACCATGCCGCACGGGCCGGCGATCCTCGGCAGTCGCTTGTCTCGCTTGTCCCGCAGCGGATTGCGCCAGTCGGGCGCGGTGCGAGCAGAACTCATTTGGCGGCGGAGTCCAGCTGTTTCTGGGTTTCCTCCAGCAATTCTTTCCAGGAATCGACGAACTTCTCCACGCCCTCGTTTTCCAGCACCTTGAAGACGTCGGTCAGGTCGATGCCGAGCGCCGAGAGCTTGTCGAACACCTCTTGCGCGGCGTCGGCGGTGCCGGTGACCGTGTCGCCCTTGATCTCACCGTGGTCGGCGACCGCGTCGATCGTCTTCTCCGGCATGGTGTTCACCGTGTTCGGGGCGACCAGCTCCGTGACGTAGAGGGTGTCGGAGTAGTCCGGGTTCTTGACACCCGTCGACGCCCAGAGCGGACGCTGGACCCGGGCGCCGTCGGCCTTGAGCGCCTCGAAGCGCTCGCCGCCCTCGAACACCTCCTGGTAGGCCGCGTACGCCAGGCGGGCGTTGGCCACCCCGGCCTGGCCGAGCAGCGCCTTGGCGTCGTCGGAGCCGATCTTTTCCAGCCGCTTGTCCACTTCGGTGTCTACCCGTGAGACGAAAAACGATGCGACGGAATGGATCTTGGACAGGTCGTGGCCGTTCTTGCGCGCCTTCTCCAGGCCTTCGAGGTAGGCGTCCATCACCTGACGGTGCCGCTCGACGGAGAAGATCAGCGTGACGTTGACTGAAATCCCTTCCGCCAGAACGGCGGCGATGGCCGGAATGCCCGCCTTGGTGGCCGGGATCTTGATGAACAGGTTCGGGCGGTCGACGATCTTCCACAGCTCGACGGCCTGGGCGGTGGTCTTGTCCGTCTCGGCCGCCAGTCGCGGGTCCACCTCGATGGAGACCCGGCCGTCCACGCCGTCGGACGCCTCCCACTCGCGCTTCAAGACGTCGCAGGCGTTGCGGACGTCGTCGGTGGTGACCGTGCGGATGGTGGCCTCGACGTCGGCGCCGCGCTCGGCCAGCTCGGTGATCTGGCCCTCGTACGAGTCGCCCTCGGCCAGGGCCTTCTGGAAGATCGACGGGTTAGTCGTTACTCCGACAACGCTTTTCGTGTCGATGAGCTCTTGGAGGTTGCCCGACTGCAGCCGCTGGCGCGACAGGTCGTCCAGCCACACGGAGACGCCCGCTGCGGACAGTGCCGCCAGGTTGGGGTTTTGACTGGTCATGAGACCACCCTTTCTAGTTGTCGACTACTTGCTCCGCGGCATCGGCGACGGCCTCGGGGGTGAAACCGAACTCCCGAAACAACGTCTTGTCGTCCGCGGACTCTCCGTAGTGCTCGATCGACACGATCCTGCCGGTGTCGCCGACCAGTTTGTGCCAGGGCTGCGCGACGCCGGCCTCGACCGCCACCCGGGCGGACACCGACGGGGGCAGCACGCTGTCGCGGTACTCCTCCGGCTGCGATTCGAACCACTCCACACACGGCATGGACACCACGCGCGCGGTGATGTCCTTGTCCGCCAACAGTTTTTGCGCACCGACGGCCAGTTGCACCTCGGAGCCGGTGGCGATCAGCACCACGTCGGGCTCGTCGCCGCCGGCGTCGCCGAGGATGTAGCCGCCGCGGGCGACGCCCTCACGGCTGGTGCCCTCGAGCACCGGCACGCCCTGGCGGGTCAGGATCAAACCGACCGGGCCGCTGCCGTTGCCGCGGGCCAGCGTGGTGTGCCACGCGTAGGCCGTCTCGTTGGCGTCCGCCGGGCGCACCACCGACAGGTTCGGGATGGCGCGCAGCGCCGCCAGGTGCTCGATCGGCTGATGCGTCGGGCCGTCCTCGCCGAGCCCGATCGAGTCGTGCGTCCACACGTAGATGGTGTCGATGTCCATCAGCGACGCCAACCGCACCGCCGGGCGCATGTAGTCGGAGAACTGCAGGAAGGTGGCGCCGTACGCCCGGGTGGGGCCGTGCAGCACGATGCCGGACAGGATGGCGCCCATCGCGTGCTCGCGGACCCCGAAGTGCAGGGTGCGGCCGTACCAGTGGGCGGTGTAGTCCTTGGTCGAAATCGACGGCGGCCCAAAGGAATCGGCGCCCTTGATGGTGGTGTTGGTGCTGCCCGCCAGGTCGGCCGAGCCGCCCCAGAGCTCCGGCAGCTTCGGTCCCACCGCGTTGAGCACCTCGTTGGACGCCTTGCGGGTGGCCATCGCGTCGGAGCCGGGCTCCCAGTGCGGCAGGTCGGCGTCCCAGCCGTCGGGCAGATCCTCGGCGGTCAGCCGGTCCAGCAGCTTCTTGCGCTCCGGCTCACGCTCGGCCCAGGCGTCGAAGTCGGCCTGCCACTTCTCGTGCGCTTCCTTGCCGCGGTCGACCAGCTTGCGGGTGTGGGCGATGACGTCGTCGCGGACCTCGAACTTCTTCTCGGGGTCAAAGCCGAGGATCTCCTTGACGGCGGCCACTTCCTCGTCGCCCAGCGCGGCGCCGTGCGCCTTGCCGGTGTTCATCAGCTTGGGCGCGGGATAGCCGATGATGGTGCGCAGCGAGATGAACGACGGCCGGTCGGTGACGGCCTTCGCGTTGGCGATGGCCTCCTCGATGCCCACCACGTTCTCGCCGCCCTCGACCTCCTGCACGTGCCAGCCGTAGGCGCGGTAGCGCGCGGCGGTGTCCTCGCACAGCGCGATGTTGGTGTCGTCCTCGATCGAGATCTCGTTGTGGTCGTAGAACACGATGAGGTTGCCCAGCTGCTGCACCGCGGCCAGCGACGACGCCTCGGAGGTGACGCCCTCCTCGATGTCCCCGTCGGAGGCCACCACGTAGATGAAGTGGTCGAACGGGCTGGTGCCCGGCGCGGCGTCCGGGTCGAACAGGCCACGCTCGTAGCGGGCCGCCATCGCCATCCCGACCGCGGACGCGAGGCCCTGGCCCAGCGGGCCCGTCGTGATCTCGACGCCCTTGGTGTGGCGGAACTCCGGGTGGCCGGGGGTCTTGGAGCCCCAGGTGCGCAGCGCCTCGATGTCGGAGAGCTCCAGCCCGAACCCGCCCAGGTACAGCTGGATGTAGAGCGTCAGGCTGCTGTGCCCGCAGGACAGGATGAACCGGTCGCGGCCCAGCCAGTAGGTGTCACTGGGGTCGTGCCGCATCGCCCGCTGGAACAGGGTGTAGGCCAAGGGGGCCAGGCTCATCGCCGTCCCGGGGTGGCCGTTGCCGACCTTTTGCACCGCGTCGGCGGCCAGCACCCGGATCGTGTTGACGGCGTCCGAGTCGATCTCGGACCAGTCGTCGGGAAGGTGCGGTTGGGTCAGCGTGGAGATCTCTTCGAGTGTCGTCACAGACTTCAGTCCTTGGGGTCATCGAGCTGATCAATCCCACCCTAGTGGGGGAGCGCCGGCTTCTGCAGTGCAGGTTTTCGGGTACCCACCACCGGCCGGTGTGAAAATTACGCGTTGGCCGTCAGCCGTTAACATTCAGTTCGGGATTCTGGGAGAAAGCTGCCTGTGGGCACCCGCGGGCGGGCCATTGCCGGCAAGCGGTCTACCATCGTGCGTAGTAGATGCTGCGCGCTGCTGCGACCCCGAGGAGTTATTGCGTGAGCGTTCGCGGGCGCGCCGCGCCGAGCCACTTACCGAGCCGGATCCGGGGCACGGTGCTGGCCTATCTGGCGCTGACCAAGCCGCGGGTCATCGAGCTGCTGCTCGTCACCGCCATCCCGGCGATGCTGCTGGCACACCGTGGCGCGGTGAACCCCCTGCTGATCGTCAACACGCTGATCGGCGGCATGCTGGCCGCGGGCGGCGCCAACACGCTCAACTGCGTGGCCGACGCCGACATCGACAAGGTGATGAAGCGTACGGCGCGCCGGCCGTTGGCCCGCGCGGCCGTGCCGACGCGCAACGCGCTGATCCTCGGCCTGGTGCTCACCGTGAGCTCGTTCGCGTGGCTGTGGTGGACGACGAACCTGCTGTCCGGCCTGCTGGCGCTGGCGACGATCGCGTTCTACGTGTTCGTTTACACGCTGCTGCTCAAGCGGCGCACCTCGCAGAACGTGGTGTGGGGCGGCGCGGCCGGCTGCATGCCCGTGATGATCGGCTGGTCCGCGGTCACCGGCACCATCAGTTGGCCGGCGCTGGTCATGTTCGCGATCATCTTCTTCTGGACGCCGCCGCACACCTGGGCGCTGGCCATGCGTTACAAGGACGACTACAAGGCGGCCGGGGTCCCGATGCTGCCGGCCGTCGCGACCGAACAGCAGGTCACCAAGCAGATCCTGATCTACACCTGGTTGACCGTCGCGGCCACCTTCGTGCTGGCCCTGGCAACGGGCTGGCTGTACGCGGCGGTGGCCGTGCTGGCCGGGGTGTGGTTCCTGGCGATGGCGCACCAGCTGTACTCCGGGGTGCGGGCCGGCCAGCCCGTCAAGCCGCTGCGGTTGTTCTTGCAGTCGAACAACTATCTCGCCGTGGTGTTTTGCGCGTTGGCGGTCGACTCGGCGATCGCGCTGCCGCACCTGTTCTAGGGCAGCAGCACGACCGAGCCCGTGGTCTTGCGGCCGTGCAGGTCCTCGTGGGCCCGCGCCGCCTCGGCGAGCGGGTAGCGCCCGCCCACCTCGACAAAGATGGACCCGCCGGCGATCGCCTCGAACAGTTCGGTGGCCCGCCAGCGGAACTCGTCGGCCGTGCGGATGAAATGGGCCAGCGACGGCCGCGTCAGGAACACCGACCCGGCCGCGTTGAGGCGCTGCGGGTCGAACGGCGGGACGGGGCCGCTGGCCGCGCCGAAGAGCGCCAGGGTGCCCCGCACGCGGAGGCTGGCCAGGCTGGCGTCGAACGTCGTCGCCCCCACGCCGTCGTACACCGCGGCGACGCCGGCGCCGTCCGTCAGCGCGCGCACCCGCTCCCCGAACGCCGCCGGGTCGTCGGGGTAGTCGAGCACCTCGTCGGCCCCGGCCTTGCGCGACACCTCGGCCTTCTCCGGGGTCGAGACCGTCGTGATGACCCGCGCGCCGAGCGCCTTGGCCCACGGCGTGAGGATCAGGCCGACGCCTCCGGCGCCCGCGTGCACCAGCACGGTGTCGCCCTCGCTGACCGGGTACACCGACTTGACCAGGTAGTGCGCGGTCAGCCCCTTGAGCAGCACCGACGCGGCCACGTCGGACGGCACCCCGTCGGGCACCTCCGCGGTGAGCGCCGCGGGCGCCGTCGCGAACTCCGCGTAGCCGCCGGAGGCCGACGCGCTGGCCACCCGCTCGCCGACTGCGAAGCCCGCCACCCCCTCGCCGATGGCCGCGACCGTGCCGGCGAGCTCCGAGCCCAGGATGAACGGCAGCTCGCGGGGGTACTGGCCGGACCGGAAGTAGGTGTCGATGAAGTTGACGCCGATCGCCTCGGCCTTGATCAGCACCTCACCCGGCCCGGGCGTGGGCTGCGGCTTCTCGACGTAGCGCAGGACTTCGGGGCCGCCGGTTTCGCTGACTTCGATTGCGTGCATGTGCTTATCATGCCCGGGCATGAAACTCGCCCGACCGGACATCTTCCATCCGCGCATCGTGCTGGCCGGGTCCGGCGGTGACGCCGACGACGCGGGCCTGCTGCCGGCGCTGCGGCACCGGGGCCTGCACGCCCGCTGGCTGCCCTGGGACGACCCGCGGACCCGGGACGCCCACCTGGTGATCCTGCGGGACGCCCCCCACCGGGCCGGGCGGCTCGACGAGTTCCGGGCGTGGACCGTGTCGGTGGCCAACCTGCTCAACCCGCCGGACGCCGTCGCCTGGAATCTGGGCGAGCGGTACCTGGACGACCTCGCCGCGGCGGGCGTCCCGACGGGGCAGGGCGTGGGTTCAGAGATGGCGCTGGTGTTCCTGGCCGCCGAGCCGTCGCACGCCTTCGCCGGCGCGCGGCCCGTGGAGCCGGACTTCGCGGTGTGGGACCTCGGTCGGGCCGCCCTGGCGGCGGCCGCCGATCGCCTCGGCGGCGCCGCCGAGAACCTGCTGTGCGCCCGGGTCGACGTGCGCGGTGACCGGGTGAGCGGGCTGGACCTCGTCGCGCCGCCGCTGGGCTGGCGGCTGCTGGACGACGCCGCCCGCGACCTCGGCCAGCGCCGGTTCGCGCTGGCCGTCGAATCAGCCTGCGAGCGGCTCGGGCTGGGCCCGCTCTCGCGTCGCGGCCCATAGGGCCGCTGTGGCGGCGGTGCAGGCCGCGGCGCCCGCGACGTGCAGCGCGACCAGCGCGGCGGGCACGCCGGTGAAGTACTGCGCGGTCCCGACGCCGGCCTGGGCGACCACCAGGGCGAGCAGCACCGCCAGCCGCCGCAGCACGGGCCGCGGAGCGCGCACGGCCAGCAACCCGAAGCCCAGGCCGACCAGCAGCGCCAGGTAGGCGATGAGCAGCGACGAGTGGGCGTGCACCAGCGTGTCGACCTCGACCTTGAGCCGCGGCACCGTGCGGGTGGGGCTGCGGTCGCCGGCGTGCGGCCCGGCGGCGGTCACCAGCGTGCCGGTGACCAGGACGGCGGCCAGGTTCAGCCCGATCAGGCCGGTCAGCGCGCGCAGCGCCACGGGCACCCGCCGCTGCGGCACGCCGTCGTCGGGCTCGCCGATCTTGACGAACAGCAGCACCGCCAGCCACACCATGGTCATCGATGTCAGCAGGTGGATGGCGACCGTCCACCACAGCAGGCCGGTGCGCACGGTGATGCCGCCGATCACCGCCTGGACCACCGTGGACACCGGCATCAGCCAGGCATAGACGAGGACCTCGCGGCGCCGCCGCGCCCGGATCACGGCGAGCACCGCCAGCGCCGCGGTGAGCACGACGGCGAAGGTGATCATTCGGTTGCCGAACTCGACGGCCTGGTGGATGCGGGGCACCTCGGCGTGGGCCACCGGAGTGAAGCTGCCCGGGAAGCACTGCGGCCAGGTGGGGCAGCCCAGGCCCGACGCGGTGACCCGAACGATCGCCCCGGTGACCGCGATCCCGCCCTGGGTGAGGACCACCGCCGCGGCGATGAGCCGCTGAACGCGCAGGCTGGGGTCGGGGAGCAGGTCCACCAACCGCCTCAGCGTTCGTCCGACGGGCACGGCCCCGATCGTAGGCCACCGGCAACTACGGCCTGTAGTAAGGCGGCGGCGACGAGATTGCCGTCATGGCTGCGCTTGCCGCCGCGCCGCGACCATGGCGGCAATCTCGGCGAGCGGCCGCGCCGGGGCGGCTCAGGTGAAGCGGAACCAGCGCCGCGCGCCCAGCGCGGCGAGCAGCCCCCACGCCGCGAGGACGGTGACCCCGAACCAGTCGACGGAGAGCACCATCGCCCGCGACAGCGCCTCGGTAAGCGCGCCCGACGGCGTCAGCCGGGCCGCCCATTTGACCCCCGTGGGGATCATCTCGGTCTGCACCGTCAGCGCGCCGAGCCCGGCGAAGACGAACCACAGCAGGTTGGCCACCGCCAACACGATCTCGGCCCGCAGCGTCCCGCCCAGCAGCAGCCCGAGCGCCGCGAACGCGGCCGTGCCCAGCGCGATGACCGCCGCGCCGAGGGCCAGGCCGGCCGGCGCGGGCCGCCAGCCCAGCGCGAACCCGATGCCGCCCAACAGGATCGCCTGCAAGAACACCACCGTGACGACGGCCATCGACTTGCCGGCGATGATGCCCCAGACCGGCAGCGGCGTGGCCCCCAACCGCTTGAGCGCCCCGTAGCGGCGGTCGAAGGCGACGGCGATGGCCTGCCCGGTGAACGCGGTGGAGATCACGGCGAGGGCCATGATGACGGGGACGAACGTGGCGGCGCGGTTGTGGCCGAACGACCCGAACGGCAGCAACGTGAGCCCGACCAGCAGCGTGATCGGAATGAACATCGTCAACAGCAACTGTTCGCCGTTGCGTAGCAGCAGCTTGAGCTCGAGCTGGAACTGCGCCGCAAGCATTTTCGGGACCGCGCTGGGCCGCGGGTCGGGGGCGAAGGTGCCCGCGGGGAACGCCGGGGCGGTGCTGTCGATGTCGGTCATGGCCGCAACTTCCTGCCGGTCAGTTCCAGGAATAGGTCTTCCAGGCTGCGCTGCTCGACCCGCAGGTCAGTGGCCAGCACGTCGATCTGCGCGCACCACGCGGTCACCGTCGCCAGCACCTGCGGGTCGACGGGGCCCTCGACCAGGTACTCGCCGGGCGTCACCTCGGTCGCCTTGTAGTCCTCGGGCAGCGCGGCGGTCAGCAGCGACAGGTCCAGCCGCGGCGGCGCGCTGAACCGTACCTGGTCCTTGGCGCCGGCGCGGGTCAGCTCCGACGGTGTGCCGCTGGCCACCGTCTCGCCGTGATCGATGATCACCAGCCGGTCGGCGAGCTCCTCGGCCTCCTTGAGCTGATGCGTGGTCAGCACGATCGTCACCCCGTCGCGGCGCAGCGCGTCGATGAGCTCCCACACCAGCAGCCGGGCGTGCGCGTCCATGCCGGCGGTCGGCTCGTCGAGGAACACCAGCTCCGGGCGGCCCACCAGAGCGCAGGCCAGCGCCAGCCGCTGTTGCTGACCGCCCGAAAGCCGGCGGTAGGTGGTGCGGGCGGCGTCGGTGAGGCCCAGCACGTCGAGCAGCCAGGCCGGATCGAGCGGCGCGGCGGCGTAGGAGGCCACCAGTTCCAGCATCTCGCCGGCCCGGGCGGCCGGGTAGCCGCCGCCGCCCTGCAGCATGACGCCGATCCGCGGCCGCAGCCGGGCGTTGTCGGCGATCGGGTCCAAACCCAGCACCTCGATGCTGCCGGCGTCGGGGCGAAGGAAGCCTTCGCACATCTCGACGGTGGTCGTCTTGCCGGCGCCGTTGGGGCCGAGCAAAGCCAGCACCTCGGCGGCGTGCACGTCAAGGTCGAAGTTGTTGACGGCGTTCGTCGACCCGTATCGCTTGCTGACCCCGCGCAGCCGCACCACCGCGTCGGGGAATTGGGGGTCTGAGCTCACGTGGAATCAGCGTAGGCGTCCGGGGCGGCCGCCGCGGTGGGGGTCGGCGCCGGTGCCGGCGGGGCCGCGTCGGCGCCCGGCGTACCGGCGTCCGCCGGCTGGGACTGCAGGCGTCGCCAGGGCAACCGGGTGTAGGTCAGCGCGATCAGGACGACGACGATGGCGGTGCTGGCCAGCGTGGCGTCGACGATCTGGAAAAGCGCGAAGCGGTCGCCGTTGGCCGTGGGGCCGAAAATGCCTACAACCAGGCTGATCACGATGGCCGCCACCCGGAAGCCGGTGCGGGTGGCCCAGGCGGCGAGCGGGATGACGGCCCACAGCAAATACCACGGCTGCACGACGGGGAACAGCAGGACCGTGACGCCCAGCGCGACGCCGAGCCCGCCGATGGGGTGCAGCCGGCCGCGGAAGACGGCCAACAGCAGCCACGCCACCATGACCGTGATGATCAACACACCGATGCCGCGGGTCAGGCCCAGCACGGCGGTGGTGTGGTCGCCCAAGCCCAGCAGGATGCCGACCTGGCCGGTGCCCAGCGCCAGCAGGGTCGGCGGGGACATCCAGCTGCGGACCACGTTGGCGGTGCCCAGCGTGTAGATCCAGCCGAAGCCCAGTCCGCTGGCCCAGCCGACGAGGGCCATCACCGCCAGCGTCAGCCCCGTCATCGCGGCGCCCGCCACCAGCAGCGCGCGCAGCGTGCCGCCGCACCGATGGGCCAACGCCATCGTGACGAACCCGAGCGCCAACAGGGAGGGCAGCTTGACCTGCGACGACAGCACGATCAGGATCGCGCCGGCGACCAGCATGCCCAGCGGCTCCCAGTCCGGGCCGGGCCGCCAGGACGCGGGCCACAGGTGCGGGGCGTCGATGCCGCGCAGCGCGAACTCGGCGCCGGCCAACATCAGGCCCAGCATCAGCGCCTCGTTGTGGACCCCGGCCACCAGATGCATGATCAGCAGCGGGTTGGCCGCCCCCAGCCACAGCGCGCTGACCTCCGCGACGCCGCAGCGCCGCGCCAGCCGCGGCGTCGCCCACACGATCAGTCCCACGCCCAGCAGTTCCACCAGGCGGTGGCACAGCACGGCGGCGACGATGTTCTCGCCGGTGAGCGCCGAGATGCCCCGCCCGATCCACAAGAACAGCGGGCCGTAGGGCGCCGGCGTCTCGCGCCACAGCGTCGGCACGGACAGCGTGAAGACATGTGACAGCCCGAGCCCGGACGCGGGGCCCACCCGGTACGGGTCCAGCCCCTCCAGGGAGATCTGGCTCTGCGCCAGGTAGGAGTAGACGTCCTTGCTGTACATCGGCGGCGCGATCAGCAGCGGCAGCGTCCACAGCAGCAACGTGCGATCCAGCTCGCCGCGCGACATCCGCCTGGGGCCCAGCGCGAATCGGCCGAGCATCAGCCAGGCCAAGGCCATCATCACCGCGCCGGTCGTCGTCATGGTCAGCGACACCGTCTGGATGCGCGACGGCAGGTTGAGCAACCGGACCCCGAACGTCGGGTCCTGCACCACCGGGCGCGCCCCGGCGCCCAGCGCTCCGATCGCCATCAGCACGGTGCCGCTGGCCCCGAACAGGCGCGTGCGCTGCAGCGCGGTGAGCTCGGTACCGTTGAGCGGCGACCCCACCGCCTGCTCGTCGCCGTGCAAGCTGGCGATCGACGAGCTCAGCGTGTGGTGGCGGACTGCCATCCCAGCAGCGTAAGCCCCGGCGAGATCGCGGGTCGGTGTGACCAGTGCAACGCCTAGGCAGGGCACCCTTGCTAGACCGGCGTCCGGAATTGCGTCACACTGGTGTTGTGAAAATCGGAACCGGCCCCGATGCCGCCGCGGTGGGCGCGGCGGACGGGCAGACGCGGCGCGCCATCGTGCGTCTGCTGCTGGAGTCCGGTTCGATCACGGCGGGTGAGATCGGCGAGAGGCTGGGCCTGGCCGCCGCCGGTGTGCGGCGCCACCTCGACGCCATGACCGACGCGGGTGACGCCGAGTCGGTGCCCGCCGCGGCGTGGCAGCAGGCCGGCCGCGGGCGTCCCGCCAAGCGGTTCCGGCTGACCGCCGCCGGTCGTGCCAAGCTGGGGCACGCCTACGACGATCTGGCCGCCGCGGCCATGCGGCAGCTGCGCGAGATCGGCGGTGAGACGGCGGTGCAGGCGTTCGCCCGGCAGCGCATCGACACGATCCTGGCCGACGTCGCGCCGGCCGACAGCGCCGCCGAGGCCGACGTCGAGGCGGCGGCCGAGCGGGTGGCCGGCGCGTTGACCAAGGCCGGTTACGTGGCCACCACGACGCGGGTCGGCGGGCCGATCCACGGCGTGCAGATCTGCCAGCACCACTGCCCGGTATCGCATGTCGCCGAGGAATTCCCGGAGCTGTGCGACGCGGAGCGTCAAGCCATGGCGGAGGTGCTGGGCACGCATGTGCAGCGGTTGGCGACCATCGTCAACGGCGACTGCGCGTGCACCACGCACGTACCGCTGGCGCCCGCACCCAGCACGACCTAGCAGCACGCGGCGCGCAGCCCGCGCCGTCAAACACGAGCATCAAAGGAGCGTCCCCATGACTCTCACGCCCGAGAAGTCCGGCGAGTCGATGACCCAGGAAGAGGCCATCGCCTCCCTGGGCCGGTACGGCTACGGCTGGGCGGACTCCGACGTCGCGGGCGCCAGCGCCCAGCGCGGGTTGTCCGAGGCGGTGGTCCGCGACATCTCGGCGAAGAAGAGCGAACCCGAGTGGATGCTGCAGACCCGCCTCAAGGCGCTGCGCATCTTCGACCGCAAGCCCATGCCGGGGTGGGGCTCCAACCTCGGGGGCATCGACTTCGACAACATCAAGTACTTCGTGCGCTCCACCGAGAAGCAGGCCGCCAGCTGGGAGGACCTGCCCGAGGACATCCGCAACACCTACGACCGGCTGGGCATCCCGGAGGCCGAGAAGCAGCGCCTGGTCGCCGGTGTCGCCGCGCAGTACGAGTCCGAGGTGGTCTACCACCAGATCCGCGAGGACCTCGAGGCGCAGGGCGTCATCTTCCTCGACACCGACACGGGCCTGCGCGAACACCCGGAGATCTTCCAGCAGTACTTCGGCACCGTGATCCCGGCCGGGGACAACAAGTTCTCCGCGCTCAACACCGCGGTGTGGAGTGGCGGCTCGTTCATTTACGTCCCGCCCGGCGTGCACGTCGACATCCCGCTGCAGGCCTACTTCCGGATCAATACCGAGAACATGGGCCAGTTCGAGCGGACGCTGATCATCGTCGACGAAAACGCCTACGTGCACTACATCGAGGGCTGCACCGCGCCGATCTACAAGTCGGACTCGTTGCACTCCGCGGTGGTCGAGATCATCGTCAAGCCGGGCGGCCGGTGCCGGTACACGACCATCCAGAACTGGTCGAACAACGTCTACAACCTGGTCACCAAGCGCGCGCGGGCCGAGGCCGGCGCCACCATGGAGTGGGTCGACGGCAACATCGGGTCCAAGGTGACCATGAAGTACCCGGCGGTCTGGATGACCGGCGAGCACGCCAAGGGCGAGGTGCTCTCGATCGCGTTCGCGGGCGAGGACCAGCACCAGGACACCGGCGCCAAGATGCTACACCTGGCGCCCAACACGTCGAGCAACATCGTGTCCAAGTCGGTGGCCCGCGGCGGCGGGCGTACCTCCTACCGCGGCCTCGTCCAGGTGAACAAGGGCGCGCACGGCTCGCGGTCCAGCGTGAAATGCGATGCGCTGCTGGTCGATACGGTCAGCCGCAGCGACACCTACCCGTATGTCGACATCCGCGAGGACGACGTCACGATGGGCCACGAGGCCACCGTCTCGAAGGTGAGTGACAACCAGCTGTTCTACCTGATGAGCCGCGGGCTGACCGAGGACGAGGCGATGGCCATGGTGGTGCGCGGCTTCGTCGAGCCGATTGCCAAGGAACTGCCCATGGAGTACGCGCTCGAGCTCAACCGGCTGATCGAACTGCAGATGGAAGGCGCGGTCGGCTAGTGACGGGATTGACTGAGGCGGTTGAGGGTTCGACCCTCGCCGCCGCCAACAAGGGGGAGTTGTTCGCCTCCTTCGACGTCGACGCGTTCGAGGTCCCGCACGGCCGCGACGAGATCTGGCGGTTCACCCCGTTGCGGCGCCTGCGTGGCCTGCACGACGGGTCCGCCGCCGCCACCGGGGCGGCCGAGATCGCGGCCGGTGACCACCCCGGCCTGCGTGTCGAAACCGTGCGCCGCGGCGACGAACGCCTGGGCCAGGGCGGCGCGCCCACCGATCGTGTTGCCGCACAAGCATTCTCGTCCTTCGACTCCGCCACGCTGGTCACCGTGCCCCGCGACACCCAAATCGCCGAAGCGGTGACGATCACGGTCACCGGCCCCGGCGCGGGCGCGGTGGCCTACGGGCATCTGCAGGTCCGGGTCGAAGAGCTCGCCGAGGCGGTGGTGGTCATCGACCTGCGCGGCAGCGGCACCTACGCCGACAACGTCGAATTGCTCGTCGACGACGCCGCCCGGCTCACCGTGGTGTGGCTCGCCGACTGGGCCGACGACATGGTGCACGTCAGCGCGCACCACGCGAAGCTCGGCAAGGACGCGGTGCTGCGCCACGTCGCCGTCACCCTGGGCGGCGAGGTGGTGCGGCTGACGGCCAACGTGCGGTATTCCAGCCCCGGCGGGGACGCCGAGCTGCTGGGCCTGTACTTCGCCGACGCCGGCCAGCACCTCGAATCGCGGCTGCTGGTCGACCACGCCCAGCCGCACTGCAAGTCCAACGTGCTGTACAAGGGTGCCCTGCAAGGGGATTCGGAGTCGTCGCTGCCCGATGCGCACACCGTGTGGGTGGGTGACGTGCTGATCCGCGCCGACGCCACGGGCACCGACACCTTCGAGATCAACCGCAACCTGGTCCTCACCGACGGGGCGCGCGCCGATTCGGTGCCCAACCTCGAGATCGAGACGGGCGAGATCGTCGGCGCCGGGCACGCCAGCGCCACCGGGCGTTTCGACGACGAGCAGCTGTTCTACCTGCGTTCCCGCGGCATCCCGGAGGACCAGGCCCGCCGGCTGGTCGTTCGCGGCTTCTTCGGCGAGATCATCTCCAAGATCGCGGTCCCCGAGATCCGCGAACGCCTGACCACGGCCATCGAACACGAATTGGCCATCACCGAATCGAAAGCAACAGCCTGATGACGACTCTGGAAATCAAAGACCTGCACGTCAGCGTCGAGAACCCCAACGGCGCCGAGGGCGAGCGCGACATCCCCATCCTCAACGGCGTCGACCTGACCGTGAAATCCGGTGAGACGCATGCCTTGATGGGGCCCAACGGCTCCGGCAAGTCGACCCTGTCGTATGCGATCGCCGGGCACCCGAAGTACCGGGTGACCTCCGGGTCCATCACCCTCGACGGGGCGGACGTCCTGGCCATGAGCGTCGACGAGCGGGCGCGGGCCGGCATCTTCTTGGCCATGCAGTATCCCGTCGAGGTGCCCGGCGTCTCGGTGTCCAACTTCCTGCGGTCGGCGGCCACCGCCGTGCGCGGCGAGGCCCCGAAACTGCGGCACTGGGTCAAAGAGGTCAAGGCCGCGATGGGCTCGCTGGAAATCGACCCCGTCTTCGCCGAGCGCAGCGTCAACGAAGGCTTTTCCGGTGGTGAGAAAAAGCGCCACGAGATCCTGCAGCTCGAACTGCTCAAGCCCAAGATCGCGATCCTCGACGAAACCGACTCCGGCCTGGACGTCGACGCGCTGCGCGTGGTCAGCGAGGGCGTGAACCGCTACGCCGAGGCGGAGAACGGCGGGGTGCTGCTCATCACCCACTACACCCGCATCCTGCGCTACATCCGCCCGCAGCACGTGCACGTCTTCGTCTCGGGCCGCATCGCCGAGTCCGGCGGCCCCGAGCTGGCCGACGAGCTCGAGCAGAACGGTTACGTCCGCTTCTCGCAGGCCGCCGCCACGGGGGTGTAACGATGACGGCGACGCAGCTGGACCTCGCGGCGATCCGCGCCGACTTTCCGATCCTCAAACGTGTCATGCGGGGCGGAAACCAGTTGGCCTACCTGGATTCCGGCGCGACGTCGCAGCGACCGCTGCAGGTGCTCGACGCCGAGCGGGAGTTCCTGCTGACCTCCAACGGGGCGGTGCACCGCGGCGCGCACCAGCTGATGGAGGAGGCCACCGACGCCTACGAGCAGGGCCGCGCCGACATCGCGGCGTTCGTCGGTGCGCACGCCGACGAACTGGTGTTCACCAAGAACGCCACCGAGGCCCTCAACCTCGTGTCGTATGTGCTGGGCGACGACCGGTCGGAGCACTCCGTCGGGCCCGGTGACGTCATCGTCACGACCGAGCTGGAGCACCACGCGAACCTGGTCCCCTGGCAGGAGCTGGCCCGGCGCACCGGGGCGACGTTGCGCTGGTACGGCGTGACCGACGACGGACGCATCGACCTGGACTCGCTGCAGCTCGACGAGCGCGTGAAAATCGTTGCCTTCAGCCATCATTCGAACGTCACCGGCGCGGTGGCGCCGGTGGGCGAGCTGGTGTCGCGGGCTCGGGCCGTGGGCGCGCTCACCGTGCTGGACGCCTGCCAGTCGGTGCCGCACCAACCGGTCGACTTCCACGCGCTCGGCGTCGACTTCGGGGCGTTCTCCGGGCACAAGATGCTGGGCCCCAACGGCATCGGCGTGCTCTATGGCCGGCGTGAGCTCATGTCCGCGCTGCCGCCCTTCCTCACCGGCGGCTCGATGATCGAGACGGTGACCATGGAGGTCAGCAGCTACGCGCCGGTGCCGCAACGGTTCGAGGCCGGCACGCCGATGACCTCCCAGGTGGTCGGGTTGGGCGCGGCCGCACGCTATCTCGGGGCCATCGGCATGGCCGCCGTCGAGAACCACGAGCGCGAACTGGTCGCCGCGGCCCTCGACGGGCTGGCCGGCATCGAGGGCGTGCGGATCGTCGGGCCCACCTCGATGGAGAACCGCGGCTCGCCGGTGTCGTTCGTCGTCGACGGCGTGCACGCGCACGACGTCGGGCAGGTGCTCGACGACGACGGCGTCGCGGTGCGGGTGGGGCATCACTGCGCGCTGCCGCTGCACCGCCGGTTCGACGTCGCCGCCACGGCGCGGGCGTCGTTCGCGGTCTACAACACCGCCGACGAGGTCGACCGCTTGGTGGCGGGGGTCAAGCATGCGCTGAAATTCTTTGGGAGAGGCTGACATTGCGTCTGGAGCAGATCTATCAGGACGTGATCCTCGATCACTACAAGCACCCGCAGCATCGCGGGCTGCGTGAGCCGTTCGGCGCCGAGGTCTACCACAAGAACCCCGTGTGCGGCGACGACGTGACCCTGCGCGTCGCGCTGTCCGACGACGGCGAGACCGTCACCGACGTCTCGTACGACGGGCAGGGTTGCTCGATCAGCCAGGCGGCCACGTCGGTGCTCACCGAGCAGGTGATCGGCAAGAGCGTCGGCGACGCCCTCAAGACGGTCACCGCCTTCAGCGAGATGGTGTCCTCCCGCGGCACCATCGAGGGGGACGAGGACCTGCTGGGCGACGGCGTCGCGTTCGCCGGCGTCGCGAAGTACCCGGCCCGCGTGAAGTGCGCGCTGCTCGGGTGGATGGCCTTCAAGGACGCGCTGGCTCAGGCCGGCGCCGGCGCCGAACCAACCAACGAAAGCGATCGAGCATGAGCGAAACCAGTGCACCCAGCGACGAATTCCTCTTCGACCTCGAGGAGGCGATGCGCGACGTCGTCGACCCGGAACTGGGCATCAACGTCGTCGACTTGGGGCTGGTCTACGGCCTGAACGTCGAGCAGGGTGACGAAGGCACCGTCGCGCTGATCGACATGACCCTGACCTCGGCGGCATGCCCGCTGACCGACGTCATCGAGGACCAGTCCCGCAGCGCGCTGGTCGGCAGCGGCCTGGTCAACGACCTGCGCATCAACTGGGTCTGGAATCCCCCGTGGGGCCCGGACAAGATCACCGAGGACGGCCGCGAGCAGTTGCGCGCCCTCGGCTTCACCGTCTGAGGCCGGCTCGCGGGTTCCGGCGCGCCAGCTAGCCGCCGTGCCCGTGGTGGGGGCCGCCCTCGCAGGTGCCGTCATGCGCCGGCCGCAGCTCGATGCGAGACGCCTGCAGCGCCCCGCCGCCGCCGATGCTGCCCTGCGCCGTCAGGCACTTGCCCTGCGTGATCGCCTGGGTCGTGGCGGCGGACTGCTTGGTGTAGCGCGTCTTGTCGGTGACGGTCACGGTGGTCGGCGAGGACCCGTTGACCGTGATGGTGTTGCCGGTGACCGAGGCCACCGTGCCGCTGACACCCGGCGTCCCCGGTTTGGGCGGCTGCTTGGGCTGCGGGCAGCTGCCGTTGGCGGCGGGGCCGATGCGCACCGCGGCCGCGGCCTGCGGGTTGTCTCGGGTGGGCCGGATCGAGACGCAGCTGCCGGCGGTGACGTCGGGCAGGGCGGCCGGGGTGACCTCGCTGATCGCGGTCGAGGCCGAAAAGTCCACTGTGGCATTGCCGTTCGGTTGTGTCACCTGTGCGGCGTCGCCGGACACCGACGAGATGAGGCCGGCGACCTTGCCCTTGCCGCCGGGCGCCTGCGCTTGCGCCGTCGTGGAACCGGTCGGGCCGGCGGACTGCGACGGTGCGGCGGTGTTCGAACTGCCACAGGCGGCGACGGACAGAGCGGCGACGCCCGTGGCGGCGAGGAGGCCGAGCCGCGTCAGCCGTGGTGTCAACGAGCGTGCAGTATTCACGATCCCCCCAGAGGTGGTTGCGCGGGCGCGTCGATGGCCCGTGCTTTCAGGGTCGGGGGAGTTCCTAGGCGCGCGGTGTAGGCCGCCTGTGCGGTGGGTGTGACGCTCGACCGGCGGTCCGCGTTAGAGGTGGAAATGCAGGTGGGGCAGGTGCAGATGGTGGTGCGGGCGGCCCATCGGCGGGCATGTCTGCACGCTGATCATCGTCGCGTGCAGCACGCCGCCGTCCTGGGTCCCTTGCGCTCCGATGCACTTGCCGTCCGTGATCGCCTGGGCGTCCGTCGGGGTCTGCCGCTGATACGACGTCGACCCGGCGACGGTCACGTCGGTGGCGGCGCCAGGTCCCGCGGGGCCAAGGCCGCGGACCGCGATCGTCGTGCCCGAGACCGACGCGACCGTGCCGTAGAAGCCGGCCGGCGGCGGACACCCGCCGTCGGTAGCGGCGATGATCGTGACCGCCTGCGCCGTGATGGCGCCCGGTGAGGCGGCGCTCTGCGGGGTGGCGCGGACGTTGACGCAGCTGCCGGGCGTCACGTCGGAGAGGTTCGCCGGGGTGACGTCGACGACCCGCGTCTGGGGTGCATACCCCACCGTGGCGGACCCGGTCCGCGTGCGCAGCGCCACCACGTCGTCGGAGTTGGACTGCACCATGCCCTCGACGTAATACTTGCCGACCGGAGGGGGTGGCGGTGCCGGCGGCGGGGCGGCGGTCGGTGCCCCGCCGGGCGCGACGGCGGTCGCGGCCGGGGGAGCACTGCTGGTGGCGCCGTCATGCGAGGAGCCACACATGGCCACGCACAGCGCGACGACGGCGATGACGACGCCGAGCGCAATGCGCGCCCGTCGGTCCTGGAGGGAAAGCGTGGGCACAGTCGTACTCCGATCCTGCCGCCCCACGCGAAGGTACCCGCGGGACGCGGCCTTAACACCGCGCCCCGCGAGTGATGACGATCTCAGTCGGCCCGAGCCGACGCCAGCGGGCGACTACCGGCCCGGCTGTCCCGACGGCGTGGGCTGCCCGGACGGGGCCGGCTGCCCCGACGGGGCCGGCTGCCCGGACGGGGTGGGCTGCCCGCCCTGGCCGGCCTGCCACGGCTTCCCACATTTGCCGTCGACGGCCTGGCGCAACTTGATGCTGGTGGCCTGCAGCGTGCCGCCGTTGTCCAGCGTCCCCTTCGCGCCCAGGCACTTGCCCGGGGCGATCGCGTCGGTGGTCGACGAGGACTCCTTCGAGTACTTGGTCTTGTCGTCGACCGTCACCGGCGTCTGCGTCGTGTTGCCGTTGGGATCGGTGCCGGTGACGGTGATGGTGTTACCGGTGACCGACCCCACCGCCCCGCGCACCTTGGCCGGCGGCGGCGGCCCGGGGGGCGGGGTGCTTCCCGCGCCCGGCGCGTGGTCGGCGGGCTTGGGGCAGGTGCCGTTGACCGACTGGGTGACGCCGACCCACGCCGCGGTGACCGGCTGGCCGGGCTGAGTCCCGTCGGTTGGCCGCACGGTGACGCAGCTGCCCGCGGTGACGTCGGTCAGCGTGGCGGGAACGGACTCGGTGATCTTGGTCGTCGAGGTGAACGTCACCGCAGCGGTGCCGCTGTCCTCCTTGGTCACCTGAATGGAATTGCCGGCCACCGACGCGATGAGGCCGTGCACCTTGGCCTCGGCGTTCGGCGACGGCGACGTGGTCGTCGAGGTGACGACCGAGGTCGAGGTCGACGTCGACGCGGGGCCCGACTTGTTCGACGAGCCGCAGGCGGTCATCGACAGCGCGGTGGCGCCCGCCACCGCGAAGACTGCGAATCGGGTGAGCCGGGGTGCAGGACAGCTGGTGGACATCAATGTTCTCCCATTCGTCGTTGAAGACCCAACGAGTGGGTATTACCCCTCGCGCCTGTGCGTAAGCTGTGCGTCGCAGGTCAGAAGGCGCTTTCGGACACGCGCATGATCTCGTCGTCGAGGTTCTCGAGGACGCCGCGCACGGCCGTCAGCCGCGGCAGCATGTTTTTGGCGAAGAACGTCGCGGTCGCGATCTTGCCCCGGTAGAACGGTTCGTCGGTCCCGGCGTCGCCGGCCTCCAGCGCGGCGTGCGCGGCGCCGGCCTGCACCAGCAACCGCCAGCCGATGAGCAGGTCACCGACCGCCATGAGGTACTGCACCGAGCCGAGGCCCACCTTGTAGATCGCGGTCGGGTGCTCGGCGGCGGACATGAGGTAGCCGGTGAGCGCGCCGGTCATTGCGGTGACGTCGTCGAGCGCGGTGTGCAGCGACGCGGCCTGCGGTTTGAGCGCCTCGGCACAGGTGTCGACGGTCCGGCCGATCTGCGCCGTCACGAACTGCAGTGCCTCGCCCCGGTCGCGGACGATCTTGCGGAAGAAGAAGTCCAGCGCCTGAATCGCCGTGGTGCCCTCATAGAGCGAATCGATCTTCGAGTCGCGGATGTACTGCTCCAGCGGATAGTCCTGCAAGAAACCCGATCCACCCAACGTCTGGAGCGACTCGGTGAGCACCTCGTAGGCGCGCTCGGAGCTGACGCCCTTGACGATCGGCAGCAGCAGATCGTCGACGCGGTGCGCCATGTCATGGTCCGCACCCGTAACATGTTGCGCCACAGCATCATCCTGGTGCGCGGCGGCGTACAGGTAGAGCGCCCGCAGCCCCTCTGCGTAAGCCTTCTGCGTCATGAGGCTGCGTCGCACGTCGGGGTGGTGGATGATCGTCACCCGCGGCGCGGTCTTGTCCGACATCTGCGTCAGGTCCGCGCCCTGCACCCGCTCCTTGGCGTATGCCAGCGCATTGAGGTAACCGGTGGACAGCGTGCCGGCGGCCTTGACACCGATCGTCATCCGCGCCTGCTCGATCACGGTGAACATCTGCGCGATACCGCGGTGCACGCCGCCGACGAGGTAGCCAACCGCCGGCAAATCCGTTGCGCCGAAGGTCAATTCGCAAGTGGGGGAGGACTTGATGCCCATCTTGTGTTCCACCCCGGTGACGAAGACACCGTTGCGCGCGCCGAGCTCGAAGGTGTCGGGGTCGAACAGGAAGTTGGGGACGTAGAACAGGCTCAACCCCTTGGTGCCCGGACCGGCACCCTCGGGGCGGGCCAGCACCAGGTGGAAGATGTTCTCGGCGGTGTCGCCGACGTCGCCGCCGGAGATGAACCGTTTGACGCCCTCGATGTGCCATGTGCCGTCGGGCTGTTCGACTGCCTTGGCGCGCCCGGCCCCGACGTCGGAGCCGGCGTCGGGCTCGGTCAGCACCATGGTGGCCGCCCAGCCCCGCTCGACGCCCTCGGCCGCCCAGCGCCGTTGCTCCTCGTTGCCCTCGATGTACAAGGCCTGCGCCATGAACGGGCCCAGGCAGTAGAAGTTGGCCGAAGGGTTGGCGCAGATCAGCATTTCGTTGACCGCCCACGCGAGCGGCGGTGGGGCGGGCATGCCGCCGATCTCCTCGGCCAGCCCCAGCCGCCACCAACCGGCCTCCTTGAGCGCCGCGACGGTCTTGGCCAGCTCGTCGGGCACGGTGATCTTGTGCTCGGCGGGATCGAAAACGGGCGGGTGACGGTCGGCGAACGCGAACGACTCCGCCACCGGGCCCTCGGCCAGCCGAGCGGCTTCGGACAGGATCGTGCGGACGGTTTCCTCGTCGAGGTCGCCGTAGCCACCGGTGCCCAGAACCGCGCCGATGTCGAGGACTTCGAAGAGGTTGAACTCGAGATCACGGACGTTAGCGATGTAGTGGCCCAACGGATTTCCCTCACTCGTCCTCGTGCGGGCGGCTGCTGGGCCTCAGTCTGTCCGACGCGGGAAAACCTCCGCAACCGTAACCTGCGACGCCCGACGCGCGGGTGCTACGCATGCAGGCGCCGGCCGGTTGGCTTGCGCTGCGGCTAAGCCGCTGCGGCAACGCCCGCTGTGCCGCCGGTCACATCGGTCTCCGGCCGCGGGAACACCGGGTGGTCCTGCCGCGTTGGCTAACTTGTGACAACACTCGATCTCACCGCCGACAAGTTCAACGAAACCATCGAGGGCAACGACATCGTGCTCGTGGACTTCTGGGCGTCCTGGTGCGGCCCATGCCGCCAATTCGGGCCAACGTTTCAGGCGTCGTCGGAGAAGCACCCCGACATCGTGCACGCCAAGGTCGACACCGAGGCCGAGCAGCAGCTAGCCGCGGCCGCCCAGATTCGGTCCATCCCGACCCTGATGGCCTTCAAGAAGGGCAAGCTGCTGTTCAACCAGGCCGGGGCGCTGCCGCCGGCGGCTCTCGAGGACCTGGTCCAGCAGATCAAGGACTTCGACGTCGAGGCCGCCGCCGCCGACTCCGCCGAGTAGCGCCCCTCGCGCCGCGAATAGGCGCTCAGCAACGTCCGCGATACCGTGCTGGGGTGAGTTTGGTACTCGTCGACCAGCCGCGGCCCGGGGTCGCGCTGATCACCCTGAATCGGCCCGAGCGGATGAACTCGATGGCCTTCGACCTGATGCTGCCGCTCAAGGAGGCCCTCGACCAGGTCACGCACGACAACTCGGTGCGGGTGGTCGTGCTGACCGGCGCGGGCCGCGGATTCTCCTCGGGCGCCGACCACAAGTCGGCGGGAGCGGTGCCCCACGTCGACGGGTTGACCCGGCCCACCTACGCGTTGCGCTCGATGGAAGTGCTCGACGAGGTGATCCTGGCCCTGCGGCGGCTGCACCAGCCGGTCATCGCCGCGGTCAACGGCGCGGCCATCGGCGGCGGGTTGTGCTTGGCGTTGGCCGCCGACATCCGGGTCGCCTCGACCGGCGCGTATTTCCGCGCGGCCGGCATCAACAACGGGTTGACCGCCAGCGAACTGGGGTTGAGCTACCTGTTGCCCCGCGCCATCGGTGCGTCCCGGGCGTTCGAGATCATGCTGACCGGCCGCGACGTCACCGCCGAGGAGGCCGAGCGCATCGGGCTGGTGTCCTGCCAGGTCCCCGAGGAGCAACTGCTGGACACCTGCTACGCGATCGCCGCGCGCATCGCCGCCTTCTCCCGGCCGGGTGTCGAATTGACCAAGCGCACACTGTGGAGTGGGCTCGACGCCGGTAGCCTGGAAGGGCACATGCAGGCCGAAGGTCTGGGACAGCTGTTCATCCGCCTGCTCACCGCCAACTTCGAAGAAGCGGTTGCCGCGCGTGCGGAGCGCCGACCGCCGGCGTTCACCGACGACAAGTAGGCGCTGGACCGCCGCAACCCAGGGAGACCGATCGTGATCACGGCCACGGACCTCGAGGTCCGCGCTGGCGCGCGCATCCTGCTGTCACCCGACGGGCCGGACCTGCGCATCCAGCCGGGCGATCGCATCGGCCTGGTCGGCCGCAACGGTGCGGGCAAGACCACCACCCTGCGCATCCTGGCGGGGGAGACCGAGCCGTACGCCGGGTCCATCAGCCGCATCGGCGAAATCGGTTATCTCCCACAGGATCCCAAGGAAGGTGACCTCGACGTGCTGGCGCGCGACCGGGTTCTGTCGGCGCGGGGGCTCGACGTGTTGCTCACCGATCTGGAGAAGCAGCAAGCGCTCATGGCCGAGGTTGCCGACGACGATGCCCGCGACAGCGCGATTCGCCGGTACGGCCAACTGGAGGAGCGGTTCGTCGCCCTCGGCGGGTACAGCGCCGAGAGCGAAGCCAGCCGCATCTGCGCCAGCCTCGGGCTGCCGGAACGGGTGCTGGGCCAGCAGCTTCGCACCCTCTCGGGTGGGCAACGCCGCCGCGTCGAGCTGGCCCGCATCCTGTTCGCCGCGTCCGACAGCGGCGCGGGCCAGGCCACCACCCTGCTGCTCGACGAGCCGACCAACCACCTGGACGCGGATTCGATCGGCTGGTTGCGGGACTTCCTGCGGTCGCACACCGGCGGGCTGGTGATCATCAGCCACAACGTCGAGCTGCTCGCCGAGGTCGTCAACCGCGTCTGGTTCCTCGACGCCGTGCGCGGCGAGGTCGACGTCTACAACATGACCTGGCAGAAGTACCTGGACGCGCGGGCCACCGACGAGCAGCGCCGCCGCCGTGAACGCGCCAACGCCGAACGCAAGGCCACCGCGCTGCGCAGCCAGGCCGCCAAGCTGGGCGCGAAAGCCACCAAAGCCGTTGCGGCGCAAAACATGCTACGGCGCGCCGACCGGATGATGGCGGCCCTGGACGACGAGCGGGTCGCCGACAAGGTGGCGCGCATCAAGTTCCCGACCCCCGCCGCGTGCGGGCGCACCCCGCTGGTGGCCACCGGCCTGAGCAAGTCCTACGGCTCGCTGGAGGTGTTCAGCGGCCTCGACCTGGCGATCGACCGGGGTTCGCGGGTGGTGGTGCTCGGACTCAACGGCGCCGGGAAGACCACGCTGCTGAGGCTGCTGGCGGGCACCGAGACGCCCGACGCCGGGGGGCTCGAGCCGGGGCACGGCATGCGGCTGGGCTATTTCGCGCAGGAGCACGACACCCTCGACAACGACGCCACCGTCTGGGAGAACATCCGGCACGCCGCGCCCGACACCGGTGAGCAGGACCTGCGCGGCCTGCTGGGCGCCTTTATGTTCAGCGGCCCGCAGCTCGACCAACCGGCGGGCACCCTGTCCGGTGGGGAGAAGACGCGGCTGGCGCTGGCGGGGTTGGTGGCGTCGAAGGCGAACGTGTTGCTGCTCGACGAGCCGACGAACAACCTCGACCCCGCGTCGCGCGAGCAGGTGCTCGACGCGCTGCGCAGCTACGAGGGGGCGGTGGTCCTGGTGACGCACGACCCCGGCGCGGCGGAGGCGCTGGACCCGCAGCGGGTCGTGCTGCTGCCCGACGGCACCGAGGACTTCTGGTCCGACGAATACCGCGATCTCATCGAGCTGGCCTGATTAATTGACGCGGCCGTCGCGGTTTGACGAATTCGGCCCGCGCCCACACGGCCGTTCTTACTCTAGGTGCTTGCGATCGTGTACCGGCGGCGGAGGAGCCATGGGAAGAACTGTGCCAGCGTCGGCCAAGACGCGCGACCAGATGCTGGATGACCTGCGCCACGCCTACGAAAGCGGGGCCAGCATCCGCAGTTTGGTAACCACCACCGGCAGGTCCTACGGGTCGGTCCACAGCATGCTGGTCGAGTCGGGCACCACGATGCGCAGCCGAGGCGGTCCTAACCGCACCGCCAAGTCCGCCCGGGCCTAGCGTCACCGCGAAACGTCCCCTCGTTCGCGGTTACGCGAGCCCGGCGGCCGGGGAATCGTTGCGGCGCAACGAGTTCTCGGCAAGGTCTAGGACCGCGGCCAGGCGTTGCGGGTCCTCGCCGGACGCCAGCCGGGCGACGAGGCCGTCGAGCACCAGTTCCAGGTAGCACAGCAGCACATCACCGGGTACGTCGTCGCGCACCCGGTGCGCCTCGGTCTGTCTGCGCAACCGTTCGGTGGTCGCCGCCGCCAGCTCGGCGGACCGCTCGGCCCAGCCACGGCTGAACGCCGGGTCGTTGCGCAGCTTGCGCGCGATCTCCAATCTGGTGGCCAGCCAATCGAATTGGTCCGGCGCCGCCAGCATGTCGCGCATCACCTGGATCAGGCCTTCGCGGGAGGCGACGTCGGCCATCCGCTCGGCGTCCTCGTGCGCCAGCGCGAAGAACAGCGCGTCCTTGTCACGGAAATGGTGGAAGATCGCGCCGCGGGACAGCCCGATCGCCTTTTCCAGCCGCCGCACCGTCGCCTTGTCGTAACCGTATTCGGCAAAGCAACGGCGGGCGCCGTCGAGGATCTGGCGGCGGCGGGCCGCCAGATGGTCCTCGCTGACCTTGGGCACGGGTGCCGGCTAGCCGGATTTCTGGCTGGACTTCAGCATGTTGCGCAGCACGAACTGCAGGATGCCGCCGTTGCGGTAGTAGTCCGCCTCACCGGGGGTGTCGATGCGCACGACGGCGTCGAACTCGATCGCGTCGGCGCCGTCCTTGCTGGCCTTGACGTGCACCGTCTTTGGCGTCTTGCCCTCGTTGAGGGCCTCGATGCCGGTGATGTCGAACACCTCGGTGCCGTCCAGACCGATGTCCTTGGCCGACTTGCCGTCGGGGAACTGCAGCGGGATGACGCCCATGCCGATCAGGTTGGAGCGGTGGATGCGCTCGAACGACTCGGCGATCACCGCCCGAACACCCAGCAGGCGGGTGCCCTTGGCCGCCCAGTCGCGCGACGACCCGGAGCCGTACTCCTTGCCGCCCAGCACCACCAGCGGAATGTCTTGTGCCGCATAGTTTTGGGCCGCGTCGTAGATGAAGGCCTGGGGGCCACCGTCCTGGGTGAAGTCGCGGGTGTACCCGCCGGAGACGTCGTCGAGCAGCAGGTTGCGCAGCCGGATGTTGGCGAAGGTGCCGCGGATCATGACCTCGTGGTTTCCGCGCCGCGAGCCGAAGGAGTTGTAGTCCTTGCGGTCCACGCCGTGCTCGTCGAGGTACTGCGCGGCCGGCGTGCCCGGCTTGATGCTGCTAGCGGGGGAGATGTGGTCGGTGGTCACCGAGTCGCCGAGCAGCGCGAGCACCCGGGCGCCGGTGATGTCGGCGACCGGCTCGGCCTCGGCCGGCATGCCCTCGAAGTACGGTGGCTTGCGCACGTACGTCGAATCCTCGCTCCACTCAAAGGTATTGCCGCTAGGTGTCGGCAGGTTGCGCCAGCGCTCGTCGCCCTTGAACACGTCGGCGTAGTTCTTGGTGAACATCTCTTGATTGATGGCCGAGGCGATGGTGTCGGAGACGTCCTGCTGCGACGGCCAGATGTCGGAGAGGAACACATCGTTGCCGTCCTTGTCCTTACCCAGCGGGTCGGACTCGAAGTCGAAGTCGAGCGTGCCGGCCAGCGCGTAGGCGACCACCAGCGGGGGCGACGCCAGGTAGTTCATCTTGACGTCGGGGCTGATGCGGCCCTCGAAGTTGCGGTTGCCGGACAGCACCGCGGTGACGGTGAGGTCGTTGTCGTTGATGGCCTTGGAGATCTCCTCGGGCAGCGGGCCCGAGTTGCCGATGCAGGTGGTGCAGCCGTAACCCACCAGATAGAAACCCAGCTTCTCCAGATACGGCCACAGCCCGGCCTTTTCGTAGTAATCGCTGACCACCTGGGATCCCGGCGCCATCGACGTCTTGACCCACGGCTTGGATGTCAAACCCTTTTCCACGGCGTTGCGGGCCAGCAGCGCCTCGCCCAGCATCACCTCGGGGTTGGAGGTATTGGTGCACGACGTCACCGCGGCGATCACCACGGCGCCGTGGTCGAGCACGAATTCACCGCGCTCGTCGGACTTGACCGTCACCGGGTTGCTGGGGCGGCCCTTGGCGTGCTTGGCGGCGGATTCGACGACCACCGGGGTGTCGTCGGCGTGCCCGTTCTCGACCGCGCCCGGGTCGCTGGCGGGGAATGTCTCGGCGACCGACTCGTCGAGTTTCGAGTAGCCCTGGTCGCCGTCACCGTCGACATAGCTGGGGATCTGCTCGCGGAAGGTGGCTTTCGCGGCCGACAGCGCGATGCGGTCCTGCGGACGCTTGGGCCCCGCGATCGAGGGCACCACCTCGGACAGGTCGAGTTCGAGGTACTCCGAGAACGCGGGCTCGCGCTCCGGGTTGTGCCACAGGCCCTGCTCCTTGGCGTAGGCCTCGACCAACGCGAGCTGCTCGGGCTTGCGGCCGGTGAACCTCAGGTAGGAGATGGTCTCCTCGTCGATCGGGAAAATGGCCGCGGTGGAGCCGAATTCGGGGCTCATGTTGCCCAGGGTGGCGCGGTTGGCCAGCGGCACCTCCGCCACACCCTCGCCGTAGAACTCGACGAACTTGCCGACCACGCCGTGCCGGCGCAGCATCTCGGTGACGGTCAGCACCACGTCGGTCGCGGTGACACCGGGCTTGATCTCGCCGGTCAGCTTGAAGCCGACGACACGCGGGATCAGCATCGACACCGGCTGGCCCAGCATGGCGGCCTCAGCCTCGATGCCGCCCACGCCCCAGCCGAGCACGCCCAGGCCGTTGACCATTGTGGTGTGCGAGTCGGTGCCCACGCAGGTGTCGGGGTAGGCCACCCCGTTGCGCTCCATCACGACGCTCGCCAGGTATTCGATGTTGACCTGGTGCACGATGCCGGTGCCCGGCGGCACCACCTTGAAGTCGTCGAAAGCGCCTTGGCCCCAACGCAGGAACTGGTAGCGCTCGCCGTTGCGCTGGTATTCGATCTCGACGTTGCGCTCGAACGCGTCGGCGGTGCCGAACAGGTCGGCGATTACGGAGTGGTCGATCACCAGGTCGGCCGGCGCCAGCGGGTTCACCTTGTCCGGGTCACCGCCGAGGTCGGCGACGGCCTCGCGCATGGTGGCCAGGTCCACGATGCACGGCACGCCGGTGAAGTCCTGCATGACCACGCGCGCGGGGGTGTACTGGATCTCGATGCTGGGCTCGGCTTCGGGGTCCCAGTTCGCGATGGCCTCGATGTGGTCCTTGGTGATGTTGGCGCCGTCCTCGTTGCGCAACAGGTTCTCGGCGAGGACTTTGAGGCTGTAGGGGAGTTTCTCGGTGTTCGGCACGGCGTCGAGGCGATAGATCTCGTAGCTGTTGTCGCCGACCTTGAGGGTGTCGCGGGCTCCGAACGAGTTCACCGAATCCTTGCTAGTCACATCAACTCCCGTGGATTAAGTTCTTCCGTCGACGGGCCGTGTCGACGGGGCTGAAGGAAAACCGAGCCAACTTTAACAGTACGCTTGTCCTGCATTAGAGGCGGGTGCCGTCCTCCAGTCTTGTCTCGTGGAGCGCGGGTTTAAACCCCCCGCGGCAAGTCGGCTACCGTTCCCGTAGAACCGCCGCAGGAGGGACACGATGACCGGGCAAGATTCCTTCGCCGCACCGCCGCCGCAGGCGCCCGTCTTCGCGCACCCGGTTCCCACCTACATCCCCACGGACGTCGACATGGCCGCGGTCAAGGCGCAGGTCGCCGCGACCGGGGTCAGCGCGGCGCCGGACGCGATGCCGGGGTTGCTCGACATCGTCAACCAGGCGCACGCCCACGGCATCAACCTCAAGATCGTCCTGCTGGACCACAACCCGCCCAACGACACCCCCTTGCGGGACATCTCGACCGTCGTCGGCGCCGACTACCACGACGCCACGGTCCTGACGCTCAGCCCCAGCTACGTGGGCACCTACAGCACGCAGTTCCCGCGCGTGACGCTCGAGGCCGGCGAGGATATCGCGAAGACGGGCAACCCGGTGGTGTCGGCGCAGCACTTCCTGCACGAGTTGGAGACCCCGGAGTTCCCCTGGACCGGCCTGACCATCTTCTTGCTGATCGCCGTGCTGGCGGCGGCCGTCGGCACCCGCGTGTTGCAGCGACGCGCTCGGCCAGCAACGCAGGACGAGTCGGCCGGCGCCGCGGAAGTGACGCCCACCAACACCGCCTAGCACGGAAATCCGCTCGGCGGCCCCGTCGCCTTGTCATGCATCGGCAAACACGCCAGATCACCGTTCGGTCACAGTAAACGCACGTAGAGAGTGCGATTCCCGTGGAGCATAGGCACGTCCACCGGTGTGACGTACGGTGCAAATGATGCTGGTGTTGTCTTTGGCGCTTTTCCCGATTTGTGTGGCTGGCGCCGTCCGTCGCGTAGAGCCGTAGGGAGACCTGAGTCGAATGAGACGCACACGCTGGGGGTCCTCCATGCGGCCGTCCTCGAGGCTGGTCCGGCCGGTCGTGCCGTCGGTCCTAAGCGTTGCCTTCCTGTTGTGCACGCCGGGCCTCGCGCAGGGCGACCCCGCCGCCGACAAGCTCGCCGCCCTCATCGCCAACGTGGCCCAGGCCAATCAGCGGCTGCAGAACCTGAGCGCCGAGATCCAGACCGAACAGGAGAGCGTTAATAAGGCCCTGGTCGACGTGGAGACCGCCCGGGACAACGCCGCGACGGCCGACCGCGACCTCGCGTCCAGCGAGCAGGCGGTCAAGGACGCCAACGCGTCGATCGCGGCCGCGCAGCACCGCTTCGACACCTTCGCCGCCGCCGCCTACATGAACGGCCCGTCGAACAGCTACCTGACCGCCAGCAGCCCCGACGACATCATCGCCACCGAGGCCGCGCAGAAGACCCTTACCTCGAGCTCGCAGACGGTGATGGCCAAGCTGCAGCAGGCCCGCACCGAGCAGGTGAACAAGGAGTCGGCAGCGCGGCTGGCCAAGCAGAAGGCGGACAAGGCCGCCGGTGACGCCAAGTCCAGCCAGGACGCGGCGGTGGCGGCGTTGACCAACTCCAAGCAGAAGTTCGAGGAGCAGCGCGACCAGGCCGTCAAGCTGGCCGCGGAGCGCGACGCCGCCCAGGCCAAGCTCGAGGAGGCCCAGCGCGAGGCCGCGCGGCAGTGGTCGACGAACCCGGCCGCGCCCGGCGCCCCGGCGTCCGGCGACCGGTGGGAGAACGGCTCGGGCGGCGCTCCGGCCCCCGCCACCGGCGCCCGCCGGTGGGACGGCGCCTGGGACCCGACGCTGCCGATGATTCCCAGCGCCAACGTCCCCGGCGACCCGATCGCCGTCATCAACCAGGTGTTGGGCATCTCGGCGACCTCGACTCAGGTCACCGCCGGGCTGGGCCGCAACTTCCTGCAGCAGATGGGCATCCTCAAGCCCGACGACACCGGCATCACCAACGCCGGGCCGGGCGGTGTCGGCGGCCGGATCCCGCGGGTGTACGGGCGGCAGGCCACCGAATACGTGATCCGCCGCGGCATGTCGCAGATCGGCGTGCCCTACTCCTGGGGCGGCGGGAACGCCGCCGGCCCAAGTAAGGGCATCGACTCCGGCGCCGGCATCACCGGCTTCGACTGTTCCGGGCTGGTCCTGTACTCGTTCGCCGGCGTGGGCATCAAGCTGCCGCACTACTCGGGGTCGCAGTACAACCTGGGCCGCAAGATCCCGTCGTCGCAGATGCGCCGCGGCGACGTCATCTTCTACGGTCCCGGCGGTAGCCAGCACGTGACCATCTACCTCGGCGACGGGCAGATGCTCGAGGCGCCCGACATCGGCCTCAAGGTGCGGGTCGCCCCGGTGCGCACCAGCGGCATGACGCCCTACGTGATCCGTTACATCGAGTGGTGACCGAATGAACAGCCCACGAGTAGCCCTGCGCCGCAGCGGGATTCGTCCTCTCATCCTGGCCTGGATCACCACCTTGGTGACCGGGCTGGCGCTGTCTGTAGCGGGGCCCGTGCCGCTGGCCGGCGCCGACCCCGGGCAGTGGGACCCCACGCTGCCGGCCACGATCAGCGCGGGGGCGCCGGGTGACCCGCTGGCGGTCGCCAACGCCTCGCTGCAGGCGACGGCCCAGGCCACCCAGACGACGTTCGACCTGGGCAAGCAATTCCTCGGCGGGCTCGGCATCAACATCGGCGGCGATCCGGCACCGACGGCGGCACCGCCCACCAACCCGGGCGGCAAGATCCCGCGGGTCTACGGCCGGCAGGCGATCGAATACGTGATCAAGCGCATGGGCGCCCAGATGGGTGTGCCCTATTCGTGGGGCGGTGGCTCGCTGGACGGCCCCAGCAAGGGCGTCGGGGACGGCGCCAACATCACCGGCTTCGACTGCTCGGGCCTGATGCGGTACGGCTTCGCCGGTGTCGGCGTGCTGATCCCGCGGTTCTCGGGCGACCAGTACAACGCCGGGCGGCACATCCCGCCGGACCAGGCGCGCCGCGGGGACCTCATCTTCTACGGCCCGGGCGGCAGCCAGCACGTCACGATGTACCTGGGCAACGGGCAGATGCTGGAGGCCTCGGGCAGCGCCGCCAAGGTTACGGTCAGCCCGGTTCGTAAGCCCGGCATGACGCCGTTCCTGACTAGGATCATCGAGTACTAGTCCCGGGCGAGGCCGTGCGCACGGCCCACCAGCGTCGACGGAATTCGGCGGGCCTGGAATAGTTGGACGCGGGCACGTCGCTGCCCCACGACATCGGTCGTGTTGGCAGTCGAGTGCTATTGAGCTGTGGAGGGTTCTTGATGACAGCAGCAGGTGGGCCGCCCCCGGGCGCCAGCGGTTACTCCGGCCCGGGTGGGCATTCCGCCGCGCCGGCCCACGAGGCGCCTGCCGGCGGCGGCAACGGCCTGGCGGGCGAGGTCCAGACGCTCGAGCGCGCGATCTTCGAGGTGAAGCGGATCATCGTGGGCCAGGACCAGCTGGTGGAGCGGATGCTGGTCGGGCTGCTGTCCAAGGGGCACGTGCTGCTCGAGGGCGTGCCCGGCGTCGCCAAGACGCTGGCCGTCGAGACCTTCGCCAAGGTGGTGGGCGGGACATTCGCGCGCATCCAGTTCACTCCGGACCTGGTGCCCACCGACATCATCGGTACCCGCATCTACCGCCAGGGCAAGGAGGAGTTCGACACCGAACTCGGCCCGGTGGTGGCCAACTTCCTGCTCGCCGACGAGATCAACCGCGCGCCGGCCAAGGTGCAGTCGGCGCTGCTGGAGGTCATGCAGGAGCGCAAGGTCTCCATTGGCGGCAAGAGCTACCCGCTGCCCAACCCGTTCCTGGTGATGGCCACCCAGAACCCGATTGAGCACGAGGGCGTCTACCCGCTGCCCGAGGCGCAGCGGGACCGCTTCCTGTTCAAGATCAACGTCGGCTACCCCTCGCCGGAGGAGGAGCGCGAGATCATCTACCGCATGGGTGTGCGGCCGCCGGAGCCCAAGCAGATCCTCAACACCGGTGACCTGATTCGGCTGCAGGACATCGCGGCCAACGTGTTCGTCCACCACGCCCTGGTCGACTACGTGGTGCGGGTCGTCACCGCCACCCGGCACCCCGAGCAACTGGGCATGAACGACGTCAAGACGTGGATCTCCTTCGGCGCGTCGCCGCGCGCCTCGCTGGGCATCATCGCCGCGTCGCGGTCGTTGGCGCTGGTCCGCGGCCGCGACTACGTGATCCCGCAAGACGTCGTCGACGTCATCCCCGACGTCCTGCGGCACCGCCTGGTGCTGACCTACGACGCCCTGGCCGACGAGATCTCCGCCGAGGTCGTTATCAACCGGGTGCTGCAGACGGTCGCCCTGCCACAGGTGAATGCCGTTGCCCAGCAAGGACATTCGGCGCCGCAGGCCATGCAGGCCGCCGGTGCCGGCAGCGGTCGGTGACGAATCCGCAGCGGCCGGCGGTGTCACACCCGCCCTCGATGCAGCGCGGGCTGATCGACGACCCGAAGCTGTCGGCGGCGCTGCGCACCCTGGAGTTGACGGTCAAGCGCAAGCTCGACGGCGTCCTGCACGGCGACCACCTCGGCCTGATCCCCGGGCCGGGCTCGGAGCCGGGGGAGTCGCGCGAGTATCAGCCCGGCGACGACGTGCGGCGGATGGACTGGGCCGTCACCGCGCGCACCACCCATCCGCACGTCCGGCAGATGATTGCCGACCGCGAATTGGAGACCTGGCTGGTGGTCGACATGTCGGCCAGCCTGGACTTCGGCACCGTGGGGTGCGAGAAGCGCGACCTCGCGGTGGCCGCCGCCGCCGCGATCACCTTCCTCAACAGCGGCGGCGGCAACCGGCTGGGCGCGGTGATCGCCAACGGCGCCAGCATCACCCGCGTCCCGGCGCGCTCGGGACGCCAGCACGAGCAGACGCTGCTGCGCACCATCGCCACCACCCCGCGCGCGCCGGTCGGGGTGCGCGGTGACCTGGCGACGGCCATCGACGCGCTGCGCCGGCCCGAGCGCCGCCGCGGCATGGCAGTGATCATCAGCGACTTCCTGGGGCCGATCAATTGGATGCGCCCGCTGCGGGCGGTCGCCGCCCGCCACGAGGTGCTGGCCGTCGAGGTGCTCGACCCCAGGGATGTGGAACTGCCCGACATCGGCGACGTGGTGCTGCAGGACGCCGAAACCGGCGCCACCCGCGAGTTCACCATCGACGCCCAGCTGCGAGACGACTTCGCCAAGGCGGCCGCGGCGCACCGCGCCGAGGTAGCACGCACCGTCCGCAGCTGCGGCGCCCCGATCCTGACGCTGCGCACCGACCGCGACTGGATCGCCGACATCGTTCGATTCGTGGAATCCCGGCGGCGCGGGGCGCTGGCGGGTCGGCAGTGACGCTGCCGCTCCTCGGCCCGATGTCGCTGTCGGGTTTCGCGCACGCCTGGTTCTTCCTGTTCCTGCTGGTCGTGGTCGGGTTGGCGGCGCTGTACGTGCTGATGCAGCTGGCACGGCAGCGCCGGATGCTGCGCTTTGCCAACATGGAACTGCTGGAAAGCGTGGCTCCCAAGCGGCCCTCGACGTGGCGGCACGTCCCGGCGCTTCTGCTGGTCGCGTCGCTTGTGTTGTTCACCATCGCGATGGCCGGGCCCACCCAGGACGTCCGCATCCCGCGCAACCGCGCGGTGGTGATGCTGGTGATCGACGTGTCGCAGTCGATGCGCGCCACCGACGTGGCGCCCAACCGCATGGCCGCGGCGCAGGAGGCGGCCAAGCAGTTCGCCGACGAGCTGACGCCCGGGATCAACCTCGGCCTGATCGCGTACGCCGGCACGGCCACGGTGCTGGTGTCGCCGACCACTAGCCGCGACTCCACCAAGTCCGCGTTGGACAAGCTGCAATTCGCCGACCGCACCGCGACCGGCGAGGGCATCTTCACCGCCCTGCAGGCCATCGCCACCGTCGGCGCGGTGATCGGCGGCGGCGATTCGCCACCGCCGGCGCGCATCGTGTTGTTCTCCGACGGCAAGGAGACGATGCCGACCAACCCGGACAACCCGAAGGGCGCCTTCACCGCCGCGCGCACCGCGAAGGATCAGGGCGTGCCCATCTCCACGATCTCCTTCGGCACGCCGTACGGCTTCGTCGAGATCAACGACCAGCGCCAGCCGGTGCCCGTCGACGACGAGACGCTGAAGAAGGTGGCGCAGCTTTCGGGCGGAAACGCCTACAGCGCAGCCTCATTGGCGGAGCTGAAGTCGGTGTACGCGACGCTGCAACAGCAGATCGGCTACGAGACGATCAAGGGCGACGCCAGCGTCGGCTGGTTGCGGCTGGGCGCGGTGGTGCTGGCGCTCGCGGCGCTCGCGGCGTTGCTGATCAACCGCCGCCTGCCCACCTAGCCCACGCCCGTCTCGCGCGCACCCCGCTTGGTCTCGCGCCCCGCGCCGCGCACCCCGCGCGCCTTCCTCCCGCGCCCCGCGTCTTCCTCCGCGAGCGTAAGCACACCGCGATTTTCGGCCCCAAATTCCGCAGTGGGCTTACGCTCGCGCCGCGCGCGCCGCGCGCACGCGGCGGATGATGTCGTCGGGATGGTCCTCGGCGATGACCCGGACGACGATCCACCCGTATCGCCCGAGCATCTCGAGCCGGCGGATGTCCTTGACGTACTGATAGCGGCTGGCTCGGTGCTGGTCGCCGTCGTACTCGACGGCGACCTTGATGTCCTCCCAGCCCATGTCCAGATACGCCTCGACCCAGCCCCATTCGTTGCGCACGGCGATCTGCGTCTGCGGCGGGGGAAATCCCGCGTGGATCAACAGAAGTCGCAGCCAGGTCTCCTTGGGCGATTGCGCGCCACCGTCGATCAGTTCGAGGGCGACGCGGGCGGCCTTCATGCCGCGCCGTCCCCGATAGCGGTTGACCAACAACTCGACGTCGGCCAGCTTTAGGTCGGTCGCCTGCGCGAGGGCGTCGATCGCGGCGACAGCCACACCCTGCGGGCAGCGCCGGGCCAGATCGAGCGCTGTTCGCGCCGGCGTCGTGACCCGCATGCCCGCGACGACGGTGATCTCGTCGGCCTCGATCCGCTCTTCCCAAACCTGCACGTCGGCGGTGGGCCAGCGGTTGGTGTCGATGATCGCGGCTGGCAATGCCGTATCGATCCACTTCGCACCGTGCAGCGCCGAGGCGGAGAACCCGGCCAGGACGCCGCGGCGCCGGGACCGCAGCCAGCAGGCCTTCGCCCGCACCACGGCCGTCAGTTCGGTGTCTCTGTGCACGTACACGTCTTTGTGCAGCGCCGTATATCGGGTGCGCAGCTCATGAGGGGTCAGCGCGCCGGCAGCCAAGGCCTCGCTGCCTAGGAAGGGTCCCGTCATGGGCGCACTGTGCGCTGGCGCACCGACAGAATCCCCGCGGGCGTAAGCCCACTGTGGATAACCGGCCCGGCACGCACGCCCCGCTGACGGTCGCGGCGCCGAAACGGGGGAGGTTTTCCGGGCGGCCGGCCGAGGCGATAAGTTGGCCGGGTGACTGACGCAGCCACTGACAACCCCGCCGAACCCGCCGCCGCCGGCAAACCCGCATTCGTGTCCCGCTCCGTGCTGGTGACGGGCGGAAACCGGGGCATCGGCCTCGCGATCGCGCAGCGGCTTGCCGCCGACGGTCACAAGGTGGCCGTTACGCACCGCGGATCCGGCGCACCCGAGGGGCTGTTCGGTGTCGTCTGTGACGTCACCGACAACGACGCCGTCGACCGCGCCTTCAAGGAGGTCGAGGAGCACCAGGGGCCGGTGGAGGTGCTGGTGTCCAACGCCGGCATCTCGAAGGACGCGTTCCTCATCCGGATGACCGAAGACCGGTTCACCGAGGTCATCAATGCGAACCTCACCGGGGCGTTCCGGGTAGCCCAGCGGGCCTCGCGCAGCATGCAGCGCAAGCGATTCGGCCGCATCATCTTCATCGGTTCGGTATCGGGCATGTGGGGCATCGGGAACCAGGCGAACTACGCGGCCGCCAAGGCGGGCCTGATCGGCATGGCCCGCTCGATCTCGCGGGAGCTGTCCAAGGCCGGGGTCACCGCGAATGTCGTTGCCCCGGGGTACATCGACACCGAAATGACCCGGTCGCTCGACGAGCGGATTCAGGCCGGCGCCTTGGAGTTCATTCCCGCCAAGCGGGTCGGCACCGCCGAGGAGGTCGCCGGGGCGGTCAGCTTCCTGGCGTCCGAGGATGCCAGTTACATTGCCGGCGCCGTCATCCCGGTCGACGGCGGCATGGGCATGGGCCACTGATTTCAACCACGACGAAGACACAAAGGACGGACATGGCAGGACTGCTCGACGGCAAACGAATCCTGGTCAGCGGCATCATCACCGACTCGTCGATCGCGTTCCACATCGCCAAGGCGGCCCAGGAAGCGGGAGCCCAACTGGTGCTGACCGGGTTCGACCGGTTGCGACTGATCCAGCGCATCGCCGACCGGCTGCCCGAGAAGGCTCCGCTCATCGAGCTCGACGTTCAGGACGAAAAGCACCTGGCGACCCTGGCCGAGCGGGTGACCGCCGAGATCGGCGAGGGTAACAAGCTCGACGGCGTGGTGCATTCGATCGGCTTCATGCCGCAGACCGGGATGGGCATCAACCCGTTCTTCGACGCGCCGTATGAGGACGTGTCCAAAGGCATTCACATCTCGGCGTATTCGTACGCCTCGCTGGCCAAGGCGTTGCTGCCGATCATGAATCCCGGCGGCTCGATCGTCGGCATGGACTTCGACCCCAGCCGCGCCATGCCGGCCTACAACTGGATGACGGTCGCCAAGAGCGCGCTGGAGTCGGTGAACCGCTTCGTCGCACGCGAGGCCGGCAAGTATGGCGTGCGCTCGAACCTTGTTGCCGCCGGCCCGATCCGGACGCTGGCCATGAGCGCGATCGTCGGTGGTGCGCTCGGCGAGGAGGCCGGGGCGCAGATGCAGCTGCTGGAGGAGGGCTGGGACCAACGCGCCCCGATCGGTTGGAACATGAAGGACCCCACCCCCGTCGCGAAGACGGTCTGCGCCGTCCTATCCGACTGGTTGCCCGCCACCACCGGCACCATCATCTTCGCCGACGGCGGCGCCAGCACTCAGTTACTCTAGCCCGCAGTGGATTTCGACGCGGTCCTGCTGCTGTCCTTCGGGGGACCGGAGGGGCCCGAGCAGGTGCGGCCCTTCCTGGAGAACGTGACCCGTGGGCGCAACGTGCCGCCCGAGCGGCTTGACGACGTCGCCGAGCATTACCTGCATTTCGGTGGTGTGTCGCCGATCAACGGAATCAACCGGGCCTTGCTCACCGAGTTGCGTGCCGAGTTGGACGTGCCGGTGTACTTCGGTAACCGCAACTGGCAGCCGTACGTCGAAGACGCCGTCACGGCCATGCGCGACAACGGGATTCGTCGCGCCGCCGTCTTCACCACGTCGGCGTGGAGCGGCTATTCCGGCTGCACGCAGTACGCCGAAGACATCGCCCGTGCCCGCGCGGCCGCCGGGCCCGACGCGCCCGAATTGGTGAAGCTGAGGCGGTATTTCGACCACCCGCTGTTCGTCGAGATGTTCGCCGACAACATCGCGGCCGCCGCCCAAAGCGTGCCCCGCGACGCGCGGCTGGTGTTCACCGCGCACTCGGTACCCGTGGCGGCCGACGACCGTCTGGGCCCCAACCTCTACAGCCGCCAAGTCGCTTACGCCGCAAGCCTTATCGCTTCCGCCGCCGGCTACACCGACTATGACCTCGCGTGGCAGTCGCGGTCGGGGCCCCCGCAGGTGCCGTGGCTGGAGCCGGACATCGGCGACCATCTCAGGGCGTTGGCCGAGGCGCGCACCACGTCCGTCATCGTCTGCCCGGTCGGGTTCGTTTCGGATCACATCGAGGTGGTGTGGGACCTCGACACGGAGCTGCGGGAGCAGGTGCAAGCGTCGGGCATCGCGCTGGCGCGGGCTGCGACGTTCAACGCGGACCGCCGGTTCGCCCGCCTCGCAGCGGATTTGGTCGACGAACTGCGTACCGGCCGCCCACCGACGCGCTTGCCCGGCGCGAATCCGGTGCCCGGATGCCTCGCCGGGGTGAACGGCGCGCCGTGCCGGCCGCCGCACTGCGCCAGAGGCGACTAGTCGGCCCAGGCCGAGTGCAGGATCGCGGTCACCGCGGCCATGCGCGCCGAACGCACCACCGCCGTCAGCGGCCGTAGCGCGTCGCCGGCGATGCGAGCTTCCGAAGACGATTGCGTGCCAAGCGGTTCCACGCCGGCAGCGACAGGAGCGGCGAACCGATCCGGCGAGTCGGACGATCGGCTCAGGCCTGCGCTGACGGAAATGATCGCATCGACGTGCGCCGCGTTTTCCAGCACCCGCAGGGCGCGCGTGGGTGCGTGTTCCGGAATGCGGTGCTGGCGAGTCGATTCCAGCAACTGCTCGACCAGCCCGCGTGGGTCGTCGATGTCGGCGGTGGCGGAGGCCAGTCCGATCGCGCCGAGCGCGTCGGCGGCCGATCGCACCGCCGAGCGCAGCGTGTACTCGGCGTCGCCCAGCTCGTAGTGGTCCAACACCGGCGCACCGGGCAGCGAATAGACCGTCCAGGCGAGCGCGCACGATTCCGCGAAGCCAGGCTCGTCGTCGCGCGTGTCCTCGAAGCCGTCGTAGGAGAACTCGGGCACCAGCCCGACCGCGGTAGCGGGGGCATCCGGGTTGGCGATGATGACGGCCTCACCGGCGGCCATCGCGTCGCGCTCGAACTGCGTACCGGGCGCCAGGCCGCGGACGTCACCGGGCACCGGCAGGACGACGTTGATCGTGCCGCGTAGCGGGCCGTTACCGGCCGGCCGGCCGGCCGCCGCGCGAAGCGTCTGCAGCAGTGTGACGGTGCCCGCGTCGTTGACATCAGGCCAGGGCAGGCCGGTGTGACCCGCGGCGACCGCATCATACGCGGTCACCGATTGCTTTGGCGCCCAAACGGATAACGCGTCCAAGACGTCGTCGGGCGCGGCCTTACCCGCGAGCCAGGCGTTGGCCCACAGGGACAGCGAAACACTGGGACACCACACGATCACGCAGTGTAGTTGTTTTGTCGGGCGCAGGCCGGGCGCGCGCGACGCGGGCGGGCACCGGCCGCACCGCTCGGCCGCTGTCTGCGCAGGTGCCGGGCGGTGGGCGGGCTCGGCCTCGGATTAGTTTTCGGTGCGTCGCGGCGGGCCGGTGTGGCGCGCGACGGCACTCCATAGGATTGCCGGATGACTGTCTTGACTTCACCGAAGACGTACACGGGACTGGCGGCCTTTCATGCCGTCGACGCGGTGGCCTGCGCGGTGCAGGTGGCGCCGATCAAGAAAATCCTCGACGACCTCGAGGTGCCCGATAACCTTCGGCGCATCCTGCCGGTGGTCAAGGCCGCGGCCGCGGTCGGGTTGCTGTCGGTCACCTGGTTCCCGGCGCTGGCGCGGCTGACGACCGCGATGCTGACGTTGTATTTCGCGTTGGCCGTGGGCGCGCACGTCCGGGCGCACGACAAGCCCGTCAACGTGCTCCCGGCGGCGTCGTTTCTGGCGACGTTCGCCGTCATGACGGTGAAGGGCCCGAGCCGCCGGTAATACGCGACCGCCGCGGTCACGATGGACCCATCG
>NZ_LZJC01000164.1 GCF_001666755.1 Mycobacterium sp. E1214 | reverse complement strand
CGGATCTTGACCTGCTCGTCGGCGCGGCCGAGGTACTGCAGCTGCCCGTCGGCGCCCCAGCGCACCAATCCACCGGTAAGCAGTTCGGAGTCTTCATGCGTATGCTATTTCGGCACGGTGATGGTTTTCGGCTCCAGGTACGGGTGAGGCCCTCGCGGCCCATTTCCCTACCCAGGCCCGAGTTCTTCACCCCAGCCACTGGCTTTGCGTCGCGAACCCGGTCAGGTGGAAATGGGTGAAGCGGGCCTGCAAGCCTCGATCGAGTTCCCCGAGTTCAATATGTCGGCGGAGTCGATGATGTGGGCAGGCCGGCAATCCTCAAAACGTTCGGCTCAAACGAATTGCTGTCAACGAGGCCGCGTCCTTTGTGTCGCACGCTCCAGCGCTGCCCGCCCCAGCGCGATTAACGCAGCTTCGACGTCCTCCTCATCGCCGTCTTCGACTACCGAATCATCGGTGTAGCGCGCCAGCGCCCACGGAACCACATCAGCGAACACCGCGCGCTTGTCCGGATAACCCGCGTACAACGAGCGCTTAGTGATGCCGGCCGCCCGCGCGATGGCCTCCATACTGGCTCCGCCGTAACCCAGTTCGGCGAACGTCGCCACGGCCGCCTCACGCACCGCGAGGTCAAGCTTCGCCGCCTCGGCTTGTGTCGGTCGTCCGCGCCGTGTCGCCACCCGCCGAAGTCTACGGCGAGCCCGACCATCGTCGTCGCCCGCCGCGATCACCTACTGGCATTCACCTGGTGCATGCTGCGGGCGCCGGTCGCCGTAGGTGGTCGCGACGGTGTGCAGCGCGTGGGCGGCGGTGTGTGCGCGTACTGGTCCAGCGGCGCCGGCCACCACGCCTAGAAACCCACGAGAGCCCGTCAGTCTTGCCGATGCAGGAGACCGTGCAGGATCGCCTGCACCAGTTCCTCCACGATGGCTTCTCTGGTCGGCGGTTCGGTGCGGAAGTACGTGGACCGCAATGCCGCCATGCCTGCGATCATCGCCACGGTGGAGTGCGCGGGCAGATCTGGCTCGCTGGAACGCAGGCCACGGATCCGCATGCCCTCGGCGCCGATCTGGCTGAGCACGTTCAGGGCGCGCCTGATGTCGGCGATGCCGGTTTCGGCCATGTCTTCCTCGCTGAGCGTCTCGGCGGCCATCAGCGTCAGCAGCAGGCCGTGGTGCTCGACGAACACGTCGTAGAGCTGTCCGACGAAGCGCCGCGCGAACTCCTTCTCGTCGGTCTCCTCGTGAACGACCGATTCCCAGGTCCTGCCGAAGTCGTCGACGAATCCGGTGAAGGGCAAGACGAGGGCTTCGCGGAACAGCCCCGCCTTCGAACCGAAATTGCGGAACAGCAGATGTTCGGTAACCCCTGCGGCTTGGGCGATTTCGCGCGTTGTCGTGCTGCGGTAGTCCTGGCGGGCGAAAAGGTCGCGGGCAGCGGCGAGCAGAAGCTTGCGGGGTTCGCCACGTGGCCGGCGCGACCCCGCGGCGGGCGCCTCGGCCTGCTTTCTGGCGGGAGGTGACACTTCGCTCCTTGATCCGCGGTGGGTGGTTGACTGCTTTTAAGATAGTTGGCACTATCTTAGGGGTCGAGTTCGCTCTCCGAAGGGTACGGGCGTGGGTGCTGTGATCATGCTAGGCACGTTGTTCGGCCTGATCGCGCTGGTGTTCGGGCTGGTGCTGCGCTTTGACCCGGAGAGCCGTCGATGACGCCGCTGATGGCGGGCGCACTGTACTTCGCCATCGTGAGCGGAACCGCCTTCGTGCTGATCGGGATCTATCTGAGTTATCGCCGCAAGCGGATTCATCCGCTGCTGCTCCTGTGCATTTCGGCGCTCTCGTTCTCGTGGATCGAGTCACCCTACGACTGGGCGATGTATGCGCAGTTTCCGCCCGCTCTGCCCCGGATGCCGTCCTGGTGGCCGCTCAACGTCACGTGGGGCGGGTTGCCGTCGTCGGTCCCGATCGGCTACGTGTCCTACTTTGTGCTGCCCGCCATCACCGGGGCTGCCCTGGGCCGATGGCTGAGCGCGAAATTCCACTGGCGGCGGCCCCTCACCCTGCTGGTCGTCGGGCTCACTGTGGGCTTCTGCTGGGCGTTCTTCTTCAACGCGGTCACCGGCGCCCACTTCGGCAACTTTTATTACGGCCACGTGATCCCGGGCCTGGCGATATTCGAGGGCACCAAACACCAGTACCCGCTGTACGACTCGCTCGCCATGGGCATCGAGATGATGGTCTTCACGTACCTTCTCGGACGCACCGACGACGAGGGCCGCAACGTCATCGAGATGTGGGCCGACAAGAAATCGAACAGCCGCGTTCAGTCGTCGATCCTGTCCGTCGTCGCCGTCATCGTCGTCGGGCACCTGGTTTACGGCGCGGTCTTCGCGCCACATCTGATCACGAAGCTGGGCGGCTGGGTGACCGCGGGACCCACCGAGCAGCTGTATCCCGGCACACCCAACCAACCCAAATAGGAAGACAACCCTTGGCCGAGACCACAGCCGAGCTGTATTACGACCCGTTCGACCACAAGATCGACGACGACCCCTATCCCATCTGGAAACGGATGCGCGCCGAAGCACCGCTCTATTACAACGAGAAACACAACTTTTATGCGCTGAGTCGCTACGACGACGTCTCACCGGCGCTGCACGACTGGGAAACCTATCGGTCCGGGCACGGCACCACCGCCGACATCTTGTTCGCCGGCGTCGAAATCCCGCCCGGGATCCTGCTGTTCGAGGACCCGCCGCTGCACGATCTGCACCGGCGCCTGTTGTCGCGCGTCTTCACTCCCCGCCGGATGCTGGCGGTTGAAGACCTCGTGCGCGACTTGTGTTGTCGCGCATTAGATCCGCTGCGTGAGGCGGACGGGTTCGACTTCGTCGCCGATCTTGGCGCGGTGATGCCGATGCGGACCATCGGCTTCCTGCTGGGGATCCCCGAGGAGGGGCAGCAGGCCATCCGCGACCGCAACGACAAGAACATCAGCATCGACTCCGAAGGCGCCGCGTTCGATCCGGAGAAATTCGAGGACTCGGTCGCCTTGTTCGCCGACTACATCGAGTGGCGGGCGACGCACCCTTCCGACGACCTGATGACCGAACTGCTCAATGCCCAGGTGGAAGAGCAAGACGGCACCGTGCGTCCGCTCGAGCGCAGCGAAGTGCTGGCCTACACCGCGATGATCGCCGGGGCAGGCAACGAGACCACCGCCCGGCTGATCGGCTTCCTCGGGGAGCTGCTCGGCAACCACCCCGACCAAAGACGCAAACTCGTCAACGACTTCTCGCTAATCCCCAACGCCGTTGAAGAGACCCTGCGCTTCGAGCCGCCATCACCGGTGCAAGCGCGATACGTTGCCCGGGACGTCGAGCATTACGGAAAGACGGTGGCCGAAGGGTCCTACATGCTTTTGCTCAACGCGTCGGCCAACCGCGACGAGACGCACTACGAGGACCCCGATCGTTACGACATCCACCGCACGGGAGGACATTTGAGCTTCGGCCAGGGCTTGCACTTCTGCCTCGGCTCGGCGCTGGCGCGATTGGAGGCGCGGGTTGCGCTCGAGGAAGTACTGAAGCGCTGGACCGACTGGGAAGTCGACTACGAGCACGCCAGCAGGGCCCGCACGTCCAGTGTCCGCGGCTGGGGCCGGCTTCCCGTCAAAAATCTAAGAGCCGCAACATAATTCAAACATAATTGAAGGAGGAATCGTGGCCGCAGGCAAATATCGCGTAGTGGTGTGGGCGACCGGAGGGATCGGCTCGATCGCTATCCGCACCGTCTCGAGGCGCCCCGACCTCGAATTAGTCGGCGTCTGGGTGCATTCCGCGGACAAGGTGGGTAAGGACGCCGGCGAGTTGGCCGGCGGTGAGCCGATCGGCATCAAGGCGACCAACGACGCGGATGCCCTGATCGCGCTCAAGCCCGACTGCGTGATCTATGCGGCCAGCGGCCCCGAACGCGATGCCCTGGCGATCCCGGACTACGTGAAACTGCTCGAATCCGGTCTCAATGTCGTCACCACCAGCACCACGCGGCTGGTCAACCCGCACGCCTACGAACCCGCCGAGTGGCGCGAGCAACTCGTCGCCGCGGCCAAGCAAGGACAGGCGTCGCTCTACGCCTCGGGCATCGAACCCGGATTCGCCGCCGACTACCTGCCCCTGGTGCTGTCGACGCAATCGTCCTCCATCGAAAAGATCCACTCCTACGAGATCGGGTTGTACGACGACTACGGCGTGCCCGACATCATGATCAACGGCTTGGGATTCGGCCAACCCCTGGACTACCAGCCTTGGATCTCCTTTCCCGGCGCGATCGCCGGCGAGTGGGCGGGCCAGGTCCGGTTGATCGGCGACGCCTTCGGCGTCGAAGTCCAGGAGATGCGCGAAGAATTCGATCGGGCCGTGACCAACGAAACCTTGGAAGTCGCCATGGGAACGGTCGAGGCGGGAACGTGCGGCGCCATTCGCATGAAGGCGATCGGCGTGGTCGACGGCCACGAGGCGATCATCGTCGAACACGTTACGCGCCTGGCGCACAGCGTCGCTCCGGACTGGCCGCGCGGTATCGGTGACCTGTCCTACCGCGTCATGATCACCGGTGACCCCGACATCGACTGCACCCTGGCGGCGACCCTGCGTGACCCGGGTCGGGCCGGGATCGGCTCAATGACGTCCGGAGCCGGCGCGATGGTGGCCACCGCGATGCGCGTCGCCAACGCCGTACCCTACGTCGTCGCAGCGCCGCCCGGGCTACTCAGCTCGGTCGACCTGCCGCTGACCATCCCCAAGAATGTCTTTGCCACCCAACAAGATTGGAAACGACTCGGGTAATCCAATGGGCTACCGGTCCGGTCGGGCGCATTCAGCTCGCCGAGGTCATCGATAAGCCCGAGTACGAGCTCGTCGGGGTTTTCGTCTACTCACCCGACAAAGTCAGTGTTGACGCCGGAGCGTTGGTGGGCAGGGCCGACACCGGAATCGTGGCGACCGATGACAAGGCGGCGATTCTGGCGCTCGATGCCGACGTGGTGCTGCATTCGTCAAGCAAGGCGTACGGTTTCGATTCCAACACCGACGACATTGTGGCGCTGCTGAAATCCGGCAAGGACGTCATCACGGTGACGTCCTACGCGCATCTGCCGACCCTCGGCTCTGATGTCGACGAACGAATCCGAACTGCCTGCGCGACGGGGAACTCGCGGTTCTGCCCGACCGGCGAGCACCCCGGTTTTATGTTGGAGAAGCTGGCGGTGAGCCTGACCGCCCTGTGTCAGCGCGTCGACACCATTACCATCCAGCAGTTCGTCGACTGTGAGGGGGGCCCGATTGGTGGTCCAGTCGCTATGCGACTTTCGGTTGGTGGATCGTGGCCCACTGTAGAGCAAACTCGGCTGGGGTGAGTTCGCCGTGGGCCGTGTGGGGCCGGTTGGCGTTGTAGTCGCGGCGCCAGTCTTCGATGATCACCCGGGCTTGCAGCAGGGAGTCGAAGCGCCACGAGTTGAGCAGTTCATCGCGCAGGCGGCCGTTGAACGATTCGATGAAGGCGTTCTGCCACGGTGAGCCGGGATCGATGAAAAGTGAACCGGCACGGTTGAATCGACACCAATCAGCCACAGCGTGAGCCACGAACTCCGGTCCGTTGTCGAAGCGCACGTAGTGCGGCGCACCGTGGACGAGCGCGAGGCGATCCAGCACGTCGACGACGCCGTGGGCATCGATGCTGCGGTTGACCTCGATGGCCAGGGCTTCGCGGGTGAACTCATCGATCACGTTCAACAACTTCAGGGTGCGGCCCTCGGCGGTGGTGTCGAACTGAAAGTCCATCGCCCAGACCACGTTCGGGCGGATCGGTGACATCGCGCCTACGGCGACCCCGATGCCGGTCAACCGCTTCTTGCAGCGCCGCTGGGGTACCCGCAGACCCTCCTCGCGCCACAGTCGGCGGATGCGCTTGTTGTTGACCTGCAAGCCCGCGCGGCGGGCCATCTTGGCAGCGCGGCGCCACCCCCACCGCGGCCGGTCGGTGGAGAACCGGCGCAGCCAGGAACGTAGTTCGGCTTCCTCGGTGCTCATCGGCGACGGGGTCAGTCGCATCGTGGATCGGTGGATGCCCACCACGGTGCAGGCCCGGCGTTCAGACACCCCGAACCGCTCACGCAGCATGGTCGCTGCGCGGCGTCAGCGGTTGGGGGTCAGAAGTTTCTCGACCCGATCTCCTTGAGCATGTCGATGTCGAGGGCCTGATTGGCGACCAGCTCCTTGAGGCGGGCGTTCTCGGCCTCGAGCTCCTTGAGCCGCTTGGCGTCGTTGGCCTTCATCCCGCCGTACTGCGCCAGCCAGCGATGCCACGTCGATTCCGCAATTTCCAGATGCCGGCACACCGCGGCCAGCTCCTGGCCCGAGGCGAGCAGCTTGTTGCCCTCGGCGAGCTTGCGGATGATCTGATCCGGGGTGTGCCGCCGGCGCTCGTTCCGATGCCATGTCGTTGGTGATTCTTCCTGCCCGAGCATCCGGGCAACAGAGTCCCACCTCAGAGGGGCAACGACGCTATCGGCCGGGCGATGACGTGCGCCCAGACAGGCCCGCTTGCGACTGTGCGTCATGGCGGCATTCCGAGCGGATCAGTGGCCTTTGGCTAGCGCCGTGGCATCAGCGGGGTGGGTAATCGGGCAGCGCCGCGACGACTCGGGACCTATACCGTTTGGCGGATTTCAGCGGAAGTCTGTCTTGTTCGTAGTGGGGTCGCTAACGTCCTTCTCAATTACGCGAGTGTCCGTTCCCGGAGGAGTACCCCTTGCCCGACGACGAGCGTTCCGCTATGCACGACGACCCGCGATCCGACGTGCTTGGAACTGTCGCGAAGCTATTCGTTGCGCTGTGCGCCTTTCTATTAGTGTGGTTGTTTCTACTCTCGCCGCAATGGCGCCGATACCAAGCGATGCCCAATGCGGTCGACCAAACCCGCCCAACTATCCTGATTTCGACATCAGGTGGGTATGGTCAGCAGACGCTCCATACGCGGTCGACTGTTCAATCGGATGGCGGGTTGAAGCTCGTCTTCTCCTTGACGGTCGATAAATTTGAACCGCGTCGAGGAGCCGTTAACTTAGTTGAGTATCTCATTACGTTCTCAAATACCGGCAAGGAAGGGATCAAATGTGGGACCAGCGAGGTACCCCTGCCTACTCAAGCATTCGGCGAACTCCTTCTATCTACTCAACGAGGCCTTTTGCAATTTGCAACTCCGCAGAACAGCGAATCCCGCTCCGTCGAAAATCCAACAAAAACCAACGCTGTCCAACAGTTATATAAGGCCAGCTATCCGTCAATGACCGGGAAGCTTACGCTTATTAACGACTCACCCGACGGCGGCGCGTACGAAGACCGAACCACCGCCGACAATAAGCGTCAGATTTTGGCGGAGAGCTGCACCATTCCCGGCTCAGCGATATGGCGATACGCTGATGGCGATTCGAATTCCTCCGCCGAACGGAAGACCTTCCTTGGCCCGCGGATTGCCTGGACCTCTATTAAGGATAAAACGGATTTTCAATATGCGATCGATGCTCAATGCAAACTTTCTCGAACTTCCGAATCTATCACCGAATTTCAGCTTGCGGAAGCATATCCTCAGCCACAAGTTGATGACAATAGTTTTTATTATGCGTCAGCTACTCAGTGGGCGAGAAATCCCGGTGAGATAGCGAATATTGGCTACACTGATCAACCGGTGCTGATGTTTAACAGGCGCGGCGGCGCCGATCGCGAAGCCTTTTTCATATGCATCGCGGGCGTCTTTCTCGGTGCGGTGGCATCGGTTTGTGTGAACGTTGCGTCTAAGTCCTTGGACGGCGTCTGGCGCTTCGTAGCGGATCGCCGCCTTCACGGGCCCAGGGGTGATGCAGACGTATCGGCTTGATTGCCCAGGGTTGCATGTGCCCAACCGCGATCGCTGTTGTGCAATAAACTCTGAGTGAGTTGGATCCGGGAATCGATTCGAGGCCTTCGAGGACACCGGTTAGACGAGTGCTCTCGACTTAGGGTACGGCGCGATACGATTCCACATCATCAGCCAGTTTTCTAAGCGCATCGAGAACGTCATCATGCTGCCCTGCCGGGTATTCGAGGAATTTGATGTTATGTGTTTCTTCGATTGCTCGACGCACCGATGGATGACGACCTGCCTCTACGATTGCGAAGTGAGAGTGCTGACTTGGTGCGGATATATTTACGTTCTGCAAAAGAAGATCGATGTCGGGATCTCCGTTGAAGCCTGACCCTATGAAAAGAAGCGTGTTAGTTAGGAATATAGCATCAAGGGCGGCAAAGAACTGAGGAAAATCCCTTCGTGCCGCAAAATACTGCTGTCGCGTCAACACTATTTTTTGTGGGTCGGAAACGCAACCATGCGCCTTTACGATCAGGCGTCTTGTCGAGCGAAGATCATTAACAAGATGTGGTTCATAGTAGCGGCATACGTTATAGCCTGCCGCAGCAGCACCTTGTGTCGCTAAGGACTCATAGATGCGGTCATAGTTAGTTGTAATAAGAATTTTTGGGTCAATCCTCAGCACGAGTTGGTGGAGTTCAGATGGTTGAAATCCTGGATCTTCCAACGCCCCTCGCACGAATAGACCAAAGTCCGCCGAGTCCAGACCATCTACCATTATCTGCGCGGCATCGAGATATGCACGAAGGTCGAGTTGTTCTATTGCGGCACGTTGATCATCGCCACTGTTCATCCTGTCGATTCCGCTTCTCAGGAACTCGTCCCACCCAGGAGGACGCACGCCGGCCGCATTTATCGAAGAAGCTGACGCACCTGCACCCAGGACAATAACGCACCTTCGCTCAGCGACTTCGTTAAGAAGTGACTGAGGCCAGCTGATGGGCATCTAAACACGCACATTTCGGGCAAGAGCATCACTTACTACCCCGATAGTTCGCATGTAGTTTTCCTGTTGACCGTACTGACCTCCTGCGAGGCCATCTGAACTCTGCAAGTCTGCGATCGGAGCGTTAACCGATTGGGCTAGGGGAATCAAACTATACATGTTCGGAACGTCACCCAGTCTAACCTGCGAGGGTTCAAGCCCTTCAGGCATGAACTGACCTAAGCTGTGCGTAACTTCAGTGGGAATTCCGGAAAGAATTTTCTCAAAAGCAGCTGTCGGCCTCCGTACGCCTTTCTTCGATTTCGTGATGTATTGCTGAACTGTATATCCAATAAACTTGGCTGCAGCGACTTCTTTACTTGGTATGTTAAATTTGTCTAGCGCTCCGGGGTGCTTTTCTTCGCAGAGATTTATCCCTGTGCGATAATCCCGTAACCAATTGCGCAGCCACTCCGCTATATTGCGTATTCCTACAATCGAAAAGATGTCGGCACCCATTGGAGTTACGAAGTAGTCTGCTCCGATCAAGACGGTACGATTTAGAGAACCTAGACTGGGGCCGACGTCAAAAAAGATTAAGTCGTAGCGCCCTTTGTATTCCTCAATGAGAAAGGTAACCCAATTCGAACGTCGGATGCCTCCGATGTCGCCACCAGCAGCCTCGCTCCAAGACTTGCTGAGCAAATCCTCGACTATGGACATCCTCGGATGCCCCGGCATCAGATCTATGCGAAAGCGATTGCTCGACGACCTGACTGGCTCGATCCCGAGTTGTATGTCAGCATCGCCCAGCTCAATTCGGCGAACTATGTCATTAAGCGTTGCTTGAGCAGAGGTTTGTCCTTCCCAGTACATTTGGACCCATAGTTGGTTATCCAACACGAGTTGCGTCGTGTTGCACTGTGGGTCGCAATCAACGATAAGAACACGGAGATCACGCGTACGGGAAAGGTGTGACGCGACATTGCATGCCAGCGTGGTCTTTCCCACGCCACCCTTATTGTTGAAGAAGACCACACTTTTCATCTGTTGGCACGTTCTCCGCTCTGCTACTACCGCTGTTAGGCCACACGGCAAGTATGCCATTCCCGCTAGCCCAGACACCGCTTCGCATCGGTCGGTAGTTCTGCGTTAGAGCAAATCCCGGATGTTGTATCCCGCGGCTGCCGCCTGTCCGAGCCAGCTCTTAGCAGCGTCTGGCTCCGGCGGGCTCCACCGGCTGGCGAGGATCATCGCCAGGTTGACCATGGCGGTAGTGTTTCCTAGCTGAGATGCCTTCTCGTACCACTTGCGTGCCGAGGGCAAGTCCGGCTGAAGCTGTAGGTCGGCGAAGAGCGCCCCAAGATTGTTCATAGCGTTGGTGTTTCCCAAATCCGCCGCCTTCTCGTACCAGCGGCGTGCGGCGCGCAGATCGGGTGGGTCGGCCTGGGCGGCGAGCAGTCCAAGGTTCACCATTGCGTCCGTTAGCCCTTTCGCGGCAGCCTTCTCGAACCAGGCAATGGCGGTTTCTAGTTGCAGCGGATTCGCCTGCTGCGCCAGCAGGCCCATGTTGAACATGGCGTCGACGGCGCCGGCGTCGGCGGCCTTCATGTACCAGGCTTGTGCACTTAGGAGGTCGGGCGGAATGACCTTCTCGGCGAGCAGGCCCAAGCTCACCATCGCGTCGATGTTGCCCGCGTCGGCCGCCATCTCGAACCAGCCCCTTGCGGTCTCGAGGTCCGGCGGCTCCTCCCGTTCGGCAAGTAAAGCCAGGTTAATCATTGCACCTGCGTGGCCGGCGGCGGCAGCTTTCTCATACCAACTGCGTGCTGTGACGCCGTCGTTCCGTTCGGCGAACAGGACTCCAAGGTTGTTCATCGCGTTGGTATCACCTTGACTCGCAGCCAGCAGGTACCACCGACTGGCGCGTGCTGGGTTCGGCGGCTGCAATAGGTCGCGAAATAGAACCCCGAGGTTGACCATTGCGTCGGTATCTCCCGCAGCTGCCGCCCTCTCGTACAGGCGGGCAGCGGCCGGCAGATCAGGGGGGTCCCAGCGAGTGGCGAGCAATACCCCAAGGTTGACCATGGCGTTGGTATCGCCAGCTTGGGCTGCCTTTTCGTACCAGCGGCGGGCCCTTGGGAGGTCGGCAGGGTTTTGGTGATCGGCGAGCAACACCCCCAGGTTGAACATGGCAGTGGCGATCCCCGCGTCGGCGGCTTGTCTTGATGCCTTAGCGGCGACTGGAATCTTCCCACGCTGGTAAGCCGCGAACCCTATTGCGAAGGCATCTAGTGGTGTCGCGCTAGCGAGCACGGAATCCCAAAACGATTCGGGAATTGCGCGCACTGGATGCCCCTGCCCGTCGTCGGCGGCCACGAGGTAGTCGAAAGGACGGTAACCGCGGGTCTGGTCGCCCAGCCGAAGCGCGGTCAAGGCTGCGACGCGACCTGATCCTTCTGGCGCTGTGCGAGCCGCCTTGATGGCCTCGGCAACCTGTTGGTCGGTGGCGTCGAGGTCGGGTCGTTCTGTCTCGAATGCATCCAATGCCATTGCAGCGAGGGTGGTCTCAGGGATGGGGTCTGCTCGACCGACGCGCACCCAGTCGATCGCCACCTGAATAATGGTGTGGCGCAGCGGATCCGTGAGTTGGGCATCGTCGTACCGCTTGAGTAGTTCCGGGGCACCGGCGAGGCGGGCGGCGAGTCCGAATTCCAGACTCTGCCCAGGGTAGGCGAGGGCAGCGCCGGTCCGTTCGTCGACATCCTCGTCGGTGAGTGGGGCGAGTTCGATGGTGATGGCCTGCTCGAGAAGCACGCGTGCGTCTCGGAGCATTTCGCCGCCCTGCCGGAGCCGATCACGTTGCTCTTGCCGCAAAGTGGCTAAAACGACGGTATGACCGTTGCGGGAAGTCAGCTGTGACAGCAGCGCAGGGGTGAGCGGATCGGTGTGTGAAACATATCGCTCCATGTCATCCAGCCAGACGACAACCGTGTCAGTGTTGTTGTGTAGCCGCGGATCCACGGCGAGCCGGCCGAACGCCCCTGGTTGCGGAGCTACAAGTAGGGCTTCGGGGAAGCGTTTGCGGATGGCTTCGAATGCGGTGCGTGTCTTGCCGGCCTTCGAGGGGCCGACCAGGAGAACTATCGTGCCACGCTCCGAGCTTGCCAATGCTGCTGCAAGCTCGTGGTCGCGGGTGCGAAGCACGTAGGGGTCGGATTCGCCGTAGGTGCGCGCGTTGCCGAAAGGCGAGGGGGTAGAACCTAGCTGATATGGATTTAGTTCTTCGACCGTCGGAAGGCACTGCCCGACAACGACCTCGACGAGGCTGGCTAGTGGCTCGAGTTCCACTGGCGCGCTAGAGGGGCCCTGATTCGCAGCGATTTGTCGTAACGTTGCGTACTGCGCCAACGGCAGTAAGGGACTGTCTTGCTCAGCAGCGGCGAGCATGAGCTCGTCGAAGGTGATTTCGGGAAGAGCCGCTAAGAAGTCGGATGCGTCGAATCCCAACTCGTCTGCAAGGTCGTAGAAGTCGTGGTCGGCCAGCTCCAACGCGTCGATAAAAGTTTGACGAGTCGCATCGACATCTACCGGGTAGGAAACGACGGCGCGCATGACACTGTCAGCGACAACCTTATTGACGAACGGTTCGATGAGCCGGCGACCGGAGCGGCTCCACCAGTCGACGCTGTGGGCGCCAGATTCCGGAGTCGATTCCTCGATACCTCGGACGAATGCTATCGCCATGACGTCCTCGGCGGCCTTCATGTGCCCCTTAAATATTCTTCGCCACGCGCCCTTCACAGCCTCGCTGCCGGCGGCCCTGGCGCCCCCCTTTCCCGCAGCAATCCCCGCAGCCTCAAGGGCCGTGAGCACGTGCGTGATGGCTACCACCACGACAATGTTAGTTAACCATCAGCCGTGGGTGTGCGGCCAGCCGAGCGCCGCAACAGGCCGCAGCCGTGCTCGCAGCTACCCCCGCCTCGCTGCCACTGCCAGACGGCGTGATCGAGGTCGGTCGGCGACATGCCCATCTCCTCGGCCGCGGCGGTCAGAATCCGCAAAGCGAACTCGGTCGTGACAGAGCGGAAGGGCATCCCCAGCGCATTTGCTACGAAGCGCAAATCATCCGGTCCGGCTTGACTCCCGGAATCCCGGCGAGCATCAGCAAGTAATGCCAGGTGATTCCAGACCGCTGACCAGACACGTCTCGCCACACCCCCTCGACGCGTGCCAAGCGCTTCGTGTCCTGGGCCACCTCCCTCAGGTCGCCGGCGGTGTCAATCCCTCTGGCATTGAGGGCTAGCTGTACTCGGTCAGAACGTTGGTCACAGTCGGCTGATGGGTGGTAGGCCGTCGAGTGCGCTGTGGCGGCGTTGAGAACTCCATCCAGGGTGCAAGCGCGTGGGCGCGGTCGGCGTTGGGAGGCAAAGACTCGGCGGTATGACCATTCGACCTGCAGGGTGCGGTTGAATCTCTCTACCTTGCCGTTTTGCCAAGGACAGTGCGGTTTGATGAAGAGGTGTTTGGCGCCGATAGTGGCGATGACATTCGCCACCTCGGTGGAGCGCCGGTAGCTGAGGTGGTTGTCGGTGATGACACGTTCGATACGTGAAATGCCCTGATGGGCAAAGTAATCAGCGGCTCTGACGATGAATCCGGCCCATGTCGCGCCCTTCTCGTCGGCCAAGATTTCTGAGTACGCCAGCCGGCTGTGGTCATCGACGTATCCCAGCGCTATCCAGGGCGGCTGGGTTCCCGGCGCGCCGGAGTTGACTCTGCCCGGATCAAGCTGGCTTTCATAGTGATAAGACATGGGCGCTCACTTTGGATCCAGGCGGTGCGTAAACGATATCGGGCCTGCTGTTGGCGATTGCTGGCTGGTCATCGGGGTTACCAGGCTCCAAAGGCGTTAGCTTGCAGCACTTCTGCAGCGATGATGGCCCATCCACTGACGGCTGCCACGGCAAGTGTCAGACCGAGGGCGGGGAGTGCCCGTGCTCGAGCGGGCCGGCTGAGCTGTCCCAGCGCTGCTAACAGTGATGCGAGCAGCAGGCATCCGACGGTCGTGACTGCGGCTTGGGCCAGTCGAGACGTGATGCCGGTGTGGGCGTGGGCTTGGTCAGCCGGTGCGCCGACGGTGTAGGCCGCAAATAGGCCCCATGCAATTCCACCAAGCGTCGCGCCCGCCAGAATGGTGCGCCGCCAGGCCGTTTCGTGCATCCAGTGCATTGCGGTGATCACGCTTTCTATTCTATTGCCTCGATGTGACATCCTGAGGCGATCCTCAGATGTGGGTATTCGGAAGTGATCAGCCCGGCTAGCTCACTTTCCGATGGGCACGTGTGGCGGGTTGGCGACGTCTCCCAGGTTGACCGACGGGTAGGGGATGACTACGGGTACGGGTATGCGCGCGACGGTTGGAGGGTGCGGCAACGAACTTGGGGGGAGATGTGAGGGTGGCGTCGGTTCGTACAGCCCGGGAACCATGTACCTGCTCGGACTCATTGGCATGTCCCCCGCCCCGCTGTTGTACTACTGGATCTTTGCCCCCGTCGGTGCGTTACTCGTGGCCGCGATCTGCCTTGCCGTCGGCACCGTGCGGCCCCACTTCCAAGCCATGGCGTCGGGGGCCCTAATGGCGGCAGCCTTCGGTGCGGCCGGAGCAGTCACGTTCTTCCTCGCCGTAGCGAACCAATAGCGATTCTTCCGGCGACCTATGCGAGTTCCTGGCGAGCAGCGCAATCCGCTAGCCCACGGTCTGAACGTCGCAGAAATTATCGACGAGGGTTAACCATTACCTCAAGCGCGGCCACGTCCACCGAAGGCAGCCATGCGGTGCCAGAAGCCGCGCTTTTGGGCGGCTAGGTCGGCTTTGCGGCGACGGCGTTGGGCACGCTCATCGGCGGCATACCGCCAGTCAAGCGTCACGGGAGCGCGCCCACGATTCGAGTGCAGCACAACCGCCCTAATCTGCCGTCGGTCAGCGAGGCAAGGCCTCCTGCGTCGTGCCTCAGGACAAGGACTCGACCCCAAAGCAGCGGAACGGTGCCCGGCCGTAACGTGGAGGAAGCTGACAGCAACAGCCCAGTCAGGCGTGCGGAACACTGCGACGACCGCATCACCATCACGGATCGCCACCTCATCTGTTGGCCCACTCGACAATTCACCGATCCACTGTCCCAGCTCACGGGCATCGGAGACATCGACCTCGTACCGACTCATCGGGCGACACACCTTTCGTTTCTGGCTTCGTTAGCGGATCTCGCGAGTCCACGGCCGGCCATGCGAGCGATTCTCGCAGCTGGAGGTGACAGCGCGGCGGTTTGCTCCGCCGGTGCACCGTTCTCGCCAGGCGCGCGTCGGGTGGACGGGACACCTCACCGCCGACCGCACGCGAGTCACCGCGGATGGCAGGCAGCCGTCAGCGCGTTTTCTTCGTCGAAGATCGGCAACATGTCTTGCCCATAAGCGACCTGCAATTCGATGACAGGCCGAGGTGGCGGCGCGCTGCGGGACTGAGCGACAAGGGAAGCCCCGTCGCGAGCACGCTCGGCGATCGCCCGCAAATGCGGTGCAATATCAGCAGAAGAAGCCTGCCCAGCCAGGTGCGACAGTTGGTCGGCCCACTCACGATAAGCGGCCACGTCCGGTCCTCCGACGACGATGTTCTTTAAGTCCTGCAGGTCGGAACGATCGTGCACCAACTGGACCGCTGCCTCGGCGGTCCGGCAATCCCGTCGCGGCTGAGAGGCCAACGCGCCGAAGCCGAAACCGCCCACACCCACCACCACGACCATCAGGGCGATCAGCCAGACGCTACGTCGCGGCCGCGGTGGGGGAGCGAGTTCCTCGGCGTCGACGTCACCATTCGCCTCGGCTGCCGAACGTAGCTGCCCGAGCCGGGTGGTGAGCTGCGCCCCCCGGTACTCCCGGTGCACGGTGGCCCCACCGATGAAGACCGCCATCAGCAGCAATAGGCTGCCCTGGCGCCAGTCGCCGAGCACAAAGTCGACGACCGCGAACGCCGCGACGCTAACGGTCGAGACCACCTGCATAGTTCGGCCGCGCCCGGCGCGCTGGTAATACTGTTCAGCTAACGCGCCGGCGCGCACCGCGCCCACCAGCACCTGATGATCGGCGGGCACAGCCCCGCGACGCAGTGCGCGGGCCGCGTCGGCGCGCTGCGCCGGGGTCAGGCCGCGATACGCCTGCGCGTAGGCCCTGCGCACGGGCTGCTGGGCCAAAGTGGACAGACCGCCAACGGTCAAGCCGTAGCCCAGTAGCGCCATGGTCAGCACCATCGGGTCGACACGCTCCCAGGGGTGCGTGACTTGCACAACCCAGACCACCGCGAATGCGGACCCGAGAAAGGCCGAAGTGAGCAGCCATCGCAGCCACCACCGCTGAATGACGTAGCGCATCCGCATGACGAGTAAGTCTGCCCGACGCGTGTGACGCCGCCCTGTCAGGCCATCGCGCGTCGCGGCAGTTGTCAACGGCCAGTTGGAATCCGTGCCAACGGACGCGGGTTTTCCGGCTCCGTGGACAGGATTCGATTCAGCCTGATCCACACGCGGTGTCCAGTGCGTGCGCTGCGGCGGCGATGTTGGCGCGGTCAGCCGGGGCGAACGTGTGGTCGACTAGCTTGGGGCCTTCGACGGACTGCGCTTCAACCCACGCGCGCGCTGTCGCCGCCAAATCTGCGGGCTCCGGGGAGATTTCATCGACGAAGAGCTTCACGATCGTGTCCAGCTGGGCCGCCCGGCCGTGGATTGCGATATCGATTTGCGGGGTGTCATAGGTCCACCCGTCGGGCAGCTGGGTCATCGCCTGCATATCGCTCTTGACCGTGGTCCACCCCGCACAGGTCGACTGAGCTGACCGTGATGTCGTCGTAGTGCGCCCTGCTCCGGCCTGGCCCGCCCGCGGCGAGCCGGGGGAGGGCGCGGGCTTGGTGATGGCGATGACGGCCGCGGCGGCAAGACCGACGATGACAATCGCCGCGACGACGAGGTACAGCATCGCCTCCGTGTTGAGCCGGCCTCGCTTCATCGTTGGTGCTGCTCTTACTCGGGCAGGTAGCGGTCGGGGATGAAGTAGGTGGGCGGCACCCCAAACAGGATGGCCAGCTCGTATACCACCGCGATGTCCGGCGTTGCTTCGCCGTTGACATAGCGATAAAACTGGGACTGAGACAGCGGCAGCTCTGGGGCTTGGGCTTGGAGCATTCGCTGCAGCCGCAGCGGAGTCAGCCTGCGGACCTGACCGTTGTCGAGGTCGCGCACACCCATTCCCGCCATCAGGTGCCGAAGCCGCTCCGAGAAGTACGCGGTGGCCACGTGCGGCGAAGCCGGAGACGATTGTGCAGATTGATCAGCCGGAACGATCACGGCGCGCGCTGCGCTGCCCGCACGCTGATCGGCCTTCCCGCGGGGTGAGGGACGCCCGCCTTCAACCCGGCCCGGTGCTTTACCTCTGCTGCGCTCACGAGATCTCAGCGTAGCGGCGTGGAGCTGTGAGGGCCTGGTTGTCGGTAGCGTATGCGCGTGGCCATCAGCAGCAGGGGGCGGGCGTGGGCGGCAGTGGCGGCGGCGGTGCTCATCGCCGGGGGCGCGATCATCGCGGCGATGGTGTATCGAACTGATGACGCCGGCTCGAGCTCGTCACCCACCGCAGTCGTCAGCGATTATCTGCGCGCTTTGGCGGCCGGCGACGCCCAGGCCGCTCTTTCGCTGGGCGCAGCCACCCCCCACGCCACGACGCTGCTCACCTCGGAGGTCCTCAAACAGCAGCTCGACAAACTGCCAATCACCGACATCCGAGTCGACGGTGAGCAACCGACACCCGCTACTCGCCCTGACCGGGTGTACGTCAAAGCAGCAGCGGCGTTTGGCAACAAACACTCCGAAGGGCTAATCCAAGTGGTCCGCACCGCGACGTCGTGGAAGCTGGCCAGCGCCTTCCTAGCCCTCCAACCCACCCCCGCCGGCCATCCCTCGGTGTACGACACCATGACCGTGTTCGGCCACCGGGTCGACCCAGGTGTGCTCGACGTGTTTCCCGGCGCACTGGCGGTATCGACGTCCAATGAGTTCCTCGCGACCGAGTCGCAACCTGAACCGGTACTGCTGGAGCGGCTGCGCTACGGCGAGCAGCCCAACTCGTTCACGGTGGCCTTCGCGATCAACCACCGCGGACGGCAGGCCATCCAGACTGCTGTCATCGCCTGGCTGACCGCCTGCATGACCGCCGGGTCACCGCCTGCAGGGCCCTGCACCAAAATTGACACCTCGATCAGCATGGGCGGGATGGCCGTACCCGGAACCACGCGGCTCACCGGCCCAATCTCCTTGGGGCAGTTCACCATCAATTTCGACCAGACATTGCGGCCCGTCGCGGTGGTCAACAATGCGACCGTTCCCATGGTCGCTCAGCGACCCGACGGCAGCACCGTCACCGGGAACTTCGCTGGCTTCACCACCCCGGTCGACATCAGCAAAACCCCGCCAGTCGTGGTCGCACCCTAACCGGGACGGCTTCGGCCGTTCCAGTGCGGTCAGTCCTGGCGCCGATCAGAAATAACCGAACGGGGAGGTGTGCACGACGGCGTTGGGCACCAGGTACTCGTCAACGGACAGCACGAGTGTCTGTGCGGGCGTTGCGATGTCGACGTAGTTGTGGCACATCCCGTGGCCCTTCATCCCAGTCAGCAGGTCGATCATTTCCTGGATGGTTGCCGGATCGAGACGCCAGAGCACGTGATCGTCGCGGCCGCCGTCAAGGCAGATGTCGGCCGCGCCGGCATTGGACTGAAATGTGTGGATCCGGTTGTCACAGGTCAGACGCGACGCATGGTGCTCCTGAGCGTCGTGGAGAGCCGCGGTCAGCACATCCAGTCCCGTGGGATTCATCGCCGCCAGCACGGCGTCCTCACCGTAATGAAACGCCTCGAGCAGCGCGACGCGAATGATGCACGGTTGCTCCTCGGTTAGTGTTGCCGGCTCTCTGGTCATCGTCTCCAACGTACGCATTGCGTCGCCCGACTTGCCCGCGGAGGTGCATCCCGCCCGGCCAATCCTGGGCGTCTGTCTCCCGGTCGGGAGAGGCGCGTGGCGCGTCGCGGGGGAGCGGCTGCTGTCGCCGAAGTAGCGCGGGCCGGAGAGGGACACTCCACTTTTCCAGGCTTTGAAGAAGGCGGGTCGTGGAAGGTTCTCACGTTTGCCCCCTGATGGATTCGATCACGCGGTCGGCGAGTTCAGACGTGCCGATGTCTTCGGGCACTTCATATGTGGTGCGGCCGGCCTGCCAAATGTGCCCGTTAGGTCCGCGGTGATAGACGTTCACATCCACTGGCTGGTGTTGCTCGTCGTCGTCGATCTCACAAACCCAGCCGCCACTAGTGTCGCCGCCTTCGTCTGCGACGTCGTCGCAAGTGGCGAAGGCGCTCCACCCCCGTGAGCGCAGTTCGTGTGCAAGGGATTCCGCGGTGGCCATCAGGGTCCTCCTTCGTATTGTCGCCTCACTCGGCCGGCAGCGAGTCGATGGCCTCTGTGATGCGGCGCTTCATGGTGTCGATAAGATTCGACCGCCTCGGTGAGCGTGTCGAGGATGGCCGCGCGGGCTTCACCGGCCTCGGGGGTCAGGGAGGCCCCGAGGGGCTGCCAGTCGGATCGCAGCCAATCTCGGACTTCGCTTAGTGACCCGCGGGCGGTGTCGAGTGGCGACAGACAGTTGGCGAACATCTGTGCGCGGGTGGGAAGTTCAGTCATCGTTAGCTCCTGGTGGGGGTGGGGCTCAGGCTCGCAGGGTCGGGGTGAGGGCGGCTTCGAGGATCTTGGTGTCGCGAGTCGCGATGGTGAGATTGCGGCGCAGCGCCTGGGCGACGATGACGCGATCGAAAGGGTCCTTGCGATCCCAGGGCAGTCGGCCGGCGAGGATGGCGTCGGAGGACTCGATCGGAAGCTCGGCGGCGCTCATGTCAGCAATGATGCCGGTCCAGGCCGACAACAGCGCTTCGCCGTCGAGGCGACCCAGTCGCGTTTTGATGGCGATTTCCCAGGCCGAGGCTGCCGTGACCCACAGGTTGGTGTTCGGGTCGGCGAGCACCGCTAAGGTCTCGGCGTCCAGATCGGACGGCGCGCTCACGAGCCACAGAAGCGTATGGGTGTCCAGCAGCACGTTCACGAGTTGGCGTCGCCTTCCCAACGTGCGAGTTCCGTTTCGGGCAGCGGTTCGTCAAAGTTGTTGGGCACAACAAGTTTTGGCAACTGTCCGAACTGACGAGGTACCGGCTGGACAGGTACGAGTTTGGCAACTGGCCGGCCATGGTTTGTGATGGTCACAGACTGCCCGGTGCGTTCGATGTCGGCGAGCAGGGCATTGAGGCGGTTCTTGGCCTCTGTACTGGTCACGGTCGTCTCCATGGAGCCAGCCTACATCCGTCGCGCCAGTAGCGCTAGTCGCTCTAGCTCGCCTAGCTTACATAACGTAGATTATCGGCCTCGAATTGAGGTCGCGTGCAGACCTTAATCCAGGTACGATTGTGCTATGCGGATCATATCGATCACGGACGTCAAGGCCAAGATCAACGAGTATGTCGACGTGGTGCGCGAGACTCGTGATCAGATCACGATCACCAAAAACGGTGCACCCGCGGCGGTGCTGATCGGCGTTGATGAATGGGAATCCATTCAGGAGACTTTGCACTGGCTGTCCCAGCCGGGGCTGGCGGAGTCGGTTCAACAGTCTGAGGCCGATGTCGCGGCCGGCCGGACGTATGGCGAGGATGAGATCCGAGCCGAGTATCAAGTCCCTCGGCGGTCGCGCTGAAGGTGTCCGACCCCCAGGGCATGTACACGACCCAATTCACGGGCACTGCAAAACGGGACCTCGACAAGTTGCCGCCGCGCATCCTGGCAGCGGTCATCGAGTTCGCCTTCGGTGACCTGGCCCGGGGACCACGTCGCGTCGGTAAGCCACTCGGGCGTGAGCTGGCCGGTTACCACAGTGCCCGCCGTGGCCCCTACCGTCTCCTCTACCGTATCGACGATGAAACACAGACCGTTTGGGTCCATCGCGTCGACCACCGAGCCGACGTCTATCGACACCCGTAGACGATGTAATTTGTCACGGTGACGAAACTGTGGCGGCGCGCCAGGCTCGCACCGCGTTGTCCGCTGTTAGGACTTGGCGCGGCGGGCAAGTTTTGCCGGTTCCTCGATGAAGAGGGTCTTGCCTTTTGGCGGATCGATCCTGCAAGCAAATTCGTTGCCCAAACCGGGAGTCAGGCACACGTTTTGTCCGTCGGCGAATGGCTGGATCTGGCCGTCTGACGACCGCCTCTGAGTAGTCCTTATGTGCTCACGCCCACACCCACCCGTGCCTCGAGCTGTTCGCGAACCTCTTGGTAAACATCTACTTGCAGTTCAGGGGCGACCCAGAGGGAGACCGCGACCGCGAAATCGACGAGCTCGCCGTTCAACCCGCCGGCCTGTGCCCGGCACTGCACCGTCAGCTCGAACTCGTCGCCTCGACCGTAAGGCACGGCCCGGTTCACCTCCCACACCGTGTGCTGCACGGTGCCGCGCTTGGTAGCGTCTGCCTGAACGTCGAGCGCCTTGCCGAGTTCCGTGAGGCCCGTCGGCTTCGCGAAAGACAGAGCCGCCCTTCGGTATTGGCGGTGTCGCCAGTTCACCGGCGACAGCCACGCCAGCGTTGCCGTCAACCGTTTGACACCGGTCTGCTGCAGACCGGACGGCAACGGCACCGCTACCACTCGCTCCTGGTTGGCTCCGATTGTTCCGGCGCAGACGATCGTCGCCTCGTTGGCTGCACACCCCCTCGACAGGATGCGCGAAAGCACGCCGTACCCGTGGGCGTGTGCGCCGATGCGGTCATCGACCAGCAGATCCTGCGGGACCCGCGCACCGTGGGTCAGAAGCGCCTTGGTCGCCGCTGCGATCGCGGCACGCGGAAGCGGCTCGTCCGCGATCCGCCACAGCACGTCCACCAGCTCGGCAGCTTCTCTGGCAACTATTGCCGCCGCTGGACTGGTGCCGGAGGTGAAGACGAGCGAATACCCATCCGCAGCGGCGACTTTGATGCCGGGTCCGAGCCCAGCGGACGTCGCCGGGACGAGGACATTGTCCCCTTCGAGTGGCGTCCTGTAGTAGGTGCGGCCGCCTGGGGCCACCAGATCGGGTTTGATCGATCTGCGATGCCCGGAACCTAGCGCGCTCACCGGGTTGACGATGTGTGAGCCGGCCGCGGGATCGAACCGATACGGTCCCGGCGGGATGTCGCCGGCGGCGTCCTGGCTGAGCGCTCCCACTGTCACCGCGTTGATCGCGTCCGCGGGTGCCAGCAGGCTCCGGCGCGGGAATGTCTCGGCCACCGCCCGGTTCACGGCCTCCGCGCGGTCGAGTCCTGTCAGGTCTGAGACTGACGCGGCCCCCTCCGCCACCGGCAGGGGAAGATGATTGCCTGCCGAGACCACCACGACGACCCCGTACAACGAGCTCAGCCAGTCGAGGGTCCGCGCCCACGCCGACATCACGCGGTCGAACGGCGCGCCTGGATCCCCGACCGAGAGATTGACTACGACGATCGAATCCCCGACGGGTCCGGACGTGCCGTCGCCCTCGAACAGTTCTCTGAACACACGGCGCATGAGGTCGGGAGCGAGTTCGTCGCGGCGAAGCTCCTCGATGCCGTCGCGCGTGGCCGGGTTCGGCGTGAGGATGGGGCGTACGAGCACTGGCCTGGCGGCCGGCGCTGTCGACGACGACAGGTCCCCCCACACCGCCACCGAGGCCATCGCCGTCCCGTGCTTGCGCTGGCCTGTGCTTGACGCACCGGCCAGATCGTCCGGATCGTGCACGACGAGACGGTCGGCCAGCAGCGGGTGATTGGTCACGGGGACGCCGTCGAGAACGCACAGCACCGGAGGACCGGAGGGTAGCGGGTGATCCGGTTCGGCGGCGTCTGAGGAGGGCTCGGAAAACAGGAATGACTGCGAAGACGCCCGGACGTACATCACGTGGGTGGACTTGACGACATCCACCGCGTCGTGGTCACCGCGGGCCAGGGCGGCCAAGGTACCGCTGGGCACTAGCGCCTTCATGCCGTGGAACCCGACCTCGTCGACGCGCGCGGTTGAAAGAACCGAGCCCCCATCGGCGGTGACAATCGCAGCGATGTCGCGCTCAGCCCGGTCGCGCAGGGCCGGCGACAATCGGTACCAGAGTTCGATCTCGATCTCGTGCTGTGTGTCGGGCAACAGCCCCGCGAGATACTCAGACCAGTCTGTGGTCCGCACTCGGTCCAGCGGGCCCCATGGTCGGACGTCTTTCAGGTGCGCGAACAGTTCTCGCAGTGGCGTGTAGCCGTGGGGCAGTCGCTGGCTACGTTTCCACTCCGCCCAATAACGCAGCAGTTCCTCCATGGCGGCCCGGTTGAGACACACGGCGTGTATGCATCCAGGCACGGGCAAGGACTGGTCCTTCGACCTGCGCGGGAAGTCGGGATCCGGTTCGGATTCGGTCTCGACCTCGGTGAGAATCTCGAACCCGAGGTTCTCGGCGACATTGGTCAGATCGACCCGCTCATCCAAACCCTCGAACACGACCACCAGTTCGGGGTCGCTCGCGCCCAGGGAGGCGACAAAGTTGATCTGATCGCCGAAGGCGCCCTCAAGCGCCTCGAACCTGGAGTCCAGCCGCTCCCCCTGCCGCCTACCCCCGGGAACGTCGACCTTGGGACTGTTGCGGGCGGTGGAGATGACGGGTGTTGGAGGCCGCAACCGACCCCAGAGGACCGGGCGGCCGAGACCGACCGGCTCAGTCACCGGACTCCGGCTTCGCGCGTTGTGCCCAACTCTTCAAGAGCCGTGTGGTGACCTCGGAGGGGCTCGCGTCGAACCCGTCGAGGATCTGGCGCCTTTGCACGTCTAGCGCAAAATCTTCAAGCTCGGCGTAACTCGCGTCGCGCAGGCGGTCGGCGACCGTTCGCTCGGAGAGCCCGAAGGAGACGCCGGTTTTACTCGACCACGCTTTCAGCCACTCCACCTTCCCGTCCCGAGACGCGCATGGCAGCGACAGGCGAAGCTGCATCCGCCGCCATACCGCTCTGTCCAGCAGCTCCGCGTGATTGGTCGCCGCGACTACGACCACGTGCGTGGGAAGCCTGTCGATCTGCAGCAGAAGGGAACTCACCACTCGCTTAATCTCGCCGGTCTCGTGTGTATCACCGCGTTCCTTGGCGACCGCGTCGAACTCGTCGAAGAAGAGCACGCACGGCTGCACGCGCACAGCGGCGAACAATGCTTCGAGCCTGCCCGCGGTTTCGCCAAGAAAGGACCCGATCAGGGCCTCGTACCGCACGGACATCAAGGGCACTGCGATCTCTGTCGCTAACGCCTCGGCGAACGACGTCTTGCCGCTGCCGGGTGGGCCGGCCAGCAGCACGCGGTGCCTGGGCTCGACACCGTGGCTCCGTAGTAGGTCCCGCCGCTGATGCTCCTCGATCAGGTCGGTCGCCTGCTGCCGCACGGCGACCGGCAGGACGAGATCGGCCATCCGTCTCAAGGGTTCGATCTCGTGGAAGAGGCCCGCCGACTCGCGCTGGCGCGACAGCGGCGAGACGGTCGACGCGGCGCTACGGCGACGGGTCAAAGCTTCGGCGAGCTGCGAGGCGAGCACGTTATGTTTCTTGGCGTTCTCTTCCGCTATCAGGGCTTCGGCCGCACGTCGGAACGCGAGATCGTCGCCGCCGGCACCCGACTGAACCAGCGCAAGCAGCAAATCGGACCTCGCCATGCCGCTCTCCTTCCGCTGTTCCTCATCCTCCCAGACGCTTACCTCCTGGGGGACGACACGCGCAAGTGTCATCGGTGGCGGCTCGCCTCGGCCGCTCTCAGGCCCTGTTCCTGGGCCAGCCGCACCAGCTCCACCGCAGCCTGCTGCTCGGCCGATTGCTCAGCCGACTTCTTCTTCGTCGCACCATCCAGTGTCGTCATCACGGCACCTTCCCCGCCGAGCATCGCTCAGCGTGTCAGTGCCGGAAACACCGTTAATCCGACAGTCCCATGGGCCGCACTGTCGACGTGTGGGTGGGTGCTATGCGGTCGACGTATGTCGGGCAGGGCAACTCCCATCCCAGGCAGCATCTCAGAGCGGCTACCCGTCATCGCCGTGATAGGACCCTCCGGCCTGCTTCACAGGGGCCGGCGGAGGCTCGGCTCGGTGCCATCTGATCGATGTACACGGCAGGTACTTCTTCATCGAACGACCACAGAAGGAGACCACCGGTGCTAGGCGACCGCGGCACTATGGCCTCGCGCACGGCCAGATATAAGGGGGGCCCGATTGGTGTTCACTGCGCCCGAGACTTTGTCGGTGAACACATGGCCGAAGTCAACCCCCTCGGCAGCGAGCGCGGCTATCTGAGCATTGAAGTCCTGGCCCGGAGTGCTCACCTGCGCGTACCCCAGAATCGCTGTCACAGCACCTACCGTCTCATTGCCCTCCGACAACGAGGATCTGAGACACGCGCTGTGAGACAAGAAACGAGACACTCTGACCTGGACGATGCAGGCACCTGCTCGGACACCTGGGCTGGTTGAACATGTCTCGGTACGCACTGCTGGAGTGCTGAACGCGCGCCGACCTTAGAATTACCACAGATAATTCTTATTTTTCTTAATTTTGTTGTATCGTCAGATTTCCGTGGGACGAAGCAACGCCCTGCGCTGGCGACAGAAGGGGCCGAGATGGCCGAGAAGCGTTCGCACCCCGTGATTTTGGGTGCCGGCATAGCGGGGTTACTGACCGCTCGAGTGCTCTCGGAGTTCTACGAGTCGGTGACCGTGGTGGAGCGAGACGTCCTGCCGGATGGTCCAGAACACCGCAGAGGCGTGCCGCAGGGACGTCACCTGCACAATCTGCTCAGCGGCGGCATCCAACTAATTGGCGAGTTATTCCCCGGACTTTGGGCGAACTCGCGGCCGCCGGCGCCGCTGTCGACGACGGCGACGACATGTCACGGCTGTATATCCGCCAGGGCTGCTACGAGCTGACCCCCTCGGGCACCTTCAGCGATCCCGGACCGTTAGCGGCATACCAGGCCAGTCGCCCGTTTCTCGAGTATCACCTTCGTCGTCGGGTCGCCGACTTGGCCACCGTCACGATTCTCGACCACCGCGAGGTGACCGAGCCGCTGATGACGGCCGATACCGTTACAGGTGCGCGAATCATCAATCAGACCAGAGCTGTGACCAGCACTTTGGATGCTGATCTGGTGGTCGACACGACCGGGCGCGCATCACGCACACACGCCTTCCTCGAAAGCCATGGTTACGGTCCCATCCCGCACGACCGAACCCCCGCGACGTGGGGATACTCCAGTCAACTCCTGCGCATCCCACCCGGACGCATCAACGAGCGCATGGCGTTCATCAACCAAGGTAACTCGGCACCGGGCGTCGTTCTGATGGCCTACGAGCACGACACCTGGATGCTGGCAATCTCCCGCCCCGTCAAGTCCGGCGGTCCTCCGAAGAACTTCACCGAGATGCTGGAAACTGCTCACCGCATCCTTCCCCAGGCCATCAGCAGTGCCTTGCACGATGCGACACCGATCGGAAACATCGCGAGTTCGCGAGCAACAGCCGGACGATGGCGGCGCTACGACCACATGCCGCACCTTCCTCACGGCATGCTCGTGTTGGGCGACGCACTGTGCACACTCAATCCCCTCTACGGCCAGGGCATGACCGTGGCCGGTCTTCAGGTGCTCGCCCTGCGCAACTGCCTCCAAGAAGGCGACTTCGACATAGTGCGACGCTTCTACAGCGCTGCCGCTAAACACATCGCACCTGTCTGGAAGATGAACCACGTCAACGACAGACCAGCCGATCCAAACCCTCGCCTACCGGTGAGGCTACGCAACGGGATACAACGAGCAGCGCTTAGAGCCGCCACGCACAACATCATCGTCACCGAACGGCTCCTGCGAGTCCGTGGACTCATCGATCCCCCACAGCGCCTGCAGGACCCAACCCTGCTCATCGAAATCCTTGCCACCACCCTCCGCAATCCACGCCGAAAAACCGCGCGATCAATAGGGTGACGTGAAACAAGATCTGACCCTTCTCGATTCTCTAGAAGTGAGACACACTCGCGTGACTCGATTCAGAGGTGCCGCTTCAATACCGACCACCGACCCAGGCCCTAGTTATCCCTCGGTCCTCTTCGAATTTTTAACCCGCTCATCGGATTATGTCGGCGAAAGTGGCGCCTTCGGTCAGCATGATAGGAGGCTGTTCGGGCCAGCCAGCGTGGACCATGAACCAACGTTCCCAGGTCTCAGGATTGATGACAACCGTCCATACTTGCTCAGCGGCAGCGGTCAAGTTCTTGGTGGCTTCGACGTGTGGCATTCGTCTGCTCCTAGGACGGGGCGCAACATGCGTGATATCGGACGGACGGTGAGCCGGCGCTGAACTTCTGCGACAGGACTTTTCGGAAGCGAAGACGAAATTACGGTGGCGAGTGTGCGTGCACAAGCGCGGCCCTAGACGGGTAAGTGCGGCACCGACACCTGACCAAGGAGCCGAAACTGTGGGGGCCGCGGGGCTGCACACGAGCACAGCGATGGCTAGAAGCTTTCAAGCACAAACGATGCCGCGACTTCCGCTCCAAGCACTACGTCTGTAACGGATCTTGTGTTGGTGCAATCGGTTCGCGCGCGTCGAGAGGTCCCTGCGGTGGTGCAACCCGTCGGCGCTGCGACGCCCGCTTCGGCATATCCGCCTAAAATTTTGGTGGGTCACGGTCGGCTCGCAATCATGTGCAACCGCGGGTATATGTTGGGGCAATTTAGGCGAGAAGTCTTTGAGCCAACAACCTGACACCTTCACCTTCCAATTCCGGGATAACCGCACTGCGTCCCACCATGGCGAGAGCCAATGCCTCACCGCTTCCACGGACCTCGGGACCAGGCCCCCGTGTCCAATCAATATCTAACGCAACCCATTTGAGGCCGCGGACATAACGGTGGGGCTTCGCAAATGGATCTGCGTTGCTAAGGGTGTGACGTAGTCGCGAATCATGAATCATCCTCGACCGATTGAGCGGCCGGCGAACGTCTTGATGGTGTACAACAAGGTCGGCAAGCATGACGCCTGGCATGGTAAAACTCGCCCAACCCCGACCAATGGTGGATTCGAGGCGGTTGATGAGGTCCTCGATAGGCAGGGTCTTCGCTCGGTCGACGAAATGTTGGTTGACGCGATCGGCAGAATGCTTCCTCATTAGCGCCGCAGCGTAGGCAGTAATAGAAAACGTGTCGACCATCAAGTGGGCGACCACATCTCGCACCAACCAACCCTCACAGAGCGACGGGACCAGCCAGTCGTCGTGCGACAACGTTCTGAGGAAGTCCACCAAGTCGCGACGCTCGGCGGCAACCATGGTGCGCAGCTCCACAGGTCATCTCCCGGAGTATCAGCGCAACCACTGAAGCGTGGATGCGTTCTATGCGTAAGGACTCTCACCAAACGCCTTCTCGTTCGCAGGCGTGACTTGTTTTTCCCCCGGCCCGGCGTTGGCGCCCGGTGCTGAGTCTGACCGACGCGGACTCAGGCGAGCGTGCAGTGTCCGTAAGAGACTGGGCGCCCACCAATTACGGTGACCGAGCAACGTCATCAAAGAAGGAACAAGAACGGCTCGGACGATGGTGGCATCCAAGATGACGGCCAAAGTCGCCCCGAGGCCCAACTCTTTAACAAACACGACGCGCGAGAACAGCAACGCCGACATTGATAGACAGAGGAGGCCGGCCGCCGAGGTCACGATGCGACCAGTGTGCTTATAGCCGGTAGCGACGGCTTCACGATTATCCTCTCCGTCATCATGTGACTCCTTAATGCGACCCAACAAAAACACCCCGTAGTCGGTCGACAAGCCGAACGCTACAGCGGCCAGCACGATCGGCGAGGTCGAATCCAAAGCGTCCTGCTTAGCGGCTCCCAGCAGCCCAGCAAGATGGCCTTCTTGGAACACAAAGGCGACGCTGCCAAGCGCTGCGCCGAGGGACAGGGCATTCATGACGACCGCTTTCGCGGGCAGGACCACCGAACGCGTCATCATGAACAAAACTAAGATCGTTGCGGCCATCAACACCGCCGCGGCGGGCAACAAGTGCTTGCCCAAGCTCCTGTTTAGCGCCAGTGCGTCAGCGGTGGGGCCTGTCAGCCGGAATCCGTACGGCGAGGCAAGTCGTTCTACGCGGTCGATAGTGGCCCGAGAAGCAGCGGAAATAGGCGCGCCACCCGGCGTCATAGCGATCAGCCAGTGCCTGTCGTCCAACAACCGTGGTGGCGCAACCGAGGCCACCCCGGCCACGGCCCTCACTTTGTTCGCGAGAGTTCCCACGTCGGCCCCGGCATCGGCAGGTGCGTCGACAATGATTTGTTCTTCATCACTGATCGGAGCCGAGAAATCGCGATTCATCGCCTGTGCGACTTGACCGGAAGACACCGCAGCGGGCAAAGAATCCGGTGTAAGGATGCTGGTGAAACGAACGTCGAGCAGTGGGGACGCCAGCAACATTAAAGCTGCTGCTGCAAGCATGGCCGATAAGGCGGGCCGGCGCATGACGCGGTCAGCGATGCGCCGCCATCGTGCCGCAGTGGGATCCTGGTCTCGGCGCTGCCACCGCAAGGGAGCGAATAGCTCAATTCTGCCGCCCAACGCGGAAAGGATTGCGGGTAAGATTAGAAGCGCGTAACACAGCGCCGAAGCGGTAACTAAGATGCCGGCGATGCCCATTGAGTGCAACACTTCTTGCGGGAAAATCAGCAAGCCTAACAGCGCCGAGGCAATAGTCAACCCAGAGAACAGCACCGTGCGCCCAGCCGTAACCATTGTGGCGCGAAGCGCTGCAGTCGCATCGCTGGCACCGACTAATTGCTGGCGAAAGCGCGAGACGATCAACAGGCTGAAATCGATGGAAAGACCTAAGCCAAGTGCAAACGTAAGATTCAAACCGTACACCGACATGGCCGTGAACTGCAGCACTATGCGCATTCCAAGTAAAGCCAGCAGGACGCAAGTCGCACCGCCCACCAACGCGACCAGCGCGGCGACGACGCCTCTGAAGATGATGATGAGCAGTCCGAAGAGCAGCGGAAAAACAATCATCTCCGCAAAGGTCAAGTCATGAATCACCACTTCGGCGCCCTGAACGTCGGCAACCGTCGGACCGCCGAGGCGAACGTGTCCCGCTAAATCAGGGTTGTCGGCGAGTTGTTTCTGGAGTTCAGACACCACCTCCTTCTCAACTACCCGCCCAACCTTCGCCAATAAGACAGTTTGGTGACCGTCACGCGAGATGAGCGCCGGATTCGCAGCAGAGTGATAGTCGAGGACCTGCCGTACTTCACGGCGATGGCGAAGGATGTCGATGGCGGCCTGCACCCTTGGCGGAGGCGGTAGCGACGCGTCGATGTGTTGATCAGTACGCACCAACAACGCATAACCCTGAAGACTGTCGATACCGGTGGCTTGCTCGATAACGCTGCGCGCCTGCACATTGCCGGCACTCGGGTCGTCCCAGTCGTTCCACCCGCTTGTCAACCTCGCATGCAAGCCCACGCTCGCCACTGCAGCCAGGGCCACCAGAAGACCTGCGCTAACGAGCACGATGCCGCGCCGATGACCCATCCACCTGACTAGCGCATTAAACATGGCAACTCCCGATCACGATTCGATGCTCAGGCGCTGGTGCCTCAGCCGCGCAGTGTGGCAGACTGATATATGCCCACCGACTTACAGTCGGAAACATTCGGAAGGAGGCCAGTAGTATTGCGACCGTGACCGGCACCAAACCCGGCCGACGTGAGAAGTATGCCGCTCAAACACGTGCCGCCGTCCTCGATGCGGCGAAAACGCTGTTCATCGCGAACGGCTTCTATGAGACTTCAGTTGATGAGATCGCCCAGGAGGCTGAAGCGAGCAAAGGCGCGGTTTACCACCACTTCCGCGACAAGCGTCAGATCTTTGTTGAGGTTTACCGCGCTAGTCAGGAAGTAATCGTGCGCAAGGTCATCACCTCAATGGCCACGTCTACCGGCGACCCTTGGGATCGAGTCGCCATGGCGCTGCGGCTATTCCTACGCAGCTACGTCAACGATGACGACGCCCGAGCACTGCTCCGCCAAGTAATGGGTGTTTTGGGGTGGGAAGGCGTGAAGGCCCTAGATGAAGAGACGGCCCTTCCCTTTCTTCGTGCCACGTTGAAGGAATTCATAGCAAAAGGTTTCGCACGTAAAGTTCCGATCGACGCCACTGTCGAGATCTTTTTCAGTGTTTTTTCTAATGCAATCTTATACATCGCCGCGTCTAGCGACCCGGACAACGCCTCGGACGAGGTGGAGCTTGCTGTCTTGTGCGCCCTTGAAGGGCTTAAGGCACCAGCAGATAGTTAATGCTGCGGGCCGCAGGCATGTCTGAACGAACGCCAGGAGAGTGCAGCTCATGGCCCACGCGATCGGCAACCGTCAGTTGTATGTGACGACAGCGCTCTTGACGTTCTTTGTGGCTCCAGCCGCGAATGTCGAGATCGCCACGGCTGCTCCGAGTACCGCGACGGCGGTTCCTCTGAAATCAGTTCTGCGGCATTGCGATTTCAGCCAAGCCTCCGTCAGCCCTCGGATCACTCGCGAGGGCTTCGCTTCTGGCATGACCGCAATACGGACCACTGGATCGGCTGTCTATGCAGAGATCCACTTGCTGAACACGGACCAGCCGGGCGGCCACTACCAAGCAACGTTGATCGAGTTGCCCCGCCCAACGTCAGCTGGTTGCGGAGAAGGAGATCCCGGCACCGTCTCCTCCGAAATAGACCTTGACGCGCGTGGTGAGGCGACGATGTTGCGGCAATGTTTGGTCGAGCCGGGGACCACCGGTATTTGGGTGAGTGTCCAGCGGCCGAACCCGCACTCCCAATCTCCGCTCGAATACTACAGTTCAGAGTTCGTGGCTCACTTATGATGTGCACTGGTAGATTACGGCGATCCGGAGCTTTGATCGAGGACGGGATCGTCGATGGCGGACACCACCCATCCACCGGCACGGCGAGCCGGCAATTCATTACGCGCGGTCATAACCTATGACGCCCGAATGCTCGCAGCAGCAGCCGACCTCGGGCTCTCAACAGCTTCCCACGTTAACGACTTTGACCAACCGGTCGCGTCGCCGGGCGAAATGGGCTGGGTGACGGGAGTCCGGGCAGTCCGCGGCGAATTCGGGCGTTGCAGAGGTTAGAGATGGGAGATGCGACGACGATGGCCGACCACAAAGAACCTGACGTGAACGTTTACCACTTCCGGTATGACGCCACGGGCCTGCTTGGCAAGCAGATGAGGCTCGTTGACGAACTGCCCACCAGTGATGCCGGCCATATCCAAGAAGGCCTCATCGGTGTCAGCGCCGTAATCTGTCTCGACGACACGCCCAGTGTGACGCATGACCTCACTGTGCACCCGTTGGGCCAGCCTGACAGTGTGGGGCGTGTCGAGTTTCGTCAGCTCGCTTTCTACGACGAAGCGCAATAGCACGCCTTGACCACGGACGGCAAAGAACGACGTTCGCAAGCGCATCCACAATCGCCGCGACATTCCCGGTTCGAGTTACCTGCTGCCAAAATTGATTGCGTCGATCCTCAACACTGGCCAACGGCTCACGTCTATCCGTTCGGCGTTCGGGCGCCGGCCAGCTCGGACGATGTTGATCCATACCGGCGCGCGCCCGCGGCTTGATCGAAGACCCCTTGACCAGCTGACGCAGCCCAGCCCGTATCGCGCGTCGAGGGTGTCGATACGGCTTTTCGACCCGGGCCGACACCCGCCCGGCCTTCCCGAAACAGGGCGCTCCGTGGCTTGCTAGTGCTGCCGCATCGTCTCGGCCCTGCGTTGATAATTGCCACTCCGCGGCCGTGGCGTGGTAGTTGGGCGGCGGTTACGTTTTGTGGGTGAGTGTTGCAGCGTTTGTGGCCGGTGTGAATCGGCTGCTGGCGCGCGCTCAAGAGATGTACCCAAGTGGCGGCGCAGGTGCGCAATTGCCCACCCCGGGGTCTAGTGCGACGCCGACACTGCCTGCGGGCGCGAGCGGGCTGGGCGCCAGGGCCGCCCGGGCGGGCAGCTTATACCAACGGCTCCAGCTCGCGGCCGCGGATTTGGACCAGGAGCTCGCGCGTGCCACCGCCCAGGGTGGCTTGATCGGTCAGCAGGGCCGTGGTGCTTCGAAGCTGATTGTTGACCAGGCTCGCGTCATCGGAGCCCAGGCCGAGACCGTCGGACGGTCGCCCGCGGGTGCACGGTTAATCATCGCCGCGATGGACCAGCAGCTAGCCGCAATGCACAACCAGCTGAACACCACGAAGACCCAGAACCAGGCCGTTTCGGCCAGCTTGCGTCACACCGCCTCCGAATACCAGACGCTGTCCAACGGAGCGAAAGGCTCCCCGACCGAACCGCCCTCGCATTCCGGTAAACCCAACGGCCACATCCAGGCCGCCGGCCACGGCTGGAAACAAGCCCCCGACCAGCCGGACACCCCTACCGATGGGCAGCTCCCCGAGCCGGTCAGTCGGCTAGGACTACCCAACTACACCCCCGGCTCACTACCTGACGAAGAAGCCCGCACCGTTTACCTCAACGGTGAACTGCGCATGCGCGAACTCAACGAACAACTCATCAAGCAAGGACTCAACGCCGAACAACGAGCAAAAATTATGTTCGAACAACGTAATGCGCTACGGACCTGGATTCGCGACATCTCCAGCAATAGGGCCGATGCCGAAGGCCTGAACAAATCGGACCCGAACATGTCGTGGGAGCAAGTGAAAGCGAAGTACCAAGCCCAAGGACTCACCGGCGACGATTTGTACAACACCATCGTGGAGCGATCGACCGCCAGTCGTGCCAGCGTCAACCAAACTCACGGCCTCGACCCGGAGCATCCGCCCCCACTACCGCCGATACGTCCATCACCTTCCTCAACCCTTCCGAATGAACCGCCAGTACCTAAGCCGCACGTAACAGAGCCACCAGCACCTCGGTCAGCGGGGCCTCCAGCCGAGGGAGGAGGTAAGGGGTTCCCGTTGCCAGGCGGCCCATCAATACCCTTTGGACCACACGTCATACCTCCACCGCACGCTCACAAGCACTGGCCGACAGAGACCCCGGAAGACGAATGGAATGAAGGCCCTGCAAGCCAGCACTAAACTCGCGCAGCGACCAAGATCACGCCCCACAAAGGCAAGGGCACACCCTCTATTGTCAGCACTCCAGAGGATGATCAAAGCATGACTCCGGTTCAACACACACCCGAAAAGGGACCCTCATTCCGGCAATTCCGCTATGACACAACCGGTCTGTCAGGAAAAAGGCTCCGCCTCTTGACCGACGTGCCAACAAACGACGCGGGATACCCACAAGACTTACCGAAGGGCATCACCGACGTCATCGCGATCGACGACACTCCCAACATCAACCTCAGCGTGCGCGTCCACCCACCAAACGACCCAGCGAAAATCGCATTTGTGGCGTTTGATCAGCTCGCCCTCTACGACGAACCCCCCCAAGGCCCGCCCACCTGAAGATGCAAAGCGGCGAACAGGTTCGTGCTTACAGTCCGTCTCGCGCCCGAAGAGACGAGAACCACCACAACCCCCCTCGGCCGAAGAATTCATGATTGTTGCGCCGTGGCCGTGGCGTGGTAGCAGGGCGGCGGTTAAGTTTTGTAGGTGAGTATTGCAGCGTTTGTCGCCGGAGTAGATCGGCTGCTGACGCGCGCGCACGAAACCTATCCAAGCGGCGGCGCCGGTGCGCAACTACCCACCCCCGGGCAAAGCGTGACGCCGACACTGCCTGAGGGCGCCAGCGGGCTAGGCACAGGGGCGGCCCGCGCGGGGAGTTCATATCAACGGCTCCAGAACGCGGCCGCGGCCCTGGACGAAGAGCTCGCCCGTGCCGCCGCCCAGGGCAGCTTGATCGGCCAACAGGGCCGAGGGGCCTCGAAGGTCATTCGTGACCAGGCTCGCGTCATCGGAGCCCAAGCCGAGACCGTCGGACGGTCGCCCGCAGGCGCGCGGTTAATCATCGCCACGCTGGACCAGCAGCTGGGCGCAATGCAAAGCCAGCTGGACACTACGAAAACCCAATACCAAGGCCTCACAACGAAATTACGGCAAGTCACCGCCGGATATCACGCCCTAGCTTACGGAGAGCAACCGCCACTGAGCCCCACATCCGGAGACCCCCCACCAGAGGCGCCGACCCCCGAAGCCGACCGGCGGCGCAACCAGATCGACGCGTTCAAAAAGCTGTTCGGACGCGAACCCACCAGCTCCAACGACTGGATCACCGCCGCGGCGCTCGACCCGCACAGCTACGACCCCAAAAACGGCGGAGTGCCGCCCAACATCGTCGTTGGCCGAATCAAACCCGTTCCCGGCCAAGGAGTCGTCCGAACCAACCTGTTCATCCCCGGTGAAAAAGCCTGGACCCCCTTCGGAGACAACCTCGGCGACAACCGAGGATTCAACCCCGACGCCGGTCCAGAGGAATCTCGCGTCACCATCTACACCGACTACGACAACGGCATCGTCGTGGCGCGCCAAAATCCCTCCGTCATGCAATCAGCCGGAGAAGTCAGAAGACAGGCCGGAATCCCGGATATCCAAGTCAGCCAGAACCCCAACGGCGCAGTACTCATCAAGTACCACGCCGCTGACCCGTTCTCACCCGGCGGCGAGGACATCGCCAAGGCCACCCCGTGGAACGTCAACGGCAACCTCGTCATCAAACCCACGCCGACCGGCCCCATCGCCGGCGGAACCGTATCAAGCTTCCCCGCGATCGAAATCTACAACGACAACGCCGGCCACACCGTCGACCTAGGGCACATCATGCCCCGCAACACCTCACCCTTCGGCCCCTTAGCCGGACTGCCGTTCTCACAAATGATCGGCCCACAACTGATGGGCGAATTCCCCGACACCATGGTTCCCGGGCTATACGAACCAACGCCACCCGCACACCTCCCCCCTTCGTTGCCGCACCCTCCAACCGTCGCGCGCATACCCGTACCCGTAGTCATCCCCTACCCGTCGGTCAACCTGGGAGACGTCGCCAACCCACCACACGTGCCCATCGGAAAATGACCTAGCCCGACTGATCGCTTCCGAGAACCCACATCTGAGGAGCGCCTCAGGATGTCACTTCGAGGCAATAAAATAGAAGGCGTGATCAGCGCAATGCAGTGGATGCACGAAAAAGCCTGGCGCCGCGCCATTCTGGCCGGCGCGACGCTTGGTGGAATTGCATGGGGCCTATTTGCGGCCTACACCGTCGGCGCACCGGCTGACCAAGCCCACGC
>NZ_LZJC01000163.1 GCF_001666755.1 Mycobacterium sp. E1214 | reverse complement strand
GTTCGGCGCGGGCGTGGGTTGACCGGTCGGGCCCCCGCCCGATTAGGCTGCGACCCCTGCTGACGGCTAAAGAGGTGAGCGGCTACGGACCGATGGCCACCGCAGCTGGCCACAACGGCGGCCGCGCGGGGCGCGCCGCCGCCGACACAAGAACGACGGGAATGTGGCGCCGCGATCACCAAGTCCGCGCGTGATTGAGACCCAGATTGCGTTGCGGCGAGGGGCGCGGCGGCCGCTGCCACGCAGGTAGCCTGAGCAGGTGGTCGAAACGCCCGTCGAAGCGGCAGTGCTCCAGGAGCTGATCCGCGTGCAGCGTGTTCCGGCACTGGTGATCGACTGGCTGGTGGCCGGTCACTGGGCCCCGCCGACCCTGGTTTGCGATGTGGCCTTTCCTCGGGCCGATTACTCGGGGCTGCTGGAGTTCTGATCGAGCGGGCCGGGCGCGTTCAAGGCGCGAAGGCCGCTCGATAGCGAAGCGAAACGTCCATATTCCTGGCCGCCCGCGGTCGTTTTTTCTCCCAACCAGATGCCGATGATTCGTGCGTTGGCCTGAGCGGTCGGCGTCCAGACGGGGCCCCCGGAGTCTCCGGGGATGCTCGGCGGCATGCCGGTGGTCAGGTATTGGTCTTCGCCGTGGTTGGCGGCGACTTGGCCGCAGTGTTGGCCGCTGGAAACGCCGAGCCGACAGATCGTCTGCCCGATCTGGGGTTCGGGGTGGTCTTCGGTGAACAGTGTGTGGTTGCCTTCGATGAATACCGAGGCCAATGAGTTGGTGGTGAAGTCGATCAGTGCGTAGTCCGCGCCGCCGCTGCGGGGTGGGGCGAACACGGTGCGCACGAAGTCACCGGTGAGCCCGTTGTGTTTGTCTCGCGCATACCCTGCGGTGGAGTCGGCGCGGCAGTGCCCGGCGGTGATGGCATAGGTGTGCATGTCCGCGCCGGTGTAGACGTACCCGATCGTGCAGAACTGGCTGTGCCCACCGGGGTTGATGTAGTCGACTTCTTCGCCGGGGCTGACGCGGGTCAGAGCGGCGTGGGAGGTGGGCGCGTCGGCCAGCGCCACGGCTGCCGAGGTGAGCAGGCCCGTGACAATAGCGGTGCAGCGGCGGAAAGTGCTGGGCATGGGTTGGTCACCTTTCCGGTGTCAGGCGGCCCGCGTGTGGCGTAGGCGGCGTTCGGAGCGCAGTTGCGCGCGGGCGGTCATGCTGTCGATCCAGGCGCGGGCGGTGTTGGCGGCGGGCCCGGGACGGCCTGCGGCCGCGGCGATGGCGGCGGTCGCGCGGTTGGTGAGGGCGATCTCGATCCGTGTTGTCATGCAGGCTCCTTGAAACGGTCGGCGTTCTGGGCTGACGGGCGGCGATTGGTGCGCCGGTAGTCGGCGGTGAGCCGCTGGAGAAGGCTTTCGACGGTGTGCACGGCGCTATATGTCACCGGTGAGCGGTGCTGATTGCTGTGCCGTTGGAGTTCGTCGTGGGTGTCGTGTACGGCGCGCAACTGGGTGGCGGCTTCGGCGCGCCAGCGCGCCTCGTTGCCGGCGCTGCCGGGGACTAGGCCGCGCCGGTCGTGGTGGGCGCGGGCTTCCTGCAGGGCGGTGCCGAAACGCTCGGCAGCGTAGCGGGCCCTGGCGGCGGCCATGGAGCGCAGCTCGGCGGGGGAGATGACGGTGAAAGCGCCGAAGGGGTCGGCGCGGTCCCATAGGCCGGCGTTGACGTGGTCGGTGACGGCGCCTTTGTCGACGTCGATGGCCGGGGTGAGGAGGACCACTTGGGCGGCGCTGCCGTGCAGACGGTCGTGCGGTTGATCGCGCGCTGATATCCGGCGAGGTCGCGGTCGGCCACGATGGCCACGTTGAGTCCGGCGAATGCGCCGACCAGCTCGGTGGGGAAGTTCGCGGCCCCTTGGGCGTTGGTGGTGGCCAGGCAGCGGCGGTCAGGGTGTTGGCGTCTTTCTCGCCTTCGGTGACCCAGAGCCACGCACCGGTGTTGGCCGCGCGCTGTACTGCGTTGGTCCGATACAGCACGGGGGTGAATCCGTCCGGCTTGCGGTACACCCATTGGTGTGCGTCGCGGTAGCGCTGCCGGAACCTTTTGTGGAGGTGGCCGGTGCACGTGCATTCTTCGCGGATGACCTGCTGCGCGGGTTCGCCGGAGGGGGACAGGTAGGTGTAGACCCGGACCCGGCGCCACTGATGGTCGCGGTGTTCCCGCGCTGCGGTGATGCGCGCTGGCAACGGTCCTAACCCGGTGGCCCTGCGTACCGACGGGGGTCGTGCGGGCCGTGTCCAGCCGTGTCCGGTGGCGGCGACGGGGTTGTCGAACAGATCGGCCAGGCGCAGGCCGAGGGCGCCTGCAATGTCGGCGGCGGGGGCCTGGCAGCTAAAGCAGTGCAGCAGCACCGCACCGCCCCGCCCGGCGCGAGTATTGTCGCGCCATCCCACCGACAGTGAGGGGGAGTGGTCGGTGTGTGACGGGCAGCTGGCCATGAATGCTTCACCGCCGCGGGGTCGGATCACCTGCCCGGCCGCGTGCAGGGCGTCACGCACCTGGTCTAAAGCGGTCCCGGGGGAACGGTTCTGCGTGACGTCGGCCATCACGGCGTCTCCTTGTCGATGACCGTGTGCACTACGGCGTAGGCGGCGCGGGTCTGGCGAATGCTGTCGTCGATGAAGGTGGTGACATCACGTCCGTCGCGGCCGTCGACGAATTCGACGTCGTAGACGGCGTTACTGCGTAGCTGCTCAAGACTGCTCGCGGCTTGCTGTAGGGCCTTCACGGCGTCGGTCAGGTGGGTGAGCAGATGGCTTCGCGTTTCGGCGATCCGCTCGATGCTGTCCAGCTCGGCGAACTCAGCGACTGCTTGCTCGAGGTCGGCGTCGGTGTACACGGGGTGGGTCCCTTTCCGTTCAAGGGGCCTACGCGACGGCCAAGTCAGCGACGCGGTCCGGACGAAATCCCGCCCAGTGCAGCGTGGGCGAGACGTAGACAACGGGGGCGCCGAGGTATCCCAGGCTCATCACGTAGTCGCGAGCCTCGGGATTTTCGGTGACATCGATTTTCTGGTATTCGATGCCCCGCTTGTCGAGCGCCTTGAATGTCGCGGTGCATTGCACGCAGGCCGGTTTGGTATAAACCGTGATCGGGGACATTGGTCGCCTCCTTCGCAAATGGTGGGTGCCGCGTTCAATATTTAAATATTACTGGCGAGCGTGGCCTTATGCCATAGTCGCGCAAAATGAAATCCGGGCAATTGTTAGTCGTTTCCCACAGGGACGGGACTGAGGGTGTATCGCCCCCCTCCCGTGCCGCTCGCCCGAGGTACGCGCATGCCATACCGGCTTGTCAGGTCTGTCATTTGCCAACTGCGGCAGGTCACGACCGGGCAGGGTCACCGGCACAACACCGCACCGGAAAGTCACGCCGATTCTCCCTTCTTAGGACATGGCGGTAATCGGCACAAAGCTGTAATGATTGGTGCTTTATCGGTGCGGCTGCGTAAGTATACGTGCCTTTCGAGCCGTCCGATAAATAGCCATTGTCCGCATGCACTCAATACGTCATTACCCTGTCGTGCCGCCATTGTTTCGCCTCTCTGACATTCACGATGCGACCGGCGCGAGGGCCGTGGAGTGCAAGGGCCGTGCGCGAAGTTTTCCCATCGAGTGTCAGCGAGCGGCTCGGGGGGAGTTCGCGAGCCACCCGCCCAGGTAGCGATCCCGGCCGGCGATCATCGTCGAAGGCCAGCGGGCGCAACTTTCCTCACATTCGCCCGGGCGGTCGCCGCCCCTGCGAAAGGGTGGGGCCAGAACCGAAGTCCTGACCCCACCTTGGGAGCTGGGCTACTCCTTCACCGCATCGGCCAAGTACTGCTCGTACACCTCGTCGGCGCTCTCGGTCTTAGTCACGACTCGTTCTACCGGGGCCAGTGGGTAGTCGTTGTCGGACAGCCAGCGCAGGTACTCTCCGCTACCGACGTGGTGGCCCCACCAACCTGTGTTGTTGCGCCAGGCGTCCTTGGGGGTCCGCGATTCCAGTGCACCGAGCACCAGCGCCAGCGTGAGCACCTGAGCACGACCGTCGCCGTTGGCGGGCAAATCGGCCACCAGCTTGGCGACGGCTTGGCCGTTGTCGACGCCGAGCAGCTCGGCAGTGGTGTCCAGCGCGTTGTGGGTGGTGAGCAACGCACCGTCGCGGGCCAAGCACTCAGCGACGAACAGGGCCGCACCCTTGGGTGGGATCTTGCGCGTCAAGAGCTTCTTGACGAACTCTCGCCGCACACTGAGCGCCGCGTCCCCGAGTTTGTTCAGCGCCAACACCTTCCGACGCTCACGCTTGTCCGCCTCGGCGCGCTCGGCCGCCGCCTGCTGGCGCGCGTCGTCGTCCAGATCGACGGCTTCGCCGGTGTCGGTGTCCACCAGTCCGGCCTGACGGGCAAACCAGCTCTGCGGCCTCAGTCCCGTGGCACGGTAGTCGAGGCAGTAGTAGTCGGGGGTGAACACATCCTTTTCGGTGACCGTGTTGGCGTGGCGCAACCCCTCGGCGGGGGTGGCGTCTGGCTGGTCCTCGGTGTCCCAGTCCACGGTTTCTTCGTCCACAACCTCCCCGGTGTCCACGTCGCACCGAGCGGTGTCCTCGACCAGATACACCGCCCAGTGCGCCGGGGTCGTGACAGCGGTGTCGTCGGCCTCGTCCCCGTCAGCGGTCACCAGGTGATGCAGCGGGATGCAGGCGGGGTCCCACGAGTCCGGGCGGTCCTCGAGGATGGTGAACCCCTTGTCGGCGAAGGGCTGGGCCGCGTGGGCGCGGGCCTCGTCGGCGGCACGCTCCTGGCGCAGCTGGGCGACCGTGTGCTCAAACCAGGTACCGCCCGCTGACCGCATCAGCCGGTCCACCGCGCCGGGCATATCCTCGAACTCGGTGATCGCGGCGGCCTCGGCAAGGCTGAGCTGGCCGCTGGCCAGCGCGTCCATGGCGGTCGCCGATCCTGCTGCGGCGTGCGCAGCCTTCACGGCGTCCTTGGGCACCGACAACCGCTTGGCCACCTTGGTTACCGACATGCCTGCATCGATCATCTGCTGGATGCCGCGTGCCCGCTGGGCGTCGGTGAGATCGCGCTTCTGATCGTTCGTCACGATCTGGTGCACGATGCGGTCGATGGTCTCCTGGCTGGCATCGACAGCGGTGCGGGGCAGCACGTAGACCGGAACGCTGGACAAGCCGACCTCGCGGGCAGCAAGGGTGCGCCGCTGCCCGTTGCGGACCCGGACGACCTCGGGCCGCTCGGGGTCACGCACCCCCGTGATCGGCACCAGCACGCCGTTTTCAGCAATGTTCGCGATGAACGCCTTGCTCAACGCGGCGTCGTCGCGGACGTTGTCACCGATGTCGAGCAGCATCGGGTCGAGGTGTTCCAGCGTCCCGATCAGCTGGTCGATCACCGGTGCGGCGCTGTCGGTAGTGGTTGTATCGATCATGGCGGAACCTTTCTGTGTGAGGCAGGCGTTCCCGTGACCGCCTGCTCTTTTTGCCTTCTGGCAATTGAGATTTGGCCCGGCAGAGGGACGCGGAGTGCAAGGTCCGGGCGCACAGCTGACCGCCGTGAGCACAGCGAGCGAGCGGCCAGCTGTGCGAGCCTTGTGCCCGAAGCGCAGCGCAGGCCGCGGCCTTGGCGCGCAGCGGACCGCCGGGCAATAATCGAAAAGCCAGAAAGGCAAAGAAATAGCGGCTTGGGCCGGCAGGCCCAAGCTCTCTCAGCAGCGCCGCAGGCGCTTCGACTTCAACCCAGCGCTACGATCGCGCAAATGGCACTTCGACAGACCCGGCGCGGGTGGGAAGAGCCCCACCCTTCACAGTGCCCGGAATGCAGCTCCGAGCTCGGCGCGTACCAGGTGCTCGTCGGAACAGCGCACTGCCGGTGCGGGCGCATGCACCGTTCCACTCGCGCCAGCACTGCCACCACACGATTTATATGCCGCGCCATGATGATTCGTGTGTGTTCTGATTCGTGTGTGTTCCAGAACCTCGACGGGCGTTGATGCGATCAAACCTCGCTCGCACTTGACGCGGGGACACGCACGCGTCACGCGGTGCGGACAGTGAACGTCTCTTCACGACAGGTGTTCAATGCGGCGCACGCGTCGTCCAGGAACCTGTACGCGGTTGCTTGCCCGAAGAATTGAGGGTGGCCGGGGATTCGGACGCATCCGACACGCGGCCAGTCGGGGTCGATAGCGTCGGTTGAGACCAGGCGTCGCGTGGGCCGCCCTTGGGATCTGCGCGCGGCGAAAGCCGACATCGCGACGACCGCCGTCGATAATTTCGGCGACGGTCGGACCGTGCGGCGGGGCTGGCGGATTGCGCTGCTCGCCCGGAACTCACATACGTTGCCGGAAGAGTCGCTATTGGTTCGCTACGGCGAGGAAGAACGTGACTGCTCCGGCCGCACCGAAGGCTGCTGCCATTAGGGCGCCCGACGCCATGGCTTGGAAGTGGGGCCGCACGGTGCCGACGATGAGGCAGATCGCGGCCACGAGTACCGCACCGATGGGGGCAAAAATCCAGTAGTACAACAGCGGGGCGGGGGACATGCCGATGAGTCCGAGCAGGTATCCCAGCGCTATCCAGGGCGCCTGGGTTTCCGGCGCGCCGGAGTTGACTCTGCCCGGATCAAGCTGGCTTTCATAGTGATAAGACATGGGCGCTCCCTTCGGATCCAGGCGGTGCGTAAACGATATCGGGCCTGCTGTTGGCGATTGCTGGCTGGTCATCGGGGTTACCAGGCTCCAAAGGCGTTAGCTTGCAGCACTTCTGCAGCGATGATGGCCCATCCACTGACGGCTGCCACGGCAAGTGTCAGACCGAGGGCGGGGAGTGCCCGTGTTCGAGCGGGGCGGCTGAGCTGTCCCAGCGCTGCTAACAGTGATGCGAGCAGCAGGCATCCGACGGTTGTGACTGCGGCTTGGGTCAGTCGGGACGTGATGCCGGTGTGGGCGTGGGCTTGGTCAGCCGGTGCGCCGACGGTGTAGGCCGCAAATAGGCCCCATGCAATTCCACCAAGCGTCGCGCC
>NZ_LZJC01000162.1 GCF_001666755.1 Mycobacterium sp. E1214 | reverse complement strand
GGCGCGCGCCGGGTCGGCGACGATGTGGCGCACGTCGCCGCTGCGGTACTGGCCGGTGACCACCGGGGTGGACGCGTCCCCACGCGCCTCGCACAGCGCGGTGGCCACCTGCCGGATCGAGATGGGCCGCCCGGAGCAGACGTTGAACGCCGAGAACCGGTCGGCCGGCGACGTCGCGGCCGCCAGGTTGGCCGCGGCCACGTCGTCGACGTGGACAAAGTCGCGCATCTGCCCGCCGTCCTCGAACACCCGCGGCGGCTCGCCCCGCTCCAACGCCGAGCGGAAGATCGCGGCCACCCCCGAATACGGGGTGTCGCGCGGCATGCCCGGGCCGTAGACGTTGTGGTAGCGCAGCGCCACCACCGCTGCGCCGGTGGCCTCGGACCAGGCCAGGGCGTAGTGTTCCTGCGCGGTCTTGCTGGCGGCGTAGAGGCTGCGGGGGCGCAACGGGGCGTCCTCGTCGACGAGGCGCCAGTGCAGCTCCTCGTCGCCGATCGGGCAGCGGTGCTCGAAGATCCCCGCATCCAGGTCGGCCCGCCGCCGCGGCAGCGGGTCGACGTCGCCGTGCCGCTCGCATCGGTACCCGCCCTGCCCGTAGACCACCATCGACGACGCCAGCACCAGGCGGGTCACCCCCGCGGCGAACATCTGCGCCAGCAGCACCGTGGTCGCCAGGTCGTTGTGCGCGCCGTAGGCCGGCGCGTCAGCGGCGTCGACGCCCGCCCCCACCATGGCCGCCTGATGACACACCACGTCGACGCCCTTCAGCAGCGGGGCCAGGGCCGCGGCGTCGCGTACGTCGACCCGGTGACACCCGTTGGGCAGCACCGGGTTCGGGCCGTGCGCGGCCTCCAGCAGCACGTCGACGCCGACCACCTCGTGGCCCGCCGCGCGCAGCGCCGCGGCCACCCGCGACCCGATGAAACCCGCCGCGCCGGTCAGCAACACCCTCATGGCAACTCGATGGGCAGCGTCACCCCGCCGTGCGGCTGGCAGTGCGTGCAGGTGCGGTCGGCGGCGACCCGGGCGATGGCCTGACGCACCAGCTCCTTGAACGGCCCGATGTTCTTCTCGAACTGCGCGAACACCTCCACCGCCGTCACGCCCTCACCGGCCGCCACCCCAGCATCCAGGTCGGTCACCAAAGCGATTGCGGCGTAACACATTTCGAGTTCGCGAGCCAGCACCGCCTCCGGATAGCCGGTCATGTTGACCAACGAGAAGCCGGCGGCGGCGAACCACCGGCTCTCGGCGCGGGTGGAAAAGCGGGGCCCCTGGATCACCACCATGGTGCCGCCGTCGACGACGTCGGGCAGCCCGGTGACCGCCGCGCGCAGCGTCGGGCAGTACGGGTCGGCGAAGTCGACGTGGATGCCGCCGGAGTCGAAGTAGGTGTCGCTGCGCCCGCTGGTGCGGTCGACGAGCTGGTCGGGCACCACCACCGCGCCCGGCCCGTGGGCGGGGTCCAGGCTGCCGACGGCGCACGGCGCGAAGATCCGCCGCACGCCGAGCGTGCGCAGCGCCCACATGTTGGCCCGGTACGGCACGGTGTGCGCGGAGAACTCGTGCGCCGGCCCGTGCCGCGGCAGGAACGCGATGTCGTGGCCGGCCACGGCGCCGACGGTGATCGGGGCGCTGGGCGTGCCGTAAGGGGTGTCGACGCTGACGTCGCGGGAGTCCGACCCGAAGAAGGTGTAGAAGCCGCTGCCGCCGATCACTCCGAGCATCCGACCATTGTGGTGCACGGCCCGCGGGCGCCGATCGGGGTGCCGGGCCCGCCGCGCGTACTGGCAGGATTGCGCCATGGCCAGTTTCGGGCAGTGGATTTCCGGTGCGCGGCCGCGGACGCTGCCCAACGCGCTGGCGCCGGTGGTGGCGGGCACCGGCGCGGCGGCGTGGCTGGGATCCGCGGTGTGGTGGAAGGCGCTGCTGGCGCTGGCCGTCGCGCTGGCGCTGACCGTCGGTGTCAACTACGCCAACGACTATTCCGACGGCATCCGCGGCACCGACGACGACCGCGCCGGCCCGGTCCGCCTGGTCGGGTCGCGGCTGGCCGCGCCGCGGTCGGTGCTGACCGCGGCGGTCGCGAGCCTGACCGTCGGCGCGCTGGCCGGCCTGGCGCTGGCGCTGTTCAGCGCGCCGTGGCTGATCGCCGTGGGCGCCGCCTGCATCGCCGGGGCGTGGCTGTACACGGGCGGTGCCAAGCCGTACGGCTACGCCGGATTCGGTGAGGTCGCCGTGTTCATCTTCTTCGGCTTGGTGGCGGTGCTCGGCACCGAGTACACCCAGGCGCTGCGGGTGGACTGGGTGGGCGCCGCGCTGGCCGTCGCGACCGGTGCGTTGTCGTCGTCGGTGCTGGTGGCCAACAACCTGCGCGACATCCCCACCGACGCGCAGTCACACAAGATCACCTTGGCGGTGCGGCTCGGCGACGCCCGCACTCGGGTGCTCTACCAGGCGCTGCTGGCGACCGCCGCGGTGATCACCCTGGCCCTGACGGCGGCGACGCCGTGGTGCGCCGCCGGGCTTCTCGCCACGCCGTTGGCGCTGCGGGCGCTGGCCCCGGTGCGGTCCGGCCGCGGCGGCGCCGCGCTGATCCCGGTGTTGCGCGACACCGGCCTGGCCATGGTGGTGTGGGCGATCGCGGTGGCCGCGGCGCTGGCCCTGGGAAGCTGAACCTCCCACGGCGTAGGGCGCGGGTGCGGTACCTTTGCGTCTGCTCGGGTGAGAGCGGAGGACGCAATGAAGCAGATTGCCGCGACCAGCGGGCCCACCAACGTCGGCCTGCTCAGCGTCGGGTCATACCGCCCGCAGCGGGTGGTCACCAACGACGAGTTGTGCGAGAACATCGACTCCTCCGACGAGTGGATCTACTCGCGCACCGGGATCAAGACGCGCCGCTTCGCCGCCCGCGACGAGTCGGCGGCGTCCATGGCCACCGAGTGTGGCCGCGAGGCCGTGTCCAAGGCCGGGCTCAGCCCGGCCGACGTCGACTGCGTGATCGTCGCGACCAGCACCCACTTCCTGCAGACCCCGGCGTGCGCGCCGGTGGTCGCGGCCCGGCTGGGCAGCACCGGCGTGCCGGCGTTCGACGTCTCCGCCGGGTGCGCCGGCTTCGGCTACGCGCTGGGGGTGGCCGCCGACATGGTCCGCGCGGGGACGGCGGCCAAGGTGCTGGTCATCGGGTCCGAGAAACTGTCCCCCACCGTCGACATGACCGACCGCAGCAACTGCTTCATCTTCGCCGACGGCGCGGCCGGAGTCGTGGTGGGGGAAACCCCCGAGCAGGGCATCGGGCCCACGGTGTGGGGCAGTGACGGCGAGCAGGCCACCGCGATCCGCCAGGACATCGACTGGATCGACTACATGGACGCGCCGGCGGGCCCGCGCCCGTTCCTGCGGTTGGAGGGCAGCGCCGTCTTCCGTTGGGCCGCTTTCGAAATGGGCAAGGTGGGCCGGCAGGCGATGGACGCCGCGGGCGTGCGGGCCGACGAGATCGACGTGTTCCTGCCGCACCAGGCCAACAGCCGCATCAACGAGCTGCTCGCCAAAAGCTTGGAGCTGCGCCCGGATGCGGTGCTGGCCAACGACATCGAGCACACCGGCAACACGTCGGCGGCGTCGATCCCGTTGGCGATGGCCGAGCTGCTGGCGACCGGCGCGGCCAAGGGCGGCGACCTGGCGCTGCTGATCGGGTACGGCGCGGGGCTCAGCTACGCCGCGCAGGTGGTGCGCCTGCCGAACGGCTGAGCGGGCGTCCTCACCCGTCGCCGGCGGCCTCGTCGGGCGCGGCGCCGTCCTGGTCCTCGCCACGCAGCCGGGCCTGCAACAGTTCCCGCTCGCGGCGGCGGCGCTCCCCCGCCACGGCCAGCGAGGCGGTGGCCCGCCGCCGCAACGGGCCGAACACCCAAATGCCGAGGGGCATCGCGATGATCAAGGCGAACAGGGTGGCGACGACGATCGGGAACTCGCGGATGCCGAGCAGCCGCGCCACCCCGTAGATGGCGCCGGCGAGCGCGACCACCAGCAGCAGCCGGGCCGCCGCGTAGAGGCAGACGTCGACGACCGCCCGGCCGGCGCCGCCGCCCGCAGCGGCGCTGGCATCGCTGGATCCGTGAGACACAGGGAGAGCCTACGGCGCGGGTATATTCGCTCCAAGGAGGTGTTGCGTGCTCTACCTGCTGCTCGTCGTGATTTTCGGGGCGCTGATCTACGCCGGCTGGCGCGCGTCGCGGTCTCAGCTGCACCGGACCAAGACGCGGGTAATCGGACCCGACGACGACCCAGACTTCTTGCGGCGCTTGGGCCGGGGGGACAACCCGCGCTGACGCCCGCTACCCGGTCAGGCCCGGGCGCTGTTCGCCGGGAAAGCCGTCGGCCACGAGTGCCGCGAGTTCGGTGAGCGCCTCGCGGGTGCCGCGCCGCAGCCGCTCCAGGTCGATCTCGGCGCCCTCGTCGAGATGCGGGTCGAAGGGCACCAGCTGCACCGCGCGGCAGCGCCGCGAGAAGTGGTCGACCACCTTGTTCATGTCGACCTTGCCGGGCCGCGGCCGCACCCCGTTGATGACCGCGATGGAATTGCGGACCAGGTCCTCGTGGCCGTGGGCGTCCAGCCAGTCCAGCGTCGCCGACGCGCTGCGCGCCCCGTCGATCGACCCCGAGCTGACCACGATCAGCACGTCGGCCTTCTCCAGCACCGACGACATCACCGAGTGCAGCAGGCCGGGCCCGCAATCGGTGAGCACCAGGCCGTAGAACCGTTCCAGGATGTCCAGGACGCGCGCATAGTCGTCGGCGCCGAACGCCTCCGACGCGGCCGGATCCGTTTCGGAGGCAACCACTTCCAGCCCACTCGGGCCCTTGGAGGTGTACCGGCGCACATCGCTGTAGCGCTCGATGGTGCCCGCGTCGTGCAGCAGCTGGCGCACCGTGGCGGCCGTCTCCAGCGGAATCTTCTGGCTCAGCGTGCCGCGGTCCGGGTTGGCGTCGACGGCCACCACCCGGTCGCCGCGGATCGACGCGAAGGTGGCGCCCAGCGTCGCCGCGATCGTGGTCTTACCGACGCCGCCCTTCAGCGACAGCAGGGCGACGCGGTAGCTGCCCCGCAGCGGCCGGTTCACCTGAGCCACCAGATTGTTGTGGCGGGCGGCGCGCGGGCTCTCACCCAGGTTGATCAGCCCGCCGGACAGCTTGAACAGCGCGCGCCGCCAGCCTTCCGAGGGCGGCGGCTTGACCGGACGCAGCAGCATGCCGGTGGACAGCTCCGGGTAGGGGGTGTGCGGGAGCGATTCCCGCGGCGGCAGGACCGGCGGGGCCGGCCGGTGCTCGGTGACCGGTCCGTCGTAGTAGGCGCCGTAGGCGGTCGGGTCGACCCGCGGGATCCCGGTCATCGGGGTGGGGTCCCAGGGCGGCATCCCGCCGGGCCGGGGCGGGGGCGGCGGCGCCATCTCGCGCCGCTCGGGTGCGGGCATCCGGCGCTCGGTGCGGAACCCGGCGAAGGCGCGGGTCGGCGCGTCCCCGCCCGGCTCGCCCGCGGGCTCGGCGTTCGGCGGCACCGGTCCCCGCGGCGGGAATTGGGTGGTGGGTTGGTCGGGCGTCCCCACGTCCCCCGTCGGATGCTCGCTCACGTGCACTCCCCCTCGTCGTGACTTGTCGTGACTTCGCTCGCTCTCACCCCACGCCCGCATACGAATGCAGGCCGACGGTGACCAGATTAACGAAGAACAAATTGAAGACCATGGCCACGAAACCGACGACGTTGATCCACGCCGCCTTGCGATCCCGCCATCCGGCCGTCGACCTGGCGTGCAGGTAGGCGGCGTAGACGACCCATGCGACGAACGACACCGTTTCCTTGGGGTCCCAGCCCCAGTACCGGCCCCACGCCTGTTCGGCCCAGATGGCGCCGAAGATCACCCCGAAGCCGAATACCGGGAACCCGAAGATCGTGGTGCGGTAAGCGATGCGGTCCAGCGTCTGCGCGTCCGGGAACCGCGTCACGATCCCGGCCAGCCGCCCGTCGGCGCCCGGCTCCCCCAGGCGTGAGGTGCGCAACAGGAACAGGATGCTGGCGATGCCGGCGACCAGGAACACCCCGGAACCCAGGCTCACCACCGACACGTGGATGGGCAGCCAGTAGGACTGCAGCGCCGGCATCACCGGGGCGGCGTTGGTGTAGAGCCAGCGGCCGGACACCGTGAGCAGGATCAGCACCGGCACCAGCAGGAACACCCACAGCGGGCGGTACTGCGGGCGGCGCAGCACGACCACCCCGGCGAGCAGGCCGCACATGCAGGTCAGGTTGATGAACTCGTACATGTTGCCCCAGGGCACCCGCAGGGTGGCCAGGCCGCGCAGCACGATGCAGCCCAGTAGCAGGCCGACGCCCAGGTAGAGCACCGCCTGCCCGGCCCGCCCGGCGCGCTCGTCGAGCGGGCGCGCGGGGGCGTCCTCGACCACGCCGGGGATGGCGCTGTCGGCGGCGACGGCGCCCGCCAACACCCGCTCGCGCCGGTCGGCGCGGCGCCCGCCCGCGTAGGCGAGCTCGACGGCCAGCAGCAGCAGCGCGATCACCAGGGCCACCACGGCCGAGGTGAACGCCCAGTCCGAGTAGCGGGCCAGGCCGATGTTGACGTGCACGGTGTTCATTTGACGTCCACCTGAGGACTCCTTCTGGACGCTGAGGGCGTCTCGGCGCGACCCGCGGCGTCGGCGTCGAGGGCCGCCAACAGCCGCTCGGAGAGCCGCTCGAACTCGTCGCCCCACCCGGAGTTGTCGGTCCGCGCCAAGCCGCCCAGTTCGACGTTCACCGTACCCGGCGCGCCGTCGGCCGGGCCCTCCTGCGGCGTCAGGCGCACCCACACCCGGCGGCGCCGGACCAGCAGTGACACCAGCAGGCCGCCCATCATCGTGACGGCGAACAGCAGCACCCACGCCTGCCCCGGGTCGTGCGAGACCTGCAGGTTGACGAACGGGACGGCGCCGTCGAACCGGACCACCGTGCCCGCCGCGGGCCCCTGGTCGATGCGGACCGACTGCCCGGCCCGCAGGTTGACCCGCTTCTCCTTGATCAGGCGGTGCTGCTCGATCAGCCGGGGGTCGAGGCTGAACAGGGATTGCGGCCGACCGGTGTCCAGCCCGGTGTCGCCGCGGTAGATGTCGATGGCCACCGCGGGCGCGTTCAGCGCGGGATACCGTGAGGAGAGCAGGGCGCCGTCGAGCTGCTCCGTCGGCGCCAGCAGGCCCTGGATGGCGATCTCGTGCTGGCGGCGCTCGGCGGCGCTGCGGTAGCTGCCGGCGGGCGGATCAACGCGCACGACGCCCGACGACAGCAGGGTCTGCGGGTTGTCGGGCCGCCACTGCACGGTCGAGGTGCGCAGCTGCCCGTCGGGAAAGGTCACGGTGAAGGTCGGCGCGTAGCCGTGGCCCTGCAGGTAGACCCGGTCGCCGCCCACCCGCAGCGGGTGGTTGACCTCCAGCCGGTAGCGCCGCCACGTGTCGCCGGCCAGGTCCCTGCCGGACTGGTAGTCGATGTCGGCGGCGAACGAGGTGGCCTGCCCGGACGGCAGGTAGCGCGCGTCGAAGTCGTTCACCCGGATGCACAGCGGGTGCAGGGCGGTGCCGTCGACGACGTTGCCGGCGCGGAACGAGTCGAACGCGGCCGGCGAGGCCGAGCAGAAGCCGGGGCCGCCGTCGGCGATGACGATGACGTTGCCCTCGTAGCCGAACAGCTTGCCGACGGCCACCGCGACCAGCAGGCCCAACAGCGAGAAGTGGAAGACGATGTTGCCGAACTCGCGCAGATAGCCCTTCTCGGCGGACACCTCGACGACCCCGGCGTCGGCATCCCCGTCGTGTCTGATCTCGGTGCGCCAGCCGCGCAACCGCTCCACCACCGCGTTGGCCAGGCTGTTGAGATCCTCGGGGTCGGCCGCCACCTGCGCGGCCGCGTGCTTGGGCAGCCGGGCCAGGTTGCGGGGCGCGGCCACCGGGGTGGCGCGCAGGTTGCGGGCGTGCTCGAGCATCCGCGGGGTCAGGCAGCCGACCAGCGAGATGAACAGCAGCACGTAGATGGCGGTGAACCAGAAGCTCGAGAACACGTTGAAGGCCTGCAGCCGGTCCAGCCACGGCCCGATCACCCGATGCGCCTTGAGGTAGTCGTCGACCTTGCCGGCGTTGAGGCTGCGCTGCGGCAGCAGCGCGCCGGGGATCGCGCCGAGGGCCAGCAGAAACAGCAGCACCAGCGCGGTGCCCATCGAGGTCAGCGCGCGCCAGGTGTTGCGGCACCAGGCCATGACCCGCCTCAAATCGGCAGCCTGACGTCGGAGACGAACGCGTCGCGCAACCACGAGGTGAAGTCGTTCCAGACCCCGGTGACCAGCAGGGCGCCGACCGCGATGAGCAGCGCGCCACCGAAGATCTGGATCGCCCGGGTGTGTCGGCGCAACCAGCTCAGCGCCCCCACCGCGCCGGCCGACCCAAACGCCAACAGCACGAACGGGATGCCCAGCCCCAGGCAGTAGGCGATCACCAGCGCGACGCCGCGCGCCACGCTGGCGCCGTCGGTGGCCGAGGCGACGGTGATGACGCCGGCCAGCGTCGGCCCCAGGCACGGCGTCCAGCCCAGCGCGAACACCGCGCCCAGCAGCGGCGCCCCGGCGACCGTGGTGAGCTGGCGCGGGGTGAACCGGGCCTGGCGTTGCAGCGCGGGCACCAGGCCGACGAACACCAGCCCCATCACGATGGTCAGCACCCCGCCGACCCGTTGCAGGAGCAGCTGGTTGGTGATCAGGGTCGTCGTCATGCCCAGCACCGCCACGGTGCCCAGCACGAACACCGTCGTGAAGCCGGCGACGAACAGCGCCGCGGAGCCCGCGACGCGCCACCGGGCGCCGGGCGGGGCCTGCGCGGCGCCCGCGCGGGGCTCCTCGTCGACGCCGACCACGGCGGCCAGGTAGGACAGGTAGCCGGGCACCAGCGGCACCACGCACGGCGAGGCGAACGACACCAGGCCCGCCAGCAGGCACGCCCCGACCGCCACCAGGAGCGGCCCGGCGGCGGCGAGCTGGGTGAAACCGCTCATTGCGGTCCCGGGGCCGGCTCCGCCTCGGCGGCGAGCTTGCGCACCTTGGGCTCCAGGTCGGACGCCAGCAGCTCCCGCAGGAACACCGCGGCCACGCGGTGCTGGCGGTCCAGGACCAGGGTGGAGGGGATGACGGTGGTGGGGTACTTGCCGCCGAAGGCGATCAGGGTGCGCATGGCGGGGTCGTAGATCGACGGGAAGGTCACGTGGCGGTCGTTGACGAAGTCGAGCGCCGCCTGCCGGTTGGTGTCGCGCACGTCGATCCCGAGGAAGGACACCCCGGCGTCGCGGGTGGCGTCGTACACCTGCTGCAACTGGGTGACCTCGGCGCGGCACGGCCCGCACCACTGGCCCCAGATGTTGATGACGACGACCCGGCCGGCGAAGATCGGGTCGTCCAGCGACAGGGTGTGGGCGGCGTCGGACAGGTCCGGCCCGGACAGGGGGCCGGGGCGGCCGCGGCGCGACGGCGGGTCGTAATAGATGTCGGTCTTGCCGCCGGGCGAGACGAACTCGAAGGTGCCGCCCTGGGCGACGGCGTCGTGGCCGGAGGAGCAGCCGACGAGGGCGGGAAGCAGCGCCAGCGCCGCCGCCCCGGCTATCGCCAGCCGCCGCATTCTCTACCGACCCGCCGGTTCGCTGTACTCGACGCCCGCCAGGCGGTCGCCCTCATACACCAGCGTGGTCACCGAGCACAGGCCGCACTCGCGCTTGCGGGGGTCGTGCCACAGGCGCTTGCCGGTGAGGTGCAGCCGCAGCGTCCACACCGGCAGCTGATGGCTGACGCACACCACCTCGTGGCCGGCGCCGCGGGCGCGGGCCTTATCCACCGCCGTCGTCATGCGGGCCGCGATCTCGGCGTAGGGCTCACCCCACGACGGGCGGAACGGATTGCGCAGCTGCCACCAGAACCGCGGGTCGCGCCACGCCCCGTCGCCGGGGCCCACGGGTTTGCCCTCGAAGAAGTTCGCCGATTCGATCAGGTCGGGGTCGGTGTCCACCGGCAGGCCATGCTTCGCTGCGATCGGCGCGGCGGTCTCCTGGGCCCGTTGCAGCGGCGAGGCGATGACGGCGACGATGTCGCGGTCGGCCAGGGCGGCGGCGACGGCGTCGGCCTGCGCCCTGCCCTTGTCGGAGAGGTGGAAGCCGGGCAGTCGCCCGTAGAGGATGCCATCGGGGTTGTACACCTCGCCGTGGCGGATGACGTGCACCCGGGTCTGCTCGGGCACTAGGCACCGTCCTTCGCGGCGTGGGCGGCGCGGGCCGCGGCGGGCAGGGCGTCGGCGATCCGGGCGAACGCGTCGTCGTCGAGCGCCGCCGAGACGAACCACGCCTCGAAGGCGCTGCACGGCGGGTAGACCCCGGCGTCGAGCAGGGCGTGGAAGAACGGCGGATAGCGCCACGTCTGGCTGGCCCGCGCGGACGCGAAGTCGGTCACCGGCTCGTCGGTGAAGAAGACGCTGAGCATGTTGCCGGCCCGCGGGATCTGGTGCGCGACGCCGACGTCGGTGAGCGCCTCGGACAGCAGGGCGGCCAGCCGGTCGGCGTTGCGGTCCAGCGCGGCGTACACCGCGTCGTCGGCGTTGCGCAGCGTCGCCAGCCCGGCGGCGACGGCCACCGGGTTTCCCGACAGCGTGCCGGCCTGGTAGACGGGGCCCAGCGGCGCCAGGCGTTCCATCACCTCGGCCCGCCCGCCGAACGCGGCGGCGGGCAGCCCGCCGCTCATCACCTTGCCGAAGGTGAACAGGTCGGCGGGCACCGGATCGATTCCGTACCAGCCGCTGCGGCTGACCCGGAATCCCGTCATCACCTCGTCGACGATCAGCAGCGCGCCGTGCTCGGCGGTGACCGCCCGCAGCGCGGCGTTGAAGCCGGGCGCGGGTGGGACCACGCCCATGTTGCCGGGGCTGGCCTCGGTGATCACCGCGGCGATCTGATCACCGAACCGGTCGAAGCTGGCCTGCACGGCCTGAATGTCGTTGTAGGGCAACACGATCGTGTCGGCGGCGGCCGCCCCGGTGACCCCGGGCGTGGACGGCAGGCCCAGCGTCGCGACCCCCGAGCCGGCGTCGGCGAGCAGCGCGTCGACGTGGCCGTGGTAGCAGCCGGAGAACTTGACGATCTTGGGCCGCCCGGTGAACCCGCGGGCCAGCCGGACCGCGCTCATGGTGGCCTCGGTGCCGGAGTTCACCAGCCGGACCCGCTCGACCGGGGCGACCCGGGCGATGATCTCGCCGGCCAGCTGGCTCTCGGCGGGGGTCGGGGCGCCGAACGACAGGCCGGTCGCGGCGGCCCGCGTGACGGCGTCGACGACGGCCGGGTGCGCGTGGCCCAGGATCATCGGGCCCCAGGAACTGACCAGGTCGACGTAGTGGTTGCCGTCGGCGTCGGTGAGCCGGCAGCCGTGCGCCGCGGTGATGAAGCGCGGCGTCCCGCCCACCGCCGTGAAGGCGCGGACCGGGGAGTTCACCCCGCCGGGGATGACGGCGCAGGCGTCATCGAACAGGCGCGCCGACGCGGCCACCACCGCCGACCCGTGCGCCGTCGACTGCTCACTGGTTGCCATGCCACCAGTGTCCCAGCCCCCGCGGGGGTTTCCACTACAGGGTGTAGCAGAGGGCGGCCTACTCGCCCTGGCTCGGCTCGGATTGCTGCGCGGCCTGGAAGTTGCGCAGCGCGGCGTCGCGCTCGCGTTGCGCCGCGCGCCGGTGCGCGGCCACGTCGCCCAGCCCTTCCTCGACGGCGAGCTCCTCGACCCGGGCGGCGCGTTCGTGGGCGACGGCGGCCTCGTAGTGCCGTTGCCGCTCCCGGTCGTGGGCCTGCTGGTCGCGCAGGTCAGCCTGCGCGGCGCGCTCGGCGGCGCGCTGCACGTCGCCCGCCGTCACCGCCTTGCGGGCGGTGAGCTCCCGATCCCGGCGCGCCAGCTCCTCGGCGCGCTGCGCGGCCTCGTCAGCCCGGGACTCGCCCATGGAAGGACAGTAGTCCCGTTGGTCGCTAAACGTTGGGTTGTCGGCGCCCCGGGAGGCGCGTTGGATGTCGGTATGGAGATGCCACAAGGACTGGCCCGATTCAATCGTCGCGTCACCAACCCGATCCAGCGGTTGTGGGCCGGCCGACTGCCGTTGTTCGGCATCGTCGAACACGTCGGGCGGCGCTCGGGCGCCCTCTACCGCACGCCGGTCAGCGCGTTCAGCGCCGAGGTCGACGGCAGACCCGCGGTGGCGATCATGCTCACCTACGGCCCGGACCGCGACTGGCTGAAGAATCTGATCGCGGCGAACGGCGGCCGGATGCGCCGCAACGGCAAGACCTTCGGCGTCACCGACCCGCGGGTGCTGACCCGGGCCGAGGCCGCGGCGCACGTGACGGGGCCCGCCCGCCCGGTCTTCGCGCGGCTGCCCTTCGAACAGGCGGTCGTGCTCACCAAGACGGACTGACTGGTTACGGGCAGGGCGGGTATACGGCGGCGGTGACGGGCAGCGGTGTGGGCGGTGTTGTGGGCAGCGATGTAAGCATCGAACAGCGAGTGGCCGAACGCGTCGACCGGCTGTACGCAAGCGACCCCCAGTTCCGGGCGGCGGCGCCGCTGCCGGAGGTGACCGAGGCCGCGCACCGCCCGGGATTGCGGCTGGCGCAGGTCGTCGACATCTACCTGGAGCGGTACGCCGAGCGCCCGGCGCTCGGCCAGCGGGCCTGCGAGGTGACACCCGACCCGGTGACGGGCGGCGCCGCGACCACCCTGCTGTCCGGCTTCGAGACCATCACCTACCGCGAGTTGGGCACCCGCGCCGCGGCGGTCGCCGGCGCCTGGCACGCGGGGCTTCCCGGCGGTTTCCGTCCCGGTGATTTCATCGCGGTCCTGGGCTTCACCAGCATCGACTACGTCGTGCAGTACCTGGCGTGCATCCGGTTGGGTGCGGTGTTCGTGCCCCTGCAGACCAGTTCGACCGCGGCGCAGCTGGCCCCCATCGCCGCCGAGACGGCGCCGCGCATCCTCGCGGTCAGCACCGAGTCCCTGGCCACCGCCGTCGACGTCGTCATCAACGCGCCGTCCATCGAGCGGTTGGTGGTCTTCGACTACACCAGCGACGACGACGGGCAGCGCGACCGGTTCGACTACGCCCGCGCCCGGCTGCGGGCCGCCGGGCACCGCGGCGAGGTGGTGGCGCTGCACGCCGAGCTGCAGGCCGGCCGCGGCATCGCCGACACCCCGGCGTTCGTCCCGGCCGACGGCGAAAACCCTTTGGCGACATTGATTTACACGTCCGGCAGCACCGGCACGCCCAAGGGTGCCATGTACACCGCCGACATGGTCACCCGGACCTGGCAGCGCCCGCACAGCCCCTCGGTGGACATCGGCAGGCTCATCCCGGCCATCCACCTGCAGTACATGCCGCTGTCGCACGTCTACGGGCTGGAATGGCTGATCGCCACCCTGGCCTCCGGAGGCATCGGCTACTTCGCGGCCAAGAGCGACATGTCCACCCTGTTCGACGACATCGGTCTGGTCCGCCCGACCGCGCTCAACCTGGTGCCCCGGGTGTGCGACATGTTCTTCCGCCGCTACCGCAGGGAACTCGACCAGCGCGGCGTCGCGGACACCGACCGGCAGTCCGATGAAGCGGTCAAAGCCGAACTGCGGCAAGATTTTATCGGCGGTCGGGTGGTGTCGGCGATGTGCGGCAGCGCGCCGCTGTCGTCGCAGATGCACGCTTTCATGCAGTCGTTGCTCGACGTTCCGGTGGCCGACGGCTACGGCGCGACGGAGACCGGCGGCGGCATCATGCGCAGCGGCAGGATCCGGCGGCCACCGGTGACCGACTACAAGCTCGTCGACGTCCCCGAGCTGGGCTATTTCACCACCGACCAGCCCTACCCGCGCGGGGAGCTGTATCTCAAGGCCGCCAACGTGATTCCGGGGTATTTCAAGCACCCCGAGCTGTCGGCGCAGATCTTCGATGCCGACGGCTTCTACAAGACCGGCGACATCATGGCCGAGCTGGGGCCCGACCAGCTGAGGTATCTGGACCGCAGCAACAACGTCATCAAGCTGTCGCAGGGCGAGTTCGTCGCGGTGTCCCAGCTCGAGGCCGCCTTCTCCACCAGCCCCTACATTCGGCAGATCTTCCTTTACGGCAGCAGCGAGCAACCGTTCCTGCTCGCGGTGATCGTCCCGAACGACGACGCCATCGGCGACCGGGACGCCCACGAGCTGATCGCCGATTCGCTGCAACGCATCGCCGGTGACGCCCGCCTGCACCCGTACGAGGTTCCCCGCGACTTCCTGCTGGAGCCACAGCGATTCACCCGCGAGAACGGGCTGTTGACCGGGGTCGGCAAGCTGCTACGCCCGGCGCTGAAGGCCCGCTACGGTGAGCGTCTGGACGCGCTGTACGCCGAGATCGAGGCCAGCCACGGCAATCAGCTCGACGAGCTGCGCGCCGCGAGCGGCTCGTTGCCCACGATCGACACCGTGCGGCGTGCCGCGGCGGCCACCCTGGGCCTGCCCGCAGACAACGCGCTGCGCCCGGACGCGAAGTTCGTTGAGCTGGGCGGTGATTCGCTATCCGCGTTCTCGTTCGCGACGCTGCTGTCGGAGATCTTCACCGTCGACGTGCCGGTGCAGACCATCGTCAGCCCGACTGCGGACCTCACGTCGGTTGCGAAATACATTGACGGCGAACGTCTTTCGGCGTCGACGCGGCCCACCTTCGCGTCGGTGCACGGTCGCGGCGCGAGCGTGGCCCGCGCCTCGGATCTCACGCTGGACAAGTTCATCGACGCCGACACCCTGGCCGCGGCCCGCGCCCTGCCCCGCCCTACCGGCGGGGTCACCACCGTGCTGCTCACCGGCGCCAACGGCTATCTGGGGCGCTTCCTGTGCCTGGATTGGCTGGAGCGGCTGGCGCCCGCCGGCGGCACGGTGATCTGCCTGGCGCGCGGGGCCGACCCGACCGCCGGGCGCCAGCGCATCGAGGCCGCGATCGACAGCGGTGACGCGGAGCTGTCGGCGCGGTTCCGCCGGCTCGCCGACCGACACCTGCGGGTCCTCGTCGGCGACGTGGGGGCGCCCAATCTGGGCCTGGACTCGCACACCTACGAGGATCTCGCCGCGTCGGTCGACCTCGTCGTGCACTCGGCGGCGCTGGTCAATCACGTGCTGCCCTATAGCCAGCTGTTCGGCCCCAACGTGGTGGGGACGGCCGAAATCATCAAGCTGGCCCTCACCCGTCGGCTCAAGCCGATCAACTACATCTCCACCGTCGCGGTGACGGCGCTGCCCGACGGCAGCTTCATGGGTGAGGACGTCGACGTGCGCGCGGCCAGCCCGTCGCGCTCGCTGGGCGAGGCCTACGCGAGCGGCTACGCCACCAGTAAGTGGGCCGGCGAGGTGCTGCTGCGGGAGGCCTACGACCTGTGCGGCGTGCCGGTGGCGGTGTTCCGGTCCGACATGATCCTGGCGCACAGCGACTTCGCGGGCCAGCTCAACGTGCCCGACATGTTCACCCGGCTGATCCTGAGCGTGCTGGCCACCCGGCTGGCGCCGCGGTCCTTCTACCGGCTCGACGAGGCGGGCCGCCCGCAGCGGGCGCACTACGACGGGCTGCCCGCCGATTTCACCGCCGAGGCGATCGCCACCCTGGGCGAGCGCGCCCGCGACGGCTACCGCACCTACAACGTGCTCAACACCCACGACGACGGCGTCTCGCTGGACACCTTCGTCGACTGGTTGGCGGCGGCCGGCCACCCGATCGAGCGGGTCGACGATTACGGCGAGTGGCTGCGCCGCTTCACCGAGGCCATGCAGGCGTTGCCGGAAGACCAGCGCAAGTCCTCGCTGCTGCCGCTGATGAGCGCCTACGCCACGCCCGGCCAACCCACCCAGGGCACCCAGATGCCCGCCGAAAAGTTCCGCGCCGCAGTGCAATCCGCGGGCGTCGGCGCCGCCGCCGACGTGCCGCATATCACCGAGGCGTTGATCGACAAATACGTCACCGACCTGCAGCGGCTTGGCCTGCTGCAATCGCCCGCCAACGCCCAAGCGGGATAACGCTTTTCGGCCGCGCCCGGGCTACGCCGTGGCGCTGCCCACACGGCCCCGCGCCCGGGCGAGGAAGTACACGGCGATCACCACCGCCCAGGACAGCAGGCTCAACCACAGCTGGCTGCGCGCGGAGCGGTCGAACGCCATCTGCACCAGCACCGCGCTGATGCCTGCCAGCGTGAGGATCGACAGCGTGGGGAAGAACCACATCCGGACGCGCAGCTTCTCCTCGGGGGTGCGGCGGCGCAGGATGATCTGCGACAGCGCGATCAACCAGTAGACGAACAGGATGACCGCGCCCGAGGAGTTGAGCAGGAACAGGAAGACGGTGTCGGGGGCGACCCGCGCCATGACCACGCAGCCGAACCCGACGGCCGACGAGGTCACGATCGCCACGTGGGGGACGCCGCGGCCGCTCAGCGTGACCAACCGTCGCGGCGCCTCACCGCGGTCGGCGAGGACGAACAGCATCCGCGACGCGGTGTAGAGCCCGGAGTTGAGGCACGACAACACCGCCGTCAGCACCACCGCGTTCATCAACTGGTCGGCCCCGGCCAACCCCATGTGTTTGAGCGCGGCCACGTACGGCGAGGAGCCGGAATCGACCGAGTCCCAGGGCAGGATCACCACCAGCAGGAACACCGAGCCGACGAAGAAAACGCCGATCCGCGCCACCACCGACCGCGTCGCCTTTTGCACCGCCAGCTCCGGGTCGCGGCTCTCCGCGGCGGCCACGGTGACGATCTCGGCGCCCACCATGGAGAAGATCACCACCACGACGGCGGCGAATACCGCGCCCACCCCGTGGGGGAAGAGGCCACCGTGCGCGGTGAGGTTGCCGAATCCGCCGCGGCGCCCGGGGAAAAGCCCGCACGCGTACGCGGTGCCGACGGCGAGGAACAGCAGGATGGTCGCGACTTTGATTCCGGCGAACCAGAATTCGAATTCGCCGAACGACGACACCGAGAACAGGTTGGTCGCGGTCATCACCACCATCAGGCCCAGCGACAGCAGCCACAGCGGCGCGGGGAACCAGTAGTTGAGCACCTTGCCGCCCGCGACGGCCTCGAAGCCCACCACGATCACCCAGAAGTACCAGTACAGCCAGGCGACCGAGAAGCCCGCCCACCTGCCCAGCGCGGCGGCGGCGTAGTCGGCGAAGGACCCGGTCGACGGGTTCGCCGCCGCCATCTCGCCCAGCATCCGCATCACCAGGACGATCAGCAGCCCGCACAGCGCGTAGGTGAGGAACGCCGCGGGCCCGGTGTCCTTGATCACCACGCCGGACCCGACGAACAGCCCGGCGCCGATCACGCCGCCGAGGGCGATCATGCTCAGCTGGCGCTGCGAGAGCCCCTGCCGCAGTTGCGAAGCGCCGGCCATGCGCTCAACCACAGCACATCGGCGTGCGGCGCACCAGCTACAGGTGCAGGTCCTGGTCGCGGATCAGCGCGGTCGCCAGCACGCTGATGACCGCCGTGGCGACCAGATACGCGCACGCCAGCCACGGGGCCCCGCCGACGGCGGCGATCAGCGCCGTCAGGATCATCGGCGTGACCCCGGAGGCGTAGATGCCCGAGAACTGGTAAACGAACGACAGCCCGGTGTAGCGGGTGCCCGTGGGGTACAGCGCCGAATACAGCGTGCCCTGCGCGCCGTAGAACAGCGCGTGCACGACGCCGAACACGATGACCAGCGCCAGCCCGAACCAGAGCAGGTTCTTGGTGCCGAACAGGGCGAACGCGGGAAACGCCGTCAGGCCGTAGCAGGCGATGCCGGCCAGGTACACCCGCCGGGCGCCGAACCGGTCGGTCAGCGCACCCGACAGCGGAAGCAGCGCCGCCATCACCAGCGCGGCGACGGTCACCACCAACAACACCGACACCCGGTGCAGGCCCAGCGCCCCGGTGGCGTAGCTGATCGCGAAGACGCCCCAGGTGTTGAACGCCGAGCCCTCACCCCACCGCGACAGCAGCCCCAGGATGGTGTTGCGCCGCGACCGCGGTTCCCGGACGATGTCGCGGATCGGCACCTTCGACTCGGCCTCCAGCTTGGCCAGTTCGGCGAACGCGGGCGTCTCCTCGACCCGCAGCCGCACCACGATGCCGATCGCGACCAACACCAGGCTGACCAAAAATCCGATGCGCCAGCCGTAGGCCAGGAACTGGGCGGGGCCCAACCACAGCTGCAGCAGCGCGAAAATGCCGGTGCCCAACGCCAATCCGAGCGCCAACCCGATCTGCGGGATGGCGCCGAACCGGCCGCGCCGGTCGGCGGGGCTGTGCTCGACCGCGAGCAGCACCGCGCCGGCCCACTCGCCGCCCAGGGCAAAGCCCTGCAGGATGCGCAGCGCCAACAGCAGCACCGGCGCCCACGCGCCGATCTGCGCGGCGGTCGGTAGCACCCCGATCAGCGCGGTGGCCAGGCCCATGATCAGCATCGTCAGCGCAAGGCTGCGCTTGCGGCCGATGCGGTCGCCGATGTGGCCGAACACCAGGCCGCCGATGGGCCGCATGACGAACCCGACGGCGAAGGTCGCGAACGCCAGCATGGTGCCGACCAGCGAGCTGGCGTCGGGAAAGAACACCTTGTTGAAGACCAGCCCGGCGGCCGTGGCGTAGAGGAAGAAGTCGTACCACTCCACGGTCGTGCCGAGCAGGCTGGCGGCGACCACGATGCGCAGCCGCTGCCGGCGCTGCACCTCGGACTCGTCGGCGGCGACTGCGGCGCCGGACGCGGCGGCGGGCACGGTGGTGGCCACGGCGGTCAGTGCGCCGAGGCGACCGCGAACGGCGTCGCGGCGGCGGGGTGGGTCTGGCGGTTCGGGTGCTTCCACAGGCCCCGCCGCTCGAGCAGCGGCAGCACGCCCTCGCCGAACCAGTAGGCCTCTTCCAGGTGCGGGTAGCCCGACAGGATGAAGTGGCTGATGCCCAGCTGGGCGTATTCGGCCAGCCGCTCGGCCACCTCGTCGTGGGAGCCGACCAGCGCGGTGCCGGCTCCCCCGCGCACCAGGCCGACACCGGCCCACAGGTTGGGGGCGACCAACAGCTTGTTGCTGCTGCCGCCGTGCAGCTCGAGCATGCGGCGCTGCCCCTCGGACTCGCTGCGCGCCAGGCTGCTCTGCACCCGCTCGATGTCCGCGGGGTCGATCGCGGCCAACAACCGGTCGGCCTCGGCCCACGCCTCGGCGGACGTGTCGCGGCTGATCACATGGATCCGCAACCCGAACTTGACGATCCGCCCGGCGTCCACCGCCAGCCCGCGGATCCAGTCGAGCTTCTGCGCCACCGCCTGCAGCGGCTCGCCCCAGGTCAGGTAGACGTCGGAGTACTTCGCGGCGACCGGTCCGGCGGCCGCGGAAGACCCGCCGAAGAAGATGTCCGGCGTCGGGTCCGGCGGGTTGTTCAGTTGAGCGCCCTCGATCTGGATGTGCTCCCCGGTGAAGGTCACCGGCCTGGGCGAGGTCCACAGCTGCCGCACCACGTCCAGGAACTCCGCGGTGCGGGCGTAGCGGGCCTCCTTGTCCAGGCGGTCGCCGTAGGCGCGTTGCTCGTGCGGTTCACCGCCGGTGACCACGTTGAGCAGCAGCCGGCCCTGCGAGTGCCGCTGGAAGGTGCCCGCCATCTGCGCGGCCAGCGTCGGGCTGAGCAGCCCCGGGCGGAACGCGACCAGGAACTTCAGGGTCTCGGTGGCCTCGACCAGCATCGCCGTCGTCAGCCAGGCGTCCTCACACCACAGGCCCGTCGGCGTCAGCACCGCCTCGAAACCGTTGTCCTCGGCGGCCGCGCAGATCTGCCGCAGGTAGCGCAGGGTGGCCGGACGGTTGCCCGACATTGGCGTCCCGTGCCCGCCCGCGACGAGATTCCGCGAGTCCCCGTAGGTGGGCAGAAACCAATGGAAAGCCAGACTCATCCACGCCCTCTTTCGATCCGCGGCCGACACTATGCACAAGAAGCCTCCATCCTTGTGGCTTCGGCGCTCGGCCGCGAGGGTTGAAACCGCCCAGATTGCATCCCGCCGGCAGCCGGGCAGCCCGGCGGGAGGCGGCCCTCACAACCGCGGATGGCCATCCGGCGCCGGCGCCGCCCGTTCCCGCCTTCCGCCGCCTCAGCAGGGGATATCGCAGGCGTCGCGCCGGGCCGACGGCCCGCGCCGAGCGTGGCGGAGGCGCTAGCACGCGACGCCGCGGCGCGCCGGGTGAGCGGCGGCGCGGTGGCGGCAGATCACCTCCCCGTGACCGGCAGATCACGCCAGATCACGCGATGCTTCCAATTCGGCGTGGCTCGGGCGGCGATGCGCGGTTCGGACGGCATCATGGCGATCATGCCTAACCTGACCCGTCGCGCCCTGCTGCGGATGGGCGCCGGTGCGGGCGTGGGGGCCGCCGGCATGTGGGCGTTGGGCGGGGTGATCGATCCGCCGCGACCGCTCGCCGCGCCGCTGTCCCCCGCGCCGTTCGAGCCGTCGGCGGCGAGCAGCGCCAGCCTGCCGACCAAGCTGACCGGGTCGTTCGTCTCCGCCGCCCGCGGCGGGGTCAAGACCAACTGGATCATCGCCATGCCGCCGGGGCAGACCGGGATGCTGCGGCCGGTGATCGCGCTGCACGGCAAGGACGGTGACGCCAGCATGATGCTCGACTGCGGGGTCGAACAGGGGTTGGCCCAGCTGGTCAAGCAGGGCAGGCCGCCGTTCGCGGTCGTGGGCGTCGACGGCGGCAGCGATTCGTACTGGCACAAGCGGGCCGACGGCACCGATTCCGGCGCGATGGTGCTCGAGGAGCTGCTGCCGATGCTGACGACCATGGGCTTCGACACGTCCCGGGTCGGTTTCCTGGGCTGGTCGATGGGCGGTTACGGCGCGCTGCACCTGGGCGCCAAGCTCGGCCCGGCGCGCACCGCGGGGATCTGCGCGATCAGCCCGGCGCTGTACAACACCTTCACCGAAAGCGCCCCCAAGGCGTTCGACAGCTACGACGACTGGGTGCAGAACACCGTCACGGGCGTGCCGGCGCTGTCGCAGATCCCGCTGCGCGTGGACTGCGGCACCTTCGACCGATTCTATTTCGCCACAAGGCAATTCGTGAACCAACTGAAGACCCCGCCCGCGGGCAGCTTCTCGATCGGCGGGCACGACATGGCGTATTGGCGGGCGCAACTGCCCGGCGAGCTGGCCTGGATGTCCTCCTAGCGACGCCCATGACCACCGCACCGCAGCACACCTCGACCCGCCCGGCGGAGCGGGTGGCGCGGCGGACCGGATTTCGGCCCGACATCGAGGGGCTGCGGGCCGTCGCGGTGCTCGCGGTGGTGCTCTACCACGCCGGGATCCCGGGGCTCACCGGCGGCTACATCGGCGTGGACGTCTTCTTCGTCATCTCCGGCTTTCTCATCACCGGGCTGCTGGTCCGCGAGGTGGGTGCGTCGGGAACCGTTGCGCTGGGCCGCTTTTACGGCGCGCGGGCGCGCCGGTTATTGCCGGCCGCGGCCACCGTCGGCGTCGTCACCGCGATCGGCGCCGCCGTCGCGCTGCCGCCGCTGCAGGCGCGCGGCGTGCTGCTCGACGGCCTCGCCAGCGCCTTGTACGTCGGCAACTACCGGTTCGCGCAGCGCGGCACCGACTACCTGGCCTCGGATACCCCGTCGCCGTTTCAGCACTATTGGTCGCTGGGCGTCGAGGAGCAGTTCTATCTGCTGTGGCCGGTGTTGATCATCGGCGTCGCGTGGCTCGTCCGGCGCCTGCGCGGCGGTGACCCGTCGCGGACCTGGCCGTACGCGGCGCTGCTGGGGCTGCTCGGGGCGGCGTCGCTGGGGGCGGCGCTGTGGTGGACGCACACGTCGCCGTCGTGGGCGTTCTTCTCGCTGCCCACCCGGGCGTGGGAGCTGGCCGCCGGCGGCCTGGTCGCCCTGTCGGCCAGCCAGTGGCGCAAGCTGTCCCTGCTGCCGGCGACGATCGTCGGGTGGGGCGGCTTGGCGTTGCTGCTGGTGACCTGCACCCAGCTCAACGCCTACACCCCCTACCCCGGCACCGCCGCGCTGCTGCCGGTGCTGGGCACCGCGCTGGTCATCGTGGGCGGCACGGCCACCGGCGGGCTGGGGGCCGGGCGACTGCTGTGCCGACCGTCGATGCGGGCCGTCGGCCGGGTGTCCTACTCGTGGTACCTGTGGCACTGGCCGGTGCTGTTGCTGCTGCCCGCCCTGCTCGGCGAACCCGCCGGGCTGCCCGCCCGGCTGGCCGCGACGGTGGTCTCGGCCGGCCTCGCCGTGATCACGCTGCACCTGGTGGAAAATCCGGGCCGCTTCGCCGCCGCGCTGCGCCGCTCCGCCAGGGCCAGCCTGGCGGTGGCCGGCGTCGCCAGCGCGGCGACCGCCGGCGCCTGCCTGGTGCTGCTGAACGTGCTCCCCGTCCCGGTGGGTCACGGCGTGGCCGCCTCGCGCGCCAACATCGTGGCGCTCCCGCCGCCCGCGGCCGCCGTCAGCCCGCAGGAGGCCGCGGTGCAGCAGGCCTTCGCACAGGTGCGCGCGGCGCTCGCGACGGCCGCCGGCCTGCGCCAGGTGCCGTCCAACCTCGATCCGCCGCTCGCCGCGGCGCCCGCCGACAAGGCCGCCGTCTTCGTCAACGGTTGCGTGCGGTCGTGGCGCGAGGTGGGGCAGGGCGATTGCGCCACCGGCGACCTCGCCTCCCCGGTCACGGTGGCTCTGGTCGGCGACTCGCACGCCGCCATGTGGAGCCCCGCCTTCCAACAACTCGCCGAGCAACGGCACTGGCGGCTGGAGACCCTGGCCAAGGTGACCTGCCCGTTGCAGGACCTACGCATCCGCAGCCCGTACCTGGGGCGCGAGTACACCGAGTGCGAACAGTGGCGAGGCCAGATCATGGCGCGCATCGACGCCGAGCACCCGCGCCTCGTCGTGCTGGACATGAGCCGCCGCTACGGCGCCGACTTCGGGTTCACCTCGTACGACCCCGCCTGGATCGACACCCTGGGCCGCAGCGTCGCGCGGTTGCGCCGCACCGGCGCCACCGTGCTGGTGCTGGGGCCCGCCGCCGACCCGCAGGCGTCCGCGCCCGCCTGCCTGTCCGCGCACCTCGACGACGCCGAGGCCTGCGCGCCGGCGCGCGGCGCCACCGTCAACGGCGACGGGGTCACCGCCGAGCTCGCGGCCACCAGCGGCAACGGCGGCCACTACGCCGAGCTCACCGACCTGTTCTGCGGCCCCGAGCGCTGCCCCGCCATCGTCGGCAACACCCTGGTGTTCCGGGACGACAACCACGTCACGACCGAGTACGCGCAGCTGCTCACCCCGGTGCTGGGCGCGCTGGTCGACCGCGCGGTCGCGGACGGCTGACGGCGATGAACTTGCGCTGGAACACCAACGTCAGATCAGTGAAGGGTTTGGGAGGTTCTCGGACATGACTCCGCTGTTGCTGGCCTGCGTCGTGGTCGCCACCCCGGTCGCGGGGTTCGGGCTTCTCAGCCTGCAAGACCGCCTGGAGCGGTGGGACTACGAGCGGCACGCCGAGGACTGAGCCGCTCAGGTCGACAGCTGCGAGCGGATCAGCGGCGCGATCTTGGTAGCCATGTACTGGTGGCCCGCGTCGTTGGGGTGCACGCCGTCGCCGCCGATCAGGTCCGGCCGGTCGACGAACCAGCGTTCGGCGATCGGGTCGATGAACGTCGCCCCCGCGGCCGCGGCCGCGCCGCCCAGGATGTCGCGGATCTGCAGCATCGGCCCGGGCACGTCGGCGGTCGGCCACGGCGGCCCGATGACCAGCAACCGCGCCGCCGGGGCCAGGCGGCGGGCCAGATCCAGCGTCTCGCCGGCCTTGAGCGCCATCAGCCCGGGGTCGACGGGCTGGTCGTTGCGGGAGCCGAAGAACACCACCAGCGCGTCGTCGGGTTGCACCACGCGGGCCGTCAAGTCCTCGAAGATGCTGCCGTGGTCGCCGGGGGTGCCGTAGCCGGCCCTGCCCTCGGCCGCCACGTCGGCGGTGACCCGCGTTCCGCGTGTCGCCAGCAACTGCCAGGCGCGCGACGTCCACGACCGCGGCCCCAGGCCACCCTCGTTTGTGCCGGTCGTGTACGAATCCCCAACCACCGCAAGGTGATTCATTCGAAAATCCAGGGTGAGCGTCTCGTAGTTCCGGACCTGCGGCTGGTAGGCGCCACCCACGCCGACCAGAAGAGTCAGACCAATGACGAACGTCGCCAGCCGACTCACCATCACCTCCACTGTCGGCGACGTCGTGGGACGCCGCCGCGTCGTCGAAAAAACCTTTCCCCCCGGCCGACTACGACGGCGGCCGTTACACCGCGCGGACCGAAACCGCTTCCAGCGGGCGGTCGACGGAATGCAGTTTATTGTTCGCCGGGCCGCCGGGCTCGGTCCTGTCGTGCACCGCCCGCACGTCGACCATCCGGCGCATCCAGCGGCGGGCGGGCTCCTCGACGAGGTGATACAGCAAAACCGAGGCCAGCACCGAGATCGCCAGCAGGCCCAGCACGTTCCACTTCCACGGGCTGCTCTGCGGGTCGATCTCGAACTGCTCGACGGCCCAGCCCCACGCGGTGTGCACCAGCTCGTGGACCATGTAGAGGCAGAATGAGATCTGGCCGCCGTAGACCATGACGCGCGTGGACAGCAGCCGGGGCAGGCTGCCGGTGCCGATCGCCAGCGTCAGCACCAGCGGGACGAACAGCACGTCGACCACGCCGCCGCTGTCGATGACGCCCGAGATCGGGTGGGCGTCGAAGAAGTAGAGGACGCTGACCATGGCGGCGACCAGCAGCACCGACGCGAAGCCGGCGGCCAGGCGGGCGCGGTCGCTCAGCCGCAGCCGGCGCACCGCGGCGCAGGCCAGCGCGCCGGCGACGAACTGGGTGACGATGCGCGGCAGCCAGCTCCACGGGGTGTAGAACACCCCGCTGGTCAGCAGCAGCAGCACGGGCGGCAGCGACGCCGCGAAGGCCAACCACATCAGCGTGCGCGCCCGGGTGGCCAGCCGCATCCGGAACACGATCAGCACGATCAGCCCGAACAGCAGGTAGGCCAGCCATTCCGCGCTGATCGACCAGGCCGGCCCGTCCCAGCTGGTCCCGTCGAAGAACGGTTCGAACCACAGCTGGACCAGCACGATCTGGCGGACGTAGCTCATCGCGGTGAGCTGGCTCGCGTCGGGCGAGGGCACGTGGCCGACGTGCAGGGTGAACAGGACCCACAGTGCCGCCAGGTGCAGGGTGACCAGGTACACCGGCCACACCCGGGCCAACCGCAGCCACAAAAAGTGCAAGGTGGCGCGCGTCGACCAGGACTTGCCCATGCGGTCGAGGTAGTTCCAGGTCAGCACGAACCCGCTGAGGATGAAGAACAGGTCGACGCCCTGGGCGCCGCAGTTGAGGACGGGCGCCAGCGCATCCCGGAAGTCCGGCGACACGTCCCCCAGCATCGGGCGGAAGTGGAAGAGCACGACCCACAGCGCGGCGATGATGCGGAGCCCCGTCAGGGATTTGATCTCTCCCTTGATCTCTCCGGTACACACGAGCTTTCTTCCCGTCTGACGCTGCTGTTCGTTCGCCTTCACTCGTTCGGCGGATCGCGATCTCGCGCGGTGCCCCTGCCCCCGACCGCCCAACCGACAGCTTTGGCAGCCTAACAGCGCGGCCGCCCGCATGGCTGGATGGCCGAGGCGTGGCACGCCGGGTCGCCCGTCCCGCCCGCGGCGCGGCCGTTGGGCGGCCGGATTTGCCGACAGCGGCCGGTCCGCCCCACCCGCGCGCTTCTCACCAAAGTGTTAAACGCGGCTCCGCGTCCCCTTATGCACGAGCGTTACGTTGAGTCCACGACGTCGCGACAGCGCGGCGAGCGCCACGAAGAACGAGGGGTCCTCATGACGGTCGCGGGTGTGGTGCAGCAGCAGGACAACGGCCTCTTCGACTGCGACGGCGCGCAGGTGCGGGCGCAGCACCGGCACCTGGCCACGGTGGTGCGCCTGCGGGGCGAGATCGGCGCCGCGAACGTCCACCGGCTCCGGGCCCACCTGCAGCGGTTCACCCGGGACGAGAGCCCGGTGATCCTGGACCTCACGGGCGTCGACGTGTTTGCTGCGGTCGGTGTTTCGCTGTTGTCGGCGTTCGACGGCGATTGTCGCGGCGCCGGCGTCGAGTGGACGCTGGTGGCCACGCCCGCGGTCGCCGAGGCGGTCCGCGGGAGCGCGGTGGCCGGTGCCGCGCAGGCGGCCTCGGTGCCCGACGCGCTACGCGCCCGGGCCGACGCCGTCGCCCGGCTGCGTCGGCTGGTGACGCCGCTGGTCAGAAGGCCCGCGTAACAGCGCGGCGCCGCGCGGCCGGCAGCCGGGTGATCCCGACGACGGCCGCGATGCCCGCACCCGTCAGCAGCAGCAGGCTCAGCAACAGCAGCTGAGGGTCGTACACCAGCGATTGCGTGGCGGGCTGCCCGTCGGCGATGGGCGCGACGGCGACGGTGTGCTGGGCGCGCGTCCAGCTCAGGCCCGCGCCCGCGAGGGCCGCGCACGCCAAGAGCAGCTCGACCAGCGCCCGCGAGCGGCCGATCACAGCGCCGGCCCGTCGCCGAAGCCGTCGCCGTCGTCGGGCTCGGAGCGGGCCGGCTCGACCCGCTCCTGGACCAGTGGGGTCAGCGCGGCCCGCAGCTGCCGGTGGCGCCGCGCCCAGGCCTGCACGGTGCGGCCGCCGGTGAGCTTGAGGCCGATGCCGATCCGGCCGCGCGGCACGCCGACCAGCTCACCGAGCGCCCGGGCGGATTGCCAGCGCTCCAGCTCCTTGCCGGAGGCCTCGTGGTGCTCGGGCTCCGGGTACACCTTGACGATCTCGCGGAGAAGGATGGTCTCGGTGCCCTCGCGCAGCGCGTCCTCGGTGAGCTCGACGGAGACGTGGATGCGCGCCGCCTTGACCTGCAGCGCCAGGAATGCCGACACCATCACCAAGAAGATCGCCGGCACCACCAGCCCGACACCGGCGCCGCTCCACACCTCGATCAGGATCATCGACACCGCGGCCAGCGGTCCCGCCAGGACCCACCACCAGCTGGCTCCGGGTTCGCGGAACAACGGCCTGGGGTCGCTGCCCTCCGCTGCTGATGTCATCTGTCCGCCTCACCTGCCGATCGTCGCCGCCGCCGGGCCGCTACGTTAACCACCTCGCCGCCCGCGCGGCCCAATAGGTGAGCACCATATCGGCCCCGGCGCGCCGAATACTGGTCAACGACTCCAGCGCGGCGGCGCGTTCGTCGATCCAGTCCTGCGCGGCGGCGGCGCAGATCATCGCGTACTCCCCCGACACCTGGTAGGCGGCCACCGGCACCGGCGAGATCTCCGCCGCGGCGGCCACCACGTCCAGATAACTCAGGGCCGGCTTGATCATGATGATGTCGGCGCCCTCGTCGAGGTCGAGCCGGACCTCCCGCAGCGCTTCCCGGGCGTTGCCGGCCTCCTGCTGGTAGGTGCGCCGGTCGCCGGACAGGCTGGAGCTGACCGCCTCGCGGAAGGGGCCGTAGAACACCGAGGCGAATTTCGCGGCGTAGGCCAGGATCGCGACGTCGGTGTAGCCGGCGGCGTCCAACCCGTCGCGGATCGCCCCCACCTGGCCGTCCATCATGCCGCTCGGCCCCACCACGTGGGCGCCCGATTCGGCTTGCGCCACAGCGAGTTTCACGTAGCGCACCAGCGTGGCGTCGTTGTCGACGCGGCCCCGGTCGTCCAGCACGCCGCAGTGCCCGTGGTCGGTGAACTCGTCCAGGCAGGTGTCGGCCATCAGCACCGTCGCGTCGCCGAGGTCCTTGGCCAAGTCGCGCAGGGCGACGTTGAGGATGCCGTCGGGGTCGGTTCCCACCGAACCGGTGGCGTCCTTGTCCTCGTCGCGCGGCACCCCGAACAGCATCAGCCCGCCCACCCCGGCCGCAACGGCGTCCGCCGCGGCGCGGCGCAGCGAGTCACGGGTGTGCTGCACCACCCCGGGCATCGACGCGATCGGCCGCGGCTCCTCGATGCCGTCGGCGACGAACATCGGGAGCACCAAATGCCTTGGCTCCAAGGATGTTTGGGCAACCAGGCGACGCAGCGCCGGCGCGGAGCGGAGCCGGCGCGGACGCTGCCGCGGGTAGCCGCCGACGCTCATCGTCTCGCTAACGCCTGCGGCTCTTCTTGCGCGGCGGCGGCAGCGCACCCTCGGCGCGCAACCGCGCCGCGTGTTCGGCCAGGGCGTCGACCAACGGTCCGACCGCGGCGGTCTCGGGCTGAACGTCGACCCGCAGACCGAATTCGGCGGCCGTCTCGGCGGTTTTCGGGCCGATGCAGGCGATGATCGTCCGCGCGTGCGGCTTGCCGGCGATGCCGACGAGATTGCGCACGGTCGAGCTGGAGGTGAAGCAGACGGCGTCGAACCCGCCGGTCTTGATCATCTCGCGCGTCTCGGCCGGCGGCGGGGCGGCCCGCACCGTCCGGTAGGCGGTGACGTCCTCGATCTCCCAGCCGCGTTCGCGCAGCCCCTCGGCCAGCGTCTCGGTGGCGATGTCGGCCCGCGGCAGCAATACCCGGTTGACCGGGTCGAAAATGCTGTCGTAGTCCGGGAAGTCGTCGAGCAGGCCCAGCGAGGACTGCTCGCCCGCGGGCACCAGCTCGGGGCTGATCCCGAAGGCACGAACCCGGTCCGCGGTCGACTCGCCCACGCAGGCGATCTTCACCCCCGAGAACGCCCGCGCATCCAACCCGAACTCGCCGAACTTCTCCCACACCGCGCGCACCGCGTTGGTGGAGGTGAACACGACCCACTGGAAGCGGCCGTCGACCAGGCCCTTGACGGCCCGCTCCATCTGGGCGGGGCTGCGCGGCGGCTCGACGGCGATGGTCGGCACCTCGATCGGCAGGGCGCCGTAAGAGGTGAGGCGCTCGCTCATCTCGCCGGCCTGGTCCTTGGTGCGGGGCACCAGCACGGTCCAGCCGTACAGCGCGCGGCTCTCCCACCAGTTCAGCTTGGCGCGGCTGGCCACCGTCTTGCCGATGGTCACCACGAGCGGCCCGGTCAACGGGCCGGCCGGGTCGGTGCCGCCCAGGACGGCGGAGTCGGTCAGGCCCTGCAGCGTCGTCTCGATGGAACGCTGCTGGCAGGTGGTGCCGTGGGCGGTCACCACGCACGGGGTCGTCTCGGCCAGTTCGTGCTCGATCAGCGTGCGCGCCGAGTCGGCCAGATGCGACGCGGTGGCCTGCAGGATCAGCGGGCCGGGGGCGGCGGCCAGCGCGTCCCAGTCCACCTGCGGGTCGCGGACGTCGGCCACGGTGTGCGACGAGCCGAGCGGCAGGCCCGCGTAGGTGGGCACGGCGTTGGTGGGGGCCAGGCCGGGCACCACCTCGATGTGCAGGTGACTTCGCGCGACCGCGTTGACCTCGGTGATGACGGCGTCGACCGTCAGCGGGTCACCGGCGACCAGCCGCACCACGTCGCAGCCCGAACGCGCCTCCGCCGTCAGCGTCTTGGCCACCTCGGCGGGGTCGCCCAGCGCGGGCCGAACGTCCGGGCCGGCGGAGATCACCGCGGGCGGCGTCGGGCCGTGCTCGGCGCCGGGCTGGTCACCGGTGTCCGGTGCGGCCGGGGCGGGGCCGGAGACCGGCGGCAAGTCCTTGCCGATCAACGCCAGCACCGCGTCGGGCACATCAGGGTCGGTGAACACCAAGGCGGCGTTCGCCAGCACCGCGGCGGCCCGCGTCGTCAGCAATCCCGGATCACCCGGACCGGAGCCCACGTACGTGATGCGGCCGGGTGTCGGCTTACGCCCTCGCGTCGTCATTGTCGCTCCCACGTAACTCGCACTTAATTCCCTCGCGTCTGGTCCTGCCGCGCTCCGCGCATCAGCTCCCGCGCCCCGAGCTCGAACAACTCCGCGGCGACCGAAAGCCCAAGCTCCCGTGCCCCTCCGGGAGAGCCGATGCCGGACGCGCGGATCACGTCGGACCCGTCCAGCGCCGCCACGCAACCGCGCAGCGACAGCTCTTCGAAGATCCGGCCGTCCTCATCGATGGACTCGACCACTTCGGCGATCGCGCCCACCGGTGCGGAGCAACCGGCCTCCAGTTCGGCCAGCAGGGTTCGCTCCGCGGTGACCGCCGCACGCGTGTCGGCGTCGTCCAACTCCGCCAGCACTGCCGCCAACCCGCTGTCTTCGGCGCGGCATTCGACGGCGAGAGCGCCCTGGGCCGGTGCGGGCAACATCTGCACCGGCTCTAGCGTCTCGGTGACATCGTCGAGGCGGCCCAGCCGGGCCAATCCGGCCCTGGCCACCACGATCGCGTCAAGATCACCACTGCTTACCCTGTTCAACCTGGTATCTAGGTTGCCTCGTAGGGGGCGGATTTCCAAACCGAGACCCAATGCCCTAAGCTGCGCAGCCCGCCGCGGCGACGAGGTGCCCACCAGCGAACCGGGCGGCAACTCTCCCAGCACCAAGCCGTCGCGGGCCACCACCGCGTCCCGGGGGTCGTTGCGCGCGGGAATGGCCGCTATCGCAAACCGCGGGTCGTCGGCGGTCGGCAGGTCCTTGTGGGAGTGCACCGCGGCGTCCACCCGGCCCGCCACCATGGCCTCACGCAGCGCGGTGGTGAAGACCCCCACGCCGAGGGTGTCGATGGGCGCCGACGAGCGGTCGCCGGCGGTGGTGATGGTGACAAGCTCGGCCGGGTGCCCGAGGTCGATCAAGGCGTCCCGCACGGTGCCGGCCTGGGTGGTGGCCAACAGGCTGCCCCGCGTGCCTATCCGGATCACGTTCCGCAATCGGCTACTCGGCCGGTTGCTGCGGGCGGCCCGCGTCGAATTCCGTTGTGAGCAACGGTAATTCGGCTGCGGCGACGGCGGCCACGGAATCGATGGCAGTTTGGTCGAGTTCGAACAGTTCACGCAGCGCCTCGGCGTAGCTGTCACCGCCGGGTGCGCTGGCGAGTTGCTTGATGCGGACGGTCGGGGCGTGCAGCAGCTTGTCCACGACGCGGCGCACGGTGCGGGCCACCTCTTCGCGCTGCGCGGTTTCCAGGCCGGGCAGCCGGTTGTCGAGCCGCAGCAGCTCCGCCTCGACCACGTCGGCGGCGCGCTGGCGCAGCGCGGTGACGGTCGGGGTCACCTCGGCCATCCGCTGCCCGGCGAGGTAGGCGGCGACCTCGGCGGCAACGATGTGGCGGGCGGCGTCCACGTCGGCGGCGGTGGCATGCGCGGACGGCTCGTGCTGGACGCGGTCGACGTCGACGACCCAGACGCCGGGCAGGCCGGCCACCGCTGGGTCGACGTCGCGGGGCATGCCCAGGTCGCAGATCACCAGGGGCGTCGCGTCGTCGCGGCGGGCCGCGGCCAACGCGTTGTGCACGTCGGCCAGCGACACCACCGGGCTCACCGCGCCGGTGCAGCTGACCACGACGTCGGCGTCGGCCAGGGCGTCCGCGAGGTGGTCCAAGGGCCACGCCTCGGCCTGCACGCCGTTCTCGCGGATCTTGTGCACCAGCCGCTGCCCACGGGACAGCGACCGATTCAGGACGTGGACGCGCCGGATGCCCGCCCGGGTCAGGTGCGCGGCCGACAGGGCGCCCATCGAGCCGGCCCCCACCACGACGGCGGTCTTGCCGGACAGCCCGCCCAGCCGGCGTTCGGCCAGGTCCAAGGCGACGGATACCACCGAGGCGCCCGCGGCGTCGATGGCGGTCTCCGAGTGGACCCGCTTGCCCACCGAGAGCGCCCGCTGCGCCAGCTCGTGCAGGACCCGGCCGACGGTCCGGTTGGTCTCGGCGGTGGCGTAGGCGCGGCGCACCTGGCCCAGCACCTGCTGCTCACCGATCACCGCCGAGTCCAGGCCGCTGGCCACCGCGAACAGGTGCTCGACGGCGGCCTCGCTGTAGCGGACGTAGGCGTGTTTCGTCAGGTCGGCCATGGACAACCCGGAGTGTTCCGACAGCACCTGCCCGATGGCCGCCAACCCGCCGTGGAACGCGTCCACCACGGCATAGACCTCGACGCGGTTGCAAGTCGACAGCACCATCGCCTCGGTCACCAGCGGCGACTGCAACACCCGGTCGACGATTTTGCCCTGATCGGACTCGTCGATGCTGAGTTGTTCCAGAACGGATACCGGCGCACTGCGGTGCGAAACCCCGAAGAGCAAGACGCTCACGGCAGCATCACCTGGCCAGCTCCCTTGCTTCCTCCAGTAACTGAACTGCTGTCCACGGTAAACGTTTATCAGCTGGGCTACCAAATAATTGACCGACGTCACTGCCCCGCTCGGGGCCGCCCGGTCAGCGGGCCAGGTCGGCGCGCAATCGCGGCTCGTCGATGTCCCAATAGCTGTGCTCGCGGCCGTCGAGCAAGACCACCGGCAGCCGGTCCCCGAACTCGGCGCGCAGCCCCGCATCGCCCGCCGCGGCCGCGGCGTCGACATCCGTCGTCGACAGCTCGAAGCCCAGCTCACCCGCCAGTGCGAGGAGCCTGGCGTGCACCCGCTCGCACAACGTGCAGCCGTCGCGGGTGAGCAACTGCACCTGCGGCCGCCCGCCGGGTTGGGTCATGGGGACCAGTGTGGCATCGGCCGGGCGCGGATGGCGTTTCCCGGCGGCGCCAGGGTGGATTGTGGGACCGCGCGAAATTGATTAGCTTCCCGCTATGAGCGCTGATGGGACGGTGCGCGTCGATCCGACCGTGTTGCAGGGGCACGCAGTCTCCGTCGGCGGCGCGGCCGAGCAGTTGATGCAGCAGCTGGCCCAGCTCGACGACCAAGTGGGGCAGGTTCTGGGCGGGTGGCAGGGCACGGCCGGGTCGGCCTACGCGTCGGCGTGGCGACAGTGGCACCAGGGAGCGCGCGAAGTGCAGGCCGGCCTGACATTGCTGGCGCACCTGGTCGGGCAAGCCAGTGAGGCGTACGAGAACAACGAGGCCCGGTCGGCGCAGGCGGAGCGGGCGGTGCGCGGTGGCTGAGCCGTTCCGAGTGGATCCGCAGGCATTGGCCGACGCCGTGCGACGGATGGCGGCGTTTCAGCGCTACGCCGAGGAGGCGATCGCCGAAATCGATTCGCGCGTAACACGCTTGCACGAGACTTGGACGGGTGAGGCGGCGGCCGCGCACGCCGAGGCGCACCAGCACTGGGCGCGCGGCGAGGCCATGATGCGCGAGGCGCTGACGCAGCTGCAGAAGGTGGCGACGACAGCGCACGACAACTACACCGGGGCGATGTCGACGAACCTGCGCATGTGGTCGTGATGCGATGGCGCCGCTGGCGTGTGATCCCGCAGCCCTAGACCGCACGGGTGCCACGGTGGTGGCCGCCGGGGTCACGATGGGTTCGGCGATCACCGACCTGGTCGCCGCGCTGTCGGGAAGCAAGGGCATGGCCGGTGACGACCCCGTGGGCGCGTCGGTGGGCCGGGCCTATGACGGCGCGGCCGGCAAGGTCATCCAGGCGATGGCCGACGCCCGCAATGGGCTGTGCAGCATCGGCGATGGCGTGCGTGTCTCGGCGCACAACTACGCCGTGGCCAACGCATCGTCGGATGTGACGGGCCGCGCGGCCGGGTTGCCGCAGCCGGAGGTGACGGGCCCGCTGATTGCCGGGGCGGTGCCGTCGGCGGTCGGTGCCGGTACGGGCGCGCCGGCCGGTTGGGGATGGGTGGAGCCCTATATCGGCATGATCTGGCCGACCGGCGATTCGGCGAAATTGCGGACGGCGGCGGGCGCTTGGACGAAGGCGTGGGTCAGCTTCGTGGCCACCGAGGTGACGTCGGGTGGCCCCGCGATGGCCGTCATCGCGGGCCAGCAGATACCCGAGGGCGACGCCATCGTCACAGCGCTGACGGAAGCCACCAAGGCCACCACCAACGTCGGGCGGCAATGTCAGACCATCGCAACCCAGCTGAATAGCTACGCCGACCACGTCGACCAGGTGCACACCGCGATTGTGGATCTGCTATCGCGCATCTGCGACCCGATGACCGGCATCAAAGAGGTCTGGGATCTGCTGACCGACGAAGACGAAGACGAAATCAAGCGCATTGCCGACGACATCAAAACGGTGGTCGACAACTTCGCGCACGAGGCCGAGGCGTTGGCCGGTGAGATCCGCAACGCCATGGCCGCGGCGGCCGCAGCGGCAAAGGACATGGCCCACTGGGCGGACAAGGAGTGGGACCACTTCCTACAGCACGTCAAAGTGGCAATGGCCCCGCTCGGTAGAGCACTAGGGGGGTTCAATGAGCATGGCCAGCAGGTGATCCATGGTTTGTATGACGTCAGCCAAATCCGCGCAATACTCGACCCGATCGGTTACGGCAAAGAAGTCGGCGGCCAAGTTGTTGGGGCGGCCGCGCTCGTCGGCTTAGGCCCGGACGGCGGACCCGGCTGGGGAGAATCGTGGCTTGAGCTCGGCAAGGAAGTCACCCACTGGGACGAGTGGAGTAAAGACCCAGCAAAGGCCCTCGGGGAATCCGCATTCGACATCTTGACGTTGCCTATCCCCGGCGGCCCGCTTTCCAAGCTGGGAAAGTTCGGTCGCGGGGCCGCCGATGCAATGAAGAAAGTGGTCAAGAAGTCGGGCGGGCCGAAATCGCCGTTAGGCGAACGTCCGGGCCAACCGACTCCCACGCAAGGGAAGCCGGGAGAACCGAACCCGAGCGAACACCCGAAGTCTCCGGGCGACGGTACGCCCTCCGATCCGAAGGCGCCGGGAGCTCAAGGCCCGGCCGGTCAGAAGCCACCCGGGTCGGAGACTCCCCCGACCGGAGGGAAGCCCGCCCCTGGGTCTGCCGATGGGCCCCTTCCGCCCAGCCCCACCGAGTCCAAGCCACCGGCTGTCGAAAAGCCGGCCACCGGTGAACCGCCCAAGTCCTCCACCACCCCACCAACGTCACCAACACCCGGTGATCCCACACCGCCACCGCACTCGCATCGAGCAGAACCGCCGCCCACCCACTCGCCCGCGGCGCCTGGTGCGCACTCCGCTGAGCCGACCCGGCCGAATGGACCGCACACCCCAGCTTCCGTTCCGAGCAACGGACCGCCACCTGAAACGGCACCGGCGCCCCACGGGGGTGAACCGCAGGACCACCAGCCGCAACCGTCCAAACCACACGTCGGCGACCCGCCCACGCCCGGCGATGGCGGGCCGCCACACGAGCCGGGTGAACACAATGCCCCACACCACGGCGACGGCAAAGACCCTCACGACGGAACGCCTTCAGAGCATCCCGCCGATGGGGACAATGCGGATCACCCCTACTTGTCGGATATGCGGCCGTGGCACCTCGCACAGTTGGCACTCGCGGAATCCCCTCAGCAGTTGATGAAAGACCTGATCGAGCATGGCTGCCCGCCAGCGATTGCCGAGTCCGCCCTTAACAGCCCGTATGCAGCGATGACCACACGAGAAATTCTCGAAAAGTTCTGGGATCCCGTTCATAACACGTGGGACTGGCCTAAAAGCGACGGATTCGCCGACGGCCATTGGCAAACCGCTGATCGGTTCCCACCAGGACTATTGGTGGACCGTATCGGAGAGATAAGCAGCCAACGAGGGGACTTCCTGGGGAGCGCAGGAGATAGTTACCCCCAACGGGGACTTGCCCCAGGATCGTCGGGAGACTACAACGTTCTTGCCGGAACAGGAAAACCATTGCCGACTGGCTGGGAACTAAGGTATGGCGAAATCGCAGAAGCGTTCGGCTGGCCAGGCCGGGGGGACGCAGTGGGTAGTATATGACACGATTAAGCAGAAGATAGTACTTATTGACACCCTACTGAAAGAGGGATACCTGCGGCGCGTGACTGAACCGAGGGGATAGCTCAAACAGTGAACGCTCATGTTGACAGGCAGTACTACGGCAACAAATACGTCGAAATAGTTCGCGAATATAACGTCTGGCGGAAAATTGCGAACTTCGTTGGAGTCGGACCCTACGACCCACCAGATTGGGACAACGGTCGACTGTACTTCAGGTCTGACTACTCCGAGAAAGCACGGAAGTGGCCGAGCTGGCCCGAACAGGGTTTCTGGGGCGCTTGGATTATCGATCCATCTCACGATAACTATTATTTCGTCACTCGCTCACTACTTCACGAACGCGAGTCGCAACGATCCGAAACAGTAGGCGCCTTTTTCTCTACTTTAGTCGACGCGGGCAAGTACATCATTCTCCAAGTCGGGGATAGCGTGAGGTATCAAGTTGGTTTAGAGACGCTTTTTGTTAAGTGGGATGAAAAGGGTCTGGATTCACGTATATTTGTCGAACCGGCCCCCCAAGAAGCGGTAGCCGCCTTACAAGAAGCTTTTCCTGAGCTGCCAGCAAGTTCGGCCGAGAAATACCTGAAGCGCTATACGGCAATAAACGCGGCCACTTCTTACGGATATGCGCTACCCTCCGATCAACCAAGGATGGAACTACTCCTGCTATCTCTTAAAGAGCTGACCGAGGCCCTGCTGGAGGGCATGCCTGAGAGCATCACCTCGCAGGTCAAGCTTTGGCGGGAGTAGGACCACCACTTAACCCCGCGCCGAAGCGTCGCCTCAGCGCAATCACCGCCTCCACCCCTGACGCCAGCGTCACACTCGGCGGCGACGGCGCCGCCCGATAGTGTTGATCCCGGCCGCTCACTGGTCACCGGGGAGGACAGCGATTTGGGAGGTGTGGCGATGACTTCCTCTGAAGCGGATGACCCGGTGAACACCGGTACCGCCGGTCGCGTCGACCCCGAATCGCTGGCCGCCGACGCCAGCGCGGCCCGCGCCATCGAGGGCATGCGCGAGACGGCGGCCGACCCGGACCGCCCGCAGCCCCCGATCGACCTGACTGCCGCCGCGTTCTTCGACGTCGACAACACCCTGGTGCAGGGCTCCTCGGCTGTGCACTTCGGCCGCGGGCTCGCCGCGCGTAATTACTTCACCTACCGCGACGTGCTCGGCTTCATCTACGCGCAGGCCAAGTTTCAGGTGCTCGGCAAGGAGAACAGCAACGACGTCGCGGCCGGCCGACGCAAGGCCCTCACCTTCATCGAGGGCCGGTCGGTCGACGAGCTGGTGGCCCTCGGCGAGGAGATCTACGAAGAAATCATCGCCGACAAGATCTGGCCCGGCACCCGCGAGCTCACCCAGATGCACCTCGACGCCGGCCAGCAGGTGTGGCTGATCACCGCCACCCCGTACGAGCTCGCCGCCACCATCGCCCGTCGGCTCGGCCTGACGGGGGCGCTGGGCACGGTGGCCGAGTCGGTCGACGGCGTGTTCACCGGCCGGCTCGTCGGCGACATCCTGCACGGCGCCGGCAAGGCGCACGCCGTGCGCTCGCTGGCCATCCGCGAGGGGCTGAACCTCAAACGCTGCACCGCCTACTCCGACAGCTTCAACGACGTCCCGATGCTGTCGCTGGTGGGCACCGCGGTCGCGATCAACCCCGACGCGCGGCTGCGTACGCTGGCCCGGGAGCGCGGCTGGGAGATTCGCGACTTCCGCACCGCGCGCAAGGCCGCGCGCATCGGCGTGCCCTCGGCTCTGGCGCTGGGAGCGGCCGGCGGCGCGTTGGCCGCTGTGGCGTCCCGGCGCCAATCGCGCTGATAGGCTGCGCCGCTGAGCGACTATTCGAGCGGAGAGTGACGACGGCATGGCAAGGTTCCAAGAGGCCGACAGCATCATCGGCAGCCATTACCGGGCGCCGGACTACTTCGAGGTGGGCCGCGAGAAGATCCGCGAGTTCGCGCTGGCCGTGAAGAACGATCACCCGACGCACTACAGCGAAGAGGACGCCGCCGCCGCCGGCTACCCGTCCGTGGTGGCGCCGCTGACGTTCCTAGCGGTCGCGGGGCGCCGGGTGCAGCTGGAGATCTTCACCAAATTCAGCATCCCCATCAACATCGCCCGGGTCATCCACCGCGACCAGAAATTCCTCTTCCATCGGCCCATCTTGGCCCACGACAAGCTGTACTTTGACACCTACTTAGACTCGGTGATTGAGTCGCACGGAACCGTGCTCGCTGAGATCCGCAGCGAGGTGACGAATGCCGACGGCGAACCGGTGGTCACCAGCATCGTCACGATGTTGGGGGAGTCCGCACATCACGAGGCCGGCACTGAGGAAACAGTTGCCGCAATTGCATCCATATCAGCCGGAAAGTAGGGTCAATTCAATGACGTCACAGGGGGATCTGGGAAACACCCAGCTCAAGCCGCCAGTCGAGGCAGTCCGCTCCCACTACGACAAGTCCAACGAGTTCTTCAAGCTGTGGCTTGATCCGTCGATGACCTACAGCTGCGCCTACTTCGACGAAAACCCCGATCCGAACAATCTGACCAAGACGCTCGAAGAGGCCCAGTACGCCAAGCGCAAGCTCGCCTTGGACAAGCTGAACCTGGAGCCGGGCATGACGCTGCTCGACATCGGCAGTGGCTGGGGTTCGACCATGCGTCATGCGGTGGCCGAGTACGACGTCGACGTCATCGGCTTGACGTTGAGCGAGAACCAGCACGCCCACTGCGTCGCCGAATTCGAGAAGATGGACAGCCCCCGCCGCAAAGAGGTGCGCATCCAGGGCTGGGAGGAGTTCGACGAGCCGGTCGACCGGATCGTGTCGCTGGGTGCGTTCGAGCACTTCGCCGACGGTGCCGGTGACGCCGGATACGAGCGCTACGCCACCTTCTTCAAGAAGTACTACGACCTGCTGCCCGACGACGGCCGCATGTTGCTGCACTCGATCGTGGTCCCGAGCCGCGAAGAGGGCAACAAGATGGGCCTCAAGGTCAACATGACCCTGCTGCGGTTCATCAGCTTCATCCTCAAGGAGATCTACCCGGGCGGGAAGCTGCCCCAGGTCGACCTGGTCGACAAGTACTCCACCGAGGCGGGCTTCAAGATCGAGCGGCACCACTTCATCGGCAAGAACTATGTGCCGACGCTGACCGCGTGGGGCGACGCCCTCGAAGCGCACAAGGACGAGGCGATCGCCCTGAAGGGCCAGGAGACCTACGACATCTACCTGAAGTACCTACGCGGCTGCTCCGACCTGTTCCGCGACGGCTACACCAACGTCTGCCAGTTCACGCTGGTCAAGTAACTCCACACCGCAAAACGCCCCGGAAGCCATTGGCGCCGGGGCGTTTTCGCGCTCGCGTCCGTTGGCCCGATAGCGAAGGCTCGCGGGCCGCGAAGCGAAGACTTTCAGCCGAAGAAGATGTTGCGCCGCCCGGCGAGCAGCCGATACAGCGTTTGCTGGATGGTCTCGCGGACCTGATCGGTCAGCTCGAAGGTGACCATCGGGTCGTCGGCGTCCGACGCGGAGTAGTCGTCGGTGTGAATCGGCTCGCCGAACGCGATGCGCCACTTCGACGGCAGCGGCACCAGGCCCAGCGGTCCGGCCAGGGGGAACAGCGGCGTGACCGGGAAATACGGCAGCCCGAACAGCCGGGCCAACAGCTTCACGTCGGTCAGCATCGGGTAGATCTCTTCCGAGCCGACGATCGAGCACGGCACGATGGGCGCCTTGGTGCGCAGCGCCGCCGTCACGAAGCCGCCCCGACCGAACCGCTGCAGCCGGTACCGGTCCTCAAATCGCTTGCCCAGCCCCTTGTAGCCCTCCGGGAAGACCGCGGTGAGCTCGCCGGCGGCGAGCAGCCGGTGCGCGTCTGTGGTGCACGCCATGGTGTGGCCCGCCTTGCGCGCCGCCTCCCCCACCACCGGCAGGTCGAACACCATGTCGGCGGCGAGCAATCGCATGTCGCGCTGCGCGGGGTGTTCGTCGTGCACGGCCACCGACAGCATCAACCCGTCGAACGGCAGCACACCGGCGTGGTTGGCGACCACCAGCGCCGCGCCCTCGGCCGGCAGATTCTCGATGCCGGTGACCTCGACCCGGAACCATGACCGGAAGAAGAGCCTGAGCAGCGGCCGCACGATCGCGCTGTTGAAGTGCGGGTCGAAGCCGAATTCGTCGACGGTGTAGTCCCCGGTGAGGCGCTGCCGGAAGAAGCCGGCCACCGCGGCGACGCGTTGCGCCAGTTCGTTGAGCGGCGCGTCCGCGGACGAGCCGCTGGCGCGGCGGTGCTCGTCGATCTCGCGGACCACCGCGGCGATCTGCTCGGCCGACGCGCGGCTGTTCGGATCGGAGAGCAACGAGGGGTGCTGGCGGGACGACTCCGCGCGCTGATCGGCCTTGCGACGCGCCGCTACCCGACCTCGATTGCTATGCAGCGGAATGACATTCGCTCTTGTTTCACCCGCCACGATACCTACCTGACCCCACCCCACGGAATTGGATTTCGGCTACCCCAGCGCTGGGCCAAGGATATGGCGCGACTCTCCAAGGAGCGTACCCGATGCGGGTCGATTATGGGAGTCAGGCTTCTGCCGCGCACATAGTCGTCGAAGGCTTCTGCCGTCGTCCATTTCGGCTGGTAGCCAAGCTCGGAACGCATTCGGCTGGTGTCCATGACGCGGCCGTAACTTAGATAATCGAATTGATCGCGACTGATTTCGTTGTAACGGTTAGCCCGTCTCAACGAATCCAGCGCCCACACGCCGAAACCCGGTACTGGCAACGGGATTCGGCCCGCTCGTCGAATTGCCTGGGACAACATGATGATTCCGTCGGCGCCGATGTTGAAAGTGCCGGCCTTGCCGACCATCGCTGCCCGCTCGAGCGCGCCCAACGCGTCCTGTTCGTGCAGCAGCTGCAGGCGCCCGTCGCGGCCGAACATCGTCGGCACCAAGGGCCCGGCGAGATAACGCGACAGCGTGGTGTCCATCGCCGGCCCGATCATGTTGGCCAGCCGCAGGATCGTCACCGCGATATCGGGACGGCGCCGCCCCAACCCGCGCGCGTAGGCCTCGATGTCGAGACTGTCCTTGGCGAAGCCGTTGCGAAACGGCCGGCGGCTGGTGCTGTCCTCCGTGAACATCACCGGATCGTGGGCGCTGGAGCCGTAGACCTCCGACGTCGACTTGAGCACGACGCGGCGCACCGAGGGCGCCTTCTGGCAGGCGGCGAACAGCTGCATCGCGCCCATCACGTTGATTTCCTTCAACGCCGCGGTGCCGCCGGAACGCGGCGCGTAGGACGCGGCGGCGGCGTGCACCACCGTGTCGACGTCGCCGTTTCGAATCACCTTGGCGATGAAGGGGTTCCGGATGTCGGCGCGCACGAACTCCGCGCGACCCATCCGGCGCAGCATGTCCTTGCTGGGGGCGATCGCGTCGACCGCGATCACCGACTTGATCGACGGGTTCTGCGCGAGCCGAGCTGTCAGATACCCGCCGAGAAAGCGACAGGCACCGGTGACCAGCACGACTTTCGGGTAGTGCGCCGCGGCAGCGGTGGTGTCGCCCGCTCCGGCGTCATCCCCACTCGTCGGATCCACCCAAACAGCCTAACGAGACAAACGGCGCGTGGGCCGCGGGCAGCGCTTACTTGCCGAGTTTTCTGCGCTGCACCCGGGTGCGACGCAGCAGCTTACGGTGCTTTTTCTTCGACATGCGCTTGCGCCGCTTCTTGATTACTGAACCCATGAACTCCGCTATCTGACCGTGGCCTACATCATCGATTGGACATCGATTGGACCCGGATACTCTACCCGGCCGCACGCATGGAACACCAAACGGGCGCCGCCCGTCGGCCGGATGACAGAAAGCTCGGCTCCGCCCGCGGGCGGACGCTGCGCTCAGCCCGCGTCGAAGTAGGACGTCTCCAGCATGTCGTGCACGGCCTTGGAGTGGACGCGGAAGGACCGTCCCACCCTGACCGCGGGCAGTTCACCGTTGTGCACCAGCCGGTACACCGTCATCTTGGAGACCCGCATCAACGCCGCCACCTCGGCGACGGTGAGGAATTGCGTCCTGCCCTGCTGGCCATCGCCGGAACCGCCGTCCCGCGTCTTGCCTGCGGAATCTCGCGCTGATGGCCCGTTCGTAGACGTCATCGCTACCCAATCGTGTCAGGCACGCGCATGCCAGCGGCTTCCCCTCCGCTGGCACCACACGTGCTTACAAAGAGGAGAATAGCGGTACTGATGGGGTTATTGGTACTGGTGGGGGACAATCAATTTCGACATCTTAAATTATTCCGATGTAATTCTTAGCTGCTCAGAGCGCGTTTTGGCGGCCCGGACGGCGGCGTCGACGGTCGCCCGCAGGCCGCCCCGTTCGAGTTCGCGCAGCGCAGCGGCGGTGGTGCCGCCCGGTGAGGTCACCGAGGCCCGCAGCTGGGTGGGCGTGGTGTCCACCCGCGGGGCGGCGCCCTGGTTGTCACCCGTGCGCTCGGCGTCCAGGCGTTCGAGCAGCATGGCCGCCGCCCCGGCCATGGTCTGGGTGGTCAAATCGGTCGCGACGTCGCGGCCGAGGCCCGCGGCGACGGCCGCGTCGATCAGGGCCTCGACCATCAGGAAGAAGTAGGCGGGTCCGGAGCCGGACAGCGCCGTGACGGTGTCCATCTGCGCCTCCGGCACGGTCAGCACGCCGCCGACGGCGTCGAACAACGCGGTGACGCCCTCGAGCTGCGGGCCGGTGACGAACCGGCCCTTGGCCAGGGCGGTCACCCCGGCACCCACGAGCGCCGCCGTGTTCGGCATGGCCCGCACCACCGGGGTCCCGGCGGGCAGTTTGGCCTCGAAGTAGGTGATCGTGATCCCGGCCGCGACGGTGACAAAGACCTGCTCGGCGGTGTCGTTCTCGGCTGCGCCGACCGCCCGGGCGATCTCGGTCATCACCGAGTCGACGTCGGCGGGCTTCACCGCGACCACGACGAAGGACGCGTTGTCCACCGCCTCGGCGACCGACGTGACGCGCACCGAGTAGGTCTCGGCCAGGTAGTCGGCGCGCTCGGGCACCCGCTCCACCACCACCAGGTCCTTGACGTGGCGGCCCGCGCGCAGCAGGCCCGACAGCAGCGCCTCCCCGATGCTGCCGCCACCGATGATCGCGATTTTCGCCATGCCGGACAGCATCGCAGACACCGGCGTTCAGCCGGCGGCAGGGACCAACGCCAGTTGCCGCGCCTGCACCACCAGGCGCCCCAGGCTGTCGACGACGATGTGGTCCTCGTCGAACCAGTCGTGCCCGATCTCGGTGCACGTCGCGATGATCCGCAGCCAGCCGTCGGCGGGCAGACCCCGCAGAAAGGCCGTCAGTTGGATCGTGGGCGCCCAACCGGTGCGTTCGACGGCAAAGGTCACCGGCGCGGACAGATCGCCGCACATCAGCGCGAACAGCGCGTCCGGGGCCACGCCGCGGGGTCGCGCCCACATCTGGATCACCGGGGGCTTGCCGTCGACGCTGGGCCCCAAGGTGGACAGCAGCGGCCGCACGTCGCAGCCCTCGCCGAGGTGCACCAACCCGGCCAGGGGATGACCGGGGCCGATCGGGGCGATGTCGTCGGGCGGTTCGGGCGCCATCAGGTCCACGACCGGGTTGGCCGACAACAGCGGCTTGGCGGGTCCGTCCGCGGGAAAGTGCTCCGGCTCGCCGAGGTTGACCACGGCGTGCACCGCCGTGCGGTCGCCCTGGGTGAGCTCGACGTCGACGACGCTGATCCGGCGGCCCTTCTTGCGGACCTTGGTCAGCAGCCGCATCGCGCCGGGGTCGGGCGCCCACAGGAAGCTCGCCGAGACGGTCACCGGCTCGAGGGCGCCACCGCCCGCTTCGCGCGCGGCATTGGCGCATAACGCCAGCATCGCGCCGCCGTGGACTTTGGGCCCGATGGTCCAGTGTTTGTTCAGCTCGGCCTCGTACACGCCGGGGCCGACCTCCCGCAACGCCATTGCGGTGGTGAAGAGGGCAGTCATGATCGGTGGGGGTGTCTCCTGGGTCGGCTCAACGCAACAGATGGGTGCGGGCGAACTGCAGCGATTCGGCGAGCATGCTTTCGCGCTCGTTGGCTGACCGCGCGCTGGACGTCGACACCTCCAGGATCACGTGGCCGGCGAACTGGCTGTTGGCCAGCATCTGGCATACCTCGACGGTCGGTTGGCTGCCGCGCCCGGGCACCAGATGCTCGTCGGCGGGCAGCCCGTTGCCGTCGCACAGGTGCAGGTGCACCAGGCCGGACCCCATCCGTCGCGCCATGTCCAGGGAATCGGTGCCCGCCGTCGCGGTGTGCGAAAGGTCCAGCGTGTAGTGCGCGTGGTTGCCGTCGAGCGGGTCGTAGGACGGCGCGAACGCCGAGATCGCCGGGCCGGGGCCGCCGCCGCGCCTGCGCATCCGCTCCAGGGACTGCCCGGACCCGAAGAACCGGTCCGCCCGAAACGGAAACATGTTCTCGACGGCGACCAGGACGCCGCTCGAGGCCTCCAACGCCGCTACTTGCTCGCTGAATCCCTCGGCGTAGCGACGCTGCCAGCGGAACGGCGGATGCACGACGACGGTCTGGGCGCCCAGCTGCTCGGCGGCGCGCACGCTGCGCTCCAGCTTCGGGATCGGGTTGGCGCCCCACACCCGCTGGGAGATCAGCAGGCAGGGCGCGTGCACGGACAACACCGGCATGCGGTAGCGCCGCGACAGCTTCTGCACGGCGTCGATGTCCTGGCTGACCGATTCGGCCCACACCATCAGCTCGACGCCGTCGTAGCCCAGCCGGGCCGCGTACTCGAAGGCCGCCTCGGCCCGCAACGGGTACACCGAAGCCGTGGACAGGCCGACTTTGATCGCTGGGCGCACTGTCTGAAGTGGTCGCTAACCCGACTGCAACGACAGCGCCAGCGGGCCGAGGGTGATCAGCGCGCCGACCGCGACCGCGATCAGTGTGCTGGCGATGTCCTCGGTTTTGCGGACCACCCGGACACCGACCACCAGGCCGAGGATCACCAGCACGGAGAGCACCAGCGCGACGATGCTGTTCCAGCGCCACAGTTGGTCGAACGCGACGAACAAGCCGGCGCCGAAGGCGACGGCCATGATCGACTGCAGCACCACCAGGGCGCCGTGCCAGAGGTTCTCCAAGCGTCCCTGCGCCGGCGGGGTCTCGGCGTCGCCGGGTGCGGGGTCGGCGTGCCCGTCCGTCAGGGGGGCGTCGCCCGGGGCCGCGCCGTCCTCGTCGAGCAGCTCCGAGTCCTCGGTCCGCAGGAAGGAACGCACGTAGGCGGAATCCTCGGACGCGGTCTCGGCCTCACGCACCTCGGAGTCCATGACGTCGACCGGGATGTCGGCGTAATGATCCAGCGGGTCGAAGCTCATCTCCTCGGCGCCCGCCGCTTGCCCGAGCGGGCCGGCGCCCGTGGCCGGGCGACCCTCGTCGGCCTGGCGGACGGGACGGGGGTAGGCGCTGCGCTCGGGGCGGGGCGTTCGTGGCGGCTGCGGCGGGGACTTGGGCCAGCGCGGCTCGGGTTCGGACCAGTAGGCGGACGCGGGCTTGTTGGCGGGCCGCGGGGCAGGGGTGGCGTCCTCGGCCGCGGGGGGTTCGGGAGCTTCCGGCGCGGCCGGCGCGCCGGTCTGGGCGGTGTCGTCGGCGCCGGGCTCGTCGAAGTCGTCGTCGCGGATCACCGGGATTTCGCCGGTGAGTTCGGCGACGGTCACCGCGTCGCTGTCACCGCGCCGACGCCGCCGGCGCCGGGTGACGGCCGGCGCGCCGATGGTTCCATTCCTGGCCAGCAATTCGGCGACCGAGATGGGCCTGGTGTTGTCGCCCTCGGCCTCGGGGTGCGGTCCGGTCATGGTTTGTCGCCTCTCGATCGGCTTCCGTTCCGATCAACTGCCTGCCCTCCAGCATCGCGCACGGACGGACCCATCAAGGCCGTTCCGTCCGCTTCGCTGTCGAGTTTGCGCAGAATGAGACCTTCCCGTAATGCCCACGGGCAAATATCGACCGATTCGATAGACAGCGCTCGCATGCTCGCCTCCGCCACCAACGCGCCCGCCACGATCTGCGGCGCCCGCTCGGCGCTCACCCCTTCCAGTTCTGCCCGGTCAGCGGTCGTCATCCTAGAGATGAAAGATATGAGTTGCCTGAGGCCGTTCGCGGTCAGCGTTCGTTTGACGCGCGGCCCGGCGGCCGACGGGGCCGCACCGGTGAGCCGCGCCAGCGAGCGGAACGTCTTCGATGTCGCCACCGCCAGGTCGGGGTGGCCCGCCTCCAGGACGCTCACGCTGGCCTCGGCCAGCTCGGCGTCCAGCCAATCCCGCAGCATCGCCACCCGGCGCCGGCCGGGCGGGTCGTCGGGCAACCATTCACGGGTCAACCGCCCGGCGCCGAGCGGCAGCGACAACGCGACCTCGGGCTCCTCGTCGACGCCGCTGGACATCTCCAGCGAGCCGCCCCCGATGTCGAGGTTGATGATGCGCCCCGCGCTCCAGCCGTACCACCGGCGCACCGCCAGGAAGGTGAACCGCGACTCGGCCACCCCGGTCAGCACCTGCAGCTCGACCCCGGTCTCCTTACGCACCCGGGCGAGCACGTCGTCGGAGTTTTCGGCGTCGCGCACCGCCGACGTGGCGAACGCCATCAGCTCCGCGCAGCCCGAGCTGTCCGCGATCTTGGCGAACTCGTCGATGGTCGAGATCAGCTTCTCGGCGCCCCGCTTGGTGAGCTTGCCGGAGCTGTCGATCGACTCCGCCAGCCGCAGCGTGGCCTTCGTGGAGCTCATCGGCGTCGGGTGCCCGCCGCGGTGGGCGTCGACCACCAGCAGATGGACCGTGTTGCTGCCCACGTCGAGCACACCCAATCGCACGACAACAACCTAACGTGGCCGTCGGAGCGCGTGCTTTTCGAGACCCGGTTTCACCGCCGTGACGAGGACCATAGGGGCCGAGTGTCAGCGAACCGGACGGCACGAATCGTGGTCTACCGTGGACTGCGTGGCGAATTCGCAACCCCGGCCGGGGGAAGAGGTCGAGCTGGACTTCGCCCGCGAATGGGTGGAGTTCTACGACCCAGACAATCCCGAGCACCTGATCGCGGCCGACCTGACCTGGCTGCTGTCGCGCTGGACCTGTGTTTTCGGCACCCCGGCCTGCCAAGGCACCGTGGCGGGCCGCCCGGACGACGGGTGCTGCTCGCACGGCGCCTTCCTCTCCGACGACGACGACCGCGCCCGCCTCGACGACGCGGTGCAGCAGCTGACCGACAGCGACTGGCAGTTCCGCGAAAAAGGTCTGGGGCGCAAGGGATACCTGGAGCTCGACGAGCACGACGGGCAACCGCAGTACCGCACCCGCAAGCACAAGGACGCCTGCATCTTCTTGAACCGTCCCGGTTTCCCCGGCGGCGTCGGCTGCGCGCTGCACAGCAAGGCCCTCAAGCTGGGGGTGCCGCCGCTGACCATGAAGCCCGACGTGTGCTGGCAGCTGCCGATCCGCCGCAGCCAGGAGTGGGTGACCCGGCCCGACGGCAGCGAGATCCTCAAGACCTGGGTCACCGAGTACGACCGCCGCGGCTGGGGCTCCGGCGGCGCCGACCTGCACTGGTACTGCACCGGCGACCCGGCCGCGCACGTCGGCGCCACGCAGGTGTGGGAGAGCCTGGCCGACGAGCTGACCGAGCTGCTGGGCAGCAAGGCCTACGCGGAGCTGGCCGCAATGTGTAAGCGGCGCAGCAAGTTAGGGCTTATCGCCGTGCACCCGGCGACGCGCATCGCCGAGTAGCCGCCGCGACGTAGGCCCGAGGTGGGCCCCGTCAGCCCTCGAGCTTGTATCCGAGGCCGCGCACGGTCACCAGGTGCACCGGGTTGGCCGGGTCGGCCTCGATCTTGGACCGCAGCCGCTTGACGTGCACGTCGAGCGTCTTGGTGTCGCCGACGTAGTCCGCGCCCCACACCCGGTCGATCAGCTGACCGCGGGTCAGCACCCGGCCGCTGTTGCGCATCAGGTACTCGAGAAGGTCGAACTCCTTGAGCGGCAACGTGATCGTGTCGCCGTTGACCGAGACGACGTGGCGTTCGACGTCCATCCGCACCGGCCCGGATTCGAGCACGCCGTCGCTGATCTCCGAATCGTCGTCGCCGCCGCGGCGCAACACCGCCCGGATCCGGGCGATCAACTCGCGTGCCGAATACGGCTTGGTCACATAGTCGTCGGCGCCCAACTCCAGCCCGACGACCTTGTCGATCTCACTGTCGCGGGCGGTCACCATGATCACCGGCACGCTGGAGCGGGCCCGCAGCTGCTTGCACACGTCGGTGCCCGACATGCCGGGCAGCATGAGGTCGAGCAGGACGATGTCGGCGCCGCCGCGGTCGAACTCGGCGAGCGCCGCCGAGCCATCGGTCACCACGGTGGCCTCAAAGCCCTCCTTGCGGAGCAGGAACGCCAGCGGGTCGGCCAGCGACTCCTCGTCCTCCACAATCAGCACACTCGTCATCGGCGCGATTCCTCCTCATCGCTGCGCCCTGCATCGTCATACGCGCGCGTCATCGGCTCAGTTCTTCCTCTCGTTGTGACCGGCCGGGCCGCACCTCGCGGCCCTGCAATTGGTCGGCCTGCTCCTCGCCGTCGTCCGACGGCAGCGCCGCCGGAATCGACAACGTGAACGTCGATCCGGTGCCCGGCTTGCTCCACACCCCGATGCTGCCGTTGTGGTTGGCGGCGACGTGCTTGACGATGGCCAGACCCAGCCCGCTGCCACCGGTGGCGCGCGACCGCGCCTTGTCGCCGCGGAAGAACCGCTCGAACACCCGCTCCTGGTCCTCGAGCGCGATCCCGATGCCGCGGTCGGTGACGGCGATCTCGATGTTCTCCCCGCGGCGGCGACGGCTGATGGACACCGGCGAGCCCGGCGGCGAATAGGCGATCGCGTTCGACACCAGGTTGGCCAGTGCCGTCACCAGCAGGGTCTCGTCGCCCAGCACCCGCAGGCCGCTGGGGGCGTCGGTACGCACTTCGATGTCGGCGTTGTCGGCACCCACCTTGTGCCGCGAAATCGCCTCGGTCACAACGCGATCGACATCAACCTCGGTGACATTGGGCAACCGCTCGGCACCCTGCAGCCGGGACAGCTCGATCAGCTCGGCCACCATGTCGCCCAGCCGGTTCGCCTCGACGAGGACCCGCTCGGCGAAGCGCCGGACGGTCTCGGAATCGTCGGCCGACGCCAGCAGGGCCTCGGCGAGCAGCGCCATGGCGCCGACGGGCGTCTTGAGCTCGTGGCTGACGTTGGCCACGAAGTCGCGCCGGGTCGCCTCCATGCGGGCGTAGTCGGACTGATCGTGGGCGAAGACCACGGCGAAGCGCCGGTCTTCCTCGCTGAGCAGCCGGGCCTGCCCGTGCACCGAGAGCCCGGAGCGCCCACCCGTGCGCTTCGCCGGCCTCAGGTCGAACTCGACGTCCACACCGCTCAGGGCCTGCTGCGCGGCCTCCCACGCGTGGTCGTCGAGTTGACGGTCGCGGACGAGGCCCAACTCCTTGGCGCGGTCGTTGAGGTAGACGACGTCGCGGTGGGAATCGACCACGGCGGCGCCCATCGGCATCAGCGCGACGATCTGCTGGAGCATCTGCGCGACCGTGATGCCGCTCCACGCGGTGTTCACCTGCTGGCGGCGCTGCGTCGCCCGGCCCGACAGCCGGATACCGGCCACCACTCCCACGGCCAGCGCCAGCACGGACACGACCCCGGCGAGCAACACCGCCGAGAACACAGTCACATAGCAAATCCTACAAATCTTCCTTAACGCCGCCCTAGCGGAGCGAGGCCAAAATCGGACAAGTCACACATTGCGCCACAGGTGTTCCGCTGCCGTTCACGCGGAGTTTGGCATCCGGGGGGCCGGTGCTCAGGAAGGGTGGTCAGCCCGGCTCACTTGCCGCCTTGGTTGGCGACGGCGGCGGCCCCGGCGGCGGCGGCCTCCGGGTCCAGGTAGCTGCCGCCCGGCAGCAACGGGCGCAGGTCGGCGTCCAGGTCATAGCGCAGCGGAATGCCGGTCGGGATGTTCAGGCCGGCGATCTCCTCGTCGGACACCTGGTCGAGGTGCTTGACCAACGCCCGCAGGGAGTTGCCGTGGGCCACGATCAGCACCGTCTTGCCGCTGCGCAGGTCGGGGACGATGACGTCGGTGAAGTACGGCAGGAACCGCACCACCACGTCGGCCAGGCACTCGGTGAGCGGGCCGCCGCCGATGTCGGCGTAGCGGGGGTCGGCGTCCTGGCTGTAGGTGCTGCCCTTCTCTATCGGCGGCGGCGGGATGTCGTAGCTGCGCCGCCAGGCCATGAACTGCTCGTCGCCGTACCGGGCCTTGGTTTCGGCCTTGTCCAAGCCCTGCAGCGCGCCGTAATGGCGCTCGTTGAGGCGCCAGCTGCGATGCACGGGGATCCACAACCGGTCGGCGGCGTCCAGGGCCAGGTGTGCGGTGGTGATGGCCCGGCGCAGCAGCGACGTGTAGAGCACGTCGGGCAGCAGGCCGTGCTCGGCCAGGAGCTGGCCGCTGCGCACCGCCTCGGCGCGCCCCTTGTCGGTCAGCCCGACGTCCACCCAGCCGGTGAAGAGGTTCAGCGAGTTCCATTCGCTTTCGCCATGGCGAAGCAGCACCAGCGTGGCAGTGTCACCCATGCACAGAGTCTCTCACGCAGCGTCTGCGGCTCGCCGAGCGTAAGCCCACTGCGGGATTCGGGCCCCAGCAGCGCGGCCAGCTTACGGTCGCGGAGCCGAGGTCGTCACCGCTAGTCCGAATCGTCGTCGATGAGATGCGCGAAGGCCTGCAGGTTCTTCAGCGACTCACCGCGCGACACCCGCCACTCCCATTCCTTCTGAATGGACGAGCGGAAACCCAACTCCAGCAACGTGTTGAAGTCGGCGTCCACCGCCTCGAGCACCTGCCCGAGCACCCGATCGAGCTCGTCGGCGTCCACCGACGCCAGCGACATGCGCCCGACCAGGTAGATGTCCCCGACGTTGTCCAACGTGTAGGCCACGCCGTAGAGCCGCCGGTTGCGCTTGAGCAGGAACCGGTAGACGCCCTCGTTGTTCTCGTCGGGCTTGCGGCACACGAACGCCTCCACCCGCACCGAATGCTCGCCGACGGTCAGGATGGTGTTGGTCTTGAGCCTGCGCTCCCCCGGCAGCTCGACCACCAGGCCGGGCAACCCGCCATGGGCCCCTTCGTGTTTCGAGTAGGTCAGCCCGCTGCCCCGCAGCGCGTCCTCGATCGTCTCGGTCACGGTCGTCGTCATGCGCCCACTCCCCTGCGCTCGGCGGTGTAGTCCCGGATGGCGCGTCGATAGCTGCCCAACAGCGCGTCGGTGGTGTGATCCCAGGAGAAGGTGGCCGCGTGCGCGGCGGCCGCGGCGCTCATCTGCGTCGCGCGCGCTGCCGGCAGGCGCAGCATCCGGTCCAGGGCCGTCGCCCACCGGTCCACGTCGTGCCCGTCCACCAGGGACCCGGTCACGCCGTCGCGCACGGCCACGGGCAACCCCCCGACCGCGGCGGCCACCACCGGCGTGCCGCACGCCTGCGCCTCCAGCGCGACCAGGCCGAACGACTCGGAGTAGCTGGGCACGGCGACCAGGTCGGCGGCGCGGAACAGGGTGGCCAGGTCGGGGCGGCTCTGCGGGGGCAGGAACGTCACCCGGTCGGTGATGCCCAGCGCCGCGGCGAGCCGGATCAGCCCGTCGGGGGCGGCCAGCCCGCTGCCCGACGGGCCACCGGCCACGACGACGCGCACCCCCGGCAGCTGCGCGGCGGCGCGCAACACGATGTCGGGCGCCTTGAGCGGCTGAATCCGGCCGACGAACGCGACCACGGGCTCATCGACGCCCAGGCCCAACGCGGCGCGCGCGGCGCGGCGGTCGCCCGCGCGGAACACCTCGAGGTCGACCCCGGGATGCACGACGTCGATGCGTCCCGGGTCCGCGTGGTGGATCGAGATCAGCTGCTTGGCCTCGTCGTCGGTGTTGACGATCAACCGGTCGGCCTCGTCGACCACCTGCTGCTCCCCGACCGTGCGCAGCGGCGGCTCCGGCGTGTCCCCGTCCGCCAGCGCGGCGTTCTTGACCGCGGCCAGCGTGTGCGCGGTGTGCACCAGCGGCACCGCCCACCGGTCGCGGGCCAGCCACCCGACCTGCCCGGACAGCCAGTAGTGGGAGTGCACGATGTCGTAATAGCCCGGCTCGTGCGACGCCTCGGCGCGCAGCACCCCTGCCGCGAACGCGCACAGCTGGGTGGGCAGGTCGTACTTGTCGAGGCCCTCGAACGGGCCGGCGACCACGTTGCGCACCAGCACCCCGGGCGCCACCCGCGCGACCGGCGGGTCGGCGGACGCGGTCGCCCTGGTGAAGATCTCGACCTCGATGCCCCGCCGCGCCAGGTGCAGCGCGGTCTGCAGGACGTAGACGTTCATGCCCCCGGCATCGCCGGTGCCGGGCTGGGCCAGCGGGGAGGTGTGCACCGCCAACACTGCGACCCGACGCGGCTCATTCAGCCGGTAGACGTCATCGTGCCGCACTCTGTCATCTTTACAGGACGATCCGCCGGTCAGACCAAGCGCGCAGGACACGGGGTCGCGTCAGGCGGACGACTCGTCCCGAGCGTCGTCACGCAGCCGGGCGTCCAGCGCGCCGGCCCGCCGCATCGCGCCCAGCGGGTCGGCGTACAGCCCGGCCAGCGAGACGGTGCCCGCGCCGGCCTCCTGCACCCGGTTGCCGAAGACGGTGACGCGGATGTCGCGCGGTCCCAGCACGGACCGCTCGGCAAAGGCCGCCTCGACGGCATCCATGGCCTCGGGGTACTCGGTGAAGCCCTGGCCGCCGACCACCAGCTCGTCGGGGTTGAGCATGTCGCGCAGCAGCGCGACCGCCTCGCCGAGGACCCGGCCGCGCTCGGCCAGCAGGTCCTTGGCCTGCTGGTTGCCCGCGCGGGCGATCCGCAACAGGTCGCTGATGCCGGCGGCGGACCCGGCGGCGCGACCGGTGGGGGCGAACGGCAGGATCCGCAGCTGGCGCGCCGCGGCCACCACGGCTTCGTCGCTCACCGTCGACTCCAGCTGCCCGGTACCCCCGAGCAGCTCCGAGTGGGCCGGCAGGGCCGCGATGGTGCCGGGGCCGCTGGTGGGGCAGTGCACCCGGCCGCCGATCACCAAGGCGTAGCCCACGGTCTCGCGGGCGTAGACGTAGAGGCTGGTCGGCGAGCTGGGCAGGAACCGCCGCATGCCGAGCAGCAGCTCGGCGCCGGCCATCGAGTCGACGTGCGAGGCCACCGACACCGGCAGGCCCAGCGCGTCGGCCAACACCGACCCCACCGGGGCCTGCCGCCAACCCAACCGCGGGTGGTCCACGTGACCGGTGGCGCTGTCGACGGTGCCGCCGATGGCGACGCCCACCCACAGCGGCCGCCGCCGGTGCCAGCGCCTGAGGTACCGCCTGGCGCTGTCGGCCAGCGACGCCAGCGCGGGCCCGGCGGGGTTGCGCGGCGTGGGCGTCTCGACGGTGTCCAGGGTCCGGCCGAACAGGTCGGTGGCCACGATGCTGGTGGTCCGCGCGCCGATGTGGATGCCCAGCGTCACGAACGGCTCGTGATTGACCTCGACGGGGACGCGGGGACGCCCGATCGCCCCGGAGACGGCCAGGTCGGCGCGCTCACGGAGCAGGCCGACCTCGAGCAGCGCGATGACCTGACGGTTGACGGTGGCGATGCTGAGCGAGGTGACGTTGGCGATGACGTCACGGCCGACGGGGCCGCGCAGCCGGACGGCGCGGAACACCGAGGCCGCCGCGGAGTCGGGGATGTGCAGCGCCGGCGGCACGATCTGCCGGCGCACCGACCGATGGGCCTTCTGGCCCGATCCCAGGGCTACCGCCCGATTAGAAGAATGGTGCGAATGAGTGAGGGTGTTCGAGCGCACGAGCGTCCTTTGTCCGAATTTGCTGGCCGGTCGTTGGCCACGTCCTGGTCTGGGTCAGGAGCGGCAAAGTGCGCAGCAACAACACGCACCCGCCGCGCAAAGACACGCGGTGGTGGTGGTGTGGGACAGGGCGCTGAGGTGCACAACGGAAATTTAGCACGTTCATTACAGTTATTCCGGTGACGGGATTCGGCGAAAATCAACGGGTAGCAGTGGTGACCGGGGCCAGCTCCGGGATTGGCGAGGCAACCGCGCGAATCCTTGCTGCGCAGGGCTTTCACGTCGTCGCGGTGGCCCGCAGGGCGGACCGCATCGAGGCGCTGGCTAACGACATCGGCGGCACCGCGATTGTGGCTGATGTCACAGACGATGCGGCGGTGGCGGCGCTGGCCGAACGGCTGAGCCGGGTGGACGTTCTGGTGAACAACGCCGGCGGGGCCCGGGGCCTGGCGCCCGTCGCCGAGGCCGACCTGGAGCACTGGCGCTGGATGTGGGAGACCAACGTGCTGGGCACGTTGCGGGTCACCCGGGCGCTACTGCCCCAGCTGATCGCCTCCGGCGACGGGTTGATCGTGACCGTGACTTCGGTTGCGGCGCTTGAGGTTTACGACGGCGGCGCCGGCTACACCGCGGCCAAGCACGGCCAGGGGGCGTTGCACCGCACGCTGCGCGGCGAGCTGCTGGGCAAACCGGTCCGGCTCACCGAGATCGCCCCGGGCGCGGTCGAGACCGAGTTCTCGCTGATTCGCTTCGACGGAGACCAGCAACGCGCGGACGCCGTGTACAGCGGCATCACGCCGCTGGTGGCGGCCGACGTGGCCGAGGTGATCGGGTTCGTGGCCTCGCGGCCGCCGCACGTCGACCTGGACCTGATCGTCCTCAAACCGCGTGATCAGGCGTCGACGAGCCGGTTCAACCGCCGGAGCTAGTCGACGTCGGACTGGTCGACGTCGAAGTCGGACTGGTCGACGTGGAGGTCGTCGTCGTCGGCGTGCCGGACAGGGTGGGCGCGTTCGACGGCGTCACCGGCGCGGTGACCGGGATCTGGGTCGACGGCGGGCGCGCAGTCGGGGGCGGCAGCGCCGACATGGCCACCCAGGTGTCCCAGTCCACGGCCCAGTCCCAGATGTCGCCGTCGGAGTACGACAGCTGGATCGTGCTGCCGGTGACTTCGACCGGGTCCCCGTACATGGCGGTGTGGAAATACTGCTCGGCGTCGCTGGTCGAGAGGTTGATGCAGCCGTTCGTGACGTTGCTGTTGCCCTGCGCCCCCGCGCTGGACGGGTTGGCGTGGATGAACTCGCCGTTGTTGGAGATGCGGACCGCCCAGCGTTCGTGCACGTTGCTGTAACCGGCGGCGGGGTTGGACATGTAGAAATCGGAGTACTTCTCGCTGACGACGTGGATGCCGTTGCGGGTCACGTTGCGCGCCTTGTCCGCCTCGCCGTAGCTGCACGGGAAGTCCATGACAACGCCCTCGTCGCGCACCACCTGGATCCGGTGTGACGAGACCTCGGCCTTGACCACCTGCCGGCGGCCGATCTGAATGTTCAACGAGATGTCGTCGGCGCCGTAGGCGTTGTCGCCGAACGGCAGGCCGTAGAGCTTGGCCTCCACGTTGACGGTGGTGCCCGCGGGGTAGTACTCGCGGGTGCGCCAGTGCGCGCGGGCGCCCTGCGCCTCGTCGGGCAGCCAGGCCCAGCTGCCCTCGACCGGCGGGTTCGTGGTCACCGTGAGGGCCTTCTCGACGGCCGCCTTGTCGCTGATCGGCGCGTCGAACTGGATGATGATGGGCGCGGCGACGCCGACGGTCTGGCCGTCCGCCAACTGGAAGGCGCCACCGATCTTCTTGGTCGGGGCCACCGTCGTGAACTTGCCCGCGACGGGGAGCGCCTTGCCGTCGTGCCCGACGGCCGACCCGCTCCAGGTGTAGGTCGTGTCATAGCCCAGCGGCTCGGTGGTCGAGTAGACCGTGCGGTCGGCGTTGAACGCGCCAGCGACGGCCTTGCCCGCCGAGTTGGTCAGCGTCACCTTCTGGAACCAGCCGTCGGTGATCTCCACGCTGACCGGGGTGACCGGCACCACGTTCTCGGCGGAGGTCGCCGGCGAGTACTTGATCTGGGGAGCCGGCTGCTCCTTTTTCTCCGCTTGCTTGGCGGTCGAGCCGGAGCAGGCGGCCAGCACGCCGGGAGAGAGCACACCGAGCCCGAGGGTCGCCAAAGCCAGACGCCGGTTGATCGGCTTCGGCGGGCGGGACGGGCTCACGAAAGACAAAGATACCGGGCAGAATCGGCCAACTCGGTCGCGACGAAGCGGCGCCGCGCGCGGCGCGGCGAAATTTGCGGCTACAGCCTGCAGCCGACCAGGACGGGCTCGGGCTCCAATGTGATACCAAACACGCTGCGGACTCCGTCACGGACGGTCCGGGCCAGGGCCAGCACATCGTCCGAGCGGGCGTGCCCGCGGTTGGTCAGTGCCAGCGCGTGCTTGGTGGACAGCCGGCAGGGTGGTTCGCCGCAGGCGCCGTCCGGTTGCGGATAGCCCTTGCCGAAGCCGGCCCGCTCCACCAGCCAGCCGGCGGCGAGCTTGACCCCGTCCGGGGCCGGGTAGTGCGGCACCGGCCCGGCGGTGTCGCGCGCGAGGCGGTCGTAGACCTCGGGGGCGACGACCGGGTTGGTGAAGAAGGAGCCGACGCTCCAGGTGTCATGGTCGGCGGTGTCGAGCACCATGCCCTTGCGGCCCCGCAACGCCAGCACCGCGTCGCGCACGGCGCGCGGGTCCGCGCGCTCGCCGGCGCGGACGCCCAGCGCGGCGGTCAGCTCGGCGTAGCGCAGCGGGGCGCTGCGGCCCGACGCGTCCAGCGCGAACTCCACCTCCAACACCACCAGCGGCAGCCGCTGTCCGGCCCGTTTGAGCACGCTGGTGCGGTAGCCGAAGCCCAGCTCACCGGCCGGCAGCCAGCGCGTCTCGCCGCTGGCGCGGTCCAGCACCCGCACCCGGGTGATGCTGTCGGAGACCTCCACGCCGTAGGCCCCCACGTTCTGCACCGGGGTGGCCCCGGCCGAGCCGGGGATGCCGGACAGGCATTCCAGGCCGCCGAGGCCGTGGTCGAGGGCCGTGACGACGACGTCGTCCCAGCCCGCGCCCGCCTCGGCGCGGACCAGGTTGCCCTCGACGGCGATGCCGTCGTTGGCCAGCCGCACCGCCGTCAGGTCGGTCAGCGAGTCGGCGAGTACCACGTTGGATCCCCCGGCGAACACCAGCACGCGTTCGGCGGCGTGGCGGTCGAGTTGCCGCAGGACCGCGATCACCTGCTCGCTGGAGACGCAGGTGATGAGGCGACGCGCGACCGGCCCCACCCGCAGGGTGGTCAGCGGCGCCAGCGGCACCCCCTCGGCCACCACCGCGCCGGCGAACTTCGCCCCGGCAGCGCTGGTCTTCATGGCCCGTAACGGTAGCCTGACCAGCTATGCCGCGTTCATTCGACTTGTCGGCCGACTACGACGGCAGCGTTGACCAGGTGCACCGCGCTTTCACGGACGAAAATTATTGGCGGGCCCGGCTGGCCGGCTCGGGCGTGGACGTCGCCACCCTGGAGTCGATGACCCTCGGCGAATCCGGGGAGGACACCGTCGACGTGGTCACGCTGCAGGTCATCCGCAGCCACAAGTTGCCGGGTATGGTCACCCAGCTGCACGCCGGCGACCTGTGCATCCGCCGTGAGGAGTCCTGGGGGCCGGTGACCGGTGGGGCGGCGCAGGGTTCGGTCCTGGGCTCCATCGTCGACGCCCCGGTCAACCTGTCCGGCACCGCGGAGCTGGCGCCCATCGCCGAGACAGGCGGCACCCGGCTGACGTTCCGCGCCACCGTGCAGGTGCGCGTCCCGATCATCGGCGGAAAATTGGAGAACATCATCGGCAGCCAACTGGCCGAGCTGATGGCCGCCGAACAGCGGTTCACCACGGAGTGGATCGCCAAGACGGCCTGAGCCGTCGCCCGGTTCGCCGGGGCCCGCCGCGGCTAAGCTGGCCCCCATGCGAATCGCCTTGGCGCAGCTGCTCAGCGGCACCGATCCCGCGGCGAATCTGCAGCTGGTGCGCGATTACAGCGCCCAGGCCGCCGACGCCGGCGCGCGGCTGGTGGTGTTCCCGGAGGCCACCATGTGCCGCTTCGGTGTCCCGCTGGCGCCGGTCGCCGAGCCGGTCGACGGCCCCTGGGCCGACGGGGTGCGCCGGATCGCGACCAACTCCGGCCTCACCGTGGTCGCGGGGATGTTCACCCCGTCCGGTGACGGCCGGGTCAAGAACACGCTGATCGCCGCGGGTCCCGACGGGTCGAGCGCCCACTACGACAAGATCCACCTCTACGACGCGTTCGGGTTCACCGAGTCCCGCACGGTCGCCGCCGGCCGCGAGCCGGTGGTCATCACCGTCGACGGGGTAGGCGTGGGGCTGACCGTCTGCTACGACATCCGCTTCCCCGCGCTGTACACCGAGCTGGCCCGCCGCGGGGCCCAGCTGATCACCGTGTGCGCGTCCTGGGGCGCCGGTCCCGGGAAACTCGAGCAGTGGACGCTGCTGGCGCGGGCCCGCGCGCTCGACTCGATGAGCTACCTCGCCGCCGCCGGTCAGGCGGACCCCGGCAAAGCCCTGGACGGCGCGGGCGCCCCGACCGGCGTGGGCGGCAGCCTGGTCGCGTCGCCGCTGGGCGAGGTGGTCGCGTCCGCGGGATCGCAGCCGCAGCTGCTCGTCGCCGACATCGACGTGGACCGGGTCGCCAAGGCCCGGGAGAGCATCGCGGTGCTGAGAAACCAGTCGGACTTCACACAGGTTGATAGTGCAGAATCGGTCGGGTGACGAACCCGCAAGGACCCCCGAACCAGGACCCGCCGACGTGGGGCCGTCCCGGCAGCCAGGGCCCCTTCGGCCCGCCGCCCACTGAGCGGCCGACCGAGCGGATCAACACCGGCGGCCCGCGGCAGGCGCCGCCGCAGCCCGTGGCGGGCGCCTCGCAAGCGGCTACCGAGCAGTTCGGCGCCCCCCAGCCCAATCTGCAGCAACCTCAGTACCCGCCGCCGCCGACCCCACCGGCCGCCCCCACCGAGCGGCTCGCCGCCCCGGACGAGGACCCCGCGTCGGGAAAGCGGAAGCGCCGCTTCCTTCGCGACCCGCTGTCGGTCGCGCTGGTCTTCATCATCGTGTTCGCGCTCGTCATCGCCGGGTTCGTCGGCGCCGAACTGTACGTCCGGCATGTCGCGGACACCAAGGTGGCCCAGGCGGTGGCCTGCGAGGTCAAGGATCAGGCGACCGCGTCGTTCGGCGTGACGCCGCTGATGCTGTGGCAGCAGGCGACCAAGCACTACACCAACATCTCGGTGCAGACGGCCGGTAACCAGCTCCGTGACGCCAAGGGCATGAAGCTGGCGCTCAACATCAAGGACGTCCGGATCAAGGACTCGGGCAATTCCAAGGGCACCATCGGCTCGCTGGACGCCACCATCACCTGGACCACCGACGGCATCAAGCAGACGGTGCAGAACGCGATCCCGGTGCTGGGCCCGTTCGTCACCAACAGCGTGACCACCCACCCGGCCGACGGCACGATCGAGATGAAGGGCATGTTGGAGAACATCACCGCCAAGCCGGTGGTGTCGGGCACCGGGCTGCAGCTGCAGATCGCCAGCTTCAACGCGCTCGGCTTCACGCTGCCTAAGGAGACCGTGCAGTCGACGCTGGACGACTTCACCTCCAACCTCACCAAGAACTACCCGCTGGGGATCCACGCCGACAGCGTGCAGGTGACGGATACCGGTGTCACGAGCCACTTTTCGACGCAGAACGCGAGCATCCCGGCCGGCGACAACAACGACCCCTGCTTCGCCAACCTCTGACGAGGGCTACGGGGTCGACGGGTCCGCGCCGAGCCCGTCGAGCACGGCGCGGGTGCCTGACAGGCCGAGCCGGGTGGCCCCGGCGTCGAGCATCGCGATCGCGTCGGCGGCGGTGCGGATGCCGCCGCTGGCCTTGATCCCCAGCCGCCCACCAACGGTCTCGGCCATCAGCGCGACCGCCGGCACCGTCGCGCCGCCGCTGGGATGGAAGCCGGTCGAGGTCTTGACGTAGTCGGCGCCGGCGTCCTCGGCCGCCCGGCACACTTGGGCGAGGGCGCGCTCGTCGGCCAGGGCGAGCAGCGCCGACGATTCGACGATCACCTTCAGCACGATTCCCGTTGCGGCGTCGCGCACGGCGGCGATGTCCGAACGGACGGCGGCGTAATCGCCCGCCAGGGCCGCGCCCACATCGATGACCATGTCGACCTCGGCCGCGCCGGACGCGACCGCCTGGGCGGCCTCGTAAGCCTTGACCGCCGACAGGTGCTTGCCCGACGGGAAGCCCGCGACGCTCGCCACGGCCAGGCCCCCGGCCCCCCGCACCGCGGCCGGCACCATGGGGGGCGAGACGCACACCGCGTAGACGCCGAGCTGCTTGGCGTCGGCCACTAGCGCGGCCACGTCGGCCTCGGTGGCCTCGGGCTTGAGCAGGGTGTGGTCGACCCTTGCGGCGACGTCGGCCCGGCTGTATCGGCTCACGGGAAGCTCTCCTCCGGGCCGCCGGGGTTGCACCCCGAGGCCACCATCTCGGTGTCGTCCACGACGGGGCGCCACGGCTCCAGGTTCCAGCTGGGCTTGCCGGGCTGCGCCAGCTCGGCGAATTGCCAGTGGCAGTCGAATTGCGCGCGCATGCCGGGGGTGTCGGCGTCGGGTGCGGCGGCGAGCACCTCGCCCCACGCCTCGTCGGCGAGGGCGCCGCTGCCGGGCTGTCGGGCGGCCAGCCGCCCGGACGCTGACGGGAAGACCCGCAGGCTGCTGCGGCCCTGCCAGAGCGACCACTCGGTGTGGTCCACGAAGGGTGGCGACGGAACCGACGGCGCGGCCGGGCCCGCGGTGAGCGCCCCGGAATTCGCGTGCGCGAGCGCGGGGCAGCAGGCGGCCAGCAGCGCGGTCGCCGCGACCAACAGGGCCCTCACCCCGTCAGCGCGACTTGCCCTGGATTTCGAGGAGCTTGGGCCGCACATCCACCAGGTACACGCCTGCCCCGCAGGCCGCGATCGCCATGCCGAGCACGCCGAACACGGGGTAGAGCAGGGATGTCATCACGACGGCCAGCCCGAGGATCACCAGCCAGACCGGCTTGGTCAGCTTGTCGGCGGCGGTATAGGCGTCGGGGCGCTGCAGCGCCGCATGCACGAACGCGTAGACCGCCATGATGAGGACGGCGATCTGCAGGACCAGCATGACGGTGCCCACGAGTTGACTCACGCCTTCAGGGTAGGCGGGCGTCAACCCAAACGTCGACTCAGAGTTGCCCCCTCGAACAACTCTGAGCCGACTGTGTGGTGCGGCCGGCCGCCGTCGGGCGGCCGGGGTCCTACTTCTGGGTGACCTTCTTGGCCGGCGCCTTCTTGGCGGGAGCCTTCTTGGCCGGGGCCTTCTTGGCCGGCGCCTTCTTGGCAACGGCCTTCTCCGGCGCCTTGCCGACGGCCTTCTGCGCCTTCTGAGCCGTCTCGTCGGTCTTCTTGGGCAGCTCGATGCCGACCAGCTTGGCGGCTCGCTCGCCGACCGCGCGGGTCTGCGACGCCACGGTGCCCAGCGCCTCCTGCGTCAGCTCGACGGCCTGGTCCACGTAGCCCTCGGCGCGCGCCGACGCGTCGTCGAACGCGGTCTGGCTGCGCAGCCGCTGCAGGGCGGCCTCGCCACGCTCGACCAGTTCGTTGTAGCGGTTGGTGGCGGCCTCCAGGTAGCCCTCGGCGGCCTTGCGCAGCTCTTCGCTGGTGAACCGGTCGCGCAGCTCGGTGATCTGCTCGGGCAGGTCTTCCTGCAGCTTGGTCAGGCGAGCGCGGCTCTCCTCGACCCGGCTGCGGGTGTCGGCGCGGGTCTCCTCGGCGCGGTCCCGCAGGCCGGCGAGCAGCTCGTTGACGGTGGCCAGGGCCAGGTCGGCCGCGCCCAGGGCCGCAAGCAACGGGGCCCGCAATTCCTCGATGTTCGAATTTTCCGCCATGTCTTTTCCTTTCATGGTGTTGTTTTCACGATCAGCGTCATTCGTGTCGGTGCGGTCTGGTCTGTCGAAGTCGGGAAGCTCGGTTCAAGCGCCTCCTTGAAAGCTGGTGACCGTCGACGCGGATTTCGTCGGGAGCAGTCGGAGGGATCGTGGAATTCCCTTCCTCTGGGATAACCGCGGCGGCCGGTCGTCTATACATCGCGACTCGCTGGCGATTGGTGAACGCCCTGCCCGGCGGCCAGTCACTCGTCTGATTCGGTCGGACACTCCTCGGTGCTGCTGGATTCGTTTTCGTGGGCGAACGATGCGTAGATGTCGAGCAGGATTTGTTTTTGACGCTCGGTGATCGAGGTGTCGGTGATGATGGCGTCCCGCACCTGACTTTTGTCGCTGGGCTCGAGAATTCCGGCCTGCACGTAAAGCACCTCGGCGGACACCCGCAACGCCTTCGCGATCTGGTTCAACACGTCGGCGGACGGTTTACGCAGCCCGCGCTCCACCTGGCTGAGGTAGGGATTGCTGACGCCGGACTTCTCGGCGAGCTGACGCACGGACACCTGGGCAAGCTCACGCTGGCTGCGGATGAAGCTGCCGATGTCCGACGCCATGTCCGAAGCAGCGCTGGACACCTTGGCGGAGAGCTTCTCCTCGGTTGCCATGGCGTACTCCTGCGTCTGGTGGTGGTCGACCACAGACTACGGACAAGTGCTTGCATTTGCAAGCACTTGTTAGCACCACTAGAAGAGCAGCTGGGCGATGGCGTAAATGACGAGGCCCGCGAGCGACCCCACGACGGTGCCGTTGATGCGGATGAACTGCAGATCGCGACCGACGTGCAGCTCGATGCGCCGGCTGGCCTCCTCGGCGTCCCAGCGCTCGATCGTGTCGGTGATGATGGCGGTGATCTCCACCCCGTATTGGGACACCAGGTGCTGCGCGGCCCGGACCAGCCAGTTGTCGACCTTGTCGCGCAACTCGGCGTCGTCGCGCAGCGATTCGCCGACCCGGATCGCCGTCTCGGCGATGCGGGTCCGCAAGCTGCTCGACGGGTCGTCGACGCCCTCGAGCACCAGCCGCTTGAGCGTCTTCCACGCCGTCGCGGCGGCGTTGGCGATCTCGTCTCGGGCCATCAACTGCTCCTTGACGGCCTCGGCGCGGGCGATCGTGGTGTCGTCGTGCTGCAGGTCCTCGGCGAACTCGAACAGGAAGCGGGTCGCCGAACGGCGCAGTTCGTGGTCGGGGTTGCGGCGCACCTTATCGGTGAAGTCCATCAGCTCGCGGTGGATGCGGTCGCCCACGAGGTGATCGATGAACCGCGGCGACCACGTCGGGGAGTCGCGCTCGATCACCCGCTGAATGACCTCCCCGGCGTTGAGCGACCACTGGAACGCCCGGTCGGCCAGCAGCTGGATCAACGCCTCCTGCCGGTTTTCGGCCAGCAGCGTCGCCAGCACCCGCCCCACCGGCGGCCCCCACTGCGGCTCCCCGATGCGGCGCACGATCATCCGGTCGATCACCTGCTGCACGTCGTCGTCGCGCAGCAGCTCCACCAGCACGCGCAACACGGTCGCGGCCTCGCCGGCCACCCGCTCGGCGTGCGCCGGCTCCGACAGCCACTTGCCCAGCCGCCCGGGCACCTGGGCGTCGCGCAACTTCGTCTCCACGACGGGCGCCGACAGGAAGTTCTCCCGGACGAAGGTCCCCAGCCCCTCCCCGAGCTGGTCCTTCTTGCGCTTGATGATCGCGGTGTGCGGGATGGGGATGCCCAGCGGGTGGCGGAACAACGCCGTCACGGCGAACCAGTCGGCCAGGGCGCCGACCATCCCGGCTTCCGCCGCCGCACCGACATAACCGACCCAGGCGCCCAGGCTGGCGTGCGCCTGTGCCCAGCGGCAGGCGAGGAAGACAACGCTGGCGCCGATCAAAAAGCTCAGCGCCACCGCCTTCATGCGGCGCAGCGCGACGCGCCGTTCGGCGTCCGCCTCCGGATCGGCGCCGGCAAAGGATTCCGCGAGAGATGGCCGGGCCTGGCCGGCCGCGGGGTGCGAGGCCGCCTCGTTCATGCCCACTGCCGGCGCGTGCGTCGGTTCGCCTCCTTGCGAGGCCCTGTGTACCACCACACCATCATCTATCTTCGCGGCCGATTGGTGCGACGACACAGCTCGCGGCAACCCCGGGGGCCGGTGCCGAGGACTCAAACCCCGCCTCACCGCCGTAAGATCGAGGGCGTCGAGTGAACGGAAATTGACGATAGTGACAGAGCAAATCTCGGTTGTGAGCGTCAAAATGGACGGCCGCAAGCGGCGCTGGCACCAGCACAAGGTGGAGCGCCGCAACGAGCTCGTCGACGGCACGATCGACGCGATTCGCCGGCACGGCGGCGCTCTGAGCATGGACGAGATCGCCGCGGAGATCGGCGTTTCCAAGACCGTGTTGTACCGCTACTTCGTCGACAAGAACGACCTGACGACCGCGGTGATGATGCGGTTCACCCAGACCACCCTGATTCCCAACATGGCCGCCGCCCTCACATCGAACCTGGACGGGTTCGATCTGGCCCGCGAGGTCATCCGGGTGTACGTCGAGACCGTCGCCAACGAGCCGGAGCCGTACCGGTTCGTGATGACCAACAACTCGGCCAGCAAGAGCAAGGTGATCGCCGATTCCGAGCGGATCATCGCCCGGATGCTGGCGGTCATGATCCGCCGGCGGATGCAGCAGGCCGGCATGGACACCGGCGGCGTCGAGCCCTGGTCCTATCTGATCGTCGGCGGCGTGCAGTTGGCCACGCACTCGTGGATGTCGGACCCCCGGATGAGCCGGGACGCGTTGATCGATTACTTGACGATGCTGAGCTGGAACGCCCTCAAGGGCATCGTGGAGGTCGGCGGATCGCTCGAACAATTCCGCGCCGAACCCCACCCCTCGCCGATGGTGCCGCCCCGCGACCGCCGAGACGGATCCGCGTTATAGCAGAAGCCATTTGCTGACGAGTGCCGTTTTGGGTATTTCGGCCCTTCCGTGTGACGCTAGAGTGCGCCGGGGAAGGCGCGACAGCCGCCCAAAGGGCTAGCATGCAGGGGATGCATCGGGGGTGATGCGAGGCCCGCTGGTCGGCCGCCCTCCCCTGCTTCCGAAAATAGAAAGGCCCTCCTCGCGATGTCCGTCCAGCTCACGCCGCATTTTGGCAACGTGCAGGCCCACTACGACCTGTCCGATGACTTCTTCCGGTTGTTCCTCGATCCCACGCAGACCTACAGCTGCGCCTACTTCGAGCGTGACGACATGACCCTGGAAGAGGCGCAGCTCGCCAAGATCGATCTGGCGCTGGGCAAGCTGAAGCTGCAACCCGGCATGACGTTGCTCGACATCGGGTGCGGGTGGGGGGCCACCATGCGGCGGGCTATCGAGAAGTACGACGTCAACGTCGTGGGCCTGACGCTGTCGGAGAACCAGGCGCAGCACGTGCAGAAGAAGTTCGACGAGATGGACACCTCGCGCACCCGTCGGGTGCTGCTGGAGGGCTGGGAGAAGTTCCACGAGCCGGTGGACCGGATCGTCTCGATCGGCGCGTTCGAACACTTCGGCCGGCAACGCTACGGCCGCTTCTTCAAGATGGCCTACGAGGCGCTGCCGCCCGGCGGAGTGATGTTGCTGCACACCATCGTTCGGCCTTCGTTCAAGGACGCCCGCGCGCGCGGCATGAAGCTGACGCACGAAATCGTGCAGTTTTCGCAATTCATCTTGGCCGAGATCTTCCCCGGCGGTTGGCTTCCGACGCCGCAGACCGTCGGCGAGTACGGCGTGACGGCGGGGTTCGAACTGACGCGCGTCCAGTCGCTGCAGCTGCACTACGCCCGCACGCTGGAGACGTGGGCGGCCGCCCTGGAGGCCCGCCGCGACGAGGCCATCGCGATCCAGTCCGAAGAGGTCTACGACCGCTACATGAAGTACCTGACCGGCTGCGCGAAGCTGTTCCACGAGGGGTACACCGACGTCGACCAGTTCACGCTGGAGAAGTTGCAAAAGTAGTCCGCCAGGGCGGCTTTCAACTGGCCGTCGCCGGCGGGCGCTGTCCGGCTTGGGGTTTCGCGCGCCTACCGCCCAGGGCTACCGTATCGGGTGTCGTTGCGCCCCAGCATGTTTCGCGCGGCGCCGCACGCCTCGTCAGTACGAGTAGAAGCCCTGCCCCGTCTTCTTGCCCAGCCGGCCCGCCTCCACCATGCGCAGTAGCAGCGGCGGCGGAGCGAAGTGTGGCTCCTTGAATTCCTCGAACATCTTGTCCGCGATGAGCTTCAGCGTGTCCAGCCCCACCAGATCGGACAGCCGCAGCGGGCCCATGGGGTGCGACAGCCCGGCGACCACGGCTTTGTCGACGTCCTCGATGCTGGCGAACCCCGCTTCGACCATGCGGACCGCCGAGAGCAGGTAGGGCACCAGCAGCGCGTTGACGACGAAACCGGACCGGTCGGAGCAGCGCACCACCTGCTTGCCCAGCACCGCGCTGGCGAACTGTTCGGTCCTGGCGGCGGCGGCCTCGTCGGTGACGAGCGTGCTGACCAGTTCGACCAGCGGCAGCACCGGGACCGGGTTGAAGAAGTGCAGGCCCAGCACCCGTTGCGGGTTCTTGGTGGCCGCGGCGATCTTCATGATCGGGATGCTGGAGGTGTTGGACGCGAGTACCGCGTCCGGGTCGGTGATGACCCGGTCGAGTTCGGCGAACACCTGCGCCTTGACGGCGTCGTCCTCGATGATCGCCTCGATGACCAGCTGGCGGTCGGCCAGGTCCTTGAGGTCGGTGGTGAAGGTCAGCTGGCTCAGCGCCCGGTCGCGTTCCCGCTCAGTGACCTTGCCCGCGCTGACGCCGCGCTCCAGCGACTTCACGATGCGGTTGCGCCCCGCGGTGATCAGGGCGTCGGTGGTCTCGAACACCGTCACGTCGACGCCGGCGCGCACGGAGACCTCGGCGATGCCGGACCCCATCTGACCGGCCCCGACTACGCCCACTCGCTGAATCCCTGCGTCACTCACTGTCTTCTTCTTTCGACGTTGTATCGCCTTGCACCGCAATAGGCCCCGCCCAGGATCGCTGGGCGGGGCCTATGCTACTTCAGCCGGATCTACGGCTTGGTTCCTCTAGCGGCTCAGTCCTTCGGGCCAAAGCCCGCTCGGTCTCAGTGACTCAACCCGCCGGTTTCACTTCACCCTCGCGGCCTAAAGCCCGCTCGGTCTCAGTGAAACTGCCCCTCTTCGGTGGAGCCCGTCAGCGCGGTGGTCGACGAGGTCGGGTCCACCGTGGTGGCGATGCGGTCGAAGTAACCGGCACCCACCTCGCGCTGGTGCTTGGTGGCGGTGTAGCCGCGCTCCTCGGCGGCGAACTCGCGCTCCTGCAGCTCGACGTAAGCGCTCATCTGGTTGCGGGCGTAGCCGTAGGCCAGATCGAACATCGAGTAGTTGAGGGCGTGGAAGCCGGCCAGCGTGATGAACTGGAACTTGAATCCCATTGCGCCAAGCTCCTTCTGGAACTTCGCGATGGTGCTGTCGTCGAGGTGCTTCTTCCAGTTGAACGACGGCGAGCAGTTGTAGGCCAGCATCTGGTCGGGGAACTCGGACTTGACGCCCTCGGCGAACTTGGCGGCCAGCTCGAGGTCCGGGGTACCGGTCTCCATCCAGATCAGGTCGGAGAACGGCGCGTAGGCCTTGGCCCGCGCGATGCAGGGCTCCAGCCCGTTGCGGACCCGGTAGAAGCCCTCCTTGGTCCGCTCACCGGTGATGAACGGCTGGTCGCGCTCGTCGACGTCGGAGGTGATCAGCGTGGCGGCCTCGGCGTCGGTGCGCGCGATCACGACGGTCGGCACGTCGGCGACGTCGGCCGCGAGGCGGGCCGAGGTCAGGGTGCGGATGTGCTGCTGTGTCGGGATCAGCACCTTGCCACCGAGGTGGCCGCACTTCTTCTCCGAGGCCAGCTGGTCCTCCCAGTGCGAACCGGCCACACCGGCGGCGATCATCGCCTTCTGCAGCTCGTAGACGTTGAGCGCACCACCGAAACCGGCCTCACCGTCGGCGACGATCGGGGCCAGCCAGTTCTCGACCGAGGTGTCGCCCTCGACCTTGGCGATCTCGTCGGCGCGCAGCAGCGCGTTGTTGATGCGGCGGACCACCTGCGGCACCGAGTTGGCCGGGTACAGGCTCTGGTCCGGGTAGGTGTGGCCGGACAGGTTCGCGTCACCGGCGACCTGCCAACCCGACAGGTAGATGGCCTTCAGGCCGGCGCGGACCTGCTGGACGGCCATGTTGCCCGTCAGCGCGCCCAGCGCGTTGATGTACTCCAGGTCGTGCAGCTGCTCCCACAGGACCTCGGCGCCGCGCCGGGCCAGGGTGGCCTCCTCCACGACGGTGCCCTGCAGCGCGACGACGTCCTCGGCGCTGTAGGTGCGGGTGACACCCTTCCAACGGGGGTTGGTGTCCCAGTCCTTCTTGATCTGTTCGGCGCTCTTGGGGGTGCCAACGACAGACATTGGGCATGCTCCTTCACGATCTTCACTACTGGATTGCAGAAGGCCTCACCGGCGGTAGCTACGTGCTTAACTTCGCTGATGTGCTAACTCGAAGATGGCACACCATGTTCCCGCAGGTCCACCCATTTCAGTTGCCAATTTCAGCAACGGCACCGCCCGTATTTGCGAATCTTGCGAAGCTGCGGGGGAACTGAACCGTTTCAGAATCTACCCGCCGGTAACAAGAATCCGCAGGTCAGCTGGGCATTTAACGGGACGCTTGTCCGGTTAGCGGTTGAAGAGCGCGGCGACGGCTTTCGTCTCGTCGCCGACCGCATATGTGAGCGTTGTAACAGGCCGATCGGTGAGGTTCGGGCCGAACTGATCGGTGGATCCCGCGGGGTGCAAGTGGGAGATGATCTCCAACTTGTCGCCCAGCGCGACCGGCGCCTCGTGCTCGATCGTGATGCGCAGCGGCCGCGCCATCAGCGCCAGATGCGACGCCAGATAGTCCTCGACCACGCTCCAGTACACCGAATTGTTCATGTGGTCGAACAGGTCGATGTCGGTGACGCGCACGGGGAACTCGTGGATCTCGACCGCGTCGTCGCGGCTGCCCGGCTTCAGGTACGACTTCCACCGCAGCCGGTCGACGGAGGTCGTCTTGTGCAGGCCCGCCAGGAAGTCGTCGGCGATGCGCGACGGCATCTGGGTGTCCCGGTTGATGTTGATCCAGAACGCCTCGGATTCGATGAGCCCACCCTTGCGGCCGTCGATGCGCACCCGCATCTCGCACCACCGGTTGGAGGTGCCCGAGCACCAGCGCCGACAGCGCAGCATGTCACCGAACTCGATCGGCTTGATCAGGTCCACCATGGTGCGCCGGACGATCCACAAGGGATGGGTCTCCTCGAAGCCCATCTCGCGAAGCTGGTCCTGGCCGATGTCCTGGATGTGCCGGGCGGCCGCGTCCAGGCGCAGGCGTCCCGTGCGGTCGATGTCGGCGACGCGCAGCGGCCATTCGCGGTCGAAGACGTCGGGGTGGCCGTCGGGCACCGGCATCAGTTGTTTGTCCAGGCTCACGGCGTCGCTCCCATTTCCTCCTGGTTGGTCACCTCAGGCTAGCCCTGGGGCCTTGTTGCGAATCATGCCAACGCGGCGCGCCGAATGCCAAACCTGACCCGACGTCGAGCTCTGCGAACTCTGCGAAGCGCAACTTCGCAATGCGTCGTACCCTGAAAAGCGTGTCGAAAACCTTCGTGGGGTCACGCGTGCGCCAGTTGCGCAGCGAGCGTGGGTTTTCCCAGGCCGCGCTCGCGCAGATGCTGGAGATCTCCCCGAGCTACCTCAACCAGATCGAGCACGACGTCCGCCCGCTGACCGTGGCCGTGCTGCTGCGCATCACCGAGGTGTTCGGGGTGGACGCCACCTTCTTCGCCTCACACGACGACACCCGCCTGGTCGCCGAGCTGCGCGAGGTGACGATGGACCGGGACCTCGACATCGACGTGGACCCGACCGAGGTTGCCGAGATGGTCAGCGCGCATCCCGCGCTGGCCCGCGCGGTGGTCAACCTGCACCGCCGCTACCGCATCACCACGGCCCAGCTCGCCGCCGCCACCGAGGAGCGCTACTCCGACGGCAGCGGCAGCGGTTCGATCACCATGCCGCACGAGGAAGTCCGCGACTACTTCTACCAGCGCCAGAATTATCTGCACGAGCTGGACACCGCCGCCGAGGACCTCACCAGCAAGATGCGCCTGCACCACGGCGACCTGGCCCGGGAGTTGAACCGCCGGCTCACCGAGGTGCACGGGGTGCACATCAACCGTCGAATCGACTTGGGCGACACGGTATTACACCGCTACGAGCCGCAGACCAAGACGCTGGAGATCAGCAACCACCTGTCGCTGGGGCAGCAGGTGTTCAAGATGGCCGCCGAATTGGCCTACCTCGAATTCGGTGACCTGATCGACGCCCTGGTCACCGACGGCAAGTTCACCAGCGACGAGTCACACACGCTCGCCCGGTTGGGCCTGGCCAACTATTTCGCCGCCGCGACGGTGCTGCCGTACCGGCAGTTCCACGACGTCGCGGAGAATTTCCGCTACGACGTCGAGCGGCTGTCCTCGTTCTACTCGGTCAGCTACGAGACCATCGCGCACCGGCTCTCCACGTTGCAACGGCCCTCGATGCGCGGCGTGCCCTTCTCCTTCGTCAGGGTGGACCGGGCCGGCAACATGTCAAAACGTCAGTCCGCCACCGGTTTTCACTTCTCCTCCAGCGGCGGCACCTGCCCGTTGTGGAACGTCTACGAGACCTTCGCCAACCCGGGCAAGATCCTGGTGCAGATAGCGCAGATGCCCGACGGCCGCAACTACATGTGGGTGGCCCGCACCGTCGAGCGGCGCGCCGCCCGGTATGGTCAGCCGGGTAAGACCTTCGCGATCGGGCTGGGCTGCGAGTTGCGCCACGCTCACCGGCTCGTCTACTCGGAAGGACTCGATTTGTCGGGGGATCTCAACGTCGTGGCCACGCCCATCGGCGCGGGCTGCCGCGTCTGCGAACGCGACAACTGCCCGCAGCGGGCCTTCCCCGCGCTGGGCCACGCGCTCGATCTCGACGAGCACCGCAGCACGGTGTCGCCCTACCTGGTGAAGCAGCCGTGACGGGCGGGACGGTCGGCCGCATCCCGTCGGGACGGTTCCGCGAGCTGGGCCCCCTCAACTGGGTGCTCGCCAAGGCGGCGGCGCGGACCGTCCGCGCGCCCGAGATGCACCTGTTCACCACGCTGGGGCAGCACCGGTCCCTGTTTGTGGCGTGGAGCATCTACAGCGGCCGCCTCCTGCGCGGCCGGCTGCCCGCGATCGACGCCGAACTGGTGGTCCTGCGCGTCGCGCACCTGCGGAACTGCGAATACGAGCTGCAGCATCACCGCAGGATGGCCCGCAACCAGGGCCTGGACGCGGACCTGCAGGCCGCGATCTTTGCCTGGCCCGACACCACGGTCGCGGCCGCGGACCGGTTGAGCGCACGCCAGCGCGCCCTGCTGACGGCGACCGACGAGTTCGTCGAGAGGCGCACCGTCACCGACGACACCTGGGCCGCGCTGGCCGGTCACCTCGACCGGCGCGAGCTCATCGAATTCTGCTTGCTGGCAAGCCAATACGACGGCCTGGCCGCGACCATGTCGGCGCTGGCCATCCCGCTGGACAACCCGGCCGGCTACAAGTAGAGGTCGGCCAGCACGGCCAGCGTCAACACCAGCGGCAGCACCGGCAGCCCGAACGCCAGCGCCGCCAGCCCGTACCTGCGGCGTCGGCGCTGCCAGAGGCCCCACAGCGCCGCGATCACGCCCACCGCGGCCGACACCACCAACACCGTCAGGCTCCACACGCTTGCCGTCGCGGTGTCTTCGCCGATCGAAATGGCAAGCAGCCACAGCACGTAACCCGCTCCCAGGCCGCCGATGGCGCCCGCGAGGGTCTCCGGCCGGACGGTGCTCCTCATGGCGCTCAGAAGTTGATCATGTGGCCGATGAGGCCGTGGAAGCACTCTTGCAACGCCTCCGACAGCGTCGGGTGCGTGTGCACGTTGCGCGCCAGCTCGGTCGCCGTCAGGTCCCACTTTTGCGCGAGCGTCAGCTCGGGCAGCAGCTCGGAGACATCGTGGCCGATCAGGTGCCCGCCCAACAGCTCGCCGTACCTGGCGTCGGCGATCAGCTTGACGAAGCCGCTCGGGTCACCCACCCCGTGCGCCTTAGCGTTGGCGGTGAACGGGAACTTGGCGACCACCACGTCGTGCCCCGCGTCGCGGGCCTGTTGTTCGGTGAGCCCGAAGCTGGCCACCTGCGGCTGGCAGAACGTCGCGCGCGGCATCATGCGATAGTCACCCAACGCCAAAGTCTCTGCGCCCGCGATGGTTTCGGCCGCGACCACGCCCTGGGCCTCGGCGACGTGCGCCAGCTGCAGCTTGCCGGTCACGTCGCCGATAGCGTAAATGTGCTCGACGTTGGTGCGCATGTAGTCGGTGATGCCGATCGCCCCGCGGTCGGTGAGCGCGACGCCCGCCTTGTCCAGCCCGTAGCCCTCGACGTTGGGCACGAACCCGATGGCCTGCAGCACCTTGTCGGCCTTGAGCTCCTCGGACTTGCCGTCCTTGCTGACCACGACGGTGACCCCAGACCCGTCGTCGGTGATGGACTCCACCTTGGTCCCGGTGCGGATGGTGATGCCGAGCTTTTTGAACTGCTTCTCGATCTCCTTGGACACCTCGGCGTCCTCGTTGGGGAGCGCGCGCGGCAGGAATTCGACGATGGTGACGTCGACCCCGTAGTTCTTCATGACGTAGCCGAATTCCATGCCGACGGCGCCGGCCCCGGCGATCACGATCGACGCGGGCAGCTCCCGCTTCATGATCTGTTCCTCGTAGGTCACCACGTTCTCCGACAGCGTGGTGCCCGGGACCAGCCGCGTGCTGGCACCCGTGGCGACGATGACGTTGTCGAAGGTGACGGTCTCGGTGCCGCCCTCGTTGAGGTCGACCGACAGCGTGTGCGGGTCGGTGAACTTCCCGTAGCCGTGGATCTCGGTGATCTTGTTCTTCTTCATCAGGAAGTGCACGCCGGCGACCCTGCCCTCGGCCACCTTGCGACTGCGGTCGTAGGCGACGCCGTAGTCGAAGCTGGCCTCGCCGGTGATACCGAAGGTCTTGGCCTCTTTGGTGAAGATGTGCACCAGTTCGGCGTTGCGCAGCAATGCCTTGGACGGGATGCAGCCGACGTTGAGGCAGACCCCGCCCCAATACTTCGGCTCGATGACCGCGGTGTTCAGGCCGAGCTGCGCGGCGCGGATAGCTGCGACATATCCGCCGGGACCGGCCCCGAGGACGACGACGTCAAAGTGAGAAGTCACGTGCCCACCCTAGTGGGCACGTGGGCGCGGCGTTAATACGGAAGGACGCCGGCCACGCAGTGGCCCACCCGTTCGCAGTAGTAGTAGCCGTACAGGGGCGCCGCGGCGGCGACGGCGGCGAACGGCCCCGACATCACCGCGACCGACAGGGCCGACACGAGCGGCTTGCCCGGCACCATCGCCAGCATCACGCCCGCGACGATGCACGCCACCACGTACACCAGGGCCGCGAACCCGGCCGGTGTCTTGTCCGGCGAGTGATACCACCAATAGAACAGGCCGAGCCCCACCTCGGCGGCCACCAGCCACACGCCCAGCAGGACCAGGGCCAGCTTCCACCACTTGAGGTAGACGTAGCGGCCGGGCACGGTGACCGATTGCACCGGCCCGCCCGCGCCCGCCCCGTCCTCCTGTTCGTCGGGCGCCTCGACCGCCGCCGCCTCGGCCGGTGTCGCGGCGGCGGGTTCTACAGCCTGCGGCCCGGTGTCGTCGGAGAAGTCGGGGACCCACGAGCGGGTGCCGGTGTCCTCGTCGTCGTCCTCGGAGAAGTCCGGCACGAACGCCTCGGTGCCCGGGTTGGTCCCGTCCTTATCGTCAGCCACCGGCGCTCACCCGCAGGGCGACCAGCACACCCAACCAGCCGGGCGCCACCGCCACGATCAACGCGCCGAGGGTCGTGACCCACCGCCGTCCGGACAGCAGCATCATGGTCAGCCCGACGACGCTGGGAACCCCGACCGCGGCCGCGACGGCGACACCCGGGTGGACGGCGGCGTGCACGACCACCTTGCAGGCCACCCCCGCCAAAAACCCGACCGCGCTGCCAATCAGCATGGCGCTGGCCAGAAGCCAGGGCCGCGGCAGGGGGATCACGGTGACGACTGTACTGCCGTCAGCCGCCGGTGCGGCAGGTCGCGGAAGCTCCGCCGGTCACCACCTGACCGCGGGACGCGGGGCGCTGTCCGCCCTCATAATCGGCGCCGGTGATGGGCGGCGCGGCCGCCAGCGCCGCCCGTTCCTCCTCGGTGAACACGCGGCCGCGGCTCAGGAACCGCACCCCGTCGGGGGCCTCCAGGCTGAAGCCACCGCCGCGGCCCGGCACCACGTCGATCACCAGCTGCGTGTGTTTCCACGCCTGGTACTGCGGGCCCGAGATCCACACCGGCACCCCGTCGGCGCCCACGTCCAGCACGCCGAGCAGCACATCGCGGTCGCCGACCAGGAAGTCGCCGCGGGGATAGCACATCGGCGACGACCCGTCGCAGCAGCCGCCGGACTGATGGAACATCACGGGGCCGTGCCGCTCCTGCAGCGACGCCAGCAGCTCGGCGGCCGGCGCGGTCATCACCACCCCGGTGACCATCAGAAGAAGCCCTGCGCCTTCTCCGAATAGGACACCATGAGGTTCTTGGTCTGCTGGTAGTGGTCGAGCATCATCTTATGGTTCTCGCGGCCGATGCCGGACTGCTTGTAGCCGCCGAACGCGGCGTGCGCGGGATAGAGGTGGTAGCAGTTCACCCACACCCGGCCGGCTTGGATGTCGCGACCCGCCCGGTAAGCGGTGTTGCCGTCGCGGCTCCACACGCCCGCGCCGAGGCCGTAGAGGGTGTCGTTGGCGATCGAGATCGCGTCGTCGTAGTCGTCGAATGACGTGACCGTCACCACCGGCCCGAAGATCTCCTCCTGGAAGACCCGCATGCGGTTGGTGCCGGCGAAGATGGTGGGCTGCATGTAGTAGCCGCCGGACAGGTCGCCGCCGAGTTCGGCGCGCTCGCCGCCGGTGACGATCGTGGCGCCCTCGTCCTTGCCGATCTCGATGTAGGACAGGATCTTCTCAAGCTGGTCGTTGGAAGCCTGAGAACCCAGCATCGTCTCGCTGTCCAGGGGGTCGCCCTGCCGGACGGCCTTGGTGCGGATCGCGGCGAGCTCGAGGAACTCGTCGTAGATGTCGGCCTGAATCAGGCTGCGCGACGGGCACGTACACACCTCGCCCTGGTTGAGGGCGAACATGGTGAAGCCCTCGAGCGCCTTGTCCTGGAAGTCGTCGGCTCTGGCCAGCACGTCGGAGAAGAAGATGTTCGGGCTCTTGCCGCCCAGCTCCAGGGTGACCGGGATCAGGTTCTGCGACGCGTACTGCATGATCAGGCGCCCGGTGGTGGTCTCGCCGGTGAAGGCGATCTTGGCGATCCGGTTGCTCGACGCCAGTGGCTTGCCGGCCTCGGCCCCGAACCCGTTGACGACGTTGAGCACGCCGGCCGGAAGCAGGTCACCGATGAGCGACATCAGGTAGAGCACCGAGACCGGCGTCTGCTCAGCGGGTTTGAGCACCACCGCGTTGCCGGCGGCCAGCGCCGGGGCCATCTTCCAGGCGGCCATCAGGATCGGAAAGTTCCACGGGATGATCTGTCCGACGACGCCGAGGGGCTCGTGGAAGTGGTAGGCCACCGTGTCCTCGTCGATCTGGGACAGCGAGCCCTCCTGCGCCCGGATGGCGCCGGCGAAATAGCGGAAGTGGTCGGCGGCCAGCGGGATGTCGGCGGCCAAGGCCTCGCGGACCGGCTTGCCGTTGTCCCACACCTCGGCCACCGCGAGGGCGGCGGTGTTCTCCTCGATGCGGTCGGCGATCTTGTTCAGGATCGCCGCCCGCTCGGCCGGTGCGGTCTTGCCCCACGCCTTGGCCGCGCCGTGGGCGGCGTCCAGCGCCTTCTCCACGTCGGCCGCCTCCGAGCGGGCCACCTCGCAGAACGGCTGGCCGGTCACCGGGGTGGGGTTCTCGAAGTAGCGGCCGCCCACCGGCGCCACCCACTGGCCGCCGATGAAGTTCTCGTAGCGGGATTCATACGACATCAGCGCCCCGGCAGAGCCGGGACGTGCGAAAACGGTCATTCGCTCTCACCCCTCGTCCCTCGTGTAATACACCTCACAGTACCGCCGTTGGCCACAATGGGTCCCATGCCTTCGCTCTCCTCCGAGACTCCCGACGCCGCCCCCGGCGTAGCCGCGCCCGACGACCCGTACCTCTGGCTCGAGGAGGTCACCGACGAGCGGGCCCTGGACTGGGTGCGCGCGCGCAACGAGCCCACTCTGGCGCGATTCCGCGACGAGGAATTCGAACGGATGCGCGCCGAGGCGCTCGAGGTCCTCGACACCGACGCCCGCATTCCGTACGTGGTGCGCCGCGGGGACTACCTGTACAACTTCTGGCGCGACGCCACCAACCCCCGCGGCCTGTGGCGGCGCACCACGCTGGACAGCTACCGCGCCGCAACCCCCGACTGGGACGTGCTGATCGACGTCGACGCGTTGGGCCGGGCCGACGACGAAAAGTGGGTGTGGGCGGGGGCGGGGGTCATCGCCCCGGAATACACGCGGGCGCTCGTCGGCCTGTCGCGCGGCGGCTCGGACGCCTCGATCGTGCGCGAATTCGACATGCAGACACGGGATTTCGTCGCCGGCGGGTTCACGCTGCCGGAGGCCAAGTCGCAGATCACCTGGGCCGACCCCGACACGGTGTTCGTGGGCACCGACTTCGGGGCCGGGTCGCTGACGGAGTCGGGCTACCCGCGGGTGATCAAGCGGTGGCACCGGGGCACGCCGCTGGCCGACGCGGAGACGGTCTTCGAAGGCGACCGCGCCGACGTGCGCGTCGCGGTGTCGGTGGACCGCACGCCGGGTTTCGAACGCACCTTTCTGGCGCGGGCGGTCGACTTCTGGAACGAGCAGGTCTATGAGTTGCGCGGCGCGGAGCTCATTCGCATCGACGCGCCCACCGACGCCAGCGTGTCGGTCCACCGCAACTGGTTGCTGATCGAGCTGCGCACCGACTGGCTATTCGGATCCGCCAGCTACGCCGCGGGGTCCCTGCTGGCGGCGGACTACGACGAGTTTCTCGCCGGGACAGCGCAATTGAGCGTGGTGTTCGAGCCCGACGAGCACACCGCGTTGAATCATTACGCGTGGACGCGCGACCGTCTGCTCATGGTCACCCTCGCCGACGTGGCCAGCCGGGTCGAGATCGTCACGCCACCACCACGTGACGACCCGCAGCGCCCGGCTTCGCCGCCGCCCTGGCGACGTGAGCCGCTGGCCGGCATCCCGGAGGCGACCAACACCGTCGTCGTCACCGCCGACGACGACGGTGACGAGTTCTTCCTCGACTCCAGCGGATTCGTCACGCCCTCACGCCTGCTGCGCGGCACCGGCGACGGAGCCCTCGAGCAGGTCAAGTCCGCGCCGTCCTTTTTCGACGCCGAAAACCTGGCCGTCGCACAGCATTTCGCAACCTCTGACGACGGGACCAGGATTCCCTACTTCGTGGTGCGGCCCACCGACGCGGCCGGCCCCGGGCCCACCATGCTCTACGGCTACGGCGGCTTCGAGAACGCGAACACCCCCGCCTACAGCGGCGTGCTCGGCCGGTTGTGGCTGGCCCGGGGCGGCACCTACGTGCTGGCCAACATCCGCGGCGGCGGCGAGTACGGGCCGAACTGGCACACCCAGGCGATGCGGGAGGGCCGGCATAAGGTGGCCGAGGACTTCGCTGCCGTGGCAACGGATTTGGTGAGCCGCAACATCGCGACCGTCGACCAACTCGGCGCCCAGGGCGGCAGCAACGGCGGCTTGCTGATGGGCATCATGCTGACCCGGTACCCGGAGCTGTTCGGCGCGCTGGTGTGCAGCGTGCCGCTGCTGGACATGAGGCGCTACCACCTGTTGCTCGCCGGCGCCTCGTGGATGGCCGAGTACGGCGATCCGGACAACCCGGACGACTGGGCCTTCATCTCCGAATACTCGCCCTATCAGAACATTTCATCGGCGCGACGCTATCCGCCGCTGCTGATGACGACCTCCACCCGCGACGACCGGGTGCACCCGGGGCACGCCCGCAAGATGACCGCGGCGCTCGAGGCGGCGGGCCACCGGGTCTACTACTACGAGAACATCGAGGGCGGCCACGCCGGCGCGGCCGACAACGAACAGGCCGCGTTCAAGTCCGCCCTGACCTACTCGTTCCTGTGGCGCATGCTCGCGCCTGGCAGTGACGACCGGCGCCGATAGACTCGCGACGTGTCCGCGACCGATCGCATCGAACTGACCCTGCTGGCCACTGGGCTGATCTTCATCCTGGCCGGGGCGGCGCAGGCCCGGTACCGCTTCGTCAAGCACCGCCGCGCCGGCCGGCGGTTCTACTGGGTGACGTCGGCGATCGGCATCGTCAGTTTCGCGGCCGGGACCGGCAGGCTGTGGCCCAACGCGGTGGTCGTGGCGGTGATCTTCTCCGCGATCGTCGCCGTCTCGGCCTATCTGACCACGCCGTACCTCAAGATCGGTGACCGCATCTACGCCTCGTCGCCGGAAAACCAGCAGCCCGACGAGTAAGGCTGCTGGACAGCGCGGCGCCCAGCGGCTTCGCTGGGACCATGACATCGCCCGGCGTCGCGCCCGAGTTCCAGACGTTGCTGTACACGACGGCCGGACCGGTCGCCACGATCACGCTGAACCGCCCGGAGCAGCTCAACACCATCGTCCCGCCGATGCCCGACGAGATCGAGGCGGCGGTGGGCCTGGCGGAGCGGGACCCGGCGATCAAGGTCATCGTGCTGCGCGGCGCCGGCCGGGCGTTCTCCGGTGGTTACGACTTCGGCGGCGGATTTCAGCACTGGGGCGAGGCCATGATGACCGACGGCCAGTGGGACCCCGGCAAGGACTTCGCCATGGTCACCGCCCGCGAGACTGCGCCCACGAGCAAGTTCATGGCGATCTGGCGGGCGTCCAAGCCGGTGATCGCTCAGGTGCACGGCTGGTGCGTCGGCGGGGCCAGCGACTACGCGCTGTGCGCCGACCTGGTGATCGCGAGCGAGGACGCCGTGATCGGCACCCCGTACGCGCGGATGTGGGGTGCCTATCTCACCGGCATGTGGCTCTACCGGCTGAGCCTGGCCAAGGCAAAGTGGCACTCGCTGACCGGCCGGCCGCTCACCGGCGTACAGGCCGCCGAGATCGAGCTGATCAACGAGGCGGTGCCGTTCGAGCGGCTGGAGGCCCGGGTCGCCGAGATCGCGGCCGAGCTGGCGCAGATCCCGCTGTCCCAGTTGCGGGCGCAGAAGCTGATCGTCAACCAGGCCTACGAGAACATGGGCCTGGCCTCCACGCAGACGCTGGGCGGCATCCTCGACGGGCTGATGCGCAACACCCCCGACGCCCTCGAGTTCATCCGCACGGCGCGCGACCAGGGCGTGCGCGCGGCGATCGAGCGCCGCGACGGGCCGTTCGGCGATTACAGCCAGGCCCCGCCGGAGCTGCGGCCGGACCCGTCGCACGTCATCGTCCCTGATGGCAAGTGATAATGAGCTCTGCTACAAATTTCTTCACCGCCGTGCAAAAAGTGTTACCGTTTGAATATGTCTCGGCTGAGTTCTCGCTTGCGTGCAGGTGCGGTTTTCCTCGCTCTCGGGGTGGCCGCTGTGACGTTCCCGAAGACCGCGGTAGCGGATTCCACGGAGGACTTCCCGGTCCCCCGTCGCATGATCAACACCACCTGCGACGCCGAGCAGTACATGGCGGCCGCGCGGGACACCAGCCCGGTGTACTACCAGCGCTACATGATCGACTACAACAACCACCCGAACGTGCAGCAGGCCACCCAGGACAAGGTGCACTGGTTCTTCTCGATGTCGCCGGCCGACCGCAGGCAGTACTCGGAGAACTTCTACAACGGTGACCCGCTGACCTTCGCGTGGGTCAACCACATGAAGCTGTTCTTCAACAACAAGGGCGTGGTGGCCAAGGCCACCGACGTGTGCAACCAGTACCCGCCCGGCGACATGTCGGTGTGGAGCTGGGCCTGAGCCCCCACAGTTATCTCGCCGGTAGCAGCGCCTAAGGCGCCGCTACCGGCGATTTTTTTACACCTGAGCCGTCGCGCGGCGTGCCGGGCGGCCCGCCAGACCGGCGGCCGTCACCGGGCACGCGCCGAGAGCTCCGCCCGCGGCGATCAGCGCGGCTGCACCAATCCGCCCGCCGGGTGCTCCTCGACGTTCTTCAGCAGCAGCTCCCGCACGGCGGGTCGCGGCCCGTACGGTCGCAGCATGGTGCTGGCCGGCCGCGGACGCACGTGCTGCGGCCACCAGAACCAGCGCCCGAGCAAGGCGGCCAGCGACGGCGTCATGAACGACCGCACGATCAAGGTGTCGAACAGCAGGCCCAGCGCGATCGTCGTGCCCACCTGGGCCATCACCAGCAGCGGGCTGAACATGAACGTGGCCATGGTGGCGGCGAACACCAAACCGGCCGACGTCACCACCGAGCCGGAACCGGCTATCGCGCGGATCGTGCCGGTTCTGAGCCCGGCGTGGATTTCCTCCTTGAACCGCGAGATCAACAACAGGTTGTAGTCGGAGCCGACCGCCAGCAGCAAGATGATCGCCATCGCCAGCACCATCCAGTGCAGCTTGATACCCAGGATGTACTGCCACACCAGCACCGAGAGGCCGAACGAGGCGCCCAATGACAACAGCACCGTGCCGACGATCACGAAGGCCGCCACGACGCTTCGGGTGATCACCAACATGATGATGAAGATCAGCGTGGCTGCGGAGATGCCGGCGATGATCAGGTCGATGTCGGAACCGTCGTGCATGTCCTTGTACGTCGCGGCGGTGCCGCCGAGGTAGACCTTGGCGCCCTCCCAGGGCGTGCCCTTGATCGCCTCGTGCACGGCCTGCTTGATCGGTTCGATGTGGCTGATGCCTTCCGGAGTCGCCGGGTCACCCTCGTGAGAGATGATCAACCGGACCGCGTGCCCGTCCGGCGAGATGAACTGCTTGAGACCCCGCGCGAAGTCCGGGCTCTTGAACGCCTCCGGCGGAAGGTAGAACGTGTCGTCGTTCTTGGCCTTGTCGAACGCGTCGCCTTGGGCGGTGGCGTTGTCGGCCTGCGCCTTCGCCTGGTCGTTGAGGCCGTTGGTGATCGCGTAGTTCGACATCACGGTGTCGAGGTTGCGCTGCTGGCTCTCGATCTGCGGCGGGATCAGCGCCACCAACTTCGGCTGGATCTGATCCAGCTTGTCCAGGTTCGCGCTGAGGTTCACGATGTTCTGCGCCACCTGGTCGATGCCGTCGAGCGCGTTGAACACCGACCGCAGCGCCCAGCACGCCGGGATGTCGTAACAGTGCTTCTCCCAGTAGAAGAAGCTGCGGATCGGCCGGAAGAAGTCGTCGAAGTTGGCGATGTCGTCGCGCAGCGCCTCGGTGATCTGCACGGTTTCCTTGGTGAGCCTGGTGGTCTCGTGCGTGGTGTTGCTCAGATCCTGGGTGACCTGCATCTGCTCGTGCAGCGTGGCCATCGTCTTCTTGAGCTCGTCCGCCTGCTTCAGCAGGTTTTGCGCCTGCTCTTCCTGATAGTGCTGGGTCTGGAGCCGGCCGGCCGATTGCGCACCCATCTGGAACCCGAGGGTGCTGTGGTCGAGCGGCGTGCCCAACGGTCGGGTGATGGTCTGCACCCGGCCGATGCCGGGGATGTGGAAGACCGCCTTGGCGACCTTGTCCAAGACGATGAAGTCGGCCGGGTTGCGCAGGTCGTGGTCGGTCTCGATCATCAGCAGCTCGGGGTTGAGCCGGGCCTGATCGAAGTGCCGGTCGGCGGCGGCATAGCCGATGTTGGCCGGGGTGTCCGCCGGCAGGAAGTGGCGGGTGTCGTAGTCCGTCTTGTAGCCGGGCAGCGCGAGCAGGCCGACCAGGGCCGCGGCGATGGTCACCGCGAGAACGGGTGCGGGCCACCGGACGATGGCGGTGCCGATGCGGCGCCAGCCCCGCGTCTGCAGCTTGCGCTTCGGGTCCAGCAGCTTGAAGAACGACGCCACGGTCAGGACCGCCGGCGCCAGCGTCAAGGCCGCGAGGACCGCGACCAGCATGCCGACGGCGCACGGGACGCCCAGGGACGAGAAGTAGGGCAACCGGCAGAAGCTCAGGCAGTACATCGCGCCGGCGATGGTCAGCCCCGACCCCAGCACGACGTGGGCCGTGCTGTGGAACATGGTGTAGAACGCTTGTTCGCGCGTCTCGCCCAGACCGCGGGCCTCGTGGTAGCGGCCGACCACGAAGATCGCGTAGTCCGTTCCGGCCGCGATCGCCATCAGCACGAGCATGTTGTTGGCGAACGTCGACAGGCCCATGATGCCGTAGTTGCCGAGCGTCGCGACGACACCGCGGGCCGCGGCCAACTCGACGAAGACCATCAACAGCATGATCAAAACGGTGACGATCGAGCGGTAGACGAACAGCAGCATCACCACGATCACCAGGAAGGTGATCATGGTGACTACCGCGACGCCCTTCTCACCCGCGTGCGACTGGTCGGCGAACAGCGGGGCCGCCCCGGTGACGTAGGCCTTGATCCCCGGCGGCGCCGGCACCGAGTCCACGATCTTGCGGACGGCGTCGCTGGACTCGGCGGACATCCCGCCGCCCATGTTGCCGGCGAGGTACACCTGGACGTACGCGGCCTTCTGGTCGTGGCTTTGCGAACCCGCGGCGGTCAGCGGGTCGCTCCAGAAGTCCTGGACGTGCTGGACGTGCTTCTTGTCCTGCTCGAGTCGCTTGACGATCTCGTCGTAGTAGCGGTGCGCGTCGGCCCCCAGCGGCTTGTCGCCCTCGAGCAGGATCATCGCGGAGCTGTCGGAGTTGAACTCTTTGAACGTCGATCCAACCCGCATCATCGACTGGAACGACACCGCGTCCGTGGGGCTCTGCGACACCGAATGCTTCTTGGACACGACCTCCAGCTGCGGCGCCACGGTGTTGGTGACGAACACGATGCCCAACCACACCAGGACGATCGGCAGCGCGAGCCGGTGGATCATCCGCGGCAGGAACGGCGGGATCAGTGGCTGCTCGACGCGCGGCGCAGCCTCGACTGATTCGCTCATGCGGACTTGTCCAGGCAGTACACGAAGGCGTTCACCGTTTCGTTGGGGGGCGACTGATTCGGAGCCTTGATGACGTCACCGTGCCCGTCGTGGTTGTTGACGACGAATCGGCAGGCGATCCAGCTGCCGTCGCCTTGGGCCACCAGGTTTGCCGGGATGCCGGGCTTCGTTGAACTCAAGACTTTGCTCCAGGGCAAGGGCACGTTGAGCGCCTGCTGCGGGTGGGAGTTCTCGTCGAGGTAGTTGATGGTCGCCGTGCTGCCCGGCGCGCCCCAGACCTCGAGCGTGATGGTTTTGGCGTTGAACTGGTCGAGGACCTCGCCCGAGGTGCCACCCCCGAAGGAACCGCGGTGAACGCCGAAGACGCCGTGCAAGCGGTAGACGACGAACCCCGACAGCGCGACGACGGCGGCGATGGTGAGCACCAGCCAGAAGCGCGCGAAGAACCCCTTCTTCCTGGCGCGCCGCGGGGCGGCCTCATCGCCCTCCCCGCCGGCGGAGCCCTGCCTGCGCAGTGGCTCGGTCCTTGGCTCAGTGGTCGTCATGGGCGCTCCATGTCCTTGTGGTACGTCGTGGTGTTCATGGCTTCTCGGTGATGAGGCCGACGCACGTGGCGGTCAGCAGGCGAGTCAGAGCGGAGGCGAAATCCAAGTTCCACTCGGGCGGCACCACTTCCGGCTCCTCGGCGTAAACGTCGGTGAGGCGTTCTGGCGGGTTGGCGACCTGCCACAGCGTGGCCGCCAACGAGTATGCGGCCAGCAGGATGTCGAGCGCCCCCGAGCGGCCGAGTTCCGGCAGCCCGCTCTCGATGGCGTCGGCGAGCGAGAGCGTGGCGGCGGTGCTGATCCGTTTCACCTCGACCACCCGCTCGGCGTCCACCTCGTGTTCGAGGTGTAGGTGCAGGTTGGCCAACAGGTCACAGAACAGCGGGTCCGCGGCCAGCGCGTCGGCCAGCGTCTGGGCGATCAGCGACGGGGACTTCGCGCCGGGCTCGGCGAGCCTCTCCGACACGGTGTTCGACCACCGCACCCACCCCTCGGCGGACAGATGCAGCAGCACTTCCTTGTGCGAGGTGAAGTAACGGCGCACCGCCGAATAGTGAATCCCGGCGCGGCTGGCGACGGCGGTCAGGGTCACCGACGCGACACCCGTTTCCAGCGCCAGCGAACGCGCGGCCTCCACGAGGGCCTCCGCACGTTGGCGCTTTTTCTCCTCGGTGCGGGCGCGCTGGAACGTGAGTTGCGCCACCGGCCGAGCGTAACGCACATTGTGTGATTTGTATAACGCACAGCGCGTGATTTGTTACGGCTGACGGCGCGGTCGTCGCCAGTGGGTAAAGGTAGGAGCATGACCCGCCGATCCAGAAAGCAGCCATGCAGACCATCGCGTTGATCGGATTCCTCGGCGGCCTCATCACCGGGATCTCGCCGTGCATCCTGCCCGTGCTGCCGGTGATTCTGTTATCCGGCGCGAGCAGCTCCCGCGGCATCAGTTCGGCCGCCCGGCCGTACCTGGTGATCGCGGGTCTGGTGTGCAGCTTCTCGGTGGCCACCTTGATCGGCTCGGCGCTGCTGACCGCGCTGCACCTGCCGCAGGACGCCATCAGGTGGGCGGCCCTGGTGGTGCTGGTGCTGATCGGCCTGGGGTTGATCTTCCCGCCGCTGCAGCACCTCATCGAACGACCGTTCGCGTACCTGCCGCAGCGTCAGATCGGGCCCAATACAGACGGTTTCGGGCTGGGCCTGACGCTGGGCGCGCTGTATGTGCCCTGCGCCGGCCCGGTCCTCGCCGCGATCGTGGTCGCCGGCGGCACGCAATCGATCGGGGCCGGCGCGCTGGTGCTGACTGGCACCTTCGCGCTCGGCAACGCGGTGCCGCTGCTGGCGTTCGCGTTGGCGGGGCGGCGCGTCGCGGAACGCATCGCCGCGTTCCGCCGCCGCCAACGCGCGATCCAGATCGCCGGCGGCGTCATGATGGTCTTGCTGGCCGTCGCGCTGGTGTTCAACCTGCCGGCGATGCTGCAGCGCGCGGTTCCCGACTACACGACGGCGATGCAAAACAAGATCGGCGCCGACGACATCCAGCGCACGCTGAACTCCGGCCCGGCGACGCCGCCGCCGCCCGGGTCCAGCGGCCTGCAGCTGAGCGCGGGCGGGGTCAGCGTCAACGGCGCGCTGACCGATTGCATGGACGGCGCCACGCAGCTGCAGCAGTGCGGACCGGCACCGGCTATCGCCGGCATCTCCGGATGGCTCAACACCCCGGACGGCAAACCGCTGGATCCGGCGGCGGTGCGGGGCAAGGTGGTCCTGATCGACTTCTGGGCCTACTCGTGCATCAATTGCCAGCGCGCCATCCCGCACGTGGTCGACTGGTACAACCGCTACCGCGACAGCGGCTTCGTCGTCGTCGGGGTCCACACGCCCGAGTACGCGTTCGAGCGAGTCCTGTCCAACGTGGACAGCGGCGCCGCCGGGCTGCATATCGACTATCCCGTCGCGCTGGACAACGACTATGCGACATGGAACAACTTCTCCAACCTGTACTGGCCGGCCGAGTACCTGATCGACGCGAACGGCCAAGTGCGGCACACAAAGTTCGGCGAAGGCGACTACGACGGCACCGAGAAACTGATCCGCGATTTGCTGGTCGACGCCCATCCCGGTACCCAGTTGCCCTCGCCGGCCCACGCGCCTGACACCACCCCACAGACCCGGCTGACGCCGGAGACCTACCTGGGCGTGGAGCGGGCCGCGAACTACGGCGGCACCGGCGACTACAAGGCGGGCACCGCGGCGTTCGACTACCCGGCGTCGCTGCCGGGCGACAAGTTCGCGCTGCACGGCCGCTGGAAGCTCGACGACCAGGGCGCCACCGCGGACAGCGACGACGCCGCCATCCGGCTGAACTACACCGCCAAGGACGTCTACGCCGTCGTCGGGGGCACCGGCACCCTCACCGTGACGCGAGACGGGCAGACCACCACGACGCCGATCGGCGGGGCGCCCACCCTGCACCACATCGTCGCCGACGCCGGAGCGCACGGCGACCAGCTCGACATGCGGGTCAGCCCGGGTCTGCAGGTGTTCTCGTTCACCTTCGGCTAGCCGCCGGGACTCCTGACGAGGCCGGCGAGCACCGCGACCAGCACACCGGCCGCCGCCAGGGCCGCGCCCGCGACCAGCGTGACGTTCAGCCAGTGATGCGCGCCGGCCTCGGCGGTGCCGACCATCACCTCCGCGATGCGGCGCACGTCGCCGGTCGTGCGGTTCAGCGCGGCGCCGACGCGACGCCCGACGATCTCCAGGGCCGCCCACCCGGCCGCGCCGACCAGCAGCGCGCACACGCCCAGGCTGCTCAACGCCTTGCCGCGGCGCCGCGCGGCAAGGAGCGTCAGGGCCGCGCAGACCCCGGCCACCACCACCGCACCCACGCTCAGCCACGGTCCCCAGTCGGCCAGCGGGCTGAGCCGCCCCTGCCGCACCGACGGCGACGAAACCGTCACCGGCACGGTCAATTTCGCCGGCACGGCGACGTTGTGGCGGCGCAGCAGCGGTTGGATGGAGCTGTCGTTGAGCATCGGGGCGACGTCGATCGCCAACTGCTCACCGCCCGACCCGGGCTCGCCGAACAACCAGCCGTGCACCTCGCGATTGGCCTGCGCGAACAGCGGCGGGAAGGCCGGACTCGCCGTGAAGGCGCGGGCGGCGTCGCGGACCTGCGAGGCGTCGACCGGGTACTGCGATCCACCGTGCGCGGCGATGAGACCCATTGCGCGCGTGGTGAGTTCAGCCGCGATGGCGGACTGCAGCGACGGGTCAGCTGCCGCGCGTCGGGCCAGTGCCGCGTAACCGTCGGCGTCGACGACGTTGAGCTGAAGCCAGGCCGCGGGTATCGCGACCGTCAACGCCAGCGCGGTGGCCAGCCACAACACCGCCCTGGACAACGCGGCCGCGAATCGCACGCTGCGAATCTACTGAATGCCCCGCACGTAGGCGGCCTGTCCGAGGTGCTGCGCGCAGTCGTCGATGATGCTGACCAGCCGGGCGCTGGCCGTCACCGGCGGGTCCCAGTTGGTGTCCACGACGCGCGCGAGCTCCTCGGCGGTCACGCTGGCGATGTATTCCAGCGTCAGCTTGTGCACCGCGTGGTAGTAGCCGCTCAACAACTCCGCCGGCGCCCGCACCTTGCCCACCTCGTCGGGGCCGTGCCCGTACCCGGTGTCGTTGCGTGGCAGGTCCAGGCCGAAGCGGTCCACCCAGCCGTCGCGGAGCCACACCTGTTCCACACCGGCCACGTCGGCCAGCTGCAGGTCCTGCACCCGCGCGCTGTGCCAGAGCAGCCAGGCGATGCTGTTGGCGGTGGGAGTCGGGCGGTAGTACGACACCTCGTCGGTCAGACCGTCGGTTACTTCGTCGACATGCTCGATCAGCCGGGTGAACAAGTCCCGCAACATTTCCTGGGTGGCCGCGTCGGTAGTAGGCATACTTGCGATCCTGGCACGAGCGACCGGCACAGTCGTAGATTGTTCCCATGGCTTACGACCTCGTCATCCGCAATGGCACCATCGTCGACGGGCTGGGCGGTGAGCCGTTCGTCGGCGACGTCGGGGTGCGCGATGGCGTGATCGCCGCCGTCGGCGACGTCAACGGCGAGGCCGCCGAACGCGAGATCGACGCCACCGGGCTGCTCGTCACGCCCGGCTTCGTCGACCTACACACCCATTACGACGGCCAGTCCATCTGGTCGGAGCGCCTGACGCCGTCGTCGGCCCACGGCGTGACGACGGTGGTGATGGGCAACTGCGGGGTCGGTTTCGCGCCGTGCCGGCAGGAGGATCACGACGTCCTCGTCGACGTGATGGCCGGCGTGGAGGACATCCCGGGCGTCGTGATGACCGACGGCCTGCCGTGGACCTGGGAGACGTTCCCCGAATACCTGGATGCGCTCGACTCCGGCCGGCGCGACATCGACGTGGCGGCGTACCTGCCCCACTCCCCGCTGCGGGTCTACGTGATGGGTCAGCGCGGCGCGAACCGCGAGCCGGCCACCGCCGAGGACCTGGCCAAGATGCGCGCGCTCGCCAAGGAGGCCGTCGAGGTGGGGGCGCTCGGTTTCGCCTCGTCGCGGCTCACCATCCACAAGACCGAGAGCGGCTCGCCGATCCCCAGCTACGACGCCGCCCGCGAGGAGATCGAGCAGATCGCCCGCGGTGTCGTCGACGGCGGCGGCGGCCTGTTGCAGTTCGTGCCCGACATCCCGGCCGGCGGCTACCAGCCGGTGTTACAGACGGTGTTCGACGTCGCCGAGGACGTCGGCCTGCCGCTCACCTTCACCCTGGTGGTCGCCAACTCCGGCGACCCGACCTGGCCGGACGCCGTCACCATGATCGAGAAGGCGAACGCCGCCGGCGGCGACATCACCGCCCAGCTGTTGCCCCGCCCGATCGGGCTGATCATCGGGTTGCAGCTGACCGCGAACCCGTTCGTGCTCTACCCCAGCTACCGCGAGATCGCGCACCTGCCGCTCGCCGAGCGGGTGGCCGAGATGCGCAAGCCCGAGGTGCGCGCCCGGATCCTGGCCGACAAGCCCGGCGAGGGGCACCCGATCCTCTACGTCGCGCAGATGTGGGACTGGATCTACCCGTTGGGGGACAACCCCAATTACGAGCCCGACCCGGCGGACAGCATCGGCGCGCGCGCCCGGGCGCGCGGGGTGAATCCGATGGAGGAGGCCTACGACCGGTTGCTCGACGACGACGGCCGCGCCATGCTGCTGGTCGCGACGAGCAACCTGCAGGGCAACTCGCTGGACACCGTCGGCGAATTGCTGCACCGCGACGACGTGGTGCTGGGCCTGGGCGACGGCGGGGCGCATTACGGAATGATCTGCGACGCCAGCTATTCCACGTTCTTCCTGACCCACTGGGCGCGCGACCGCAGGGCCGGGCGGTTCTCGGTGGCCGAGGCCGTGCGGGAGCTGACCTCCGTGCCGGCACGGGTGGCCGGGCTCGGCGACCGCGGCCGCATCGCCGTCGGCTTCAAGGCCGACCTCAACGTGATCGATCACGCGGGGCTGCGGTTGCACAAGCCGGTGATCGCCTACGACCTTCCGGCGGGCGGGCGCCGCCTGGACCAGACCGCCGACGGGTACGTCGCGACCGTCGTATCGGGGGAAATCATCGCCGAAAACGGGGTGCCCACCGACGCCCGCCCCGGCAAATTGGTGCGCGGCCGCCAACCCATCCCCACACACTCGCGATAACGCCACGAAAAACGCCTGATCCCAGTTAAGTTAAGGTCCGTGACGAACCCGCATTTTGCGTGGTTGCCGCCAGAAGTCAACTCGGCACTTATTTTCTCCGGTCCTGGCCCCGGGCCGCTGCTTGCTGCCGCGGCGGCGTGGGACGGGCTGGCCGGTGAGCTGGCATCGTCGGCATCGTCATTTTCTTCGGTCACCTCCGACCTCGCCAGCGGTGCGTGGCAGGGCGCGTCGTCGTCGGCGATGCTGGCGGTGGCCAGCCGGTACGTCAGCTGGTTGAGCACCGCCGCCGCGCAGGCCGAGCAGGTGTCCACCCAGGCCTCGGCCATCGCGACCGCGTTCGAAAACGCGCTGGCCGCCACGGTGCAGCCGGCGGTGGTGGCCGCCAACCGGGCGTTGGTGTCGGCATTGGCGGCCAACAATCACCTCGGGCAGAACACCCCCGCGATCGCCGACATCGAGGCGGCGTACGAGCAGATGTGGGCCGCCGACGTGGCGGCGATGTTCGGCTACCACGCCGACGCCTCGGCGGCCGTGGCGAAGCTGCCGCCGTGGAAGGAGGTGCTGCAGACGCTGGGCTTCCAGTCGACCAGCACCTCGGCGACCCGGCAGGCCAGTTCGGCCGCCGTCGCCCGCAGCTTCACCTCGCGGATCGCGGGGCTGCTGACGCCCCCGGGCCCGGAGTAGCGCGCCTATCCTGACCACCATGCGCGCGAAAAAGAAGGTCGACCTCAAAGCGCTGGCCGCGGCGCTTCCCGACTACCCGTACGCATACCTGATCACCGTTGACGACGGCGGCCGCGTCCACACCGTGACCGTGCGGCCCGCGCTGCGGGAGGCGACGCTCGACGTGGGGCGCATCGGAGGGCGCACCCGGGCGAACCTGGCGCGTCGCGCCGACGTCACCCTGCTGTGGCCGCCGACCGACCCGGGCGGCTACTCGCTGATCGTGGACGGCCGGGCCGAGACGGCCGAGGCCGACGGCGACACCGTGCGCCTCGAGGTGACGCCGACGCGCGCGCTGCTGCACCGCGACGCCGACTCCCCCGACGCCGCGAAGGGCTGCCTGCACGACTGCGTCGTGTTCGCCGTGCCCGAGTAGACGACGACGCCCCCGGAGCCGGCTTTACCGGGCCGTACAGTCTGATCCGTGAGTCGCATCGCGCCGCTCGCCCCGCCATGGAGCGAGGAAGACGCCGCCAGCATCCACAGCTGGGGCCACCCGGACCGCACCTACGAGCCGCTGCTGCTGGTGCGCTGCCTGCAACGCCATCCGGCGCTGGCATCCCGGCTGCGCAAGCTCGGCGAATCCCTCTACGTCGCGGCGCTGCTGCCCGCGCGGACGCGGACCATCGCGATCCTGCGCACCTGCGCGCTGGTGGGCTGCGCCTACGAGTGGGGCGGCCAGGCGGCGTTCTGGGGGCCGATCGCCGGCGTCAGCGACGACGAATGCGATGCGCTGGTGACCGGCGGCGCCGACGACCCGCACTGGAGCCCCGCCGAGCGGACGCTGATCGAGGCGGTCGACGAGCTCGAGCGCACCGGGTCGTGGGCCGAGGCGACGTGGGCGGCGCTGGGCCGCGACCTCGACGACGAGCAACGCATCGAGCTGCTCACGGCCGTCGGCTGGTACCGCACGATCTGCACACTGTGCAACGCGTTGGCCCTGCCCGTGGAGGGCTGGATGCGGCCGTGGCCGTCAGCTCGCTGACCGGTCCCTGCGCAACGCCGGATGCTGGTTCTTCAGCAGCGGCAGCAGCACGCGGCGCGGCATGAACTGAAACAGCCGGGTGCTGAGCTGGCTGGGCAGGCCCGCGATCACCGTGCCGCGGTCGCGGTCCAGGGCGTCGACCCCGGCGCGGGCCACCTCCCGCGACGGCTTCCAGAGGATTTTGGGGAACGCGTCGGCGAAGGCCCGCTCGTCCATGCCCGCGCTGGTCAGGAACTCGGTGCGCACCGGCCCCGGGTTGAGCACGGCGACGGTGACGCCGGTGCCGGCGAGCTCGCCGCGCAGGCCTTCGGTGTAGGTCCTCACGAATGCCTTGCTGGCGGCGTAACAGGCCTGGCCCGGGAAGGGGTGGTAGCCCGCCGTGGAGCCGACGTTGAGGATCGCGCCGCGGCCGCGCGGCACCATCTGCTGCACTGCGCGGGTGGTCAGGTCGACGACGGCCTCGACGTTGACCCGCACCTGGGCGACCTCGGCGTCGACGGGCGTCTTGGTGACCGAGCCGATGGTGCCGATGCCGGCGTTGTTGACCAGGATGTCGGCGGTCAGCCCGCGGCGGCCGACCTCGTCGAACAGGCCGGCCCGCGCGCCGGCATCGGCGACGTCGCAGGCGATCACCTCGACGCGGACGCGTGTGCGCAGTTCGTCGGCGAGCTCGCGTAGCCGGTCTTCGCGGCGGGCGACCAGGGTGAGGCCGTGGCCGCGGTCGGCCAGTTCGCGGGCGATGTCGGCGCCGATGCCCGACGAGGCGCCGGTCACGACGGCGGTGCTGGTGGGCGAGGGTTCCGGAAGGGCCACGCGCCTCAGCGTACGGGTGCGTCGGGCGGGGGCCCTCGTGGGACAGTGCGCCGAACGTGCAACTAGCTTCACGCTCGGCGTCGAACGTGCGGCTAGCTTCACGCTCGGCGCTCGAGACACGAAAAAGCCCGGCTTCCTCGAGGGAAGCCGGGCCTTCTCGTGCTGGGGACTTAGAAGTCCATGCCGCCCATGCCACCGGTCGGGTCGCCCGCGGGTGCGGCCGCCTTCTCCGGCTTGTCGGCGACGACGGCCTCGGTCGTCAGGAACAGCGCGGCGATCGACGCGGCGTTCTGCAACGCCGAACGCGTCACCTTGACCGGGTCGGCCACGCCGGCCTTGAGCAGGTCCTCGTACTCACCGGTAGCGGCGTTCAGGCCGGTGCCGGCGGGCGAGTTGCTGACCTTCTCGGCGACCACGCCGGGCTCCAGACCACCGTTGAAGGCGATCTGCTTGAGCGGAGCCGACAGCGCCACGCGGACGATGTTGGCGCCCGTGGCCTCGTCACCGGAGAGCTTCAGCTCGTCCAGCGACGGCGCCGCGTGCAGCAGGGCCACGCCACCACCGGCGACGATGCCCTCCTCGACGGCGGCCTTGGCGTTGCGCACCGCGTCCTCAATGCGGTGCTTGCGCTCCTTGAGCTCCACCTCGGTGGCGGCGCCGGCCTTGATCACCGCAACACCGCCGGCCAGCTTGGCCAGGCGCTCCTGCAGCTTCTCACGGTCGTAGTCGGAGTCGCTGTTCTCGATCTCGCCGCGGATCTGGGCCACGCGCCCGGCGATGGCGTCGGAGTCACCGGCGCCCTCGACGATGGTGGTCTCGTCCTTGGTGACGACGACCTTGCGGGCCTTGCCGAGCAGGGCCACGTCGGCGCTCTCCAGCGACAGGCCGACCTCTTCGCTGATCACCTGACCACCGGTGAGGATCGCCATGTCCTGCAGCATCGCCTTGCGGCGGTCGCCGAAGCCCGGAGCCTTGACGGCGACGGACTTGAAGGTGCCGCGGATCTTGTTCACGACCAGGGTGCTCAGGGCCTCACCCTCGACGTCCTCGGCAATGATCAGCAGCGGCTTGCCGGCCTGGATGACCTTCTCGAGCAGCGGGAGCAGGTCCTTGACCGTCGACACCTTGGAGCTGACCAGCAGGATGAAGGGGTCCTCCAGGACCGCTTCCTGCCGCTCGGCGTCGGTGACGAAGTAGCCCGAGATGTAGCCCTTGTCGAACCGCATGCCCTCGGTGAGCTCGAGCTGCAGGCCGAAGGTGTTGGACTCCTCGACGGTGATGACGCCCTCGTTGCCGACCTTGTCCATCGCCTCGGCGATCAGGTCGCCGATCGACTGGTCGCCCGCGGAGATCGCGGCGGTGGCGGCGATCTGGTCCTTGGTCTCGACCTCCTTGGCCGACTTGAGCAGGGTCTCGGTGACCTTCTCGACGGCCTTCTCGATGCCGCGCTTCAGGCCCAGCGGGTTGGCACCGGCGGCGACGTTGCGCAGGCCCTCACGGACCAGCGCCTGCGCCAGCACCGTGGCGGTCGTGGTGCCGTCACCGGCGACGTCGTCGGTCTTCTTGGCGACTTCCTTGACCAGCTCGGCGCCGATCTTCTCGTAGGGGTCCTCCAGCTCGATCTCCTTGGCGATGGACACACCATCGTTGGTGATCGTGGGGGCGCCCCACTTCTTCTCCAGGACGACGTTGCGACCCTTGGGGCCCAACGTCACCTTTACCGCGTCGGCGAGGGCGTTGAGCCCGCGCTCGAGGCCGCGACGGGCCTCTTCGTCGTACGCAATTGTCTTGGCCATTGCGAAGTGATTCCTCCGGATTGGGGATGACACGTTCTGGCCGGGTGCAGTGCCCGCGACGGACGACCGGGCTGTCGTTGGGCCTGGTCTCACCGTCCCGACCTAGCACTCACCAGTCGCGAGTGCCAACGTCATTCTTAGCACTCGCCCATGTCGAGTGCAAGAAGTGGCGGTGGTTATCGCCCAGCGCGCAGACCGTCGATGACGACGTCGGTCACCCGCTCGGCGAGCTCGGAGTTGTAGGCCTCCATCGCCTGGCACCCGACCAGGATGGCCTTCACTTCGCGCACGCCGAGGTCCGGCCGCGCGGTGCCCGACCGCTGCGCCGCCTCGAGCAGGGTGCCGAGCATCTCCAGGAACGCGTCCTCGGCGTCCGGGGCGGCGCTGTCGAGTTCGATGCCCAGCCCGGCCAGCGCGTCCACCAGGCCCCGATCGGCGGACCCCCACTGCAGCACCAGCGTCCGCAGATACTCGAACAGGGCCTCGCCGGGCGCACCCGACTCCAGCAACGCGTAGCCGCTGCGGACCAGCTGGCGCAGCCGATCGTCGACGACGGCGGCGAACAACGCCTCCTTAGTCGGGAAGTGCCGGTACACCGTGCCGGCGCCCACCCCGGCGCGCCGAGCGATCTCGTCGATCGGGACCGACAGGCCCTCGGCCGCGAAGGTTTCGTAGGCGACGTCCAGCACGCGCGCCCGATTGCGGGCCGCGTCGGCGCGCAACGGCCTGGGTTGCGCCATCTGTTCATCACCTCGCTGTTGACAAAACGGGGCGTGCGTTCCATATAGTGGGGGGGGCAACCGGAGCGCCCGCCCCGTTTACTCTACTAGTTCAAGGAGGCCGCCATGGCCAAATGGACCACCGCGGACATCCCCGACCAGTCCGGCCGGGTCGCCGTCATCACCGGGGCCAACACGGGCCTCGGCTACGAGACCGCCCTGGCGTTGGCCGCCCGCGGCGCCCACGTGGTGCTCGCGGTGCGCAACCTGGACAAGGGCAAGGACGCCGTCGCGCGCATCACCGCCCAGAGCGCCGACGCCGACGTCGCGCTGCAGGAACTCGACCTGACCTCCCTGGAATCGATCCGGGCCGCCGCCGACCAGCTGCGCTCCGCCCACGACCGCATCGACCTGCTCATCAACAACGCCGGCGTCATGTGGACCCCCAAGGGCACCACCAAGGACGGCTTCGAGCTGCAGTTCGGCACCAACCACCTCGGCCACTTCGCCCTGACCGGCCTGCTGCTGGACCGCTTGCTGCCGGTCGCCGGCTCGCGGGTGGTGACGGTCAGCAGCCTCGGCCACCGCCTGCTGGCCGACATCCACTTCGACGACCTGCAGTGGGAACGCAGCTACAACCGGGTCGCCGCCTACGGGCAGGCCAAGCTCGCCAACCTGCTGTTCACCTACGAGCTGCAGCGCCGGCTGGCCCCGCGCGGGACGACGGTCGCCGTCGCCGCGCACCCCGGCGGGTCGCGCACCGAACTGACGCGCAACATCCCGGCGCCGGTCGAGCGGATCGTGACGCCGCTGTTCGGGCTGATCTCGCAGGACGCGGCCACCGGCGCCCTTCCGACGCTGCGCGCCGCCACCGACCCGGGCGTGCTGGGTGGTCAGTACTTCGGGCCGGACGGCTTCGGGGAGATGCAGGGCCACCCGAAGGTGGTGGCGTCGAGCGCCAAGTCGCACGACGCCGAGCGGCAGCGCCGGTTGTGGGCGGTGTCCGAAGAGCTCACCGGTGTCGTCTACCCCGTCGACTAACCCAGGTCGAGCAACTGCTCGTAGAACCCTCCGAAGCCGCGCGGGCGGTCGACCAGGTGGACCTCGAGGATCCAATGGCACGGCCGCCCGTCGCCGCCCGCGCGGCGCATGGGTTTGGTCGAGCCGGGCGTGATGTACCACTGCACGCCGTCGCCGACGATCTTCTTGTGCGGGAACTCACCGACCAGGTGGCCGGCGATCGGGCTGCCCCAGCCGAAGCCCTGCGCTTCGGCCACACCGACGACGTAGTCGTACAACTGCGCGCCCGTGACGTCGGCATGGGCGGCGAAGTAGTCGCGCCCCGCCTGCCACACCCGCGGAAGCGCTTCGCGCACCGCGACCTTCGCGGGGTCGTCGCCCAGCACGAAGGTGCGCCCGAAATCCGCCTCCCAGTCTTCGAAGATGGGGCCCAGATCGACGAAGGCGATGTCGTCGTCGGCGAGCACCCGGTCCGGCGGATGCTCCTTGAACGGCAGCAGGGTGTTCGCGCCCGCGCGCACGATGCGCCGGTGCCAGTGCCGCGTCACCCCGAACAGCTCGGCGGCGAGGTCGCGGATCTCGTCGGATAGCGCCTTCTCGCCCACCCCGGGCCGGATCATGCCGCGCCGCTCCATCTCGTCGAACAGCCGCGCGGCCTTGTCCTGGGCGTCGAGCAGCCGCCGCACGCGAACGTCTTCGCCGGACTCCACTTACGCGATGCTAACTGGCAGGCTGGACGGGTGTCCCTGGTCGTGCCGCCGTATCCGCCGCCCCGCTACACCCGTGACGAGCCGGAGGTGAGCGCCTGGCTCAAGCGGGCCCCTGAAAACGGCGGGGAGCCGCCCGACTACCAGACGCCCGGGGTCGCCTACCGCTATTTGGCGAGCCAGCGCGACACCGCCGGTGACTACGGGCTCTACCGGGTCGACATCGGCCCGCAGGGCGGTGGTCCCGGCCCGCACTTTCACCGCGCCATGTCGGAGGCCTTCTTCGTGCTGTCCGGGGCCATGCGGCTCTACGACGGCACCGACTGGGTCGACGGCCACCAGGGCGACTTCCTCTACGTCCCGCCGGGAGGAATCCACGGCTTCCGCAACGAGGCCGACGAACCCGCGTCAATCCTGATGCTGTTCGCGCCCGGCGCGCCGCGAGAGGCCTACTTCGAGAACTTCGGCGCGCTGGCCGACATGACCGACGACGAGCGCCGCGAATGGTTCGCCCGGCACGACAACCATTGGGTCTGAGCCGCCGCGGCGGCCCGCGCCGACCGGCGGACTCGCGTCGCGGTGAGTAAGTTCTGGGCCATGCCTGCAAACGACCCCGGACGGAAGTGGTCGGAGAGCGACATCCCGGACCAGAGCGGCCGCGTCGCCGTCGTCACCGGCGCCAACACCGGCATCGGTTATCACACGGCCGCCGCGCTGGCCTACCGCGGCGCCCACGTGGTGCTCGCCGTCCGCGATCTGGAGAAGGGCAACACCGCCCTGTCCCGCATCCACGCCGCCAGCCCCCGCGCCGACGTGACCCTGCAGGCGCTCGACCTGACCTCGCTGGATTCGGTGCGCGCGGCCGCCGACGCGTTGCGCGCCGCCTACCCCCGCATCGACCTGCTGATCAACAACGCCGGCGTCATGTGGACCCCCAAGGCCACCACCAAGGACGGTTTCGAGCTGCAGTTCGGCACCAATCACCTGGGGCACTTCGCGCTGACCGGGCTGCTGCTCGACCACCTGCGCAAGGTCCGCGAGTCCCGGGTGGTGACGGTGAGCAGCCTCGGGCACCGGCTGCGGGCCGCGATCCACTTCGACGACCTGCAGTGGGAACGCGGCTACGACCGGGTCGCCGCCTACGGGCAGTCGAAACTGGCCAACCTGCTGTTCACCTACGAGCTGCAGCGCCGCCTGGCGGCTCACCCGGAGGCCAAGACCATCGCCGTCGCGGCCCACCCGGGCGGGTCCAACACCGAGCTGGCCCGCAACCTGCCGGGCATCTTTCAGCCGCTCAAGGCGGTGCTGGGGCCGGTGCTCTTCCAGAGCCCGGCCCAGGGCGCGCTGCCGACGCTGCGGGCCGCCACCGACCCCGACGTCCAAGGTGGGCAGTACTTCGGGCCCGACGGCTTCCTGGAGCAGCGCGGCCACCCGAAGCTGGTCGCCTCCAGCGCGCAATCCCACGACGAACAGCTGCAGCGCCGGCTGTGGTCGGTCTCCGAAGAGCTCACCGGCGTCAGCTTCGGAATCTGACGGGCCGATAATGGCCGGGTGCGGTCCGTAGCAGAGCACCAGCGCGTCGTCGCCGACCTCGTCCGCGCCCGGCCCGCCCGGCCCCTGCCGCTGGCCGAGGCGCAGGGCCTGGCCCTGGCCGACGACGTCGTCGCGCCGCTGGCGCTGCCCCTCTTCGACAACTCCGCGATGGACGGCTACGCGGTGCGGGCCGAGGACGTCGCGGCCGCCACGGCCGACCGGCCGGTGCTGTTGCCCGTCGCGGAGGACATCCCCGCCGGGCGCACCGACGCCCTGTCCCTGCGGCCGGGGACCGCCCACCGCATCATGACCGGCGCGCCCGTCCCGGCGGGCGCGACCACCATCGTGCCGGTCGAGGACACCGACGCCGGCGCGGACGTGGTGGCGATCCGGGCGGCCCGCGAACCGGGCAAGCACATCCGGCGGGCCGGCGAGGACGTCGAGCCCGGCACCGTCGTGTTGCGCAAGGGGCAGCTGGTCTCCGCCGCCGTCCTCGGGCTCGCCGCCGCGCTGGGGATCGCCGAGCTGGCGGTGATCCCGCGGCAGCGGGTCCTGGTGGTGTCCACCGGCTCCGAGCTGGTGGCCCCGGGTGTCCCGCTGCGGCCGGGCCAGATCTACGAGTCGAACTCGATCATGCTGGCCGGAGCGGTGCGCGACGCGGGCGCCGACGTGGTCGCGATCGCGACCGCCGAGGACGACGTCGCGCAGTTCAGCGAGATCCTCGACCGCCACGCCGTCGCAGCCGACCTGATCATCACCAGCGGCGGCGTCAGCGCCGGGGCCTACGAGGTGGTCAAGGACGCGTTCGGCCGCGACGGCGACCAGGGCGTCGACTTCGTCAAGGTGGCCATGCAGCCCGGGATGCCGCAGGGCGTGGGGCGCGTCGCCGGCACGCCCATCGTGACGCTGCCCGGCAACCCAGTGAGCTCGCTGGTGTCCTTCGAGGTGTTCCTCCGGCCCGCGCTGCGCCGGGCCATGGGCCTGCCGGATCCCGAGCGGCCGCAGCGGCCCGCCGTCCTCACCGAGTCGTTGACCTCGCCGCGCGGCAAGCGCCAGTTCCGGCGGGCGATCTTCGACGCCGAGGCGGGCCGGGTGCTCAGCTACGGGCCGCCCGCCTCGCACCACTTGCGGTGGCTGGCCACGGCCAACGCGCTGCTGGACATCCCCGAGGACGTCGTGGAGGTGCCGGCGGGGGCGCAGGTGCAGGTCTGGGACCTGGGCTGAGCCGCCTCAGCCGACCGTCGAGGCCGCGGCCTCGCGGTGAAACTCGTCGGCCGCGTCAAAGGCCCTGCTGCCGCGGATCGCGATGCCCGCGACGCACAGCATCACCGGGATCACCAGCAGCGCCGCCGACAGGCCGAACAGGCCCGAGAGCTGGCCGATCAGCGGCGGCCCGAGCAGATAGCCGACCCAGCCGGTCGCGGCGACGATCGCGATGGCCGAACCGCCGCGGCCGGCGGGGTAGGCGGCGCTGAACGCGGTCGGCACCAGCAGCGCCACCCCGGCGCCCAGCAGCGCGAACCCCGCGACGCTGACGACCGGGTCGGCCACCGCCAGCGTCACGCCCATGCCCAGCGCGGCGAGCAGGGCCAGCGCCGGCAGCAGCCGCCGGCTGGGGATGCGGGAGTGCAGCCGTAGCGCGGCGAACCGGGTGATCACCATCGTCAGGGTGTAGGCCGCGTAGCTCAGCGCGGACAGTCCCGGCCCGGCGCCCACCACGTTGCGCAGGTAGTCCCCCGACCAGTCCCCGGCCGCGCCCTCGCAGATGAACGACGCGAACGACACGCCCGCCAGGATCGCGACCGTGGGGCTCAACCAGCCGCGCTTCGGGCGGTCCCGGGCCCGCTCGGGCTCGCGGTCGGGTAGCAGGGCGCCGGTGCACCCCTCCACCCCGCCCGCGACGACGACGGCGAGCACCAGCAGTTGCGCCGCCAGCGGAACCCCCGCCCCCACATTCCGCAGATCAAGGGCCACCTGGGCCTCTCCGACGCCGCGCTGGGAACGGCGTTGTTCGGCGCGCCGCTGGGCGCCGTCGCGGCCACCGTGGCGAGCCACTGGGCGCTGCCGCGATGGGGCAGCCGCCGTCTGGTCCGGCTCACGGTGATCGCTTACGCCGCGGCGTCGGTCACCATCGGGCTGGCCGAGTCCTGGGCGTCGCTGTTCGCTGCGCTGGTCGGGTGGGGCCTGTTTCAGGGTGGACTAGACGTGGCGATGAACACCCAGGCCGCGACGGTCGAGCGGCGCGCCGAACAACGCCGTTCCCAGCGCGGCGTCGGAGAGGCCCAGGTGGCCCTTGATCTGCGGAATGTGGGCGACCCACGACGAGGCCACCATGGCGTGAGCGAGGAAAGTGACGGTGCCGCCGATCTTCGCGCGGCGCAGGCTCGCGGCTTCGGTCGGATGCATGGTGCTGGGCAGCGTTCCCGTTGCGGGCGCACACCAACCGGGTTCCGGTCTCCGTAAGATGGCCGCGTGGCAAAACGCCCCCGCACGGTCGGCCCCACCGCCGAGGAACCGACCTTCAGCCCCGCGCACGCGCTGGAACTGGTGCGATCGGCGATCCCACCCCTGCACCCGGCCGGGCGACCGTTCGTCGCGGCGGGCCTCGCCCTGGCCGTCACCGGCCGCAACCACCGGTGGGTGCGGCGGGCCGGCCTGCTCGCGGCGGGCGCGTGCGCGGGCTTCTTCCGCCACCCCCCGCGGGTGCCGCCGACCCGGCCCGGCGCGATCGTCGCCCCCGCCGACGGCGAGGTCTGCGTCATCGACTCGGCCGCCCCGCCCGCCGAGCTCGGCATGGACGACGCGCCGCTGCCGCGGGTCAGCATCTTCCTGTCGCTGCTCGACGCCCACGTCCAGCGGGCGCCGGTCGGTGGCCAGGTCGTCGCGGTGCACCACCGGCCGGGCCGCTTCGGGTCCGCGGACCTGGCCGCCGCCAGCACCGAAAACGAGCGCACCAGCCTGCGGATCCGCACCGACGGCGGCGCCGACGTCGTCGCGGTGCAGGTCGCCGGCCTGCTGGCGCGGCGCATCATCTGCGACGCCCGCGTCGGCGAACGGCTGTCGATCGGTGACACCTACGGCCTCATCCGGTTCGGTTCCCGGCTGGATACCTACCTGCCGGCGGGCACGCAGCCGCTGGTGCGGGTGGGCCAGCGCGCCATCGCCGGCGAGACCTTGCTGGCCGAGCTGCCGTGATCAGCAAGCCGCGCGCCCGGCGCCCCCCGGTGAACCTGCAGATCCTGCCCAGCGCCATGACGGTGCTGTCCATCTGCGCCGGCCTGACCGCCATCAAGTTCGCGCTCGAGCACCAGCCGAAGGCCGCGATGGCGCTGATCGCCGCCGCCGCCATCCTCGACGGGCTCGACGGCCGGGTCGCCCGCATCCTGGACGCGCAGTCGCGGATGGGCGAGGAGATCGACTCGCTGGCCGACGCGGTGAACTTCGGGGTGACGCCGGCCATCGTCGTGTACCTGACGCTGTTCGCGCAGTCCCCGTCCGGGTGGATCGTGGTGCTGCTCTACGCGGTGTGCGTGGTGCTGCGCCTGGCCCGGTACAACGCGCTGCTCGACGACGGCACCCAGCCCGCCTACACGCACGAATTCTTCGTCGGCATGCCGGCGCCGGCGGGCGCGGTGTCGCTGATTGGGCTGATCGGGCTGAAGCTGCAGTTCGGCGACGGATGGTGGACGTCGCCGGTGTTCCTGTGCGTGTGGATCGCCGGCACGTCGGTGCTGCTGGTCAGCAAGATCCCGATGCGCAAGATGCACGCGGTCGCGGTGCCGCCGAGCTGGGCCGCCCCGCTGCTGGCGGCGTTGGCGATCTGCGCGGCCGCCGCCGTGCTGGCCCCCTACGTGTTGATCTGGGTGATCATCGTCGCCTACCTGTGCCACGTGCCGTTCGCGATCCGCAACCAGCGCTGGCTCGCCGCGCACCCCGAAGCGCTCGCCGACAAGCCCAAGCAGCGCCGCGCCGCCCGGCGCGCGACCCGGCGGGCCCAGCCGCACCGCCGGTCGGTCGCCCGCCTGGGGCTGCGCAAGCCGGGCGGCCGCCTGCCATGACCCGCCCGGGCGAGGACGCGGCCCGTCAGCTCACGCTCACCGCTCGGCTGAACACCTCGGCCGTCGACTCGCGCCGCGGCGTCGTCCGGTTGCACCCGAGCGCCGTCGCCGCGCTCGGCATCCGCGAATGGGACGCGGTAGCGCTGATCGGGTCGCGCACCACGGCGGCGGTGGTGGGGTTGGCCGGGCCGGACACCCCGGTCGGCACGGCGCTGCTCGACGACGTGACGCTGTCCAACGCCGGCCTGCGCGAGGGCACCGCGGTGATCGTCGGCGCGGTCACCGTCTACGGCGCCCGGTCGGTGACCCTGTCCGGCTCGGGGCTGGCGACGCAGTCGATCTCGCCGGTCACGCTGCGCCAGGCCCTGCTGGGCAAGGTCCTCACGGTCGGCGACGCGGTGTCCCTGCTGCCCCGCGATCTGGGGCCGGGCACGTCGACGTCCGCCGCCACCCGCGCGTTGGCCGCCGCGGTCGGCATCAGCTGGACCTCGGAGCTGCTGACGGTCACCGGGGTCGATCCGGGCGGGCCGGTCAGCGTGCAACCGAACTCGCTGGTGTCCTGGGGCGCGGGCGTGCCGGCCGGCGGTCAGGCGACGCCCCGGGCGGCGGTGGAGGTGTCGAGTCCCGACACGGTCGTGGAGGAACTCAAGGGCTCGCAGCCGCAGGCCGCCAAGCTCACCGAATGGCTCAAGCTGGCCCTCGACGAGCCGCACCTGCTCAGGGCGTTGGGTGCGGGCGCGAACCTCGGCGTGCTGGTGTCCGGCCCGGCCGGCGTCGGGAAGGTGACGCTGGTGCGGGCGGTGTGCGCCGGCCGCCGGATGGTGACTCTGGACGGCCCGGAGATCGGCGCGCTGACCGCCGAGGACCGGCTCAAGGCCGTGGCCGGCGCGTCACGCGCGGTGCGCGACGGCGGCGGCGTCCTGCTGATCACCGATGTGGACGCCCTGCTGCCGGCGACTGCGGAGCCGGTCGCCGCGCTGATCCTCGGCGAGCTGCGCACCGCCGTCGCCACCGAGGGTGTCGCGCTCGTCGCCACGTCGGCCCGCCCCGACCAGCTCGACGCCCGGCTGCGGGCGCCCGACCTGTGCGACCGGGAGCTCAGCCTGCCCCTGCCCGACGCCGGGACCCGCCGATCGCTGCTGGAAGCGCTGCTGAAATCGGTGCCGACCGGCGACCTCGACTTCGACGAAATCGCTGGCCGCACACCCGGGTTCGTCGTCGCGGACCTGGCCGCGCTGGTGCGCGAGGCGGCGTTGCGCGCGGCGTCGCGGGCCAGCGCCGACGGCGAGCCGCCCCGACTCGACCAGGACGACCTGCTCGGCGCGCTGACCGTCATCCGGCCGCTGTCCCGCTCGGCGAGCGAGGAGGTGACCGTCGGCAACGTCACCCTCGACGACGTCGGCGACATGGCCGAGGCGCGGCAGGCGCTCACCGAGGCGGTGTTGTGGCCGCTGCAGCATCCCGACACCTTCGCCCGGTTGGGCGTCGACCCGCCGCGCGGGGTGCTCCTGTACGGCCCGCCCGGGTGCGGCAAGACCTTCGTCGTGCGCGCCCTGGCCAGCACCGGGCAGCTGTCGGTGCACGCCGTGAAGGGCTCCGAGCTGATGGACAAGTGGGTCGGCAGCTCGGAACGGGCGGTGCGGGAACTGTTTCGGCGCGCGCGCGATTCCGCGCCGTCGTTGGTCTTCCTCGACGAGATCGACGCGCTGGCGCCGCGGCGCGGACAGAGCTTCGACTCGGGGGTGACCGACCGGGTGGTGGCCGCGCTGCTGACCGAGCTCGACGGCGTCAACCCGCTGCGCGACGTCGTCGTGCTGGGCGCCACCAACCGGCCCGAATTGATCGACCCCGCGCTGCTGCGCCCGGGACGCCTGGAACGGCTGGTGTTCGTCGAGCCGCCGGACGCCGCGGCGCGCCGCGACATCTTGCGCACCGCGGGCAAATCCGTTCCGTTGAGCGACGACGTCGACCTCGACGAGGTGGCCGCCGGGCTCGACGGCTACAGCGCCGCGGACTGCGTCGCCTTGCTGCGCGAGGCCGCCCTGACCGCGATGCGCCGCTCCATCGACGCCACCGACGTGACGGCCGCCGATATCGCGGCGGCGCGCCAAGCCGTGCGTCCCTCGCTGGAGGCCGCGCAGGTGCAGTCGCTGCGGGCCTTCGGCAAAGCTTTGTAGCGTCCCGACGTGTAGACCCGCGGTTTGCGGGTATGGATTCACCACGACCGAATCGGCGACGGGGGGCCCGGTGTTGCGGCAGTTGGGTGACGGCGCGGTAGCGCCATGACCGAATCACCTGAAACCGGCGACAAGTTTCCCGCAGGACTATGGCGGCTCCTCGACCGGCATCCCCCACCAGGAACCGAGCGCTTGCACCGGTGGCGCAGCCCGTTGCGTGGGCCATGGCTGACATCGGTGTTCGGTCTGGTGCTCTTGGTGGGCCTGCCGATCGTCATCCTGACCGGGTTGCTGTCCTACATCGCCTACGGGCCGCAGTTCGGTCAGGCCCTACCGGTTCACGTCGGGTGGCTGAAGCTGCCGACGTTCGACTGGCCCACCCGCCCCGTGTGGCTTTACCGACTCAGCCAGGGCCTGCACGTCGGGCTGGGATTGGTGCTGATCCCGGTGGTGTTGGCCAAGCTGTGGTCGGTCATCCCGCGGCTGTTCGCATGGCCGCCGAGCCGGTCCATCGCCCAAGTGCTGGAACGCGTTTCCATCGCGATGCTGGTCGGCGGGATTCTGTTCGAGATGGCCACCGGCGTGCTCTACATCCAATACGACTACATCTTCGGGTTCAGTTTCTTTCCGGCGCACTATTACGGCGCGTGGGTGTTCATCGCCGGCTTCTTGATGCACATCACCTTGAAGATCCCGCGGATGGTGACCGGTCTACGGTCGGTGTCGTTGCGAGAAGTGTTGCGCACAAACCGCGCCGACACCCACCCCGAGAACTTCGACCCCGACGAATTGGTGGCCGCTGAGCCGGCAGCGCCGACGATGAGCCGACGCGGCGCCCTCGGTCTCGTCGGCGCAGGCGTGCTGTTGACCGCCCTGACCACCGCGGGACAGACGATCGGCGGGTTCGCGCGTCACCTGCCGCTGATGCTTCCCACCGGGGATACGACGGGCAAGGGGCCCAACGACTTCCGGATCAACAAGACCGCCAAGGGCGTCGGCATCGACCCCGCGACCACGGGCGAGAGGTGGCGGCTCACCCTGCGCGGCGGTGCAGCGCCGATTGTGTTGACCCGCAAGGACCTCGAGGCGATGACTCAACACAGCGCTCGGCTGCCGATCGCATGCGTGCAGGGCTGGTCCACGGTGCAGAGCTGGAGCGGTGTTCGGCTCGCGGAGCTTGCCGCACTGGCCGGGGTTCGGACACCGCGTTCCGCGCTGGTCCAATCACTGGGCAAGGAGGGCTATTTCAACAGCGCCACCTTACAGGCCAACCAGATAGCCCACCCCGATGCGCTACTCGCGCTGCGGGTCAACGGTGCGAACATCTCGCTCGACCACGGATATCCGGCGCGCATCATGGTCCCCGCGATCCCGGGTGTGCACAACACCAAATGGGTATCGTCCATCGACTTCAACGGCCGCTGAGATGCCGCACCGGTCCACGCTCTTCCGGTCCGTCTACGGCTCCAGCCCGGTGCACCTGTTGACCATGGTGGCCGGGTTCGGACTGGCCGGCTACTTGATCGTCACGGCCGGACCGACGACCCTGTGGAAACCCGAAGGCACCTGGTGGAAATCGATGACCCTGTGGTTCGCCGCGGCGATCATCTTCCACGACCTCGTGCTGTTTCCCGTCTACTCGCTGGCGGATCGGCTCGTGAACCCACCGGTCGGCCGCCACCGCCGATCCCCGGTGCCGGCGCGCAATTATCTGCGGGCACCCGCGTTGGGTTCCGGATTGCTGCTGCTCGTCTTCTTGCCCGGCATCATCAGGCAGGGCGCGGAAAAATATTCCGACGACACGGGATTGACCCAGGAGCCATTTCTCGGCCGGTGGCTCATGCTCACCGCGCTCATGTTCGCCTTCAGCGCCGGCAGTTACGCCGTCCGGCTCGCCCTGGCGTACCGCAGCGGCGCCGAGGCAAACCGAAGCCTCGGCCGGTCCCCGCATCCGCCGGCGGCGGACCTTGATCCATCGACGTCGGAGCGCTCACGGTTCGGGTAGCGGCGCCTACTCGCGGGAGAGCCGCGCGGTGCGGGCCGGGGCGCGACGCAGGGCACCGATCAGGTCCGCCACGTCCGCGGGGCGCGGCGTGTATCCCGGGAAGTAGCAACACACCTCGGCGGCGTGTTCGCCGAATCGCGCCACGATCTGCTGCGCGCATTCCTCGGGGGTGCCGACGATCCCGATCCGCGACACCAGCTCGTCGCCGACGAGTCGGCGCATCTCGGCGAAGCGGCCCTGCTTGGACAGCGCGTTGAGCTCGGGCTGGACGTCGGCCCAGCCCTCGACCTCGAGGACGGGCAGGTAGGCGGGCGTGGACCCGTAGAACGAAATCAGCGACGCCACACCGTCGATCGCGGCGGCCAGGTCGGCCTCGTCGCGGCCGACCGCGACCATGGCCGCGACGATGATCTGCAGGTCCTCTCGCGCGCGGCCCGTCCGCCGCAGGCCCTCGGCGACGGCCGGCAGCGTGCGTTCCTCGAAGTGGCGCGCGCTGTTGAACGGCATCACGAGCAGGCCGTCGGCCACTTCCGCGGCGGTGCGCGTCATCACCGGGCCCAGCGCACCCAGCAGCACCGGCGGCGGGCCGAACGGATTCGGCCCCGGGCTGAAGTTCGGCGCCATGATGGTGTGCGTGAAGAACTCGCCGCGAAAGTTCAAGCGGGACTGACCCTCCCACGCCGCGAAGATCGCCTTGATGGCCGCGACGGTCTCGGCCATCCGCGCCGCGGGCCGCTCCCACTTACTGCCGTAACGCTTTTCGATGTGGGCCCGCACCTGGGAGCCCAGGCCCAGCCGGAACCGGCCCTCGCTGACCAGTTGCAGGTCGTAGGCGGCGTGCGCCAGGTGCAACGGGCTGCGCGGCGGGGCGATGGCCACGTTGGTCATCAGGTCCAGACTGGTGGCGCCCGCCGCAACCAGCAGCGGGAAGAACACGTCGTGCTGGCCCTCGAAGGTGAACAGGCCGTCGGCGCCCGTCGCGGCGATGTCGGCGGCGCTGGCGGCCGCCCGCACCGGGGAACCGTTGACCTGCAAATGCACCTTCATGGGCTCACCCTAGCCGTCACCGGTCGGCTATTCGGAGAGCTGGAACTGAACCACCTCGGCGACGGCGTCCACGGCCTCGCTCAGCGCGGCCAGGCGCTCGGCGGCCGACGGCGCCGCCAGCACCGAGTAGCGATCCGCGGTGCCGATCGGAATGCGGGCGGCCAGGGTGAGCAGGCGGTCCCCGGCGTCACCGGACGTGTCGCCTCCCAACAGCACCTCACGGCTGGGCAGCGTCACCCCCCGCGCGTCCGCGATCCGCTCGAACAGCGCCATCGCCTTGTCTTCCACCTCGAGCACCTGGGCGCGGGACACGGGTTCGCTGGGCTGGTCGGGCCACACCGTCGCGTGCGCCCGCGGGTAGGGATCGTCGGGTAGCCACTGCGACAACAGGATTCGCGCTCCCGTGCGGCAGCTGAGCGTATAGCGCCCAGCGCCCTCGTCGACGCACTCGACGATGCTGGCCAGCACCCCGACGTCGCAGCGGGCGTCACCGCCGCCGACCTCGCGGCCGCGCGAGATGAGCACCACACCGAAGGGCTCACCCGCCTCCAGGCAGTGCCGCACCAGGGCGCCGTAGCGCGGCTCGAAGATTCGCAGCGGGAGGTGCTGGCCCGGCAGGAACACCGACTCCAGCGGAAACATGGCCAGCGCAACGAATTCCGGGGCGGTCATCAGACGTCCAGCTCACCGACCAGGACGTCGACCACCGCGCGCAGGTCACCGTCGTGCTCCTCGGCGACGCGGCGCTGCCGCTGATATGACGCGCCGCGCCGGGGGATGTCGGCGACGGCGGCCAGCTCGTCGACGCAGTGCAGGCTCTTGGCCACCGGCTCGAGCCGGGTCAGCACGTCGTCGAGGTCCTCGGTCACCAACCGCTCGTTGCTCTCCGCGTCCAGGATGATGATGGCGTCCAGGCCGTAGCGGGCGGCGCGCCATTTGTTCTCCTGGGCGTGCCAGGGCGGCATGGTCGGCAGCGACTCGTCGGCCTCCAGCCTGCGGTCCAGATCGACGATGAGGCAATGGGTTAACGCGACCAAGGCGCCCAGCTCGCGCAGGTTGGACACCCCGTCGAAGATTCGCACCTCGAGCGTCCCCAGGTGCGGCGACGGTCGGATGTCCCAGCGCACCTCGTCGACGTGGTCGATGATGCCGGTCTTCTTCTGGTCGTAGACGAAGCCTTCGAATTCTTTCCAGGTCTGGAAGTGGAACGGCAGCCCGGCGGTGGGCAGCTGCTGGAACATCATGGCCCGGTTGCTGGCGTACCCGGTGTCCTCGCCGCCCCACCACGGCGACGAGGCGGACAGCGCCAGCAGGTGCGGGTAGTAGTTGAGCAGCGACGTCATGATCGGCATCACCTTGTGCGGGGAGGAGATTCCCACGTGCACGTGCACGCCCCAGATCAGCATCTGCCGGCCCCACCACTGGGTGCGTTTGATGAGTTCGGCGTAGCGGGCGCCGTCGGTGAGTTCCTGCGCCGACCAGCGGGCGAACGGGTGGGTGCCGGCGCAGAACAGCTCCATGCCGCGGTCGCGGACGATCCGGCGGGCCGGCCCGAGCGTGCCGCGCAGGTCCTCGATCGCCTGCGGCGCGCTGTCACAGATGCCGGTGACCACCTCGACGGTGTTGCGTAGCAATTCCTTGTGTACGCGCGGGTTTTCACCGATCTCGTCGATCACCGCCGTGGCTTCGTTGCTCAGGTCGCGGGTCTGCGCGTCCACGAGTGCGAACTCCCACTCGACGCCGATGGTCGGCCGCGGCGAGCGGGCGAAGTCGATGCGCGCCTCGCCGCGGGTGGCGGCACTGGAAGGGGCTTGGCTAGCCGGCACCGATGACACCGCACGCCACCCGCTTGCCGGCGTCACCGGCGCTCATCGCCATCTGGTCCGACGTCGGCGTCCCGCTGCTGGGCGGCATGCTGGGCTGGTCTTTCGCTCCGGCGTGGATCACGATCGCCGTCTTCTCGCCGCTGAGCAGGTCCTGCTCGGTGAAGGCGTCGGTGGTGGTGACCAGCGTCCCCGACCCGTCTTTGCGCACCTGCAGCACCGACAGGTCCCCGCTGGCCGGCTCGCCGGTGCGCCCGCCGACCTGCAGGTGGTCACCGGCCGAGAGGAAGTCGCCCGGGGCGCCGCCCGTCGGCGCCACCGAGTTGGGTTCGCACTTGCCCACCCGGTGGATGTGCACGTCGTGGAAGCCGGGGGCCAGCACGCCGTTGGCCGTCGTCTCGATGGTGACGGTGGCGTAGCCGTTGTTGAACACGAACGTCGCGGTCGCGATCTCGGTGCCGTCGGGACCCTTGAGGTGAGTGGTGATGTTGGGCGCCGACGATGGGGCTGCGGCCGCCGGGTTCTCGGCGGACTTTGCCGACGACGGCTCGGGCGACCCCGTCCACACCGCGGGCGTGGTGCCCGGCACGGACGACGCGTGCTGGGGAGACGAGCACGCGCCGAGCAGGGCGGCGCCGGCCAGGATCAGCGGGGGCAGCGCGGACGGGCGGGCGACGGCGTAGCGGAGACCGGCGAGCTGAGGCATGCCCAAAAGCCTAGCGTGGCGACGATGCGCGCCGGCATGGCGCGCGCAGGAGCCGCGCCATCGGACCTAGCTGGCGACGATGCGCGCCGGCATGGCGCGCGGAGGAGCCGCGCCGCACGCCCTGCGGCTAGCCCGCGACGAGGACGATGACGCCCGGCGGTTCGCTGTTGAGCGCGGGAATCCGCGGCTCGACGGGGGCGCCGAGGTTCTTGCCGACGGCGTCCGCGGTGGCGTGCTCGTCGCCGGTGTCGGTGTAGTACACCGTCGTCGCCGACACGTCGGGCACGGTCAGGTTGTCCACCTTGGTCACCTTGAACCCGGCCGACGTCAGCTGGTCCTTGGTCTTGGCGGCAACGCCCTCTTTCGAGGAGATGTTGTAGACCTGCACGTCGGCCTGGTTGCCCGCCGGCTTGTTGCTCGGCGAGGTGGGCGACGCGCTCACACTGCTCGTGGCGCTGGACGCGGGCGACGCCGTGTCGTCGTCGGCGTTCCCGGAGGAGCCCACGGCCTGCCAGCCGAGAAGCAGGAAGATGACGCCCAGGAACAACAGCACCATCACCATGGCCCGCAGGGGCAATCCCGTGGAGTCGGGTACGCGCTCTTTCATCGAGCCCTACTGTAACGAGTCAGGTCACCTCGAAGCCGAGGCGCCGCGCCGCCCGCGCCTTCTGACGGCTGGCGCGCAGCCGGCGCAGCCGTTTCACCAGCATCGGGTCGGCGGCCAGCGCCTCGGGCCGATCGACGAGCGCGTTGAGTACTTGGTAGTACCGCGTCGCCGACATCGAGAACAGTTCCTTGATGGCGTCTTCCTTCACGCCCGCGAATTTCCACCACTGTCGTTCGAAGGCGAGGATGTCGTGTTCGCGGCGTGTGAGGCCATCTGCGATCTCGGCATCGTCCCCCGATCGATTTGCCCGCGCCATGGCGCTGTCCATATCGCTACCCCTGGACCCTTTCGGCGAATTGCGAACTGCTCGAATGACTTGACTTAGCTAAGCGCGTGTTTCGGCGATCATTGAAACACGGCCCAAACCCTCAAGCCGTCATCCAGACCCGCGAGTCGGCCGATTGGCGAGAGATTGCCCGCGCCGGATCGCCCGGCCTCCGGGCGCAAGGCGTGCGGTACTTTAGCCGACCATGGCAGTGGTACCGATCCGCATCGTGGGAGACCCCGTGTTGCACACCCCGACGACGCCGGTAGCCGTCGGCGCCGACGGTGCGTTGCCGCCCGAGCTGCCCGGTCTGATCACCGACCTGTACGACACCATGGACGCCGCGCACGGCGTCGGCCTGGCGGCCAACCAAATCGGGGTTGCGTTGCGGGTGTTCGTCTACGACTGCGCCGACGACCGCGGCCAGACCCAGCGGCGCCGGGGCGTGGTGATCAACCCGGTGCTGGAGACCTCCGAAATCCCGGAAACCATGCCGGATCCGGACAACGACGACGAGGGTTGCCTATCGGTCCCCGGCGAATCCTTCCCCACCGGTCGCGCGCAGTGGGCCCGGGTGACCGGGCTCGACGCCGACGGCAGCGCGATCACGCTGGAGGGCACCGGGCTGTTCGCGCGGATGCTGCAGCACGAGACCGGGCACCTCGACGGCTTTCTCTACCTGGACCGCCTGATCGGGCGGCACGCCCGCGGCGCGAAGCGGGCCGTGAAATCGCACGGTTGGGGGGTGCCCGGCCTGTCGTGGCTGCCGGGCGAAGGACCGGACCCGTTCGGCCACTGATGATCTCGTGGCCCTGCGTGGGAACCCGGGTGACGGTCCGTTACCGTCGCGCGCCGGGTTCCGTCCCGCCGCTGACCGACGCGGTGGGCCGCCTGCTGGCCGCCGACCCGGTGGTGCGGGTGCGGATCAAGACCGGCGCCGTCGTCGAGTGCGCGCCCGACGACGTGGTGGCGGTGCGGGTGCTCACCGACGCGCCGGTCCGCACCTCGCAGATCCGCGCCGTCGAGCACGCCGCAGCGGCGGCCTGGCCGGGCGCCGAGCGCGACTGGTTGGACGGCTGGCTGCTGCGCGCCGGACCGGGCGGCGGGGTTGCCGCGAATTCCGCTGTCGCTCTTGACCTATCGGCACACGCCGGCTCGTTGCCGGCCATCGCCCGGTGGTATCGGGACCGCGGACAGCCGCCGGTGCTGGCCGTCGCCGATCGCCTGTTGCGGCTGCCGCCGGGGCTGACCGAGGGGCGTGCGGAACGCGTGCTGGTGCGCGACGTGCCGGACGCGCACGCCGTCGAGGGGCCCGCGTCCGTCACCGTGTCGGCGCGCCCCGACGACGCGTGGTTGGCGGCGTTTCGGCGCGGCCTGCCCGTCGAGGTGTTGACCGCCGTCCTCGACGGCGAGTTGGCGTTCGCACGGCACGGCGCGGCCGTCGCCCGCGCGGCGGTCACCGCCGCCCCCGACGGTAGCCGGTGGCTCGGATTGTCGGCGCTGTCGGCCGCCGACGACCGGTCGGCGGCGGCGCTGTGCGACGCGCTGCTGAGCTGGGGCGCCGCGCGCGGCGTGACGCGCGCCCACGCGCGGACGCCGAACACGGGGGCGTCTGCCCTGCTGCGGACGTTGGGCTTCCGGCCACATCATGCCCGCCGCTACATTCGGGGCGAACCCGGCGGCTGGGATATCGTATAGCCGTGTCCGACAACGTGATTGACGGTGGCGGCGAGACGCCACGGCGGCTGCGGCTGGCCACCTGGAACGTCAACTCGATCCGCACCCGGCTGCCGCGGGTCATCGACTGGCTGGCCCGCGCCGACGTCGACGTGCTGGCCATGCAGGAGACCAAGTGCTCCGACAGCCAGTTCCCCACGCTGCCGTTCTTCGAGATGGGTTACGAGGTCGCTCACGTCGGCTTCAACCAGTGGAACGGCGTGGCTATCGCGTCGCGCGTCGGCCTCGACGACGTCCAGATCGGCTTCGACGGGCAGCCCACGTGGAGCAGCAAACCCGACGTCGCCGCCACCGCCGAAGCGCGCGCGTTGGCCGCCACCTGCGCCGGCGTGCGGGTATGGAGCCTGTACGTGCCCAACGGCCGGACACTGGCCGATCCGCACTACACCTATAAGTTGGAATGGCTTGCCGCACTGCGCGATTCGGCGTCCGGTTGGTTGCGCGACGATCCGCGGGCGCAGATCGCGTTGACGGGTGACTGGAACATCGCCCCCAAGGACGAAGACGTGTGGAGCATGGAGGTGTTCGCCGGGGCCACGCACGTCTCCGCGCCGGAGCGCCGGGCGTTCGACGCGATCGTCGACGCGCAGTTCAGCGACGTGGTGCGCCCGTTCGCGCCCGGGCCGGGGACCTACACCTACTGGGACTACACGCAGCTGCGGTTTCCGAAGCGGCAGGGAATGCGCATCGACTTCATCCTGGCCTCGCCGGAATTGGCTGCCCGCGTGACCGATGCGCAGATCGTCCGCGAGGAACGCAAGGGCAAGGCGCCCAGCGATCACGCGCCGGTGCTCGTCGACCTGCGCCGCGACTAGGGGCGTCGGGGGCGCCCGCCCACCCGCCGGGCGGCCCGGTGCTCGAAATTGGGCGGCGCTACGCGTTGTCTGCGCGTAGCCCGAGTGGCAGGCTTTGAAGGCGACAAGCAGAAACGGTGTTGCATTACCGTTAACGCTGCGTTCAACGGGTACCCAATGCCAACGACGCGAGTTCGCGGCACCGAGCGAGAAGGCCAGGGAGTCAACCATGAGTGTCATCGGCGGAGCGGTCCGGGGCATCGGCCAGGCGGTGAACCGCGCGGCGACCACGACGACGGCCGCCGCGGGTGCCGTTGGCGGCGCCGCAGTCAACGGAGTCATCGGTGGCGTCACCGGCGCCGCCGAAGGCGTCAAGCGCGGCATGAGCAGCGGCAGCCACTCGGCGCCCGCCGCGGCGGTGGCGTTCGGCGCGCTGGGGGTGGCCGGCCTGATCGAGTGGCCGGTGCTCCTGGCCGTCGGCGGCGGCGCCCTGCTGCTGCAACGGTTGGGCCGCAAACACGACGCGCCCGCACCCAAGGCCAGCCTCAAGGCCGTGCCCGCCGAGCCCGAGCCCGAGCCCAAGGCCCAGACCCCGCGACCCGCCCCGGCGGGCGACGCCGCGCCGCAGAAGGCGGCCCGCAAGGCGCCGGCCAAGAAGGCCGCCGGTCGCCGCGCGGGAACGCCCCCGCTCCGCAGCACCAACTGACGCGCGGTCCGGCGACAGCTGACTAAGAGGAACCCCGTACCCCCGCTTTGAGCATCGCAACGTCAATACAACGAGCCGGCCCGGTGCGGGCGCTCGCCGCCGGCGTGCAGGCGACGACCGCCCTGGTCGGGACGAGCCTCACCGTTGCGGCGATTCCGCTGCGCGAGGGCGCCCGCGTCCTGACGGGCGACCTGCCGCAGGGGCCGCTGAGCCGCCGCTGCTGGCGCGGCGGCGACCGCGCCTGGATCGAGGTGCGCGGACTCGGCGCCGCCGCCGACGCCGAGCTGGGCGGCCGCGTCCTCGAGGCCGTCCGGGCCCACCCCGGCGTCGCCGCGGCCGAGCTCAACTACCCGCTGTCCCGGGTGGTCGTCTCCTTCGGCGGCGAAGACGCGTCGCTGCGCGATCTGTGCCGGATCGTCGAGCACGCCGAAAAGCGTTATGCGAAAACGGAATTCGTCAAGCCGACGGGACGCCCGACCAGCCTGCCTGGGGACGGCGCGGTGCTGGCGACCAGGGCGGCGACGGTCGCGGCGAGCGCGGCCGGCTTGGGCATCGCGATGACCGGCCGCGCGCTGCGCTGGCCGCGCGCGCCGCTGGGCGTCCTGGCGGCGGTGGTGGCCGTCGACTATCAGCCCTGGCTGCGCCGGGTGGTCGAGGACCGCATCGGCCGGCCGGCCACTGACACGGTGATCGCGTTGGCGGCGACGGCCGCCGAAACCGCGACGCTGTCTCGCGCGTCGCTGTCGGTGGGCGTGCTGCTGCAGTCGCTGAAGGCCGCCGAGAGCCGGGCCGAGGCGCGAGCGTGGCGGCACCACGAACCGGTGCTGGCTCAGCACGCCGACCACCCGGACACCGATGCCTCGGCGCAGCACAAGCCGCCGCGCGGGCGGCCCACGGACCACCACGCCGGCCGCTTCGCGCTGGTCCAGGCGCTCAGCGCCGCCGTCGTCGGAGCGACCACCCGCAATGTCAACGCGGCCGCGCTGTCCGTCCTGGTGAGCGCGCCGTCGGCGAACCGCACCACGCCCGAGGCGTTCGCCGCGGCGCTCGGGCGTGGTCTGGCCGACCGGCACGACGTGCTGGCGTTGCGGCCCGAGGCGCTGCGCCGCCTGGACCGCGTCGACGCTGTGGTGGTCGATCCCCGCATCCTGTGCACCGATGCGCTGCGGGTGTCGCGGGTCCGGGGCGCCCAGGACTCCGAGCTCACCGCCGCGTGGTCCCGCGCGCAGCTGATGCTGGAGAACGCGGGGTTGCGGCCCGGCTGGCGTCCCCTGCCCGGCATCGCCGCCGCCGCACCCGATTCCGCCGCCGAGGCCCTGTTCGCGCTGTCCCACGACCCGCTGGCGCCCGCCGTCATCGCCGAGGCCCGCCGGACCGGGTTGGACTTGCTCACCGTCGACGACGAATCGCTGGGCGAGTTGCGACCCGCCTTCGACGAGGTCCGGCCGTTGGCGGGTGACACCGTCGACGCCGCGCTCGCCGGCCTCATCGCCGACCTGCAAGACGCGGGCCAGACCGTAGCGATTCTGAGTTCGCCTGTTGCACAGCGGATTTGGGCGGCTGACGTGGCGCTCGCCGTCATGCCGCGCCCCGGGGCCGGGCCCCCGCCGTGGTATGCCGACCTGCTGTTGCCCGACCTGGCGGCCGCATGGCGGGTGCTGCGCGCACTGCCCGCGGCCCGGGCCGCCGCCCAACGCGGGGTCGGCCTCGCGGCCGGGGGCACCGCCATGGGGTCGTTGCTGATGATTCCCGGCGTCCCGGGGATCGGGCGCGGACCGGTGGCCACCGGCGCGGCCGCCGGTGTGCTGTCCGGATACCTGCTGGCCCGTGGCGTCCTCAACGAGGATCCGCCGCGCCCGGCGCCCGGGCAGGAGTGGCACGCGATGTCCGTCGAGCAGGTCCGTCGGGCGTTGCCGCCGCCGCAGGACGAACCGGCGGGCGAGCGGGACGCGCTCGCCCTGGCCGCCGTCGGCGCCGAGCCGCCCGCGACGCGCGGGCGCGCCGTCGTACAGTTCCTCAACGCCGTGCGCGCCGAGCTGAGCGATCCCCTGACGCCGGTGCTGGCGCTGGGGTCCGCAGCCAGTGCGGTGCTCGGCTCGCCGGTGGACGCGGTCCTGGTCTTCTCGGTTCTGACCGGGAACTCGATTCTCGCGGCCAGCCAGCGACTGCGCGCCGAGAACCGGCTGAATCACTTGCTGGCGCAACAGGTTCCGCCGGCCCGCAAGGTGCTCGACGGGCCGGACGGCGAGCGGCTCTACCGCGACGCCATCGCGGCGCAGCTGCAGCCCGGCGACGTCATCGAGGTGCGCACCCACGAGGTGGTGCCCGCCGATGCGCGCATCATCGAGGAGGTCGACGTCGAGGTCGACGAGTCGCCGCTGACCGGTGAGTCGCTGTCGGTGGAAAAGCAGGTCGACGCCACGCCCGGCGCCGATCTGGCCGAGCGGCGCTGCATGCTTTACGCCGGCACCACGGTGGTGGCGGGCACCGCGGTCGCGGTGGTGACCGCCGTCGGCGCCGACACCCAGGAACGCCGCGCCGCCGATCTGGTCTCCGGGGACAACTCGTCGGACATCGGCTTGCAGCACCAGCTCAGCCAGCTCACCAACCAGGCGTTCCCGGTCAGCGTGACGGGCGGGGCGCTGGTGGGCGCGCTGGGTCTGCTGCGGGGCACGGTGCTGCGCGAGGCGGTGGCCAGCGGGATCGCGATCGCCGTCGCCGCGGTGCCCGAAGGCATGCCGCTGGTCGCGACCCTGGCCCAGGCGGCCTCGGCGCGGCGGTTGACGAAGTTCGGCGCCCTGGTGCGCGTGCCGCGGTCGGTGGAGGCGCTCGGGCGCATCGACGTGGTCTGCTTCGACAAGACCGGAACGCTCAGCGAGAACCGCCTCCGGGTGGCGCAGGTGCAACCGGCACCGGGCACGTCGCGCGAGGAGGTGCTGCGCTGCGCCGCGCACGCCGCCCCGCCGTCCAACGGTGGTCCGCAGATCCACGCCACCGACGTCGCGATCGTCGAGGCGGCCGGCGAGTCCGCCAGCACCACTGCGCCCGACGCGCACCTGCCGTTCCGGTCGGGCAGATCGTTCTCCGCCTCGCTCACCGGCCGCGAATTGACCGTCAAGGGCGCGCCCGAGGTGGTGCTGGCCGCGTGCGGCGACACCGGCGCCGCAGCCGAGGAGGCGGTGGCGGGCATGGCCACCGGGGGCCTGCGGGTGATCGCCGTGGCGCGCCGGCAGCTCACCGCCGCCCAGGCGCGGGCCATCCGGCAGAATCCCGACGTTCTGGCCGAGCACACCCGCGACGGCCTGACGCTGACGGGCTTCCTCGGGTTGTCCGACACCCCCCGCCCGGCGGCGGCCGGGCTGCTCGCCGACCTGGGCCGTCAGGGCGTGGGCGTCAAGCTGATCACCGGTGACCATCCCATCACCGCGACGGCGATCGCGGCCGAGTTGGGCCTGTCGGTGACTCCCGAGCAGGTCATCAGCGGCGCGCAGTGGGACTCGCTGTCCCGCAAAGACCAGGAGCGGGTGGTCGGCGAGCGGGTGATCTTCGCCCGGATGACACCCGAGAACAAGGTCCAGGTGGTGCAGACCCTGGAGTCGGCCGGGGTGCGGACGGCCATGGTCGGCGACGGCGCCAACGACGCGGCCGCCATCCGCGCCGCCACGGTGGGCATCGGCGTCGTCGCGGGCGGCAGCGACCCGGCGCACCTGGCGGCCGACGTGGTGCTGGTCGACGCGCGTATCGAGGGGCTGACCGAGGCGATCCAGGAGGGTCGACAGCTTTGGCACCGGGTGCAGTCGGCCGTGTCGGTGCTGCTGGGCGGCAACGCCGGGGAGGTGCTGTTCGCGGTGGTGGGCAGCGCGCTCACCGGGACGTCGCCGCTGAACACCCGCCAGCTGCTGCTGGTCAACATGATGACCGACGCGCTGCCGGCCGCCGCCCTGGCGGTCAGCAAGCCGACCAGCTCGCTCGACCCCGCGGTGCGGGGTCCCGACCAGCCCGCGCTGTGGCGCGCGGTCGCGATCCGCGGCGTCACCACGGCCGCCGCCACCACGGCGGCGTGGGCGCTGGGAAGCGCGACCGGACGCCCGCAACGCGCGTCCACGGTGGCCCTGGTGGCGCTGGTCGGCGCCGAACTGGGTCAGACGCTGCTGGATTCCCGCGCGCCGCTCGTGGTGTTCACCGCGGTGGGGTCACTGGCCGCCATGGGAACGCTGATCAGCATCCCCGGGGTCAGCCAGTTGCTTGGCTGTACTCCGCTGGGTCCCGTCGGCTGGGCGCAAGGGCTGGGATCCGCTGCTGCGGCGACGGTCGCGATTGGCGTTGCGAATCGTGCGCTGACGGGTCGGGGCACAGCGGGCCCCGCGCCGCGCGGGACGCCGGCCGTGCCGAGCGAAGCGGCGCCCGTTCCCGACGGTGAATCTCGACAACCCCCGCCCGCCACAACAGCGCATAGAGTTCCACTAGCGGAACCCGCAGCACCGAAGCAACCGACGAAACAAGTGGATCGCCCCCAGAGTCGGTCATCGTCGACATAAGACCGACGGTGGTCGGAGTACCCGGCGAGGCGGCAAACCCTTCGTTACCGAAAGGCAAATGATGGCGGAAAAGAAGTCGCGAAAGGGCACCTCTCAGCGCGAGGCGGTGCAGAAGATCCGCGAGGGCGAAACGTTCGCGGTCAACCTGCCGGTCGTGGGCCAGGTGGAGATTCCCCGGCCCGAACAGCTGGCCTACTTCGGTGGCCTGGCGGCCCTCGCGGCGTTCGAGTTGATCGACTGGCCGGTCGCTGTCGTCATCGCCGCCGGGCACTTCCTGGCCAGCAACCACCGCAACAGGCTGTTGGAGGAGCTCGGCGAGGCCATGGAGGAGGCCTAGCACAGGCCTAGCGGAGCCGGTCAGTCTTCCTGGGTGTTGTCGAACCGCAAGGTGACCCGCGTGCCGCCCGGAGTGCGGCGGGTGTCGACGTGGTTGGCCAGCCCGCTCATCAGGGTGAGGCCGCGCCCGCGCCGCTTGCTGAACAGGCTCGCCGAGGAGTCGCCGACCCACCGCCCCGTGTCACTCACCGTGATCGTCACGGTGCCTGCGCGCAGGAAACCTTCGACCGACACCGTGCCGCGCGGCTCACGGCGGTTGCCGTGTTCGATCGCGTTGGTGACGGCTTCGCCGGTCGCCAGCAGGATGTCCGTCTCGCTTCGCGGTGTGACGCCGATCAGGGCCAGCCAGTCCCGCAGCTTTTCCCGCGCGATCGGGATCTGCCCCGGCACGGCCGGCAGCACGGAGGCGAAGCTGGTGGCGGCGCAGTGGCTCGGGCGCAGCGCGAGCACCACGACGTCGTCGCGGTAACCGGTCGGGGGCGCCATCTGGGCCAGCAGCTCGGCGCACACCGCCTCGACCGGGAGGTTGGCGCATTGGGCCGCAACGGTTTTCAGGCGGGCGAACCCCTCGTCGAGGGTCTCGCCGAGCCGCTCCATGAGGCCGTCGGTGTAGAGCAGCAGCAGGCTGCCCGGCGGCAACGTCGCCGTCGCCGTGGTGTCGTCGGGACGGTTCTCGGTGTCCATTTCCGCGACGGCCACCGGCGGCCGGCGGCCCCCATCCAGGAAGCGGGTCCGGACGTCGGGCTCCACCAACAGCGGGTACGGGTGGCCCGCGCAGCTGTAGCTCACGGTAGACCCCTCGCCGTGCGTGCCGGCCTCGATGACGCCGTACGCCAGGGTCGCGCAACGGGCACCCGAGACGCTGCGGGCGTACCTGTCGAGGCCGCCCAGCACGGCGTCGGGCTCGGCGGTGGTGAGCGCGGTGGCGGCCACCGCGGCGCGGAGCCGGCTCATCACGATCGCCGCGGGCAGGCCGTGCCCCACCACGTCCCCGACCGAGAACGCCAGCGTGCCGGGACGATTCAGCGGGGTGACCGAATACCAGTCCCCCCCGACGCGCATCGCCTCGCCGGCCGGCTGGTACACGGCCGCGACGACGGCGGCGGTCGAGCCGCGGTCCAGGTCGAGCAGGTGTTCCTGGAAGTCCACCGCGATGCGGTGTTCGCGCGCCGCGACGCGGACCCGGTCCAGCGCCGCCGAGGTGAGCTCGGCCGTCCGGCCGAAGGTCTCCAGGTCGGCCGCGTCGAACTGGCGCGGCGCGGGCCACAGCAGCGCCAGCGTTCCGATGACCCGACCGGCGTTGTCGCGCAACGGTTGTGCCACGCAGGCGCGTACGGCCGCCGCGGAATCCTCGGCGGCTTGGGCGTAGCGGGACGGCAACTGCAGGGTGTCGCAGACGATCATCGCCTCGCCGGTGCGGACCACGTCGGCCCCGATCAACGGGGCGTCGAGGACCACCACGTGGTAGCGGTCGCGCAATTCCGTCGGCAGCTTGCCCGCGTATTCGAACCGGACGTGGTGTTCGCCTTCCAGCACGCCGATGGCGACCGCGGCGGCATCACCCGAGCCGAACGGCGAACCCAGCAGCGCGTCCATGATCCCGGCGATCGAGTCGGTGCCCTGCAGCGCCGAGTCCAGGTGCACCAGGTCGGACGCCAGGCGCGACTGCGCCTCGCGGCGCTGGCGTTCGCGTTCCCGGTCGACCGCGGACAGCCGGGAGGCGACCCGGTCGATCAGCTCTTGGGAGCGGAACGGCTTGAGCAGGTAATCGTCGGCCCCGCCGGCGAAGCCCTCGTCGATGGCTTCGACCCCGGCGCGCGCGGACAACATCAGGATCGGCGTCGCGGCCAGTGTCGGGTCCGCGCGCACGGCCGCGACAAACCCGAAGCCGTCCAGTCCGGGCATCATCACGTCGGTCACGATCGCGTCGGGATGCACCTTGCGCGCGGTGGCCAACGCCGAGTCACCGTCGGCGACCAGCACGGTGTCGTAGCGGGGCGACAACACCCGGTCGATGTGCGCGCGCATGTCGGCGTTGTCGTCGGCGATCAACACCAGCTGCCGCGCCGGGTGGGGAGCATCCTGTGCGGCATTGGGCTCGGCGAGTGGGGTCACCCACTGGCTCGCCTCGGCGACGTACGGGTTGGTGGCGTCCGGCGCGCCGGCGGCCACCTGGTCGGACACGGCACTCGAATTCGATTGTGGCAGTGAGATTGTCACGGTGGTGCCATGGTCGACCGCGCTGTCGATGTGCACCGTTCCGCGGTGCAGTTCGACCAGCCCGCGCACCAGCGACAACCCGATGCCGGTGCCCTCGACACTGCGGCCACGCGCGTTGTCGGCCCGGTAGAACCGCTCGAACAACCGGTTGACGTCGTCGGCGTCGATGCCGACTCCCGTGTCGCGCACGGCGATCGAGCATCGCCCGGCCTCGGCGCGCACCCGCACCGCGATCGAGCCGCGCAGCGTGTACTTGACCGCGTTCGACAGCAGGTTCAGCACGATGGTCTCCCACATGGCCGCGTCGACGTCGGCCAGCGCTGCCTCGCAGTCCAGTTCGAGCTCGAGCCCCGCGCGGTGGCACAGCTCGGCGAAGGACGAGGCGATCTGCTCGGTGAGCGCGCCGACGTCGGTGCACACCAGTTTCGCGTTGGCGCGGCCGGCCTCGATGCGGGAGAAGTCGAGCAGCGAGTCAACCAGGCGCTGCAACCGCCTGGCGTTGCGACCCGCGGTGCTAAGACGTTCGGCCAGAACGCTTTCCGGCTCGGCACCGGACAACGCGTCGTCCAGCGGTCCCAGCAGCAGCGTCAGGGGCGTGCGAAACTCGTGGCTGACGTTGGTCAGAAACGCGGTCTTGGCCCGGTCCAGTTCGACCAGCGCGTCGGCCCGCTGGCGTTGCTGCTCGTAGGACACAATCGACGCGAAGGTCGACGACAGCTGGTCGGCGAGCAGTTGACAAAAGCCGCTGTATTGGGTGTCGAGGGGACGGCGCGGGCTGATGCCCACCACCAACGCCCCGCCGACGGTGGCCTCCCCCAACGGCAGTACCAGGGCCTGCTCGGGACAGTGGGGGCCCAGGACCTCCGCGATGCCCGGGATCGCGGACGCCACGTCGTCGATGAGGCGCGTCTCCGCGCGCGACAGCGTCGCCGCGTCCCCGCCGGCGAGCTGCGCCAGTTCCCGCGGCAGCAGCGGCAGCACCGATGTGGTGGCGCCGCGCAGGGTCACGGCCCCCGCCGCCTCGTCCTCGACGTAGACGGCGACGAACGGCAGGTCGGCGGGTTGCCCGGCGCAAACGGTGACGGCGACGCCGACGGCGTCGTCGACGCTGCGGGTTTCCAACATGGCAGCGGCCACCGTGTTGAGCAGGTGCAGGCGGCGTTCGCTGAGCACCCGTTCGGTGGTTTCGTAGGACGGGCAGAAGATGCCGAACGGCCGACCGTCGGCGCCCATCAGCGGGCTGTAGGTGAACGTGAAGTAGCGCTCCTCGCGCCGCCCGGCGGTCACCATCGCCAGCATCAGGTCACGCGACCAGGTCGCCTCCCCGGTGGCGACGACCCCGGAGAGCATCGGATTGATCGAGTCCCAGATGTCCCACCACACGTCGCGGCCGGGCCGGCCCAGCGCGGCGGGATGTTTGTCGCCGAGGATCTCGATGTAGGCCTCGTTGTAGACGACGAACAGATCCTCAGGCCCCAGCCACAGCGCCAGCGGGAACCGCGACGCCAGCGTCGTGGCGACGGCCGCGCGGACCTCGCTCGGCCAACTCTGCGGAGACCCTAAAGGGTGCGAGTCCCAGTCGAACTCGGCGAACCGCCGGCCCATCTCGCCGCCTAGCGACACCGCTGCGGCAAGGTCGGCCGGCAGGCGGGCGGTCACGGTTGTCGTTTTCGCTGCAGCGCGTCGGGCAAACTCGGGGAGATGTCGAAGATCCGGTCCAGCTCGGTGACCTGGATGGGACGCAGGACCTGGTCGTGGCTGGCCACCAACCGCACCGCCGTCCCGGCGGCCTTGCCGTCCTCGTGGCAGTCGAGCACCGCGTTCAGCGCCGCGCTGCCGAAGAAGTCCACCGCTTGCAGGTCGACGACGACCAGCCTGGCGGGGTGCGTCGCGGCCAGCTTGAGCGCGCCGGTCAGGTGATCGACGAGCTGGTCAACGGTACTGGAGTCGACATCGCCTTTGACGCGCACGATTACGGCGTCCTCGTGGGCTTCGTGTTCGACCGCCAACAACATCTTGCCTTTCGCCGCCGCCAATCTTCCATACTGCCGCCGCTAAGCCCGATGTGGCGGCGAGCATGCGCGGGCGCGCATTGCAGATCATCCGAGCCTAGCGCCTGGCGAACTGGCCATTTCACGAATCAGCGGTTACCCGGCTCACTGCTCGCCAATCCGTTCGTGCACCGTCAGCAGCAAATGGTCGAATTCGCTCTGTTGCAGAGCCGTCGGAGACGGCAGGCTGGTCACCTCCACCAGCAACTGCCGTGCCAGCGCCCGCAGCTTCACGTTGGTCTCCTGCGACCGCCACTGCAGCACCCGGAAGGCCTGCTCGGCGCTGACCCGGTAGACGTACATCAGCACGCCTTTGGCCTGCTCGATCGCGGCCCGGTTGTCGAATAAGTCGGGCAGCGCGGAGTCGAGCACCTCCTGGCGGGTTTCGTCGAAGGTTGTGGTCAGGTCGATGTAGTAACCGGCCGAGCCCACCACCACGCCGGAATCGTCGAGCATCCGGTCGGCCACCACGATCGCGTCGTGCACCCTGCCCGTGGTGTCGACGAAGCGGTGTCGGCTGGAAAACGAGCCGGCCGATTGCAGGGCGTAGTCCAAGATCTCCTGGACGTGCGCCCGGTCGTCGGGGTGTTTGTGGGAAAGCAGCAGTTTGGTGGTGGGCTGCACCTCGCCGGGTTCGTAGCCGTGCATCCGGGCGACCTCGTCGGACCATTCCCACCGCTGGCCGACGAACCAGAAGCGGATCGACCCCACGTTCAGGTAGGGCGCCACGCCGTCGGTCAGGCTCACTTCTTGGCCGCTGCTAGTGGCGGAGCCGTCTGCGCTCCGCTCCCCGCGCTGTTGCACGGTTGCATTTTTCCATCCACCCGACACGTCGGGCCACCGCCTGGGCGGAAACGCCGATCGGAATGCCGTGCGGCCCGGGGTGGGGGTAACGTCGCGTGCGGACCCATCCATCACACGCGGGAGCGCACGCCCAGTGCGCTGAGAGGACGGCTGAGGGCCGTCGACCGTACGAACCTGACCGGGTAATGCCGGCGTAGGGAGCAGAAATCATGACTGACGTCCTTTCCGAGACCGTCGACGCGTCGGTGACCACCGGGCCGATCGCGGGCAGCAGCAAGACCTACCGCGACGTGCCGGGGGTGCCGGGCGCCCAGGTTCCGTTCCGGCGGGTGCATCTGTCGACGGGCGACCACTTCGACCTCTACGACACCTCCGGCCCCTACACCGATGCCGCCGCTCGCGTCGACCTGACGAAGGGACTGCCGGCGCGGCCGGGCGTGGTGCGCGACCGCGGCACCCAGTTGCAGCGGGCGCGTGCCGGCGAGATCACCGCCGAGATGGCCTACATCGCGGTCCGCGAGGGCATGCCCGCCGAGCTGGTGCGCGACGAGGTCGCCCGTGGCCGCGCGGTCATCCCGGCCAACCACAACCACCCCGAGATCGAGCCGATGATCATCGGCAAGGCCTTCGCGACCAAGGTCAACGCGAACATCGGCAACTCGGCCGTGACGTCGTCGATCGCCGAGGAGGTCGACAAGATGGTGTGGGCCACCCGGTGGGGCGCGGACACCATCATGGACTTGTCCACCGGCAAGAACATCCACGAGACCCGTGAGTGGATCCTGCGGAATTCGCCGGTGCCCGTCGGCACGGTGCCGATCTACCAGGCGCTGGAGAAGGTCAAGGGTGACCCGACCGAACTCACCTGGGAGATCTACCGCGACACGGTGATCGAGCAGTGCGAGCAGGGCGTCGACTACATGACCGTGCACGCCGGCGTGCTGCTGCGCTACGTGCCGCTGACCGCCAAGCGGGTCACCGGCATCGTGTCCCGCGGCGGCTCGATCATGGCCGCCTGGTGCCTGGCGCATCACCGGGAATCGTTCCTGTACACCAACTTTGACGAGCTCTGCGAGATCTTCGCCCGCTACGACGTCACGTTCTCGCTCGGCGACGGGCTGCGGCCGGGATCGATCGCCGACGCCAACGACGCCGCGCAGTTCGCGGAGCTGCGCACCCTGGGCGAGCTGACCAAGATCGCGAAATCCCATGGTGTGCAGGTCATGATCGAGGGCCCCGGCCACGTGCCGATGCACAAGATCGTCGAGAACGTGCGGCTGGAAGAGGAGTGGTGCGAGGAGGCCCCGTTCTACACTTTGGGGCCGCTGGCGACCGACATCGCGCCGGCGTACGACCACATCACCTCCGCGATCGGCGCCGCCATCATCGCCCAGGCCGGCACCGCGATGCTCTGCTACGTGACCCCCAAGGAGCACCTGGGGCTGCCCGACCGCAAGGACGTCAAGGACGGCGTGATCGCCTACAAGATCGCGGCACACGCGGGTGACCTGGCGAAGGGGCACCCGCACGCACAGGAACGGGACAACGCGCTGAGCCAGGCGCGTTTCGAGTTCCGCTGGAACGACCAGTTCGCGCTGTCGCTGGATCCCGACACCGCGCGGGAATACCACGACGAGACGCTGCCGGCCGAGCCCGCCAAGACGGCGCACTTCTGCTCGATGTGCGGGCCCAAGTTCTGCTCGATGCGCATCACCCAGGATGTCCGGGACTACGCCGCCAAGCACGGCCTGGAAACCGAGGACGACATCGAGGCCATGCTGGCCTCCGGAATGGCCGAGAAGTCAAAGGAATTCGCCGAGCAGGGCAATCGGGTGTATCTGCCGCTGTCGCCCCGGTGAATTATCTGCCCCTGCCGCCGCCGGGCACCACCCCGCTGCGGGTGCTGACGATCGCCGGATCGGATTCCGGGGGCGGCGCGGGCATCCAGGCCGACCTGCGCACGCTCGCCCTGTTGGGTGTGCACGCGTGCGTCGCGGTGTCCGCCGTCACGGTGCAGAACACGGTGGGGGTGCGGGGCTTTCACGAGGTGCCCGCCGAGGTGGTGGCCGGCCAGATCGACGCGGTGGTCGACGACATCGGCATCCACGCCGCCAAGACCGGGATGCTTGCGTCGTCGGACATCATCGACGCGGTCGCCGCGGCGTGGCGCGGGCTCGGGCTGTCGGCGCCCCTGGTGGTGGATCCGGTCTGCGCGTCGATGCACGGGGATCCGCTGCTCGCCTCGTCAGCCCTCGATTCCTTTCGGCGTCAGCTGTTTCCGTTGGCCACGTTGGTGACGCCGAACCTCGACGAGGTGCGACTGCTGGTCGACATCGACGTCGTCGACGCGGCCTCGCAGCGGGCTGCGGCCGAGGCGCTGCACGCGTTGGGGCCGCGCTGGGTGCTGGTCAAGGGCGGCCACCTGCGTTCGTCCGACCGCAGCTGCGACCTGCTCTACGACGGCGCTAACTTCGTCGAGTTCGATTCCGAGCGCCTGTCCACGGGCAACGACCACGGTGGCGGTGACACGCTGGCGGCCGCCGCGGCGGCGGCGCTGGCCCACGGCGCGTCCGTCCCGGACGCGGTCGGGTTCGCGAAACGCTGGGTCACCGAGTGTCTGCGCGCCTCTTACCCGTTGGGCCACGGCCACGGTCCCGTCTCCCCGCTGTTCCGGCTGTCATGAACCTCGAGCCGATCGCGGGGGTCGCGCACGAGCCCGACGGGTCGCCTCAGGGCGTCGTGGTCCTGACCCATGGCGCGGGCGGCAATCGCGACGCGCCGCTGCTGCAACAGGTTTGCGACGAGTGGGCCCGGCGGGGCTGGCTGGCGGTGCGCTACAACCTGCCGTATCGTCGCCGCCGCCCCACCGGGCCGCCGTCGGGCTCCGCCGCCGCCGACCGCGCCGGCATCGTCGAAGCGGTCACACTGTGTCGCGGCCTCGCCGACGGCCCGCTGATCGCGGGCGGACATTCCTATGGGGGCCGCCAAACGTCGATGGTGGTGGCCGAGCAACAGGACGGCGCGGCCCCGACCGTCGACGTGCTGACGCTGTTCTCCTACCCGGTGCACCCGCCCGGCAAGCCGGAGCGTCTGCGCGTCGAGCATCTTCCCGACATCGCGGTGCCCACGGTGTTCACGCACGGCACCTCCGATCCCTTCGGCACGCCGGCCGAGGTCGCCGACGCGGCGGCGCGGATCCCCGCGTCGACCGCGCTGGTCGAGATCACCGGCGCCCGCCATGACCTGCGGTCGCGCACGCTGAATGTGGCGGCGCTGGCGGTCGACGCGGCTCTGGGGCTGCTCGGCCGAATTTAGACAGCTAAAACTGGACAGTTTTAGCTGTCTACTTTAGGGTGGTGGCGTGGAGGGTATTGGGGACTCCGCCGCGGCCGCGGCCCGCGAGATCCGGGTGGTGTTCAGCCGGTTGCGGCGCCGCTTGAAAGATGTTGCGGTCGAGGGCTTGTCGCCGTCGCAGACGGCGGTGTTGACACGGCTGTGGAAGGACGGTCCGTCGTCGGCCAGCGCGTTGGCCGGGGCCGAGCAGGTGCGTCCGCAGTCGATGGCGACCATTCTGGCCGCACTGAGGCAGCGTGGGCTCATCGAACGCACGCCGGACCCTGATGACCGCCGGCGGCAGGTGGTCTCGTTGACCGAGGCCGGCCGCAAGCGCGCGGAGAGCGACCGCCGTGCGCGCGAGGAATGGTTGGCACGGACGTTGCAGGACGGCTACACCGAGTCCGAGCGCCGCACCATCCTGGAGGCGCTCGCGCTGCTGGAGCGCCTGACCGATCAGTAGCGATACGAAAGGTACTCACGGACAATGGAACTCGGATTGCACTTCATCGACTTTCTACCCGGCGATCCGGCCACATTGGGTCCGACGCTGGCCGATGCCGCAATTGCGGCCGAGCAGGGCGGTGCGACGCTGTTCACGCTGGCCGACCACTTCTTCCAGATGGAGGGCATGGGACGCGCGGAGGACCCCTTCCTCGAGGGTTACACCTCGTTGGGTTTCCTGGCCGGCCGGACGAGCACGATCGAGCTCGGGCTGCTGGTGACCGGCGTGACCTATCGCCAGCCGGGCCTGCTGGCCAAGGCGCTCACCACCCTGGACGTATTGTCCACTGGGCGTGCCATTTTCGGCATCGGGGCGGCCTGGTATGAACGCGAACACCACGCGCTGGGTTTCCCGTATCCGCCGGTGAGCCAGCGTTTCGAGCTGCTCGAGGAAACGCTGCAGATCTGCCGGCAGATGTGGAGCGACGACAACGGCCCCTACGACGGCAAGCACTACGCGTTGGCCGAGACGATCTGCGAACCCCAACCGATCCGGCGCCCGCCGATCCTGATTGGCGGTGATGGCGAGAAGAAGACGCTGCGCCTCGTCGCGCAGTACGCCGACGTCTGGAACAGCACCGTCGGCGACGTCGACCAGCTCAAGCACAAGGTCGAGGTGTTGCACCGGCACTGCGAGTCCGTTGGCCGCGATCCCGCCGAGATCCGCAAGACCGTCGGGCATTTCGTCGACCCGTTCGAGGATCTCGACGGCTACCTCGCGACCGTGGCACGGTTCGCGGAACTGGGCTTCGACATGGTCAACGCCGGCCCGTTCCCGGGCAACCCGGACCCGGTCGGCTTCATCCGCCGCATCGGCGACGAGCTCATCCCCCGGCTCGCCGAAATCGGTTGAGGGAGTTAGGTATTGCCGACACTCAGCCGGGATAGCGCGAGTAACAGGCGTCCATGTTGCCGGTCACGCCTCCCCGAAACGCGGCGATCCGGGTGAATCCGGCGGGCACGCTGGTGCCGTCGGCGTCGCTGGCCACCAGATGATTGATCAGCAGCCCGGCGACCGCCTTGTCCAAGTCACCGGCGGTCAGCTGCAGCTGATTGTGGGAGGGCAGGCTGATCGGTTCGGCCATCTTGCGGTGCACCACACCGGTCAGGCACGCCGTCCGCAACGCGGTCCACGGGCTTTGCATGGGCAGGTCGCGCTCGTGCTGCACCGCCAACGCGTACCGCGACATCACCACCGACAGGGCCGTGTCGTCGCCCTGCGGCAGGGTGTGCTGCTTCTCGGCGGACACCTTGCCCAGGACGGCGAGGGCGGGCAGGTCGACGGCGATGGTGTTGGTGCCCGGGCAGTACGACGCCGGCGGGCTGGGCTTGGCGTCGGGGCACGCGGCGCCCTGATAGGACAACGTCGGCGGGTTCTTCGGCGCGAAGATGACGCCCAGCAGTTCCATCAGGGTCGACAAGGTGTCCTTGTTGATCGGGACCTCACCGCTTTCATGCGCCCCACGGGTGTCGGTGCGCAGCGTGGTCGGCAGGTCGCCGCGCCGCTGCTCGATCTCTTGTTTGTTGATCGCGACGCAGGCCGGCGCGCCGCTGATGAAGCCCTGCTGGAAGGCGCTGATCCGGTCCATCGCCGACCCGTGCGCGTCGTCGCTTTCGGTATCGCTGTCCATGACCGGGTCACGCAGCGTGATGAGTCCCGCCAGCACATGGTCGAGCCCGTCGGCGGTGCTCAACGTGAAGCGCGGCGATTTTCCATCGGCGACCCAGAACAGGTACACGCCGGCGAAGCAGTCGGCCTGCTGCTCGCGAACCAACGTCGGGTCCCGTCTGGTCACCAGCTTCGCCATCTGCTGCAGGGCGTGCCCGAATTCGTGGGCCAGCACCCCGGTGACGGCCATGTCGCCGAAGTACTGCTGCGCGATGGGCATGAACACGCCGCGGTCCCAGGCGATCAGATTGCAGCGGCCGGTGAAGAAGGCGTTGACCAGGTCGTAGGTCTGGGCATGGCAGACGATCGGGCTGTCGGGGTTGGTCGCGTCGTACGACACGAACTTTCTGACCGGGTGGAAGGTGCCCTTCAGCGATTGGCCGTACACCGACTGCCAGTAGTCCTCGATGTCGTTGATCGACAGCAGCGAGAGCTTGTCGATCGCGCCGTTGTCGGTGTTGAGCACCTGACCGTTCGGGGCGGGCCCGTTGGGGCGGATCCCGCTGGGCCCGTTGGCCGCGGGCAGGCCGGCGACCATGAAGGGGTCGTTGAGCATCGACAGTGCGCGGCCGTCGGCGAAAGTGGTGCAGCCCGCCACCAACAGGACCGTCGCCAACCAACCGAATGTCGCCCTGAGCGCATGGCTGTTCATGACCGTCCTCGTCCGACCGGGCAGCAAGGGACTCATTCTAAAGGGGCGGGCGCCCGCGAGGGGGCGAACCCCTTGAGAACCAGCAAACCGCGCTAGGGCACCCGGCTCCGGTGCCGCTTGTCGTGCGGCGCTACACCGTTGACACCGCCGATGGACTCGGCGTACGTGCCCACCGCGAACCCGACGCCGGCACCCATGATGGCCAGCGCGTCGGCGTTGACGTTGTCGACGGTGTCGCGTGGCGTCTGGAAATTCGGGTCGAACGGGACGCCCGCCTGGCCACCCCAAAGGCGGGCCTGCACCGCGGTTTTCGGCTGCGCCGCGCCCGTGGTCATGCCCCCGACCGGCACGCCCGCGACCATGAAGGGGTGGTAATCGGTTCTGGTGTTCAGCGGCATGTCCGCGGCCCGCTTGCCGGCCAGGCTCAAATAACCGGTCAGGGTGCGCTCGATGCCGGCCGAGCCGTCCGGCACGTCGCCCGGCGTGATTCCCGGTGCGGGCGGGCCCGATTGATCGCCGTCGTCGGTGAAGAATCCCGCGTTCGGCGACGCCAGCATGGTGAAGTCGAGGTACATCGCGATGTCGTTGAGTTGCTCACGGGTCATGCCGAACACGTAATCCATAGCGCCGTTGATGCCGTCCTCGTCGGCGCCCCAGAAGACGAACCGCACCGCGTTGCTTACCGGCGCCAAGGGGCCCAGCTGCAGCGCCGTCTCCAGCACCGCGGCCACCCCGGACCCGTTGTCGTTGACGCCCGGGCCCACTCGCGGCCCGTCGAGGTGGGCGCCGACCACGATCACGTCATGCGGCGAGCCGGTCTTGGTCTGCGCCAACACGTTTCGCGAACTGATCATGACATTGCGGGCATCCAGCACCAGGCGCATCGGCCCGCTGGCGTAGGCCAGCGCGGCCGCCCCGTAGGCGCCGACGACGGCTACCGGCACGGTGAGCTGTTTGAAGTAGCCGGGGTTGAACAACGTCGGCGGGGCGCCGCGCCCGTCGGGCGCGCTGAGCACGATCAGGGCGGCCGCGCCCTTGGCCACCGCGCTGTTTTGCTTGTCGACCACCGAGCAGTGCGAGTCGTCGACGATCGCGATCGACCCCGCGGGCACCGTCGCCGGGTAGTCCGCGGCCGCACACCCGGAGGGTCGCAGCGGCCGGACCGGCTGGCCCGTCAGGCCGCCGGGTGGGGTCTGCACCAGCAGCGAGGCCTGGTCGACGGTGTAATTCTGGCCTGCCACGGTCAGCGTCGGCTTACCCAGCGCGACGTTGAACAGCCGGTCGAATTGCGGCGTCGCGACGTCGAACCCCCTGGCGCGCAGGGCTTTCGCGACGTAGTCGACGCTGGCGTCATAGCCTGGGGTGCCGTCCGCCCGGGTGCCCCTGTTGGCGTTCGCGATGTCTTGCAAGGCGCGCAGGTGGACCAGCATCCGGTCGGCGGTGATCCTTTTCGCCAGGCCGTGCCCGAGATCCGGTGCGGCCGCGGGCGGCGGCTTGGGCGACGAACAGGCCGCCAGCAGCGCGACGACGACGATCAGTGCAAAGCCGGTTCTGCGGGTCATGGCTTGGCGAGCACGTGGCGCGTGCGGTCCGCCGCGGCGGGGACTCCGTTGTGCCCGCCCAGATCCTGCGCATACAACCCGATGGCGTAGGCGACACCGCCCCCGTTGATGCCCAGCGCGACGCGGTTGATGTGGTCGAGGGTGTCGGTCTTCTGGTGATAGTTGGGGTCGAAGGGTTGATCGGCGCTACCGCCCCACATCTTGGCTTCCACGCCGGACATCTTGCCCTCCGCTCCGGAGAACAGGCCACCGGCGGGCACACCCGCCAGCGTGAAGCCGTCGTAATCCGAGCGACCGTCGAACGAGGTGTCGCGCGCGGCCTTGCCGGCCGACTTCAGGTAGTTCACCAGCGTGCGTTCGATGCCGGCCGAGCCCTCGGGCACCACCGGTTGCCCGCGGGTCTCCGGCGGTAGCGATTGGTCGCCGTCGTAGGTGAAGTAGCCCGGATTCGGCGAGGCCAGCATGTCGAAATTCAGATACAGCGCAAGGCTTTTCAGCGCGTTTAGGTCCAGGGATTGCACGTAGTCACGCGAACCGATCAGGCCGAGTTCCTCGGCGCCCCAGAAGCCGAACCGGACCGCGTTGTGCACCTGCGGTGAACTGCCCAGCTGCACGGCGGTTTCCAGCACCGCGGCCACCCCGGATCCGTCGTCGTTGATGCCCGGGCCGTCGGGGACGCTGTCCAGGTGCGCGCCCGCCATCACGACATCGTCGGGCGAACCCGTCTTGGTCTGCGCGATCACGTTGCGGGCCTTGAAGTTCTGCACGCTGGCGTTCAGCTTGATCGTGGTGGGTCCCGGCTGGCCGCGCAACTGGACGCCGGCGGATTTGGTGACGCTGACGACCGGGATCTTGACCTCGGTGTTGGCGCCGAGCGTGCCGCCCATCTGCTGTTCGTCGACGTTGTCGGCGATGATCAGGGCGACGGCGCCGCGCGTGGCCGCGGCGTCCTCTTTCTGCGCGAACGGGCAGTTGCCGCGGTCGAGCAGCACGACGGCGCCCCGCACCGGCAGGTCGCCGTAGTCCGACGGCGCGCAGCCCGGGTGGTCACCGCCCGGTCCGACGACCAGGGGGCCGCTGACACCGTCCGGCGGCGTGCCGAGGCTGAAGTCCAGCGCATGCGACTCGACCGGTCTGCCGCCGACGGTCACCACCGGCTTGTCGCCGTGGAAGACCCGCGCCGAGAATTCCGGTGTTTGCACGTCGAACCCGTTGTCGCGCAACGTCGTTGCTACGTAGTCGACGGTGGCGTCGAAGCCGGGTGTCCCGACGGCACGAGTCCCGTTGTTGGCGTCGGCGATGTCTTGCAGCTTGGACAGGTGGCGCATCATCGCGTCCGTGGTGACCTTGTCGTGCAGGGCGGCGGCGAACCGGCCGGCGGCGGGATCACCGCTCGACTCCTGGGCGTCGTTCGACCGATCGGAACACCCGGCGGCGGCTGCCCCCACGGCGAGGACGGCGAGCAACGCGGGGATCACCTTGACTGTCTCGACCATCGCGCCCCAGGTTAGACCGCGGCCGCAAGTGATGCGGGGACAACACTCCCCGAATCAGACGTACAGGGCGGTGAACGGCGCGACGGGGATGTTGCGCACGACGAACCAGGCCAGCACCAGGGCCATGGTGATCAGCGGGGCCCAGCGCTGGTGCTGCCAACTGCGCAACCGTCGCCCGCCCACGCGGGCGTAGGTCCACGCGAAGTAGGCCCACACCAGCAGCACGACGGCCACCAGACCCAGCGCATTGAATCTGGCGGCCGCCGCCACGTCGCCGTGCATGAGCGAATACAGCATGCGCAGGCTGCCGCAGCCGGGACAGTCGATGCCCAGAAGCGCCTTGGTGGGGCACACCGGCAGCGGGCCGTGCGGAGTGGTCGGGTCACCCACCCAGATGGCGGCGCAGACCGCCGTCGACGACGCGGCCACCACCAGTGGGGCGCCCCACCGCAGCCGCGCCGACCCTGGGTGGGTCACCATGATTGCGACCGGGCTCAGACCATGGCGGCGAGCGCCGCGTTGGTGTCCGTGTTGAGTGCGCCCGCCGCGATCAGGACGCCGTAGATGATGGCCACGATGACGCCCGCGACGACCGACCAGATCACCCACTTCTTGGCGCTGTCGGCGGCGGCCTGCGCCCCGGGGTAATTGCCCTGTGCCCACAGACCGTTGACCTGGCTGGACTTGACGATGGCCACGATGCCGAAGGGCAAGCAGCAGAAGATCGTCGCCAGGATGGACCACACCAGGTAGTTGTTCGGCGCCTGCCCGGCGGGTTGCTGCGGGGGGTATCCGGGCGGCGGTGCCGGGCGCGAGGCCGGGGCCGACCGTCACGCCGGCCAGCAGCGCGGCAACCACCCAGCCACGTGACGCGTTGGTCATCACCGACCCATACTCGCTCAGCTGCCGCGCCGCCGGCCAGCCCGGTGGGGCCCCGACGCGCTCGCCCGCGGCCGGTGGGCGCCTCGGCAAACGCCGCACGGCGGCATTCCGACCCTTGGCGGGGCGTGCCGATGGCACCGCCCGCAGCGGCGGCACCGGAGCCCGACCGCCGTGCCGGGCCACTCGTCGCGGCGCACCCCGCGTCGGTGCCGCGGTGCGGGCAGGCCCGTCGTCGCCGATTTACCGCAGGCGCTCGTCCTGCGATTTTGCCGGCGCGCCGACCCCGCCTCGGGGCGGCCGCGACAACGGCTCGCAGCCGAAGCGGGCCGGCCAGCCGCGCACGGCCGCGGGCGCCGCCCAAACCGATTTCACATTGCTAGTGCCGTGACGACTCCGCTCGGGTATGGTTAGCACCGCTTGACGCCAGCTAACTCTCTTGACTGGAGAATCGATGACCAACGCGTCACGTGGCTGGGTGGTTGCCGCGCTGCTGGCCGGCGTGACGGTCGGCGGCGGCCTGCGCCCGGCACCGCCG
>NZ_LZJC01000161.1 GCF_001666755.1 Mycobacterium sp. E1214 | reverse complement strand
CCGAAAAGATACCGGTCGTGCGGCCGGTCGTGGCCGAGCTGCGCCGAAAGTTCAGCGTGGCGGCGGCGGAGACGGGTTCGCGGGGGGGGACTGGCCCAGGGACAACAGCGTTTCCGCGGTCTGCCGCGACAGCTGCCAGCCGCCCTGGAACGGCGTGAACAGCATCGGGAAGGTGAAGTTCGCGTTGTTGGCCTGCGCGGTGTGGACGACGATGGTCGCTTTCACGTCCGCCGGGTTCTTGTCCGACCACCCCACATCGTTCGCGGTGAACGTCATGGGCAGGTAGCCGTTGTCGCGTAGCGCGTTGGTGAACTTGTCCAACGAGCCGGCGCTTTCCGGCGTCGCGCCCTCGACGAGGTTGACCTTGCTGCTACCGGGAATGCTCGGGTCGGCGAGTCGGCCGAGGACCTCGGTCAGCGCTTCCGGCGCTGGCGGGGGCGCGGTCGGCGCCGCGGTGAACTGACCGGAGGTGACCGGGGGCACCACGGAGGCGGGGGGTGCAGCCCTGTCCTTATGGTGACTAGAACACGCCGCGAGTCCGACGGCCGCCACGGCGGCGGTGGCGGCAAGAGCTAGAGAGAGGTGTCGGTGCATCCAGTGGGTCAGCCGGGCGGAGCGCCGCGGGTTACTCCCGGCGCGCGCGGCGATTCGGCGGGTGCGGGGCAGGTGCTGCCGGCGGGTGCAAGTGAGTTCACACCGGCGCCGGCCGCCTCGGCGGACAGGCCATGGGCCGGAGCCGTGGCGAGGCTTTTTCCGGTCACTCTGGCACCTTCCGAGGCCCTTTGGATCAACGCGATTAGTGGCCGAGATTACCAGGGAGACGAAAATCTTAACTTTTCGTGGGTAATTGACTCCGCACATCATTCGGCAATCGCCGGTAGCTTTGAAGTATCCGCCGCACCAATTCGGTGTGGGAAAGGAGCGCAAGATGGGTAGCTCAGAGCGTTCTGAAGCATTCGGGACCCCTAGCGAGTCGAACATGTCCAGCGGCGATGCTGCCGAGTTGGAACAACTGCGTCGCGAAGCAGCGCTGCTGCGCGAGCAACTCGAGCACGCGGCCGGTGCGCATGGTGGCGCCCGCTCCGCTCGCGATGTGCATCAGCTCGAGGCGCGCATCGACTCGCTGGCCTCCCGCAACTCGAAGTTGATGGAGACCCTCAAAGAGGCCCGCCAGCAACTCCTCGCCCTGCGCGAGGAGGTCGACCGGCTGGGGCAGCCGCCCAGCGGCTACGGCGTGCTGCTCGGTTCGCACGAGGACGACACCGTCGACGTGTTCACGTCCGGACGCAAGATGCGCCTGACGTGCTCGCCGAACATCGACGTCTCGCTGCTGCGCAAGGGTCAGACGGTGCGGCTCAACGAGGCCCTCACCGTGGTGGAGGCCGGCACGTACGAGTCGGTGGGCGAAATCTCCACGCTGCGTGAACTGTTGGCGGACGGGCACCGCGCCTTGGTGGTCGGCCACGCCGACGAGGAGCGCATCGTGTGGCTCGCCGAGCCGCTGGTCGCGGAGAACCTGCCCGAAAGCATCCCCGACGGGCTCAACGACGACACCCGGCCGCGCAAGCTGCGGCCCGGCGACTCCCTGCTGGTGGACACCAAGGCCGGTTACGCCTTTGAGCGCATCCCCAAGGCCGAGGTCGAGGACCTCGTCCTGGAGGAAGTGCCGGACGTCAGCTACCTCGACATCGGTGGCCTGACCCGCCAGATCGAGCAGATCCGCGACGCCGTCGAGCTGCCGTTCCTGCACAAGGAGCTGTACCGCGAGTACGCGCTGCGTCCGCCGAAAGGCGTGCTGCTGTACGGCCCTCCCGGTTGCGGAAAGACGCTCATCGCCAAGGCGGTCGCGAACTCGTTGGCCAAGAAGATGGCCGAGGTGCGTGGCGACGACGCCCGGGAAGCGAAGTCTTACTTCCTCAACATCAAGGGCCCCGAGCTGCTCAACAAGTTCGTCGGCGAGACCGAGCGGCACATCCGGCTGATCTTCCAGCGTGCCCGCGAGAAGGCCTCAGAAGGCACCCCGGTGATCGTGTTCTTCGACGAGATGGACTCGATCTTCCGGACCCGCGGCACCGGTGTGTCGTCGGACGTCGAGACGACGGTCGTCCCGCAGCTGCTCAGCGAGATCGACGGCGTCGAGGGTCTGGAGAACGTCATCGTGATCGGCGCCTCCAACCGCGAGGACATGATCGACCCCGCCATCCTGCGGCCCGGACGTCTCGACGTGAAGATCAAGATTGAGCGCCCGGATGCCGAAGCGGCGCAAGACATTTTCTCGAAGTACCTGACCGACACGCTGCCCGTGCACGCCGACGATCTCGCCGAGTTCGGCGGCGACCGCTCGGCCTGCATCAGGGCGATGATCGAGAAGGTCGTCGAGCGGATGTACGCCGAGATCGACGACAACCGGTTCCTGGAGGTCACCTACGCCAACGGTGACAAGGAAGTCATGTATTTCAAGGACTTCAACTCCGGGGCCATGATCCAAAACGTCGTCGACCGGGCGAAGAAGAACGCGATCAAGTCGGTGCTGGAGACCGGTCAGCCCGGTCTACGCATCCAGCACCTGCTGGACTCGATCGTCGACGAATTCGCCGAGAACGAGGACCTGCCCAACACCACCAACCCCGACGACTGGGCGCGGATCTCGGGCAAGAAGGGCGAGCGGATCGTCTACATCCGCACCCTGGTCACCGGCAAGTCCTCGAGCGCCTCGCGGGCCATCGACACCGAGTCCAACCTGGGTCAGTACCTGTAGGCAGTCGCACGGCTCAAGCCCCGCCCACCACGGTGTGCGGGGCTTGAGTTTCGGGCTCAGCTCACCAGCGAATAGCTGTTGGTGAGGTTGTCCTGCAACACCTCGGCGGCCTGCGTCCTGGTGTCCACCCGCAGCTCGTCGGTGAGCACCCGCGGTTGATAGGTCCAGCCGGCCGGTAACTCCAGCCGGTCGGCCAGGCCGGGGAGGTCGCGGCGGGACAGGTTCGGGTCGGCGACCTGACTCCACGTCTGCATCACCCAGTGCCTGCCCCGGGGGTCGATCAGCTCGTAGATCTCCTGGCCGGCGTTGAACACGAAGACCGTGTGGCGGTTGACGTTGTTGGCCAGGTAGGGCGCGGGATTCATCGACGACAGCAACACCGTTGCCTGCAGGATCATCTCGATACCGCCGAAGTTCTTGGTGATCCGCGGACCCCGCGTCTCCTTCTCGATCGCGTTCATCAGCCAGTAGCGCGGCCCGTTGAGCAGCGCCGCGGCCGCGCCGTGCTCCGCGGCGATGGCGTGCGCGTCCAACGCCGACCACAGTTCGGCGGGACAGTCGTTGAGCGGGAAGCTGTTGTAGACGTTGGCCTGCGGCCCCGCCTCGCCGGGCGTCACGAGAAGGACTTCGCCGTAACGCTTCCCGCACAGATCGGGTGGCTGCTCGGCGGCCGCGCGGGGAGCGCTGCCGAATGCGGGTGCACGGTCGGGCTCGGGGGCGGACACAGGGTGAAGTTAGTCACTGGTATCGGCGCCGTCAACAGCAACGGTCGCCTGGCGGTAGCGAGTACGCGCCGCCAGCGCGACGCGCAGGTCCGCGAGCAGCGGGTCCAGGAACATCGCGCGGTATTCGGCGTCGTCGACCGCGCGGGCGCTGATGTACATGAACGTCAGCGCGCCCAGAAACAAGCACATGTGGATCAGCGAATCGGGCGCGGGAAAGGTCAGGCCGAACACCGTGGAGGTGGTGGAGCCGGTGTGCGTCCATTCCTTGAGCAGCGGCGGCGTCAGAATGATCAGCCCGAGGATGAGATACATGGTCGCGCCGACGGCGGCCACCACCACGATCTCGATCAGCTGCGAGGTGGCCAGCAGAAACACCACGTTCAGCCGCTCCACCCGCCGCAGCGGTGCGGCGCCGCGAGTATCGGGCATCGCCGCGAACGGCGTGCCGTCGAGGTCGACGCTGTCTTCCGGTGGCGCCGCGGGTGCCCTGAGCAGCGGCCTGACCCGTTCGACCGTCTTGGACACGACGAACGCGCTGGCGATGCCCAGCAGGAAAACGATTGCCAGAGCCAGTCTTTCGCCGCCGATGTTGGCCGCCATCAGCCAGACGTAGGTGTTGAAGAACACTAACGCGGTCAGCAACACGATCGGCAGTGCGCGGACCGCCAGCGTGCCGACCGTCGACAGGTGCTCGATCGTCATGCGCACCGCCCACGCGAGCACCGACCCGACGCCGCAGCCGGCCATGAGCAGCACCGCGGCGACGATCACCGCGTGTCGCAGCAGCGGTAGCGGTCCGGACTCGATCAGGCCGCACCCGACGGCGCAGCCGACCGCCGCGGTGGCGGCGACCGCCCGGGTGCGCCCGCCCGACACCCGCGACACCAGCCAGCCGGTCAGGGCCGCCATCGGAAGCGCCGCGACCAGCAACGCCAAGATCACCCACTGCGTCGTCGTCGGCGTGTTCTCGATGAAGACATCGTTGCCGTCACTGACGAGGAAAACGCCCAGCAGGCACGCCTCGACCGCGGCCCACGCCGACAGCACGGGGGCGCACCGCGGCCACAATCGGCGCCACCGCCCGCTCGGGGTGAGCACCGACGGCAGACCCCGCGCCAAGAACCACTGTTCGGCGGCGGCCGCGCGCTGACGGTCCGGCGCGCGGCGCCGAGTTGCGTCCACCCGGTCACCCTAGCGGCGTGGCGACCGCTGGCCGGCCGTTTCACCCTGCGCGAGGGCTGCTCGTCGCTCGGCCTACGCTGGTCGCATGCAACGGATTATCGGGACGGAGGTCGAGTACGGCATCTCGTCGCCGTCCGACCCGACCGCCAACCCGATCCTCACTTCGACTCAGGCGGTGTTGGCCTATGCGGCCGCCGCCGGGATTCAGCGCGCCAAGCGCACCCGGTGGGACTACGAGGTGGAGTCGCCGCTGCGCGACGCCCGCGGTTTCGACCTGAGCCGCTCGGCCGGCCCGCCGCCGGTGGTCGACGCCGACGAGGTGGGCGCCGCGAACATGATCCTCACCAACGGCGCCCGGCTCTACGTCGACCATGCGCACCCCGAGTATTCCGCCCCGGAGTGCACCGACCCGCTGGACGCGGTGATCTGGGACAAGGCCGGCGAACGGGTCATGGAGGCCGCCGCGCGGCACGTCGCGAGCGTGCCGGGGGCCGCCAAGCTGCAGCTGTACAAGAACAACGTCGACGGCAAGGGCGCTTCCTACGGGTCGCACGAGAACTACTTGATGTCTCGGCAGACGCCGTTCTCCTCGATCATCGCGGGTCTCACCCCGTTCTTCGTGTCCCGCCAGGTGGTCACCGGGTCCGGTCGCGTCGGCATCGGCCCGTCGGGCGACGAGCCGGGCTTCCAGCTGTCGCAGCGCTCCGACTACATCGAGGTCGAGGTGGGGCTGGAGACCACCCTCAAGCGCGGCATCATCAACACCCGCGACGAGCCGCACGCCGACGCCGACCGCTACCGCCGGTTGCACGTGATCATCGGCGACGCCAACCTCGCCGAGACGTCGACCTACCTGAAGCTGGGCACGACGGCGCTGGTTCTGGACTTGATCGAGGAGGGCCCGGCGCACGGCATCGACCTGGCCGATCTCGCGCTGGCGCGGCCGGTGCACGCCGTCCACGCGATCAGTCGCGACCCGTCGCTGCGGACCGCGGTGGCGCTCTCCGACGGGCGTGAGTTGACAGGCCTTGCGCTGCAACGGATTTACCTGGACCGGGTGGCGAAGCTGGTCGACAGTCGCGATCCCGACCCGCGCGCGTCGCACGTCGTCGAAACGTGGGCGCACGTGCTCGACCTGCTCGAGCGGGACCCGATGGAATGCGCGGAGCTGCTGGACTGGCCGGCCAAGCTGCGGCTGCTCGAGGGCTTCCGGCAGCGGGAGAACCTGAGCTGGTCGGCGCCCCGGCTGCACCTGGTCGACCTGCAGTACTCCGACGTCCGGCTGGACAAAGGGCTGTACAACCGGCTGGTCGCGCGCGGCTCGATGAAGCGGCTGGTGACCGAGCACCAGGTCCTCGAAGCGGTCGACAAGCCGCCGACGGACACGCGCGCCTACTTCCGCGGGGAGTGCCTGCGCCGCTTCGGCGCCGACATCGCCGCGGCCAGTTGGGACTCGGTGATCTTCGACCTGGGCGGCGATTCGCTGGTCCGGATTCCCACGCTCGAGCCGCTGCGGGGCAGCAAGGCGCACGTCGGCGCGCTGTTGGACTCGGTGGACAGCGCCGCCGCGCTGGTGGAACAGCTGACCAGCTAAGTGCCGGTTAGCCGGGGGAACGTCGGGGTTGCCCGGTAGGCTAGGGAAAGACCAGCGGGCAGTGTGGCGCGGCTGTTACACAGGCCCAGATAACGCAGGAGGCGGCGATGGCTCAAGAGCAGACCAAGCGTGGCGGTGGTGGCGGTGACGAGGATGACGTCACCAGCAGCACGGCCGCGGGTCAGGAGCGCCGTGAAAAGCTTACTGAGGAGACCGACGATCTGCTGGACGAGATCGACGACGTCCTCGAGGAGAACGCGGAAGACTTCGTCCGGGCATACGTCCAAAAGGGCGGACAGTGACCTGGCCTTTCTCCGATCGCCTGTCCTCTAACTTCGCACTTCCGGGCTCGGCCCTGTCCCCGGGCCCCGCTGTAGACCTCTCGTCGTTCGCCGACTTCCTGAGCCGTCAGGCTCCGCAGTTGCTGCCGGCGAACCTCAACGGTGACGCGCAGCCGGGCGCCGGCGCGAACCTGCCGCACGGCACCACCATCGTCGCGCTGAAGTTCCCCGGCGGGGTCGTCATCGCCGGGGACCGGCGTTCGACGCAGGGCAACATGATCGCCGGGCGGGACGTCAAAAAGGTGTACGTCACCGACGACTACACCGCCACGGGGATCGCCGGAACCGCGGCGATCGCCGTCGAGTTCGCCCGGCTCTATGCAGTCGAACTCGAACACTACGAGAAGCTCGAAGGCGTGCCGCTGACGTTCGCCGGCAAAGTGAACCGGTTGGCGATCATGGTGCGCGGCAACCTGGCCGCCGCCATGCAGGGTCTGGTGGCGCTGCCGCTGCTCGCGGGCTACGACATCGACGCGCCCGACCCCGAAAGCGCCGGCCGGATCGTGTCATTCGACGCGGCCGGCGGCTGGAACCTGGAGGAAGAGGGCTATCAGTCGGTGGGCTCGGGGTCGCTGTTCGCCAAGTCGTCGATCAAGAAGCTGTACTCGCAGGTGACCGACTCCGATTCCGCCGTGCGGGTCGCCGTGGAGGCGCTCTACGACGCGGCCGACGACGACTCCGCCACCGGCGGACCGGACCTGGTTCGCGGGATCTACCCGACGGCCGTGTCCATCGGCGCCGAGGGCGCCGTGGAGGTCCCGGAGAGCCGGATCGCCGAGCTGGCCCGCGAGGTCATCCAAAGCCGGTCGCGCGCTGACACTTTCGGGCCGGACGGTGGTGAGAAGTGAGCTTCCCGTACTTCATCTCGCCCGAGCAGGCGATGCGCGAGCGCAGCGAGCTCGCGCGCAAGGGCATCGCCCGCGGCAAAAGCGTGGTCGCGTTGGCCTATGCCGGAGGCGTGCTGTTCGTGGCGGAGAACCCGTCGCGGTCCCTGCAGAAGATCAGCGAGCTCTACGACCGGGTGGGCTTTGCGGCCGCGGGCAAGTTCAACGAGTTCGACAACCTGCGCCGCGGCGGCATCCAGTTCGCCGACACCCGCGGGTATGCCTACGACCGGCGCGACGTGACCGGCCGCCAGCTGGCCAATGTCTACGCGCAGACCCTGGGCACCATCTTCACCGAGCAGGCCAAGCCCTACGAGGTGGAGCTGTGCGTGGCGGAGGTCGCACACTACGGCGAGTCAAAGCCGCCCGAGCTCTACCGCATCACCTACGACGGGTCGATCGCCGACGAGCCGCACTTCGTCGTGATGGGCGGCACCACCGAGCCGATCACCACGGCGCTCAAGGACTCCTACACCGAGAACGCCGACCTGCGTGACGCCACCCGCATCGCGGTCAAGGCGTTGCGGGCCGGCAGCGCGGAGAGCGGCTCGAATGGCGACCAGTCCAGCCTCGACGTCGCCAGCCTCGAGATCGCGATCCTCGATGTCAACCGGCCGCGCCGCGCGTTCAGGCGGATCAACCGCCAGACGCTCGAGGGCCTGCTGCAGGAGACCGACTGACCGGTTGGGGCGGGCGGCGGCGACCCGCTCACGTTTTCGCGTTGGTCGCCTGCCACCACGCCGCGATGTAGAGCAGCATCGACACGACCAACGCGACCAGCACCCACAAGACGATCGTCAGGTCGATCCAGCTGCCGAACGCCGGTGACCCCGGGAGCGCGTTGCGAAGCGGCACCACGGCGAACAGCATCGCCGCGTACCAGGTGGTCAACGGCGATTGGAAGCGCCGTGGATCGCGGAGGGTTTTTATCGCCACGAACAGGCCGACGGCCGCGATCGCGACGAAGATGCACAGGATGACGATCGCGAACAGCATGGTGCTTGCGGACCGCTGAAGTTCGATCTCGTAGGGCGCCAACCGGTTTGCGGTGCTCACCCGGTTGACATTGAACTTCCAGCCGGTCAGTCGGTTGACGAAGGCCACGTCGGCGCGCTCCGGCGGTTGTCCGGTGCCACTGAACAGTTCCACCGTGATGGGGCCGGTGTAGTAGCTGTCGAATGGCCAGCGCTCGACGTCGCGGGCCAAGGTGAGCGGAACCGGGAAGACGCCCGGCAGCATGCCCTTGGACCAGGTGCGCCTGATCGGCGTCGTCGTGGACGTGACCGCCACGGTCAAATCCTGTTTGAGCCCGTCGGTGGCCGGATCCAGTAGGTCGGGTCCGGGCCGGACGACGAGATCGCCGACGAGTTCGCTGTAACTGCTGCCGATGCTCACCACATTCAGGGTGACCGTCGTCCCGCCGGCGGCGGGCAGTCCGTGCACCGAAATCCTCTGTGCGGCGGCGTCGTCGACGTAAAGCACCAGCGATGTGAGCATCGCGCAAGCGACCGCTCCCAGCAGGGCGATGACACCGAAGCGCGTGCGCGGCCACCACCGCCGGCGGCGGCCCTGGGACGGTGCGCGGTCCTCGGGGAATTTCCACGCTGTCTGGGAGGTCCGCGGCGGTGGCCCACCGGACCGGGGAATTCGCTTGCGGATCGGCAGCAGCCGTGGATTCGGGCGCGGCTTCTCTTTGGCCCCTGGTTGAGTCACTGCTTATCTCCTGCGGATGCTGGTGGCCGCTCAGGCGGCCGTTGCCTGTGGCATGGGTGCCGGTGCCACGCGGACCGCGGCGACCCTGGAGATGGCGCGATACAGCGGGGCGGTCACCGCGGTGGTGATAATGGCGAGCGCGCACAACATCGCGAAGGCGTACGGGCCGATCAGGTGCGATTGCAGCCCGACCGTCGCAATGGCGAGTTCGGTGACGCCGCGACAATTGAGCAGGACGCCCAATTCGGCGGACGTTTGATGCGGCCAGCGCTGCATCTTGCCGGCGAGCCAACCCACGGCGATCTTCGATCCGAACGCCGCGACGGTCAGGCACAGCAGGCACAGCAGACCGCTCCACCGGCACAGGTCCGCGAGGGTCTGCAGCGGCACCGAGAGCGCACTCGACACGAAGAACGCGGGAATTAACACGTCGGCGACCGCGCCCAGGGCGTGATGCGCCTTCTCGCTGGCGATCCCGGTGGGAAAGGACAGGCCGGCGATCACCGCGCCGATGGCCGGATGGACGCCGAGGACCTGCGTGGCTGCGCCGCCGACCAGGACATAAGCCAGGATGGCCACCACGAAGGGGGCGGCGTGGATGTCCGTCCTAAACCACCGCCGAATGAGTCGAGGCAGCACCAACACCACGGCCATCAGCATCGCGACGCCCACGCAGACCGCCGGCACGGAGACCGCGCTCAGGTCGGTGGTCACCACGATCAACGCCGTAACCAACGCCCACGCCGTCGCGTCCGTCGCGACGGCGATGCGCAGCGCGACCTCGGGCACCGGCGCCGGGACACCCAGATCCCGAACCAGGAGCACCAGGACGGGAACGGCCGTCACGCTCAAAGCCACACCCACGAACAACCAGACGTGAAGCGGGTTGTGGTCGGGGCCGACGAGACGGTGCGCGAACGGCCACGCTGCGGCGGCGCACACGACGATCGGGATCGCCAGGCAGGGCACCAGCTGCCAGTAGGACGACCGCGCACCGTTGGAGCTGTACGAGCGCAACTCGACGCCCACCATAAACATCAGCAGGAGCAGACCTGCCTCGCCGACCGCCTCGATCAGAGATTTCGAGGTCGCCGAGGTCAGCACCGGCTTCAGCGAGGGCGGGCACACGGCCAGCAGCGTGCCCATCAAAAGTCCGAAGAAGATGACGCCGACAACCGCGGGTTGTTTGATTCGGCGAAACACGTGGCCGACCAGTACCGAGCCGACCAAGACGACGGCCAAGACGATCAGTGCCTGTAAAACGCTGCCGAGCGGCATCATTTCCCCTTAAGTTTTATGGCAAATCGATGTAAATGGCATTTCAATTGGACTGAACTCGCTAAAAGCGAATTTTCAGCAAAAGCATTGTTATCTTGCATTCAAGTCCATTCTGGAAGCGTTCTGCTCGAAGTGGCCTGGTAGTCGGGACGGAGGGCGGCGTCTGGCGAACGTCGACGTTCGGCGCCCAGCGTCGACGGCTTCGATTGCGGTGATGGAATGTATATAGCGACCAGGTTCGTCCGCGTGCAACCGAGCGAGGGCCGTCCACGCGAAAGTGATTAATTGTTAACGATGAGCTTTTGTTCTTAACGTGACCGTCGATTCCTTACGCTTTGTTGACGGCGAGTTCCGAATACGGTCAGTTACAATTCACCCACCGAGGGGACTGCGTTTTCAGGTAAGTCACAGGTTCGTCGGGGCGGTTTTCCAGGTTCGTGTGCAGCGCGACGGTGCGGGGGAGCGTCGGAAGTTGTCGGGCCGTAATCGCGGCTTGAGCACCCATGCGGTCGCACAACAAGTACGCTCGATTGTGTGCAGCGGCGAATCATGGGCATCGAGACCGAGTTCGGGGTCACCTGCACATTCCACGGCCACCGACGGCTGAGCCCGGACGAGGTGGCTCGGTACCTGTTCCGCCGCGTCGTGTCCTGGGGCCGCAGCTCCAATGTGTTCCTGCGCAATGGCGCTCGGCTTTATCTCGACGTCGGCAGCCACCCGGAGTACGCCACGGCCGAATGCGACAGCCTCGTCCAGTTGGTCACCCACGACCGAGCCGGCGAATGGGTGCTGGAAGACCTTCTCGTCGACGCCGAGCAGCGGCTCGCGGACGAGGGCATCGGTGGCGACATCTATCTGTTCAAGAACAACACCGACTCGGCGGGCAACTCTTACGGCTGCCACGAGAATTACCTGATCGTGCGCGCCGGCGAATTCTCCCGCATCTCCGACGTGCTGCTGCCCTTCCTGGTCACCCGCCAGCTGATCTGTGGTGCCGGCAAGGTGCTGCAGACCCCCAAGGCCGCGACGTTCTGCCTGTCGCAGCGCGCCGAGCACATCTGGGAGGGGGTCTCGTCGGCGACCACCCGCAGCCGGCCCATCATCAACACCCGCGACGAGCCGCACGCCGACGCCGAAAAATATCGCCGGCTGCACGTGATCGTCGGCGACTCCAACATGTGTGAGACCACGACCATGCTCAAGGTCGGCACCGCGGCGCTGGTCTTGGAGATGATCGAGGCCGGGGTCCCGTTCCGCGATTTCTCGCTCGACAACCCGATCCGCGCCATCCGCGAGGTCAGCCACGACACCACCGGGCGGCGGCCCGTGCGGCTGGCGGGCGGCCGGCAGGCCACCGCGCTGGACATCCAGCGGGAGTACTACAGCCGCGCCGTCGAACACCTGCAGACCCGCGAGCCGAACGCCCAGGTCGAGCAGGTCGTCGATCTGTGGGGCCGCCAACTCGACGCCGTCGAGAGCCAGGACTTCGCCAAGGTCGACACCGAGATCGACTGGGTGATCAAGCGCAAGCTCTTCCAGCGCTACCAGGACCGCTACAACATGGAGCTGTCTGATCCGAAGATCGCGCAGTTGGACCTGGCGTATCACGACATCAAGCGCGGCCGGGGCGTGTTCGACCTGCTGCAGCGCAAGGGGTTGGCCGCGCGCGTCACCACCGACGAGGACATCGCCGAGGCCGTCGACCAGCCGCCGCAGACCACACGCGCCCGGCTACGCGGAGAGTTCATCAGCGCCGCCCAGGCCGCCGGCCGCGACTTCACCGTCGACTGGGTGCATCTCAAGCTCAACGACCAGGCGCAGCGCACCGTGCTGTGCAAGGACCCGTTCCGGGCGGTCGACGAGCGCGTGAAGCGGCTCATCGCCAGCATGTAGCGCGCCGTTCGTCCCATCGGTCACACCAGCATCGCCGAGGTCGGCATGGGCGAATCGCAAATGCGATAGCGCCCGCGCTAGCGCTCTCCAGAACCGCCTGTGTCCCTCAAAACTGCGACGCATGTGACCTGTGGGGCGTTAGCGAGTCGGTGCGCGCGCCGCTCGGGCGCCATCTAATCTGGAGCAAATGGCGACCTCCAAAGTCGAGCGGCTGGTCAATCTCGTCATCGCCCTGTTGTCCACCCGCGGTTACATCAGTGCGGAGAAAATCCGGTCCAGCGTGGCCGGCTATTCGGACAGCCCCAGCGTGGAGGCGTTCTCGCGGATGTTCGAGCGGGACAAGAACGAGTTGCGCGACCTGGGCATCCCGCTCGAGGTGGGCCGCGCGTCGGCGTGGGATCCCACCGAGGGCTACCGCATCAACCGCGACGCGTACTCCCTACCCGTCGTCGAGCTGACCGCCGACGAGGCGGCCGCGGTGGCGGTCGCGACGCAGCTGTGGGAATCGCCCGAGCTGATCACCGCGACGCAGGGGGCACTGCTCAAACTGCGGGCCGCCGGCGTCGACGTCGACCCGGACGCGCCGGTGGCCATCGCGTCGCCACCCGGGCTGCCCGGGCTGCGCGGCTCGGAGGATGTGCTCGGCGTGCTGCTGGCCGCCATCGACGCCCGCCAAGCCGTGCAATTCGCCCACCGGCCGTCCCGGGCCGAGCCCTACGCCACCCGCACCGTCGAGCCCTGGGGTGTGGTCACCGAGAAGGGCCGCTGGTACCTGGTGGGCCACGACCGCGACCGCGACGCCACCCGCACCTTCCGGCTCTCGCGCATCGGGCCCGACGTCGCGCCCATCGGTCCACCCGGCGCGGTCGCCGTCCCGGACGGCGTCGACCTGCGCAGAATCGTCGCCCAGACGCTCACCGAAATGGCCGCGTCGACGGCGGGCGGGCAGGCGCGGGTCTGGGTCGCCGACGGTCGGGCGACGGCGTTGCGCCGCGCCGGCTCCTCAGCCGGGCCCCGGCGACTGAACGACCGCGACGGCGACGTCATCGAGCTCGACATCCGATCCGCCGACCAGCTGGCGCGTGACATCGCCGGGTACGGCGCCGACGCCGTCGTGCTGGAGCCGGCGTCCCTGCGCGAGGACGTGCTGGGCCGGCTGCGCGCACACGCCGGGAGCGTCTCATGACGCCGGTGTCCACCCGCCTGGTCCGGCTGCTCAACATGGTCCCGTACTTCCAGGCCAACCCGAAGGTCACCCGCGCCAAGGCCGCGGCGGACCTCGGCGTCTCGGACAAGCAACTCGAAGAGGACCTTAACCAGCTGTGGATGTGCGGCCTGCCCGGCTACTATCCCGGTGACCTCATCGACTTCCAGTTCTCCGGGGACACCATCGAGGTGACCTTCTCCGCCGGGATCGACCGGCCGCTCAAGCTCACCTCCCCGGAGGCCACCGGCCTGCTGGTGGCGCTGCGGGCGCTCGCCGACATCCCGGGCGTCGTCGACCCCGAGGCCGCACGCAACGCGATCGCCAAGATCGAGGCCGCCGCCGGCTCCGTCGGCCACGATCTCACCGCGTCGGTGACCGCCGTGCAGGAGCCCGCGCCGGCCGAGACGCGGGCCGCCGCCGCGGTGCGCACCGCGGTGCAGTCCCGGCGAGCGCTGTCCATCGACTATTACTCCGCCTCCCACGACACGCTGACCAGCCGCGTCGTCGACCCCATCCGGGTGTTGTTGGTCGGCGGTCACAGTTACCTGGAGGCCTGGTCGCGCGAGGCCGACGGGGTGCGGTTGTTCCGCTTCGACCGCATCGTCGACGCCACCGAGCTCGACGAGCCGGCGGCCCCGCCCGCGCCCGCGCTGCAGGCTCCGCCGGACACCTCGCTGTTCGACGGCGATCCCTCGCTGCCGTCCGCCCGGTTGCGGCTCGCGCCGTCGGCGTCGTGGATGCTCGAGTACTACCCCATGCGCGACGTTCGCGAATTGCCGGACGGCTCCTGTGAGGCAGTGATGACGTACGCCTCCGAGGACTGGATGACCCGGCTGGTGCTGGGCCTGGGCGACGGCGTCGAGGTGCTGGAACCGCGAGCGCTGGCGCAGCGGGTGCGCGACGCCGCGGCGGCCGCCCTGCAGGCCTACCGGGCTGCCGTTCCCTGACCGGTCCGCCGCACGCACGGCCGCGTCGCGGCGCGGACCCACCGGCAGCGCGCCTCGCTGCGGTAGCATCGGGTGGACGTCTGGAGGTAATCAAAGTGGGCAGTCTTAGTCCGTGGCACTGGGCGATCCTCGCTATCGTGGTGATCCTGCTGTTCGGTGCCAAGAAGCTCCCGGACGCAGCGCGTTCGTTGGGCAAGTCGATGCGAATCTTCAAGTCCGAGCTCCGCGAGATGCAGAGCGAGGGCAAGGCCGACTCGTCGGCGTTGGAGAACAACGCCGCCCCGCCGGCGGCCAACCCCACTCCCGTGCAGTCGCACCGAGTTGACGCTCCCGCGGGCACCGAGCAGGGCCACAGCGAAGCACGCCCGGCCTAGGCCCGTCGCCGCCGCGGTGCCCGAGCGCCCCTGACCGAGCCTGACCGAGCTTCGTGAAAGCATTCAAGGTTTCAGCGCGCACTGCCGGCCTGCTGAAGCGCCTCAATCCGCGCAACCGGCGCAGCCGCACCAACCCCGATGCGACGATGTCGCTGGTCGATCACCTGACCGAGCTGCGCACCCGCCTGCTGATCTCCCTGGCCGCGATCCTGCTCACCACGATCTTCGGCTTCGTCTGGTACGGCCACGGGCTCTTCGGGTTGGAAAGCCTCGGCGAATGGTTGCGCCACCCCTACTGCGCCCTGCCGCAGTCGGCCCGCGCGGACATCAGCGCCGACGGCCAGTGCCGCCTGCTGGCCACCGCGCCGTTCGACCAGTTCATGTTGCGGCTCAAGGTCGGTATGACCGCCGGCATCGTGCTGGCCTGCCCGGTGTGGCTCTACGAGCTGTGGGCCTTCATCACGCCCGGCCTCTACCAGAAGGAACGCCGCTTCGCGATTGGCTTCGTCATCCCCGCCGCGGTGCTGTTCATCGGCGGCGCGCTGTTGGCCTACTTCGTGCTGTCCAAGGCGCTGGGCTTCCTGCTGACCGTCGGCAGTGACGTGCAGGTCACCGCGCTCTCCGGCGACCGGTACTTCGGGTTCTTGATCAACCTGCTGGTGGTGTTCGGCGTCAGTTTCGAATTTCCGCTGCTGATCGTGATGCTCAACATGATCGGGGTGCTGACTTACGAACGGCTCAAGGCGTGGCGGCGCGGCCTGATCTTCGCGATGTTCGTGTTCGCTGCGGTGTTCACGCCGGGCTCCGACCCCTTCTCGATGACCGCGCTCGGGGTGGCCCTGTCGGTGCTGCTCGAGCTCGCCATCCAGATCGCCCGGTTCCACGACCGGCGCAAGGCCAAGCGCGACGCCGAGGTCGCGATCCCCGACGACCAGGCCTCCGCCATCGAGGCGCCCACGCCGATCCGGGAACCGTCGTTCAGCGCCGGGCAGCACGACGATGTCACCTGACCCGGCGGCGCCGCAGGAGTCGACGGCGCTGGTCGAGCTGCCCCGGTTCGCCGCGGAACTGCCCTTCGGCCTCGACGGCTTCCAGCAGCGGGCCTGCGCGGCGCTCGAACGGGGCCACGGCGTGCTGGTGTGCGCGCCGACCGGCGCCGGCAAGACGGTGGTCGGCGAGTTCGCCGTGCACCTGGCGCTGGCGGCCGGCGGCAAGTGTTTCTACACCACCCCGCTCAAGGCGCTGAGCAACCAGAAGCACACCGACCTGACCGCACGCTACGGCCGCGACCGCATCGGCCTGTTGACCGGCGACATGTCGGTCAACGCCGACGCGCCCGTGGTGGTGATGACCACCGAAGTGCTGCGCAACATGTTGTACGCGAATTCTTCGGCGCTGCAAGGCCTTTCGTTTGTGGTGATGGACGAGGTGCACTTCCTCGCCGACCGGATGCGTGGGCCGGTGTGGGAAGAGGTGATCCTGCACCTGCCCGACGAGGTGCGGCTGGTCAGCTTGTCGGCGACGGTGAGCAACGCCGAGGAGTTCGGCGGCTGGATCCAAACGGTGCGCGGCGACACGACGGTGGTGGTCGACGAGCACCGGCCCGTGCCGCTGTGGCAGCACGTGCTGGTCGGCAAGCGGCTCTTCGACCTGTTCGACTACCGCAGCGCCGAGGCGCCGCAGGAACCGCGCGCCGGCAACGAACCACGCGTCAATCCGGACCTGGTGCGCCACATCAGTCATCGGCGCGAGGCCGACCGCATGTCGGACTGGCAGCCGCGCCGGCGCGGCGGTCCGCGGGCGGGCCGACCCCGCTTCTACCGGCCCCCGCCGCGGCCCGACGTGATCGCCACCCTGGACGCCGAGGGGTTGTTGCCGGCCATCACGTTCGTGTTCTCCCGCGCGGGCTGCGACGCGGCCGTGCAGCAGTGCCTGCGCTCGCCGCTGCAGCTCACCACCCAGGAGGAGCGCGCACAGATCGCCGAGGTGATCGAACATCGCTGCGGCGACCTCGCCGACGCCGACCTCGATGTTCTCGGCTACTACGAGTGGCGGGAGGGTCTGCTGCGCGGGTTGGCGGCGCATCACGCCGGCATGCTGCCGGCCTTCCGGCACACGGTCGAGGAGCTGTTCACCGCCGGCCTGGTCCGCGCCGTGTTCGCCACCGAAACCCTGGCGCTCGGCATCAACATGCCGGCGCGCACGGTGGTGCTCGAGCGGCTCGTCAAGTTCAACGGCGAGCAGCACGTGCCGCTGACACCGGGGGAGTACACGCAGCTCACCGGCCGCGCCGGGCGGCGCGGCATCGACGTCGAAGGCCACGCCGTGGTGCTGTGGAATCCCAACGAGGAGACCACCGAACCGCCCGCGGTAGCGGGCCTCGCCTCGACCCGCACTTTCCCGCTGCGCAGCTCCTTCGCGCCGTCGTACAACATGACGATCAACCTGGTGCAGCAGATGGGCCCCGAGCAGGCGCACCGTCTGCTGGAGCAGTCGTTCGCGCAGTACCAGGCCGACCGCTCGGTCGTCGGGCTGGTCCGCGGCATCGAGCGCGGCACCAAGATACTCGACGAGATCGCCGCCGAGCTGGGCGGCCCGAAGGCGCCAATCCTGGAGTACGCCCGGCTGCGGGCGCGGATCAGCGAGATGGAACGCGCGCAGTCGCGTGCCTCCCGGCTGCACCGGCGGCAGGCCGCCAGCGACGCGTTGGCCGCGCTACGGCGCGGGGACATCATCAATATCAGCCAGGGTCGGCGCGGCGGGCTGGCCGTGGTGCTCGAATCCGCGCGCGACAGCACCGACCCCCGGCCGCTGGTGCTCACCGAAAACCGGTGGGCCGGCCGCATCTCGTCGGCGGACTATTCGGGCGCGACCGCGCCGGTCGGCTCCATGCCGTTGCCGAAGCGCGTGGAGCACCGCCAACCCCGCGTCCGCCGCGATCTGGCGTCGGCGCTGCGGTCGGCGGCCGCCGGCCTGCCCGTGCCCGCGGGTCGTCGCGGCGCCCGCACCGACGCCGACGGCGGGTTCCACGACCCCGAACTGGCCGGTCTGCGGGAGCAGCTGCGCCGGCACCCGTCGCACAACGGCCCCGGTCTCGAGGAGGCCGTCCGGCAGGCCGAGCGCTACCTGCGGATCGAACGCGACAACGCGCAGCTGGAGAAAAAGGTCGCGACCGCGACCAATTCGCTCGCCCGGACGTTCGACCGCATCCTCGGGCTGCTCACCGAGCGCGGGTTTATCGAGGTGCGCGACGCCGATCCGCGGGTCACCGACGACGGCCGGCTGCTGGCACGCATCTACAGCGAAAGCGACCTGTTGGTCGCCGAGTGCCTGCGCACCGGGGCCTGGGCCGATCTCAAACCGCCCGAACTGGCGGCGGTCGTCTCGTCGGTGCTGTACGAGACCCGCGGCAGCGAGGGCCTGCGCGCGGCGTTCGCCACGGAAGCGCCCACCCAGCCGGTCCGCAAAGCGCTGCAACAGACCCTGCGGCTCTCGCTGGCGCTGCGGGCCGACGAACAGACGCATCGCATCGCCCCCAGCCGCGAGCCCGACGACGGCTTCGTCAACGTCATCTATCGCTGGGCGCGATCCGGTGACCTGGCCGCGGCGCTCGCGGCCGCCGACCCGTCGGGCACCGGGTCGCCGCTGCTGGCGGGGGACTTCGTGCGGTGGTGCCGTCAGGTGCTCGACCTGTTGGACCAGGTGCGCAACGCTGCCCCGGACGCCGAGTTGCGCGCCACCGCCAAGCGGGCCATCAACGACATCCGGCGCGGCGTCGTCGCAGTTGACGCCGGGTAGGCTGAGCCGGAGCTACCGTATGAGCCGTATCGCGAACGCCGACAGTTCGCGCACGACACCAAGAGGCTGAGGAGAACGATGAGCGGACCGCAGGGATCGGACCAGCAGTGGCAACCGCCCGCCCAAGGTAGCGATCATTCTTCCGAGCCGACCCAGGTGGGCTCGTCATCGCCGTGGCAGGAGCACCCGCCTCACGAGGCGACCTGGCAAGCGCCGGCCTACACGCCGCCCGCGGAATACCCGCAGTATCAGCAGCCGGCCGAGCAGGCCTATCCGCAGCAGTACCCGCAGCAGCCCGAGTACGGGCAAACCGGGCAGTACGGTCAGCCGCCGCAATACGGGCAGCCGGGGCAGTACGGCCAGGCGCCTCAATACGGCCCGCCAGGGCAATACGCGCAGCCCGGCCAGTACCCGCAGCCCGGGCAGTACCCGCAGCCGGGCCAGTACGGCCAGCCGGGCCAATACCCGCAGCAGTACCCGGGCTACGAGCAGCCCAAGAAGAAGCGCAACACCACGCTGATCGCCGGGATCGGCGGCGCCGTCGCGCTGCTGCTGATCGCTGTGGTGCTGGTCCTCGGGTTCTGGCAGCCCGGGTTCTTCGTCACGACCAAGCTCGACGTCAACAAGGCGCAAGCCGGCGTGCAGCAGGTCCTGACCGACGAGACCAACGGCTACGGCGCCAAGAACGTCCAGAACGTCAAGTGCAACCACGGCCAGGATCCGACCGTCAAGAAGGGCGCCACCTTCGACTGCGACGTCAGCATCGACGGCGCGCAAAAGCATGTGACGGTGACCTTCCAGGACAACAAGGGCACCTACGAGGTCGGCCGGCCGCAGTAGCCGGTCACGACGGCAGCGCGTCCAGCGCCTTCTGCAGACGCGCGATCGACGAGCCGACACCTAGCTCGGACGCCAGGGTGGCGGTGCGCCGGGGATGGGCGGCCACCAGCGGCAGCTCGTCGGTGCGTGTCGTCAGGGACACGGGCGCGTCGGTCGCGACGCGGACCACCCGGGCGGCGGCCTCGATGTAGTCGGCGGCTTTGAGCAGCTTGCCACGCAGCCCTTTGGCCATTTTCGACTTCGGGTCCTGAGCCGCGGCGAGGATCCCGTCCAGCGAATGGTGTTGGGCGAGCAGCGTCGCCGCGGTTTTTTCGCCGACGCCCGGGACCCCCGGCAGGCCGTCGGAGGGATCGCCGCGCAGCAGCGCCAGCTCGGCGGCCGCGGCGCCGGCGCGGTCCTTCGGCACCCCGTACTGGTCGGCGACTTCGGCCGGCCCGAACAGCGTCGCCTTGGACAACCCGCGGCCGAGGTAGAGCACCCGGACCGGGACGGGGTCGTCGGACACCACCTGCAGCAGGTCGCGGTCACCGCTGACCACCACCACCGGATCGGCGCGTTCTTGCGCGGCGAGCGTGCCGAGCACGTCGTCGGCCTCGAAGCCCTCCGCGCCCGCCGCCGGGATCCCGAACGCGTCCAGCAGCTCCATGATCATGTCAACCTGCGGCGTGAGGTCGTCGGGAACCTCCTCGACGTCCGGTTCACCCGCGGGTTCGGCCTCGGCGACGCGATGCGCCTTGTACGAGGGGATGAGGTCCACTCGGAATTGCGGTCGCCAATCCAAGTCCAGGCAGACGGCCAGCCGGTGCGGCCGCTGCTGGCCGATCACGACCGCCATCGAATCGATGAACCCGCGGACCGCGTTGACGGGCCGGCCGTCCGGGGCGGTGATCGAAGACGGCACCCCATAGTAGGAGCGGAACCACATGCTGGCGCCGTCGAGCAAGACCAGTGGGCGGCGTGGCGGCATGCCGGCTATGGTCTCACGCGCCGGTCGGCGGCAAGCGGGCATTAGCCTGGCAGCCATGGAATCTGACCGCTTCGACGCCGACGTCTACGCTCGGCGGCTGGCCGCGGCGGCCGCCGCCACCGCGGACGCGGGACTTGCCGGCCTGGTGATCACGCCCGGATACGACTTGCGCTACCTTGTCGGTTCCCGCGCCCAGACGTTCGAGCGGCTCACGGCGCTGGTGTTGCCGGTCGACGGCGCGCCGACGATCGTGGTGCCACGACTCGAGCTGGCGTCGCTGCAGGCTTCGGCTATCACCGAATTGGGTGTGACGGTGCGGGATTGGGTCGATGGCGACGACCCCTATCGGTTGGTGAGCGCCGCTCTCGGCGCGGTCCCGGTGGCGACCGCCGTCACCGATTCCATGCCGGCCCTGCACCTGCTGCCGTTGGCCGGCGTGCTCGGCACGCTGCCCGTGCTGGCCACCGACGTCCTGCGGACGTTGCGAATGGTCAAGGAGGAGTGCGAGATCGACGCGCTGCGGAAGGCCGGCGCGGCCATCGACCGAGTGCACGCCCGAGTCCCGCAGTTTCTTTCTCCCGGCCGCACCGAGGCGGACGTCGCCGCCGACATCGCGGAAGCCATTGTGGCCGAGGGGCATTCGGAAGTGGCGTTCATCATCGTCGGCTCCGGGCCGCACGGCGCCGACCCGCACCACGGCTACTCGGACCGCGAACTGCAGATCGGTGACATCGTCGTCATCGACATCGGCGGCTCGTACGAACCCGGCTACAACTCCGACTGCACCCGCACCTACAGCATCGGTGAACCCGCTCCAGAGATCGCCGAGCGCTATGCGGTGCTTCAGCACGCGCAGCGCGCCGCCGTCGACGCGGTGCGCCCGGGCGTGACGGCCGAGCAGGTCGATGCCGCGGCGCGCGACGTGCTGGCCGGGGCGGGGCTAGCCGAGCATTTCGTGCACCGGACCGGCCACGGTATCGGGCTGTCGGTGCACGAGGAGCCCTACATCGTCGGCGGGAACGACCTGCCATTGACCGCAGGCATGGCCTTTTCCGTCGAGCCGGGCATCTACTTTCCCGGGCAGTGGGGCGCCCGCATCGAGGACATCGTCGTCGTGACCGACGACGGCGCCTTGGCCGTCAACTCGCGTTCGCACGATCTGATCGTGGTCCCTGTGGATTGACGGGGCGGGTGTGGACGGGCGAATTGTGGCGATCTTGGGCGCGGGCTAACTTGGCCAGGGCCACGATTGGGTGAATAGCGGCGGCGCGCGATGTCGACCAGAATTTTGCGGGTGACTCCGCTGGTGGTCGACCCCAAGGCGTTATGCGCCGCGGGCAACGCTGCGGCGGGAATCGGGGATGGGCTCTGGGCGAACCTGACGGTCGTCGGCACGGGTTTTGACGCCAACACCGGCGGTGATTTGGCGGGCGTGATGTTCGGGCGCGGCTACCAGACTTCGGCCAAGTCGTTGCTGAAGGCGGTCGCGGCCGCAGTCAACGCCTGCCGACAGGAAACTGTGATAGACGGCGCGGAGTTGGCCCCAGGTGGTCTACATTGAGGCACACTCGAGTAGGAACAATAATGACATTCGACGACACCTATTTCTCTCGAAAAGATCGGTATTCACTCGGTGTTGAATCCACCTCAGGTCGTTATTATGCATCAATACCGGTAAGTAACGGCATCGTTGACTACGAGGAGTACTACGAACTTACACGGGAACAACACGACCAGTTCCTTCGCGATCCTTTTGCAGCGCTGCAGTTCGTCGAGGCTTGCCGAGGGCATGAACACGACGACCTTCTGCTGCAACGGCCCGGAAAAAACCGCGGCACGCCAACCTGAGCGTTAATTAGCCGGCTTCGCACAATGGCAGCACGGTTAGAGGTCTGCTTGAGCCGAAGTATCGCGTCTCTAGGCAGGATGCGCGGGGCGTAGTGCGCGCGGTAGTAGGAGTTCGCTTGAGCCCGGCAATATTGGGAAACGGTTGAGTTACCACTATGGATGACAATGCCCTCAACGAGCCGATCGTGATCGCCATAAAGGATAGCGCTGTGCCGCGCATCGATAAGCAAAAATTAGTCGAGAGGTATGGTGCTGGCTTGGGAGAAACCCTCGCATCAGAAATCGCTACGATTATTCAAGAAGCAGTCAAAATGCCAATAGAGTGGGGCGGTATGACACTTGAAGAGGGTATGAACGATATCATGAAGCGCTTCGCAAGATTCCATCCAGAGTTGTCTAAAGAGGCGCTCCACGAGATTGGTCGGTGTGTCGCCTGGAACTGGCGTTAGTGACTAGGCTCGTTGCAGGTTCGGTTCTTAACTCGGACGGGTGCATGACGGTCGAGGAACTCACTGATCCCGATGTTGGTGTCCTACAATGACCGACTGCGTCGAGATATCGCCGGGCTGAAAAAACCGGCTTTTCATCGACGCCAGCGCGGAACACCGAAGACGGCCGAGCTATTTTCTGGACCTCCTCGGGCGAGCTCCGTATCTTCATCGGCATCGACGGCGATGGCTTATTTGTCGTGTCAGATTCTGATCGAATGAACTCTGAGTATCTCGTGTTGGCTGCACCCTCGCTTGAAACAATCGAAAAATACCTGTATGGGAGATTTGGGTTTGCTCTACGTAGCGACAAAGGTCTTCCGCATCTACGTACTCCGGTGCTCGAAGAGCTGGGATACAGCTGTACCAGTCAGCCGCACAAGGATCGAGAGCGCTTCGCTCTAGTGAATGCTGCTGGTGCGTTGATCGCTATCGGCAGCGCCGATCGATTGACTGCGAAGGTGGAGTTTAAAAGGCTCGCCCTGATGTTGACGGCGAGTATCGATGAAATCGAGTCATCAATGATGGATCCGGACGGCAAGCCGTTGTGCGAGCACGAGTGACGCGGGATGGTTAATTCGAGTTGGCGAAGCTAGTTGTCGCCTCGGTCCAACAAACCCGAAGATCCGAGCACGCGCTCGATCTGCACCTCGATGACCACCCGTCGCGGGTTGGGGCGCGGCGTCCGGTAGCGCTGCGCATAGCGCAGCTCGGCGTCGCGCACGGCGTCGCCGTCCGCGTTGACCGTCGACCGCCCCTCCAGCGACAGCCACCGCGCGCCGTCGACCTGACTCAGCACGGCGATGCCGCCGCGTTCGGCGTTGACGGCCTTCTGCGAGCCACCGGTGGTGATGACCCGGGCGATGTGGGTCTTGGGGTCGAAGGTGAAACCCACGGCCACCACATGCGGTGAGTTGTCGGCGCGCAGCGTGGTCAGCATGGCCAGATGCCGCTCGGACAAGAAGGCCAACGCGTCGTCGGTGAGCCGGGTAGTGGTATTCGCCATCACCGCCCACGCTAGCGCAGGTCATAATCGCAGCCGTGGACGACACGGGCGCGGGCTCGCTACTGGTGCTGGGCGGCCGCAGCGAGATCGGCATCGAGGTGGCCCGGCGGCTGGCGCCGGGGCGCACGGTGGTGCTGGCGGCGCGACGGTCCGACCAACTCGGCGACCAGGTTGCCGCGGTGCGGGCAGCCGGTGCGGCGACCGTGCACACGCGCGAGTTCGACGCCGACGACCTGGCCTCCCACGGTCCCCTCGTCGCGTCGGTCGTCGCCGAACACGGACCCATCGGGACCGCGGTACTCGCGTTCGGGATCCTCGGCGACCAGGCCCGTGCCGAGACCGACGCGGCCCACGCCGTCGCGGTCGTGCACACCGACTTCGTCGCTCAGGTCAGCGCGCTCACCCACCTGGCCACCGCCATGCGCACAGCCGGCCACGGCTCACTGGTGGTGTTCTCCTCGATTGCGGGCGCCCGGGTGCGCCGCGCCAACTATGTGTACGGCTCGGCCAAGGCGGGCCTGGACGGTTTCGCCAACGGCCTGGCCGACGCCCTGCACGGCACCGGCGTGCGTCTGCTGCTTGTCCGCCCCGGATTCGTCATCGGACGCATGACGCAGGGCATGTCGCCCGCCCCGCTGCCCACTACTCCGGAGCGGGTGGCCGACGCGACGGTGCGGGCGCTGGCCGAGGGCCGGCGTTCGGTGTGGATTCCCTGGGCGCTCGGACCGGTGTCGGTCGTGCTGCGGATATTGCCGCGCTTCGTGTGGCGCAGGATGCCGCGATGATCGTCGTCGTAGGGATCGGCGCGGACGGCATGGCCGGTCTGTCCGAGCAGTCCAGGCGCGAATTACAGTCGGCCGCAGTCATCTACGGCTCGCTCCGCCAGCTCGACCTGCTCGACGACACCGTCGGTGCGCAGCGCGCGCGCTGGCCGTCACCGCTGCTGCCCGCGCTGCATGACGCCCTCGACGCGCATCCGGGCGACGTGCACGTGCTTGCCAGCGGCGACCCGCTGCTGCACGGCGTCGGCGGCACCCTCATCCGTCTCTACGGCTCCGAGCGGGTCAGGGTGCTGCCGCACGTGTCGTCGGTGACCCTGGCGTGCGCGCGAATGGGTTGGAACGTGCACGACACCGAGGTGATCAGCGTGGTGACCGCCCCGCCGCACACGGCGGTGCGCCGCGGCGGCCAGGCCATTGTGCTGTCGCGCGGCCGCTCGACGCCCGCGGCACTGGCGGAACTGCTGCGCGCCCACGGTAGGGGCGACTCCGCCTTCACTGTGCTCGAAAACCTCGGGGGTGCAACCGAACACCGCCGCGACGGCACCGCACGACAATGGGCCGACGACCCGCCCAGCGACGTCGACGACCTCAACGTGATCGCCGTCCGCTACCTGCCCGACGAACGCCCGGCGTCGCTGCCCGACGACGCGTTCGCCCACGACGGTCAGATCACCAAACACGGGATCCGTGCGGTGACGCTCGCGGCGTTGGCGCCGCGCCCCGGCGAGCGGCTGTGGGATGTCGGCGCCGGATCCGGCAGCATCAGCGTGGAATGGTGCCGCCGCTGGTCGGGCTGCGCCGCCGTCGCGTTCGAACGCGACGAGCGGCGCCGCCGCAACGTCGAAACCAACGCCGCCGCCTTCGGCGTCGTCATCGACACCCGTGGCGCAGCGCCCGACGCCTTCGACGACGCGGCGGCGCCGTCGGCGATCTTCATCGGCGGCGGGCTGACGCAACCGGGCCTGCTCGATGCGTGCCTCGACGCACTGCCCGCGACCGGACGCCTCGTCGCCAACGCCGTTACAGCGGAGTCGGAAGCGCTTCTCGTGCAGGCGTATTCGCGTCATGGGGGTCGGCTCAGGCGGTTCTACCATCAGCACGGTGAGCCGCTGGGCGGCTTCACCGGATGGCGGCCGCAGATGCCGGTCACGCAATGGGCGATGACGCGATGACGGTCTACTTCATCGGCGCGGGTCCGGGCGCCGCCGACCTCATCACCGTCCGCGGTCAGCGGCTGCTGGGAGGATGCCAGGTCTGCCTGTACGCCGGGTCGATCATGCCCGACGACCTGCTGGCGTGGTGCCCCGACACCGCGAAAGTCGTTGATACCGGCCCGCTCACGCTGGACCAGATCGTCGCCGAACTCGCCGACGCCCACGCCGCCGGCCACGACGTGGCCCGGCTGCACTCCGGAGACCCCTCGCTGTACAGCGCCCTGGCCGAGCAGTGCCGCCGCCTCGACGGTCTGGGCATCGACTACGAGATCGTCCCCGGCGTGCCGGCGTTCGCGGCCGCCGCGGCGGCGCTCAAACGCGAGCTCACGGTCCCCGGGATCGCGCAAACGGTGACCCTGACCCGCGTCGCGACGCTGTCGACCGCCATGCCGCCGGGCGAGGATCTCGGCACGCTGGCCCACGCCGGGGCCACCCTCGTCCTGCACCTGGCCGCCGCCCAAATCGACGCCATCGTGCCGCAGCTGCTCGACGGCGGCTACTCACCCGAGACACCCACCGCCGTCGTGGCTTTCGCCAGCTGGCCGCAGGAGACGGTGCTGCGCGGCACGATCGCCGACATCGCCGCGCAGATGCATCACGCCCGCATCACCAAGACCGCCGTCATCATCGTGGGCGACGCCCTGGCGGCTGGGGAATTCAGCGACAGCTACCTGTATTCGAGCGGGCGAGCCCGGGGCAGTGGCCACTGATGCGCGTGCTGCTCCTCGGCGGCACGGCGGAGGCCCGCGCGTTGGCCGTGGCGCTGCACCCACGCTTCGACATCGTCAGCTCGCTGGCGGGTCGGGTGCCCGACCCGGCGTTGCCGGTGGGCCCCGTCCGCGTCGGAGGTTTCGGCGGCGTCGAGGGGTTGAGCCGCTGGCTGCAACACGAACACATCACCGCGGTCGTCGACGCCACCCACCCGTTCGCGGCCACCATGACGGCGCACGCCGCCCAAGCGTGTGGCGCACTGCGGATGCCGCACCTGGTCTTGGCGCGCCCGGCGTGGGATCCGGGCGGCGCCGTCGTCGTCGGATCCGACCGGGAAGCGGCGGAAACGGTTGCACGGCAAGGGTATTCGCGGGTCTTTCTTACGACGGGGCGCTCCGGCGCCCGGGCTTTCGTCGACAGCGACGCCTGGTTCCTCATCCGCGCCGTCACCGAACCGGACAGGGCCGTGCTTCCGCGACGGCACCGGTTGCTGTTATCGCGCGGCCCCTACCGCTACGACGGCGAGCTCGCGCTGCTGCGCGAGCACCGCATCGAGGTGCTGGTCACCAAGAACAGCGGCGGTGAGATGACGCGGGCCAAACTCGATGCGGCCGCGGCGCTCGACGTCGGGGTGGTGATGGTGGCGCGCCCGCCGCTGCCGGCGGGGGTGCGAACCGTCGGCACGGTCGGCGAGGCCGCCGCGTGGGTGGCCGCCCTGGGCGCCACCTAACCGGTCAGGTCGGTCCGCTCCACGTCGGCCAGCAGCGCGTCGCGGGCGCGTGCCACCCGCGATCGGATGGTGCCCACCGGGCACCCGCATACCTCGGCGGCATCGGCGTAGGGCAGGCCGAGCAGCTGCGTGAGCAGCAGCGCCTCGCGCTGCTCGGGGGCCAGGCCGGCGATCATCGTGGTGACCTCGACCCAATCCTCGAAGCCACGGGCGTGGCGGTCCGCGCGCGGCGCGTGTTCGATATCGGTGCCGAGGGCGGGGCGCGGCCGCGACTGCAGGTGCCGGATGTGGTCGGCCACCACGCGGCGGGCGATGGCCAGCAGCCAGGTCCGTGCGCTGGAGCGTGCCGAGAATCGCTCGATGGCACCGATAGCGCGCAGGAAGGTTTCTTGGGTGAGATCGTCGGCGCTGCCCGCGTCCGACAAGTACGTGACGAACCGCCAAACGTCTTGCTGGGTCGCCTTGATGAACTGCTCGAGCGCTCGCTCGTTCCCGCGTGCGGCCGCCACGGCGAGCGCGGTGACGGCCTCGTCGTCGCTGCACGCGGTCATGGCCAACCACCTTAGTGGCACGGGGACCGGGAGTCTACGACCGCCCGTCGTAGTGGAGGCCCAGGGCGAGCGGTTGATCGGCCACAGGTGTCCGCGCCGCCGAGCTCCCGACGAGGGGGCCGCGGGGGCCGGGCGGTTGGCGTCCGGGGCGCCGGAGCGCCGCGGCCGGTGCGAGCCGACCCGTTCCCGTGCCACCAGCAACGCGAACGCCAGGCCGAGCAGCAGCGGCATGTGGCTGGCCACCCGGGTGGCGGTCACTTCACCGGCGAACGCGTCCACGATCACATAACCCAGCAGCGCAACGGAATACACGCCGGTGATGGCCGCCACGCCGATCGCGGCCACCGGCCATACGCCGGCGGCGATCATCGCCAGTCCCAGCGCCAGCAACCACGCGGTCGACTCGTGCATGAGGTGCTCACCGGACATCGCGCCGTGCATGTGGGTCGCCACCATGCCGAAGTCGGTCCCGCTGATCTGGGCCGCCGCGATCGCCACCTGGAACAGCCCGACGGCGATCAGCCCCCAGCGGCGGTAGTGCGAGCGCAGCCAGCGCATCCAGCGCTGCCGACCGGTCGCCTGCTCGTTGATGCTGGCCATGATTTTGTCGACCAGGTCCGGTGCGGCACCGGGCGGGACCGCGGCGAACCGGCGGGTCTGCACGGCCGCGCCGATGAGCCAGGACCGGCAGCTCCGGCACGTCTCCAGGTGGGCGTCGACCTGCTGGGCAAGCACCTGGGGGCGTTCACCGTCGAGACGAGCAGACAGCGCCTCGCGCGCCACGTCACACCGCATCCCTGCATCGTTGCGCAACCCCGGTCCGCGCGCAAAGAAGCGACGAAATCCACGGGGCGGGAACTATTCGGTCCCGCCGCCCGACCACTAGACGTCACAGCTTTCAGCGTCGCCAGCCCGCCCGCCTGTCTCACCGAAGAGGTGCTCGTGTTCCTGCCCCAAGGACCCCGACGATGACCGCCCCGATCTGGATCGCGTTTCCGCCCGAGGTGCACTCGACGCTGCTCAGCAGCGGCCCGGGGCCGGGCCCGCTGTTGGCCGCCGCGGCGACGTGGTCGTCGATGGGTGCGGAATACACCGACGCGGCGACCGAACTCAGCGGGTTGCTGAGCGGCGTGGCGGCCGGCGCGTGGGAGGGCCCGAGCGCCGCGCAGTACGTGGCGGCCCACGGCCCCTACCTGGCCTGGTTACAGGAGAGCGCCGGCAAGAGCGCGACGGCCGCGACGTTGCACGAGACGGCGGCCGGCGCCTACACCGCCGCCTTGGCGGCCATGCCCACGCTGGGCGAGCTCGCGGCGAACCACGCCGTGCACGGCGCCCTGGTGGCGACGAACTTCTTCGGCATCAACACCATTCCCATCGCCGTCAACGAGGCCGACTATGCCCGCATGTGGGTGCAAGCCGCCACGACGATGACCACCTACCAGGCCGTCAGCGAATCCGCGCTCGCGGCGGTGCCGGCGACCACGCCGGCCCCGCAGATCGTGACGGCGAGCGCCGTGGCCACGGATTCGACCGTCGCCGCGGCCGACACCCAGACCACGCCGACCTACCCGTCCTGGGAGGACCAGCTCACCCAGTGGCTGCAGCAGTACACCAGCAGCTTCGCGTGGCCGGTGTCGAAGGAGCTCAATCCCGGCGGGTGGCCGTTCCCGCCGCTGCCGTTCGTCAACGCGATCAGCTCGTTCTTCTCCCAGCTGGGCCTGTCACCGGCGCTGGCCAGCGCGATCGGCTGGGCCGTGTTCCACACCTTCATGATCTTCTATCCGTTCATTCAGGCGGCGATCCAGCTGGCGGTGGTGGCGGCGGTCCCGGCGATGCTCATCGCGGCGGCTGCGGGCGCCGGCGCGGGGGCCGCGACGGCGATCGCGGTGAGCACCGCGGTTCCCGTGGCCGTGCAACCGCCGCTGCCGGTGGCGACGGCCGCGCCCGCCCCGATGGCCACGGCCGCCCCGGCGCCCACGGCGGCGCCGGCGAGCGTGAGCCACGTGCCGACGACCGCCAGCGCCCCGGCGCCGAGCGTCGCCACCTCGGCAGGCGGCGGACCGGTCGGCGGCGGCCCCGGCGTGGGCTTCGGCCCGACGGCCACTGACGGCCTGGGCGCCGGCATGTCCGACGCGCTGTACGCCGTGGGCCTGTCCGGGCTGTCGGCGCGCAACAGCGCCAGCGGCAAGGCGCGGCGCAAGTCCCCGGAGCCGTCGCCCGACGACGTGGACGCGCCCGCGGCGGCCGCTGCGGCGGCGGCGGCCAAGAAGCGGGCGCGGCTGCGCCGGCATCGCCCCGGCACGGTCCAGGACCGCGCCTACCGCTACGAGTTCATGGACCTCGATGCCGACTCCGCCCCGGACGCGGGCGTCGGCCCGGACGCCGCGCCCGCCACCTATCCCTCCGAGGACGGTGCGGGCCCGCTGGGCTTTGCCGGGGTGGGCGCGAAGGCGGGGGCCGCGCGGCCCGCGGGGTTGACGACGCTGGCGGGCGACGGCTTCAGCGACGGGCCGGCCATGCCGATGATGCCGAGCAGCTGGGGGGCCGAGCTCAACCCGGGTAACGCCGAGGGGTGAACACCCGGTGCCCGGCTTCGTCTGAGTACCACTGGGTTTGGGACGACCCGACGATCAGCAGGCAGCGCATGTCGATCTCGGCGGGGTTCAGGTCGGCCAACCGCACCACCCGGACGTCCTCGTCGGGCCCGGACACGTTGCGGCCGATCACCACGGGCGTGCCGGGTTCGCGGTGGGCCAGCAGGATGTCGCGCATCTCGCCGACCTGCCAGGTGCGCGTCTTGGAGGCGGGGTTGTACACCGCAAGCACCAGATCGGCGGCCGCCGCCGCGGCCAGCCGGGCCGCGATCACGTCCCAGGGCTTGAGCCGGTCGGACAGCGAAATCACCGCGTAGTCGTGCCCCAGCGGGGCGCCCACCCGGCTGGCGACCGCCTGAGCGGCGGTCATCGCCGGGACCACCCGCACGCGCACGCCGGGCCACTGCTTGGCCTCCTCGAGCACCGCGGTCGCCATCGCGAACACGCCGGGGTCGCCGGAGGACACCACCGCCACGGCCCGGCCCTGCTCGGCCAGCGCGCACGCCAGGCGGGCCCGCGCGGGCTCGTCGCTGTTGTCGCTGGGGTGGCATAGCTGGCCGTCGCGCACGGCGACGCGGTCGAGGTAGCCGCTGTAGCCGATCAGGTCGGTCGCGGCCGCCAACTCGCGGCGGGTCTGCGGGGTGATCCACTCTTGGTCGCCGGGGCCCAGACCCAGCACCGCGACGGTGCCGGCCCCCCGCGGCGCCGCGGACGACCGGCCGAACCGGCGCCCGCCGGGCAGCATGGCCAGCGAGAAGTACGGCACGCTGGTCTCGTCGACGTCGGCGGCGGGTCCGATGCGCTGCCGTGGGCTGCTGGCACGCTCGACGTAGAACGCGTCGTCCAGCCGACCCGACGCGGAAAGCGCTTGCCGCACGGCGTTATACGAACGGCCCAACTTCAGGATCACGGCGGCGTCGGAGTCGGCGAGCCGGCGGGTGAGCTCGTCGACCGGCAGCGTGCCCGGCAGCACCGTCAGCACCTCGTCGCCGGCCACCAGTGGGGTGGCGAGGGCCGCCGAGGCGGCGCTCACCGACGTCACGCCCGGCACGATCACCGCGTCGAACCGTTCGGTGAGCCGGGCGTGCAGGTGCATGTAGGAGCTGTAGAACAGCGGGTCACCCTCGGCGAGCAGCGCCACGTTGCGGCCGGCGTCGAGGTGGGCGGCGATGCGCCGCGTCGCCGCCACGTAGAAGTCTTCGAGGGCGCCGTCGTAACCGCCCGGGTGGTCGGTCACCTCGGTGGTCACCGGGTAGACCAGGTGCTCCTCGAGCTGCCCCGGCCGCAGATACGGTTCGGCGATGCCGCGGGCGATGCTGCGCCCGTGCCGCGCGCTGTGATAGGCCACGACGTCCGCCTCGCCGATCACCCGGGCGGCCTTGACGGTGACCAGCTCCGGGTCGCCCGGACCCAGCCCGACGCCCCACAAGGTGCCGGTCATTCGGCGTCGCTCGCGATTGCGTTGACCGCCGCCGCGGCCATGGCGCTGCCGCCTCGCCGGCCGCGCACCACCAGGTAGGACATGCCGCGGGGCCGCTCGACGAGCTCCTGCTTGGACTGCGCCGATCCG
>NZ_LZJC01000160.1 GCF_001666755.1 Mycobacterium sp. E1214 | reverse complement strand
TTTCGGCCCAATGCCAGCCCGCCAGGGCGCTTCGCGCCGGCGAGCGCGGGCCGAAAACCCTGCTGCGTTCGGCGCGGACTCTTCGGGGTTGACCGCCCACCCTCACCCGATTAACCGCTCCCCCAGCGCTGACCGGCGCACCACCCAGCACCCAGAACGGAGAACAACCATGCCCACCACCACCTTGCGCACCGAAGCAGACATCGTCGCGGCCGCCGCGGCCCTCCTGGGCTTCGCCCCCACCAACAGCATCGTCGCCTACCTGCTGCACCGCGACCCCACCGGCGATCTGGTCGTCCGCGCCGCCATCCGCTTCGACGTCACCATCAGCGTCGAACAGGCCGCGAACTTCCCCGCCACCGTCAACCTGCGACCCGAGACCAGCCACGCCGCCGTCCTCCTGGCCGTCTGCGACCAACCCCACGAATGGCACGCCCTGACCGTCCTGGACGCCCTGCGGGTCGCGCTGCGCGCCGCCGGCATCCCGGTTCTGCGCCGCCTGATGGCCCGCGACGTCACCGCCGAAGGACAGTGGTATGACCCCGACACCCACGCCACCGGCCCCACCTACCCCTACACCGACTCACTCGTCACCGCCCACCGGGTCCTCGGCGGCGACCGCGTCAGCACCAGCCGCAACGAGATCGAAGCCGAATTCGCCTACCTGCCACCAGCTCCCCCGCTGGCCGTCGGAGACACCGGCGAACTCGTCCTCCACGTCGCCCAGGAGATCGCCGACGCCCTCGACGGCCACCCCATCGACCGCAGCCTGCCCACCCGCGCCGGCATCGCCATCACCACCGACGTTGCGGTGCGCGACGCCATGATCGGGGCGGCCGCCCGCCACAGCGACACCGGCGCCTACCTGTGGACCCACATCGCCCGGCGCCTGCGGGGCCAGCCCCGCGCCGAAGCGCTCACCATCGCCGCCGCCTGCTACGTGTTCCGCGAGGACACCCTGCGCGCCGCCATCGCCGCCCGCGCCGCCCTCCACGAAGCCCAAACCACCCAGACCGCCCCGCCGCGGCTGGCGCTCATGCTGCTCACCGCACTACACAACGACATCCCCGCCGAGCAGATCAGCCGCGCCATCATCTCCGCCACCAACGAGGAGTAGCCCGAAACCGTCCCGGGCCCGGCCAACTCTCCCCAGCAGCGAGGGGGCTGGCCGGGCCCCCCTTTTTCTTCGGGCCCAGCAGGCTACCGGCGCGCCCCGCGCGACCGGACTGGCCACCTGCCGGTGGCCACCACATCCGTAGCCCCGCACCTTCTTCTAGCCGTCAGCGGGTGCCAAGTCTGACCGTCAGGGACCCCGACGCTGTCAACCCACACCCGGCGGGCTCGCCCGTTCTGCCGCTCCCGCCGCCCTACCGGGCGGCTCCCGCTCCCGCCCGGGCGGCACCGGCGGCATTTATCGGCCCTACGCCAGCTCGCCCCTAGGCGCTCACCGCGCCGGGCTCGCGCGGGCCGAAAATCCGCCTCCGGCTTCCCGCCGGCCTCTTCGGGGTTGACACCGCCACCCCGCCGGTCCCTGCACACCCAGCGCTGAGCGGCGCTAACCAACACCGTTTCTCGAAAGGAACACTCTCATGGCACACGAACTCGACACCACCGATGGACACGTCTCCTTCGCCAACTCCCGCTCCGATGCCTGGCACCGGCTCGGCCAATCAGTCGGTCACGCGATGACCGCGAGCGAGGCCCTTCACGCCGCGCACCTGGCCGGCTGGAACGTTCGCAAAATGCCGCTGCAGGTGCCCCAGGCACCCGTCCTCGACGACACCGGCGTCACCACCCCCGCGCCGCTGGCGGTACCCGACTTCTACGCCACCGTGCGCACCAACCCCATCAACGGGCGCCTCGACGTCCTCGGGGTCGTGGGCAGCAAGTACGAGCCCGTCCAAAACGAGGCGTCCTGCGACCTGCTCGACGCCCTGGTGGACCAAAGCGGCGGCGCGCAGTTCGAGACCGCCGGCGCCCTGCGCGGGGGACGCGAGACGTTCGTGACCATGAAGCTGCCCAGCAGCATGGTCCTCGACGGCAAAGATGGCACCCAGGACCGCACGGACTTCTACCTCGTGGCGTTGAACTCTCACGACGGCAGTTCCGCATTCCGGTTCCTCGTGTCCCCGGTCCGCATCGTGTGCGCCAACACCCAAAGCGCCGCGATTCGGTCGGCCAAGGCCAGCTTCTCCATCCGCCACACCGGCGGGGCGCGGGCCTCGATCGCCGAAGCCCGCAACGCCCTCAAGCTCAGCTGGCGTTACATCGAGGCGTTCGAAGCCGAGGCCGCCGCGCTCTACGCGGCTCCGATGGACACCGAACAGATGCGCGACTTCGCCAACACCCTGCTCGAGGTCGACGTCGCCGGCACGCCCGCCACCCGACGCCACCGCCGCGAACGCGCCAGCGGGATCGTCAAGCTGTGGACGTCGTCGCCCACCATCACACCGATTGCCGGCACCCGGTGGGCGGCCTACAACGCGGTCACCGAATACCTCGACCACGTCGTGCCGGTCCGTGGCGCCCGAGCCGCTGGTGACGCCAGCACCGCCCGCGCCTTGCGGACCGTTACCGCGGCCACGGGCAGCGGATCGCTCAAGGCGCAGGCGTTCCGTCTGCTGCAGACCCTGTAGCGCGCCACCGGATGACCGGGGCCCGGCCAGCACTCGCACTTGCGGGGTTGGCCGGGGCCCCCTTTTTCTTCCGCTGGGAACGCCCGCACTGCTGCCTCGCCAGCGCTCGCCAGCGCGTCGCCAGCGCCGCGTTCCACGCGCGCTGCGCTCCTGGCGCTCGCGCTCCCACCGTGTCTGTCCTCGCCCCGCCCGGTACGCCCGCGCCGCCGCGCCGACAGCGCTGCGCCACCGCCCGCGCCGGGCCGTGCATAGCCGTGGGCCTTGCACCGTCCGCGCGCCGCTCACCGGGCGCGCCGCGCGCCCGGTGCGATTGGCGCCCGACAGCCCTCCGCCGTGTGCCGCATGGCCGTACCGGCCGGGCTTACCACAGGGTGGGATCGGTCGACCCCAGCAGCGCCGCCTCGACCGCTTCGGCGTCCCATCCATGGCGCACCGCTTCGCGCAGCGCCACCGCCCGGGCGCGGCGCGCCCGCACCCCGTGATCGCCGCGGCGCACCACCACCCGGCCGCCGCCGCGACCGGCGCGCGCCATCATCATCATGTTGTCGCGCTGCGAGCCGCCGATGATGTGCAACAGGCCCAGCTCGTCGGGTCCGCTCGTGCGCACGCACACCGGGTTGTCACACCCGTGCAGGGCCCGCACCCACGGCTCTAATGCCGCACCGTTAAGCCCGGCGGCGAGCGCGTAGCGGTTGGCCCGCACCATGATTCGCTCACCGCCGCGGCGCACCCAGAATCGGCCATAACCGTCGGCCCCGATCGCCGAACACCAGATCGCGCAGTCGTCCGGGCCCGGCCCGCGCACGACGCTGTTCTCAAAGCGCAGCAACTCCTCGCGATGCACCCGCGAATCCACTACCAGACGTAGCGGTTGCGAAACCCCCATGACTCCCAAATGCTTTCGGCTTCGGCGGCCTTACGGCCGCCCGTCGCCGCCATCGTCGCAGCCGCCACCGACAGTCCCGGTGCCGCGACTAGATCCGCGCTGCTACCGGCTCGACGGCCCGCTCAGCGGCTACGCCCTCAAAGCCGCCCGGCTCGGCTGCCGCGAGGGATTCCGGCGCCGACCGCACCGGTGCCGCCGCGTCGACGCCCTCCGCCACGTCGGCCGCTCCTTGGTCGGCGTGCGCTGACTCGGCGTCGCGGATCAACTCCCGCGCCGATTTCTCGCTGATCCCGGCCATGCGCGCGATCTTGCGCAGCGACTCCCCTCGATCGCGCATCGACCGCAACGCCGTCCCGCACGCCAGGCGGTGGCCCGCGCGCCGCTGCGCGGCCTGCTCGGCCAACGCCTGCTGACGCTCGGCCAGCCACGCATCGACCGCGTCTGCCCGATCCCGTGCGTCGAAGAACGCCGCTAGATCCTCCACGTTGGCCCTCGTGCGCCGGAGCACTTCTTCCTGCGCCGCGGCGGCCGCTTCGCGCGCCGCCCGCCGGGCCTCCTTGCTGACCGCCTTATTTCCCATGTCCCACACGCTAAAGCCCGCAAAACCGTTACGCCGCACCCGAACACAAAAATCTCGCCACCGCGCCAACTCCCCATGCCCGGACCCGACCACTCACCACACCAGCCCACCGTCACTTAGGCCACCCTAACTACCACCGCTCACTACACATCACACCTCTTGCACTTAGGGTCACGAAACGGTAACGGTGCGTTGGTTAGGCCATCTAAAGACACGGTTTTGTTGGCCGCGGCCATCGCGTAACGCCGATGCGGGTGTGAGAGTCGATGGTGTGGTGATGTCGCGGTGATGGGCTTGCACAAGCTGAGCGCCGGAGACGGGTATATGTACCTGATCCGGCAAGTCGCCGCCTCCGATGCCACCGACCGGGGTCGGCCCAGCCTGACCGATTACTACAGCACCAAAGGTGAATCCCCCGGGGTATGGATGGGCCGCGGCCTAGCCGCACTTGGCCGGCCCGTCTCGCGGGACCCGTCCGACCCGATCGTGGCCGACCTATGGGGAGTGCCGGACGGTTCGCAGGTCAGCGAAGACCAAATGAAGGCCCTCTTCGGAGAAGGCCTGCACCCCAACGCCGACCGGATCACCCGGCATCTGACCGGCCTGGGACTCGGTCACGCAGGCGCGCTCGCCGCCGCACGGCTGGGACGGCCCTTCGCGACCAGCAACACTGAAAACCAGTTCATGACCCGGCTGCGGAGGGCCTACCGCGACTACAACAGCACCGTCGGTGACGACGAGCACGCAAGCCTGCCCGCCGATATCAAGGCCCGCATCCGCACCGCCTTAGGGCGTGAAATGTTCATTGAAGCGTATGCCCGGCCTCCCGCTGATGACCGCGAACTCTCGGGTTTCATCGCGCGTAACTCCCGAGCGGCGAGCACCGCAGTGGCCGGCTACGATCTGACGTTCACACCGGTGAAATCGGTCTCGGCGTTGTGGGCCATCGCCCCCGCCTCGATCGCGGCCGCGATCGAGGACTGCCACCACCAGGCCGTCGCTGACACGCTGCAATTTCTGGAAGAACACGCCGCGTTTTCGCGCATGGGCGCCCACGGTGTTGCTCAGGTCAACACCACCGGATTGATCGCCGCGGCCTTTGATCACCGCGACAGCCGCGCCGGAGATCCCAACCTGCATACCCACCTGGTGATCAGCAACAAAGTGCAAGTCATTGGCGCCGCTGGCATCCCGCGCTGGCTGGCCTTGGACGGCACCCCGCTGCATCACGCCACGGTGGCCGCCTCCGAGCTTTACAACACCCGCCTCGAAGCGCTCGCGATCGCCAAACTCGGTGTGGCATTTGCCGAAACCGCCCCCACACCGGGCAAACGACCAGTGCGCGAAATCGTCGGAATCCCCACCGCGCTGATCGAGAAATACTCCTCGCGCCGCGCGGCCATCGATCAGCGGGTGGGTGAGCTGGCCAAGCAGTTCCACACCAGCCACGGGCGTGAACCCACCGTGGTCGAGATGCTCGCATTGACCCAGCAGGCCACCTTGGAAACCCGCCAAGCCAAGCACGAACCGCGCTCACTGGCCGAGCAGCGCCACACCTGGCGAGTACAGGCCGTCGAGGTGCTGGGCAGCCAACGCGCGCTGACCGCCATGCTCGCCGACGTCACCAATCAGGGCCGCTCGCAGCGGGTCGACATCACCCAAGAATGGCTCGACGACCAAGCCGCGGCGGTGATCGCCACCGTCTCAGAATCCCGAGCCACCTGGACGGTCAACCATGTCCGCGCCCAAGCCCAACGCGCACTGCGCTACGCCAACCACCCCGGCGGCCCCGACCTGGTAAACCGCATCGTCGCCACCGCGCTCGGCGCCCACAGCATCACCCTGACCAGCCACGCCGACACCGAAAAAGAAGAGCCAGCGCCGCTGCGGCGGCGCGACGGTTCCAGCGTCTACACCCGCCATGACACCACCGTCTACACCAGCGCCGCCATCATGGCCGCCGAGCGGCGCATCCTGGCCGCAGCCGCCCTGCGTGACGGCCGCACCGTCGATGACACCAGCATCGGTTTAGCCCTGGCCGAGGCCCACGCCAACCACGGCCTAGAACTCAACCACGGCCAAACGGTCCTGGTGCGCGAGATGGCCACCTCCGGTGCGCGCGTGCAGCTCGCGCTCGCCCCAGCCGGCACCGGCAAAACCACCGCCATGTCCGCCCTGGCGGCCGCCTGGCGCAACAGTGGCGGCACTGTCGTCGGCCTGGCGCCCACCGCCGGTGCCGCCGAAGTTTTGGCCCAAGACCTCGCCTCCCCGACCGACACCATCGCCAAACTGATCCAGCTCGCCGACGCCAGCCACGGCACCCCCGCCGCCGCCGACGATCCCGCCCGAGCGTGGTTCGACCGCATCGGTTCAGACACCCTGCTCATCGTCGACGAGGCCGGCATGGCCTCGACAACCGACCTGGACATCCTCATCGCCCACGCGCTGGCCCGCGGTGCCAGCGTGCGCCTCATCGGTGACGACCAACAGCTCGCCTCGATCTCAGCCGGCGGGGTCCTGCGCGACCTGGCCGAGGCCCACGACACCGTCACGTTGAGCACCGTCGTGCGTTTCACCCACCCCGAAACCGGCAAGGCCGAAGCCGCCGCCAGCCTGGCCATCCGCGCCGGCGACCCGGCAGGAATCGGCTTCTACATCGACCACCACCGCGTGCATGTCGGCGCCGACGCCACCGCCGCCGACATGGCCTACACCGCCTGGGCCGCCGACCGCGCCGCCGGCCGCGACTCCATCCTGTTAGCCCCCACCAACGACCTCGTCGCCCAGCTCAACGAACGCGCCCGCCTCGACCGCCTCACCGCCACCCCCAACCCCTCCGGTGGCCCAGACTCAGCGGCCACCGTCACCCTCGCCGACGGATTGACCGCCTCGGCCGGCGACTGGGTCGCCACCCGAAAAAACGCCCGCTGGCTACGCACCACCACCCACGGCGCCTGGGTGAAAAACGGCCACCGCTGGGTCATCCGCGCCGTGCACGACGACGGCTCGATCACCGTCGTGCCGCTGCGCGGACCGGCCACCCCCGTGCGGCTACCCGCCCGCTACGTACGGACCTCCACCACTCTCGGTTACGCCAGCACCATCAACGCCGCCCAAGGGATGACCGCCGGCGGCCGCGACATCGACGGCACCTGCCACACCGTCATCTCCGACCGCCTGACCCGCCAACAGCTCTACGTCGCAGGAACCCGCGGCCGCACCGAAAACCACTTCTACGGCTCCACCGCCGAAGCCGACCCACACCGCATCCTGACCCCCAAAGCCACCCACCCGCCCACCGCCGTGGACGTCTTGACCGCCATCCTCAAGCGCGACGGCGCCCAGCAGTCCGCGCACACCCTCGCCGCCGCCGACACCGACCCCTTCAACCGCTTGCACCGCGCCGCCGACATGTACTCCGACGCGCTCACCGCCGCCGCCGAACAACACGCCGGCCCCACAGTCATGGCGCGCATCGACACCGCCGCCACCGACCTCGGCCACCACCTCACCGACGCCCAAGGCTGGCCCGTCTTGCGCCGCAACCTCGCCCTGCTCGCCGTCGAAGGACACGACCCGGTGCACGCGCTGCACCAGGCCGCCGCCACCGGCCTGGCCGACACCCACGACCCCGCCGCCGTCCTGGACTGGCGCCTGCCCACCCCCAGCGGCGCCGGCCCCACCGAGCGGGGACCGCTGCACTGGCTGCCCGCGGTCCCCGACGTCATCGCCACCGACCCCACCTGGGCGACATACCTCGACCAGCGCGCCGACCTCGTGCGCGAACTCGCCGATCACATCCGCGACATCGCCCGCGCCTGGGATGCTGCGAGCACACCGGCCTGGGCGCGGCCGCTCCTGGACCACAGCCGAAACCTGCTCGCCGAAATCGCGGTCTTCCGCGCCGCCCACGACGTCGACCCCGCCGACACCCGAATCACCGGACCCGAACAGCACGCCAACCGCTCGGCGGTCTTCCAACAAGCCGTCCACTCCCGCCTCGACGACGCCCTGACCCGCGCCGGCGCCGACACCACCCGCTGGCGCCAACTCGCCCACACCATCGACCCCCACCTCACTACCGACCCCTACTGGCCGCGGCTGGCCACCCACCTCGACGGCGCCGCCCGCGCCGGCGCCGACGTCGCCGCGCTCCTGCATGACGCCGCCACCGCGCACGGTCCCCTGCCCGCCGACATGCCCGCCGCCGCCCTGTGGTGGCGCCTGGCCGGCACGCTGGCACCCCCCTCCCTCGAAGGCGCCGACACCAAACTGCGGCCCGAGTGGACCGCCCACTTGCACCACCTGCTGGGCACCCGCATTGCCGAGGCCGTCATCACCGACCCCGCCTGGCCCGGCCTGGTCGCCGCCGTCACCGCCGCCAACTGGCTCCCCTACGACCTGCTCGTCGCGGCCGCCGAACACCTGCACGACATCGCCGACACCCAAACCATCCGGCCCGACGAATACGCCCGCCTCCTGACCTACCGCGTCGAACTACTCGCCCACCACGCCGCCACCATCGACCCCGACATCCCCCACCCCGCCGAATACGCCGAAACCGCCACCGGCCCCGCTCCATTGGCCGTCGACGACTACTCCATTTCACTTCCTGATCTTGACGAGCACCCACCCGACCCGCACGACTACCCTCACGGCGAACCCGACCACGACCTCGGCGGCCTGGACTTCACCGACCTGCCCACCGTGCGGCCCGCCACAGCTGCCCGCGTCGACGACATCGACATCCCGGCCCTGCGGGCCCGCCGCGACGCCGCCCACCAGCACGCCCGCGAACTCGCCGCCGCCATCCTCACCGGTGGCGGCGGCCCCGCCGAACGCGCCTCTGCCGCCGAGCTGGCCGAGCTGCACCACCGACTCGTCGCCCAACGCCCCTACCAACAAGCCCTCGCCCGCGCGCACGGCCGCTGGATACACGCCGAAGACACCGCCGAGCTGCACCACCGAATGCTCACCCAGCTCGATGCCGCGATTACTGCCGCCACCCAGCGCGGCGATCAGCAGGCCGCCGCCCGCTACCAGCACCACCACGCCACGTTCAACGAACAAACCCCACTCGTCGACGCCGCGGTGCGTATCGCCCGTGACGGCCTCGACGCCGCCCGCAACGACCTCATCGACATCGCCGGCGGCCCGGCCGGCATCGTCACCGAACAACAGCTCCACGCCCTGCGGGCCCACGCGGTACGCGCCGATACCGAAGCGCTAAACGCCGCGCGCCGCGACACCCGCCTCCTCGATGATCAGCTTAGCCGCGCCGAAGCCGCCGCCGCCCGCTCGCTGGCCCAAAGCCCGCTGCAAAGCTACGATCTCGGCGCTGACCTGAACCAACTCCAGGCCGAAGTGGACTTCCTTCGCGCCGCCGCCGCCGCCAGCCCCGCCGCCCGCTACACCCCGCCGCCGGCCGCGCTCGACAGCCTGGACGACCAGCAGCGCCACGCGGTCACCGCCATCACGACCAGCATTCACAGTGTCCAATTGCTGTGCGTGCACCCCGGCGCCGACAGCACCGCCGTCCTGACCGCCCTGGCCGACACGGCTCACGACCACAACAAACGCATCCTCGCGCTGACCACAAAAGACAACCCCACCGATCACGCATACGCCGACGCCACCGCCAGCATCGGGCGCTACCGCCACGACTCCACCGCAACCCACCAGCTGCCAGCGCGGGGCGATCTGCTCATCGTCGAGCGCGCTCAGACACTGACCGCCGAGCAGCTCAATTGGCTCGCCCACAGCGCCGCTGACACCAACACTAAAGTCGTGCTCATCGCCACCGACGATCAACAGCGCACCCATCCTCTGCTCACCGTGCTCAGCCACGAGGCGCCGCACACTCAGCACCTGGGCACCCGCGTCCTCGACCACCGCGCACCGCGGACCGCAATAGAACGCGCCGAACACCACGTCGCGACCGCCAATGCGCCCAGCCCGGAACGCCAACGCGCCGTCGAGCTGTTACGTCACCGCGCCCGCGTCACCGACGAACTGCGCGAGATCGCATCCCTGCCAGAACGGCTTGCTGAGATCGCCGAACGCAGTCGCGCCCGCGGCCCAGAGCAACGCCGCGGCGGTGAGGGCCTCGGGCTCTAGTCGAGCGACGGCGCTAGTGGATCTGGGTGCTGAGCTTGGTGACCAGAGCGTTGTTGAGGTAGGAGGTAGCCGCCGGTCCGCCGGCGTTGAGGGCGGCAATCGTGGCGGGGTCATCGACGATGACCAGAGTGCCGCCACTGTAACTGCTGTATTTGGCGGGAAGACCGGCGTATCCGCCGCCGCCGGCGGCGGGGTCGGTGCGCAACAGCAGCATGACGTCGCTGCGTTGTCCGATGTAATCGATGTCGTTGATGTCGAAGGGGACGTCGGGGGGTCCGCCGGGGCTGCGTTTGTAGTGCGGGTTGTAGGTGAACCCGAGGCCTTCGAGGTAGTCGCTTACGGGCGATGACGTCGCCGCGGCGGTCGTCGCAGTACCGGTGTAGTTGACCGCGACGATGGATTTTCCTGTAAAGGCGCGATGTTGGGAGCGGATCGTATCCTGTTGCAACTGTGCGTCGTTGAGGAGTTGCTTAGCGGTGTCAGTGCGTCCTAACGCAGTCGCGATCCACTGCAACTGAGCCTGCCACGTCCAATCCGGGTTCGCGTCGGCGGGCGAGGTCAGCGTGGGGGCAATGGCGGTCAACGCATTGTAGGTGGGCTCGTCGACGTTGTCGGTGTCGATGATCAGGTCGGGTTTGGCGGCGCTAATGGCCGCGGGGTCGGCCGCAGCGAACACCGGTGGGCTGCCGTGAATTAACGATTGCAGCCAACTCGGCACCGTCGCATTGGCTTGGTTAAGCACCACCGGCTGCACCCCCAACGACAGCACGGCGTCAGCGTCCCCGGAGCCCAGCGCGGCAATTGATAGCGGCCGATGGTCAAGTCGCAAAGACCCGAACTTGGTGCTCAGTGTTTGAGGTTGGTAGGGGCCGGGCCCGTTGTCGGTGCCGTCGTAGAGATGAACGCCCACCGCGGCGCCCGCCAGGACGGCCACTGCGGCAACTATGGCGAGGACGACACGACTGCGCTTGCGCCGCTTGGTTTTCGGCGGCGCCGAGCCGCTCAACGCAGGTGCGCCGACTCCAGAGCGCGGCGGGGCGCCCTCGTGCGGTGGCGGGTAGGCGGTGAAGGGGCCAGCCTCGGGTGGTGGCGGGTAGCCGGGGAACGGGCCGCCGGCGGCCGAGGGTCCGGTGGCTGGGTAGGTCACGGTGTGATACGCGGGGCCTTGAGCAGCAAGGTTGGGGCCGGACGTGGTGGGTGGCGCCGCCGCATTGCGTAATGCCGCGCTGGCGGCCGCGGCCAGTGCGCCGGCGGACTGGAACCGCTCGGCGGGATCCTTTGCTAGCGCGCGGGCGACCACGGCATCGATTTCTGGCGGTAGACCGGGGCTGAAGTCACTGGGGCGCGGGGCCGGGCGCATCAGGTGACCGGCCAGCATCGCCGACAATGACCCGCCCTCTTCAAAGGGCGTACGGCTGGTTAGGAGCCGAAATAGCGCACAGCCGAGCGCATAGACGTCGGTGCGCGGATCAACCGGCTTGCCCTCGATGGTTTCTGGCGCGGCATAGGCGGCGGTGCCGACCATCGAGCCAGTCGCGGTCAAGGTGGTGGCATCGTCAAGCGCGCGTGCGATGCCGAAGTCAGCCAATAAGACGCGTTCGTGATCGCTGCCCGGTGAAGAGATGAGAAAGTTGCCGGGTTTGATGTCGCGGTGCAGTATTCGCCGCGAGTGGGCATAGTCCAGCGCGGCGGCGACGTCGGAGATGATGCGCGCGACCCGAGCTGGGGTCAAGTTCACCTTGGGCAGGTCGTTGGCCGCGGCACCCTCGACATATTCCATGGCGATCCACAGGTGACCGTCCTCGGTTTCGCCCCGGTTGTAGACCCGCACGATGTTGGGATGGTTCAACGTGGCGGCCAGGTCGGCCTCACGGGTGAAGCGAACCCGAAACTGGCGATCGGTGGACAGTTCGGCGGACAGGATCTTGAGCGCATCGCTGCGTGGCAAGGTCGGGTGCCGGGCACGATAGACCGTGCCCATCCCGCCGGAACCCAACACACTCTCGATGCGGTAGCCCGCGATCATCGTTCCTACAGCCAAAGGCATGGGTGGCTCATTTCCCGGTCAGCATGCGGTATTGGGCGGCCATCATCTGGTGTAGCGCGTTCTCCTGTTCGTTTTGCATCTCAAAGGCGTAGCGGTCGGCGCGGGCCACACACCAATAGGCCAACGTCTCGTTGAAACACTTGGCTTTCGGCATCGCGGTGATGCCCTTGACCGGGTGCGCTCCGGTCATGTCGGCAACCAGCCGGCCCGCCCCGTTGGGGTCGGGCATTTGATACACGCGGGTCTCGGCATAGTTCGCAACGTGTTGTACGCCTGCGGATTTGAACAGCGCGGCCAGGTGCAGCGGGTCACCGGGGACGACATGGAGCGCTCCGTGTGGGTCATAGATGCCGTCGTTGATCGTCTCGTTTTCGTGTCGAGGCGGCACCGTGCGCGCCAACAGTCCGTCGGGGTCAAGCGGCAGTTGGGCCAGTTGATCCGGCGGAGTGGGTTTGAAGGTGTCAACCAGTGGCTGCTGCAGATCCAAGGCGGTGGCGATCATTTGGGCTCCAGCGTCGGCGTTGTCTGCCGATTCCGCGGTCTGGGCCAACACGTATTGGCCGTGCGCGCTCAAAGCGGTGACGAAGAATCGCGGCCCCGCCGGCGGCGGATAGGACACGGTCATGGTGTAGGTCAGCGCCACCGTGCCGTTGTGGCGCGGTATTGAACGGGGTTGCGTCGGGATGGGGTGATCACCGAAGGGCACGGTTAAGGCTGCGTCTTTGGTGGCCATGTCCGCGACCGCCCCAGCAGCGTCCGCGGGGCTGGGGAATTCCAAGACGAGATTCAGCAAGCCTTTGTCGGGGCCTTTGTCGGTGTGCCGGGAGCTGGAGAACCCGGCGACGAGATGGTGGCCATTGAGCGCGTCACCTAGGGGCGCGCCCAGCCTTGCATTGACGGCGTCGGTGCCTTGGATGACGCCGGAATCGATTTGTGCGTAGGCGATGAGGGCGGCGTCGACTTCCCACGGTCCGACCACAGCGCTGGCCAGGCGACGCGCCTCGGCCCAACCGCCTTCTTGGGAGTCCCCGGCGACGCCGAAGGCGGGCCGCGGGGTGGTCGGGAAGTTGCCGGCATCGAGCAGCGCGACATCGACGCCGTCGGAGCTGGTCTGTCCCGGCGCTTTGACCGCCGAGCCCGCGATGGTGGTACTGCAGGCCACCGTCAGCGCCGCAATGGCGGCTAACAGGGCCACAATTGTGGCGCGTGCGCTGCGGCTCATGGGGCGGTCAACATCAGGTATTGGGCGGCCACGAGTTGGTGGGCGTCGGCCTCTTGTGCGGCGGTGGCGCGGAAGGCGTAGTGGTCGGCGCTGGCGATACACAGGAACCGGACCTCCCCGAGCGTTGTGGTGTCGGGTCCGCGGTCATAACACCGTGCCGAGGGCAGCCCGTTAATGCCCGGAGCGGGACGGTAATTGAGGAAGGGGACATCGATGCGGGCCAGACCCGCGGCCGCGCGCTGGGCGCCGGTGGGATCGACGGCCTCGAACACGCTGGTGCGATCTGCGGCCACATGCGTGATGCCAGCATCATCATAAACTTCCTGCGTCGCAACGGGATTGGACCGAAAATGCAGGGATGCGTGCGGGGGGTAGACCGCGGCCTGATTGACGTTGGGCTCGGTCGCCGGCACGGTGCGCGCCAGTAGACCAGTGGGGTCGGCGGGCAAGGAGGCCAGTTGGTCGGCGGGGGTAGGTTGAAAGTGGTCGACCAAGGGGACTTGCAGGTCCAGGGTTGCGGCGAACAGGTCCGCGGTGGCGGCGGCGCTGTCTTTGGTCCCTGCGAATTGGAACAGCACATAGGGGCCGCGCGCGGTAAACGACGAGGCCTCAAAGCCCCCGGACAGTGCGGCCACGTAGGCCTTCGTGTCCGAGTGACGCGGGACCGGCAGGCGGGTAGCCCAGACGTTGCCGGGTCGGACGGTGGCGGCGTCGGCGGCGGCCATGGCTGCGGCGGCGTCGCCGGCCTCTTGAGGACTGGGAAAGCGCAGAACGGCGTTGTCCAAAATCTTGGGCTTGTCGTTGGTGCTCGGCTGCCCGGAGGGTGGCGGCGTGGTGGCGCGTCCGCTGACGAAACCGGCGAGGAAGTGATGGGTGGCCGAGATCGCCGCGATGGAGTCGCCCCGCACTAGCGCTGACAGCTTCGCCGGGTCGGCGAAGGCCGTAGTGGGTGCGATCTCGCTGTTGGTCGGGCTGATCAACGCGGGGTCAACCTGCCAGGGGCCAACCACATTGTCGGCCATCCGCTGGGCTTCCACCCTACGTCCCGTGGCCTCATCGGGCACGGTGCCCAGCGGCGGGCGGGGCTTGCGGGGATAGTTGCCGGGGTCGAGCAACGCCAGGTTGACCGCTGGCGCTGCCGCCGGTGACGGTGTGCTGCTGGACTTGACCGCGCCGCCGCCTACCTGCTTTGCGCAGCCGCTGCCTAGTGTGGCCGCTACGAGCACAGCCACCAGTGCGGGGAGCATGCGGCGTCGGCGCGGGCCATCGCTGTGCCGAAAGCCGCGGTGCGGTTTGCTCATTGGCCGCCGTCGCCTGTTGTGTGGGCGGTTCCAAGCGCTGCGGCGCTCACCGCTTTGCCCGACCAGCGCCGTAGTCGCATCCGGTCCATCCCGAGTGTCAGGGCGGCGCCCCGTTCCGAGACGGCGCCGTCGGCGATCGACATCACCGCTAGTTGGCGCACCCGGGCACGGTGCAGTGTTTCCTGCCGACGGCTGCGTTGCCAGTCCCGGGCTGCCGTCTCCAAATCAGCTGCGCCACAGAGGTAGTCGAGTGCTGCTTGAACGGCGCAGCGCTGCAAGTCGAGGTTGTTGGGGTAGAGCTGTGCGGCCTCGTCGGTGGCACGGCGCAGACGGGCCTGTTGTGCTGCATTGAGTCGCCGGGCTCGACCGTCGCTGAGCGACGTCTGCGGCTGAGGCGAGGGGCCCGTGCGGTCGGTCCCGTGAGCCTTCATGGTTGCCTCATTCCCGTCCGCGAGGTGCGGACCTCGAATGCTGCGGTCACGTCACCAACTCAGCATGGTAGCTGCTGATACCAAGCCCTTAGGCGTGATCGCCGATTTTATTCAACATCTGGCGAGCGACATCGCTGGCGCTATGGCCTGGTGCGGGAGCGGTCTCGAGGAAGTAAGTGACGGCGACCTCCACAATGCAGTTGTCGCGCACGCCCACGGCGCGCGACTTGCGCAGGCGAGTGTCCGGGTCCACCACGGTCACCGTGGCCTCCACCGTCGAGGCGTCGGCATGCACCTCACCGACTTCATCGTGGTAGCCGATGCCGCTTTCTATCCGAGCTCCACCACATCGGGACCACTGGGCGCGGAACTTGGAAAAAAGCGCGTCGGCGGCACCCATCGTGGGCAGCGCTACCACCCCCTCGTCGAGGTCCAGCACGGTGGGTAGTTGCTGCTCAGCGGTCGCATCATCGGTCCACTGCTCATGGGTCACATTGACCACTTGAGCGTTGGTGTACACCTCGCCCATGAGAATGTGGCTGAGCCCCGAGCAATCGCTTTGGGCGGTACCAAGCCAGCCCCAAAGCAACTCCGGCGGCCCACCGAACCTCACCGGCTCTCCGATGCGAAATTTCTGACCGAAACTGCGCGACAGCTCGGTGTCCGAGAGCATCACCTCCTCGATGGTGACACCCGTCAAAGGGCGCGGTTTGAGGTTCGGCGTTGGGTGGGCTGCGCCGGCGACCACGCCGCTACACGAGGCTGTCAGCGGGATCAACGCCGAGAACACCAGCGCCCATGCCGGTCGAAAAGCTGTGGCTGCGCGGGACAGTTTTCTCATGATCGTCGGTTCCTCCGATTCTGCGAGCGCATGCGTGCCACACCACGGACGCCACCCAAGGTGGCTCTGGCTCAAGGCTGTTGGGGGTGGCGTTAGCGTGGGATGACGCGATCGGCCATGCGGGTCGCGATGGTGATGGCTTGGTCGGTGCGGTTCATTCCGCAGTCGCGCACGTCGATGACGACGTTGTAGCGCGCGGTCATTGCTCGCTGGCACTGCCATTCCTCGCCGCCTTCCTGGGTGGAGATGACCGTCAGCATGCCGTCGCGGTTAGTGACCGTCCCGACCATCCAGGTGCTCGGCTCCTTGCCGGGGGCCGGGGTGGGGCGCACCGAGAGTCCGTTGCATTTGGGCCAGGCCTGTGCCTGCTTGGCGACGAAGTCACGGGCCGCCTGGCCTGTCGAGAAGTACTCCGCGGCGTCGTCGACGATGTGCTCATCCTGGTGCGGGTCATCAAGGGCTTGGGTGCGCACCGCGACGTATCCGGTGTTGTCGAGCGCATTCTGCAGTGCCACACCGTGAACCTCCCCGCACTCGGGCCGGTCGTTGTCCCCGCCGAGATAGGCAAAGCTGTCGCCGGACACTCCGAGCCTGGGCGCTAGGTTGGTCGCGCCCTCAATGTCGTTGATGGCGGCCACATCCAAGCGCACCCCGGGAAGAGCTGCTAAGGGCATCGTCGCCGACGGCTCCGCGCTCGGGCCGGGCTGAGCCGAGGTGCTGTCCGAGGCCGAGGTGGCACCGATGTGGATATCGGCCGGGCCGTCTGAGCCGCTGGCGGCGTGGATGCCTAACCCAACGCATGCTGTGACGACCACCACCGCGCTTGCGCTGGCGATCCAACTTCCGTTGCCCTGCCACCACGACCGGCGCTGCGCGGGCGAGTAGTGCGGTGTGAATTCCCAGGTCGGCATCGCAGAGGGCGCCAGCACCGCAGCCGGTGTAGGGCGTGGGGGAAACGGTCCGGGCGCAACGAAGGAGCTGCCAGGCCCAGGAGCTATGAGGGGGCGCCGAGGCAGCACCGCCGTGGCCTCATCAGTGGCGCCAACCGGTGCCGTGCCCATCGTTGCCGGCGCACTAGGCGGCAGTGACGCATCGGTTTTAGTTGGAGCACCGCACTGCGCTGCTTCGGCAACTATCACCTCCGAAGCCGGTGCTGAGATCGCCGTCGAGGAAGGGTGGTCGGTCATGGGAAACGTCCTTCCGTCCATGAAAACTCCAGCTAGTTGGTTTCTCTTGCCCGTCAGCACATCGCTGGTGGGCGCCGCCCCTAGGGCGGTCGGGTCGCTGTATTTCCGTGACGACCCGTCATCTGCTGGTGAGTTAAACACAGCACCAGGCAGTGTGCAACATTTCAAACCGTTGCAGTGCTATGGTTTTATTGCTAGCGTCACCGGCATACCGATCGGGACTTGCGGACCCACCGCCCCACGCGCTGGTTCCCCAGCCTGGCCGGAAACCGATCCAGACCCCTGACTCCGACCCCTGCAGGAAGGACGCGTCCGAATGACCATCGCCCCGGACCCCTCGAGTGATTCCCGGCACCGCGTAGCTAGACCCTTCGCGTCTTTCCAGATGCGCGCCGATGTGCGGCTCTTCCAGACCAGCCGAGACGTGGCTTGCCGCCAGGACCCGGAGTTGTTCTTCGATGCCCGCAGGCGCCGGCGCGCGATCCAACAGTGTGCCGAATGCCCTTTCCGCGGACGCTGCAGCTACAACGCGGTCGCCACCGGCGCCACCCACGGCGTCTGGGGCGGCGTGATGCTTCCCGGCGACTACCCCCAGGAACTCACACCGCTCTACACCGAACTCGCCCGGCTATTCGAGCAGCGCCGTCACGTTGAGATCGGAGATGTTCCGGTTGCCCCGCTTCCCGAACTCACCGACGCCGACAGAGGTTGCCACACTCAGAACTTGCGCGCCGGCGCGGCCTAGCAGAAGACAACGATGAAGCCTGTCAACCACGCTCAGCGCCAAGCCGATTCGAGCCAACGCCTTCAGCCGAGCCGCCAGCGCCCAAGAAGCGTCCTCATCAACGTCAGCATCGACCACCTTGAATGCGGACGCGTCACCGACGCTCAAGCAAACGACCGGGTCCACCACCAACCACGCTGTACCGACGCGATGTCGAACGCGCCGGACAACCGCTCACCCCCCGCTCAGCCGCCGGCAAGCATCCCGAACCAAACAGCAACTCACCTTCGAGAGGTAATCGCCATGATACACAACACCTTTGGCCAATGCCGGTACGGCTATGGACAACCCGGCTCGCACCCGCAGTCCCTCCCGCGCATTCCGCAGTCCCTGCAAGGCCCCGGCAGCTGGCCCGCGCCCACCACGACGGCGGCCGCCCCCTATCCCCCTGCCGCGGCGAGGGCCACGGTGGCACCGCGCGGGGCCGCCTTCTCCCCCGCCGTTACGACACCGGCCACGGCGGCGCCGTACGCTCACCTTCGGCCACAGGCGGTGTTTCGCGTGCGCGTCACCAAACACACAGATTTGGCGCTGGCGTTCTTGAACGAGAAGTACGCCTTCACCGGGACATTGGCCCAGTGCGAGGCCATCATCCGCGATGCTCAACGACACAACCTGGTCGCCGGGTGGTGGAGTATGGCTTCCCTGCTCATCTGGAACTGGGTTGCCCTCCACCAAAACCGCAGCGCACGAAACCTATTGCGCAGCCAGGCAGCCATGGCCGGAATCGCCGACACCCCGGCACGTTGAGGCTGCTGCGCGAGGGCGCGACTTCACCAACGCCCAGCGCGGGAGGCAACAAGGCGTGAAAACAACACTGAGAAAATGCATGGGCGGAATCGCCAGCGCTGTGGCATGCGGTATGGGAGTCATAGTGATGCCGTCGACCGCCGCGGTGGCTGAACCGGCCTTTCCCGACATGGGTGCTTTCAGCAGCGTCGACAGCGCAGCCTATGAAAGGCGCGCGATCAATTCCGACAGCATCGAGTTCTCGACCCCGGATGGGCTGAACTGCTCGTTCATCGCCCTCGGCCAGATGCGTGACATGACCACCAATCAGGGCCTGAACTGCCGCGGCCACTTCCCGGGCATTGACTACGACCCGCCGAGCAACGGATGGTGCGAATACAAAACCGTCGGTAGCAAGCACTCCTTCACGTATCGCTTCGACCGGGCCTACCTGCAGTGTGGCGATCACGATCTCCTCCACAAACCGCTACCCGCGGGCACGAGAATCGCCTCGGGCAACATCACGTGCGCGGTCGGCCCGGATCGGATGACCGCTTGCTTGGACACCCGCGCCGGCCTACGCCACGGCTTTATGCTCCAGCCCTCGGGAAGTAGTGCCTTCTGATGTGCGCCATATCGATTCGGCGGTCCGCGGTGCTCCTTGCCGCGAGCGTGCTCGCCGCGAGCAGCTGCGGCACCGCTGCGGCCGAGCCCGCGTTGCCCGATCTCGACAAGTTCACCGCTGTTGATCCCGCCCCGTATCAGACCTACGGGCGTGGAACGATCGCGCTGATGTTCGCAACACCCGACGGCTTGATTTGCGGGTTCGGCTCTGCGCGCGACATGCACGGTGATCCGGACGCCCCGCAAGCAGCGGGCTGCACGGGACGCTTTCCGGGGCCCTCGAGGACCGCGCCGCCCCACGCCGACGGTCTGTGTGCGTCCGACGAGGTCGGCGACGAGGGGGGTTTGATTTACTACATCACCTTGGGCGCCTCGAACGGGCCTTGCGATGAGGGGCCCGGCGTCATCAAACCGCTCGGTGTCGGCCAGAAAATCGCGCAGGGCAACATCACCTGCGTGGTCGCTGCGGGAGAGGTGACCGCATGCTTCGACACGCGGGTGCGACAACGCCACGGTTTCATCCTGCAACCGTCGGGAAACCTCGGTTTCTGAGCGTCCAACGCTGTTGCAGGGGACGGTACTTGCTCGATGAATAGACGAGGATTGGCCGGCGCCGTCCAGCGCAGCAGACTCGCCGCGTTGGCGCTAGCCGCTGTCGGGTGTGCGTCAGCCGCGCATCCCCCGCCAGCCGTAAGTCGGTCAAGCAGCGCGTCGGGACCCGGCACCGACGGTGTCTGTGCGCAGGGGCAATTCGGTCGAGAGCAGTTCCTCGGAGACTGGACCGAACCCGGCGAAAGCGTCCTTCGCACCCTTGCCACGGACGGCACCCTGAAACAGCGAATTGGCGATAGCGACGAAGCATCGGGCACATGGAGCTTCCAGCCGTGGGCACTGACGCCGGCGAAGAGATTCATGCCCGACGGCGAAGCCAACCAGTGTGTCCTGTGGTTGCACCTTGCGGCGCCTAGCCCAGTGGATCTGGCATACGTACCCCTGACAGCCAGCAGTACAACATTGCAACTGACCTATATTGGCCGCGGCAACACCATCACCTGGCTCCGCCCGAACGCCGACACGTGACCGTGACGAACATTCGGGCCGGCGCCGCAGACGTCGCGGCGCACCAATCAATTCCATTGTCCCAGAAGGGAACCTGGCTGTGAATAACCGTGACCGGGCCGGCCGGACACCACTGCACTACGCCGCCATCGATGCTCCAGTCGGATTGAATCACACGGCAGCGCTGACGGATCCGGTGTTGCGGGCAGACAATCACCGCAAGTTGGTCGACTTCATGCTCGCCAACTCTCAGCGGCTGCTCGCCGCGGGCGCCGACGTGAATGCAGTCGACAGCGAGGGCTCGACGCCATTGCACTTCGCGGCCCGAGGCATCAGCGCCGCAGTCGTTCGGCTTCTCCTTGACGCCGGCGCCGAGGTCAACGCGACCAACACCAAGGGCGAGTCACCCCTCTACTGCGCCATCCGCAACACCACGCCCGCAGCACTGGACATCACACGATTGCTCTGCGACCGTGGCGCCGACCCCACCATCCAAACCGCCAACGGGTCGAGCGCATTGCGATTCGTCAAACTCTATGGGACACCCGAGCAAAAAGAGGTCTTTGCTGATTTCCTCTAGTCGGGGACTAGACGTTGAGCCGCTGCCTCGGCCGAAGGATCGAGCCGCCGCCACAAAGTAGCTCGACCCGATCAACTACGTCGACCACCGCGCAGCGATCCACTTCTTTCGCCTCGTCGAGTCGGCGCTCTGTGTTGAGATAAACCTATGCGAGCAGTCCGCGGCGGGGCGAGTCGCCGCCTCCACGCCAGCCTTCGCGCGAAACTGCCGCCGATCGCGGCGCTGGCCGCGATCTGTGCGCTGACGGCGGGGTGCGGTGGTGTGGTCCAGGGGCGCGCCATGTCGCCGATCTATGACCCCAACACCGCCGGCGGGTTGACGGTCACACCAGTCCCGAGCGGTCTGCGCCCGGATTCCCCAGCGCCCACGATGACCGTGCACGGCGGTGACGGCGGTGACGTCGACAAACTGACCGTGCAGGCCATCGAAGACATCGAAGAGTATTGGGCAGGCAACTATCCGCGAACGATGCCCGACACCAATAAGCCCGTCACAGATCTGTACTCCTACAGCTCTCACGACGCATCCGGCCAGTCTGTGTGCGGCATAGAAACCTACCGGTTGGTCAACGCCTTTTTCTGTGCCCGCGGCTGGCTCATCGCCTGGGACCGTGACGTCTTCATGCCCACTGCACGTAAGTTCTTCGGCGACATGGCCATCCCGGGCATCATGGGCCACGAATACGGCCACGCCGTGCAAAGCATGGCACATCTGGTCAAACGCTCCGATGGTGTCCTGACCGCCGAGCAACAAGCTGACTGTTTCAGCGGCGACTACCTGCGCTGGGTAGCCGCGGGCAAATCACGCCGCTTCACCCTCGATGCCGGCGACGGCCTCAACAAAGTCCTCGCCGGCGTGATCACCAGCCGCGACCCCTCCGATACCGGGCCGACCGCGCCCGACGCCCACGGGACCGCCCTGGATCGCGTCTCGGCGTTCCAACTCGGCTTCATCTCCGGCGCTACCGCGTGCGCCGACATCAGCGGCGCGTCGATCCAGGCACGCCGCAACGAGCTGCCGACCGCCCTGCAACCCACCGAATCACCGGCTAGCCACGACGTGCCCATCACCGAAGCCTGGGTCCACCAGATCGGCGATGCACTCAACGCGTTCTTTGCCCTCACGCCGGCCCCGGCCCTGACGCTGGGCAGCGCCCAGTGCCACGGCGCCAAACCCACCACACCGGTCTCCTACTGTCCCGAAGCCGAGACCGTGTTCGTCGACCTGGCAGGTCTGCAAACGTTAGGAGCACCCGGCGACGAAATGCACGACCTCGTCTTGCTGCAAGGCACCAACACCGCGATGTCGGCACTGGCCTCGCGCTACGCCCTTGCCGCGCAGAAGGCCAAAGGGCTAGCCATGCACTCCACCACGACCGCGCAACGCACCGCATGCCTGACCGGAGCATTCGAACGGCACCTCGCCGAAAGCCCCACCTCGGCAATGACATTGAGTTCCGTTGACGTCGACCAGGCCGTGGCCGGGCTGCTCGGTGACGGCCTGGTTGCCAGCGACGCCGACGGCACCACCGTCGCCGCCGGGTTCAACCGGATCGCGGCCTTCCGCGCCGGACTCACCAGCACCGATCACCAGCGCTGCTACAGCCTGTTCCCCGCCTGACCGCTCGCCCACGATGGAAGGAGGTGCTGCTTGGACGACACCGCGCAGCCCACGCCAGACCCGGACCGCGACGAGCAGACCGCCCAGATTACGCCGATTGATGACGAGAAAACGGTGGTCACCTCGCGTGCACTGAG
>NZ_LZJC01000159.1 GCF_001666755.1 Mycobacterium sp. E1214 | reverse complement strand
CAGCCGCCGTCGGGACGAATTGCGTTGTCGGATAATTCAACCCACGCGGGCCAGCAGTCGCCGCCACCGCCGCCCGGCTTCAACGAGGCGCAGACGCAGGAACGGCCGATACCGCCGATACCCACGCCGCTGCCGCACCACGACGACCACCCAACCGATCCCGGCCGACCGCGCGAGCGTGACCCGGGCGGCGCACTGCCGCCGTCGGAGTCGACGCAACCCGCCTATCGATTCGACCCGGATCCATTCGACCCGTTCGGAGAGGGAGCCTGATGCGACGATTCCTGATAGTGGGGTGTGGCGGTTCCGGGGGTGCGACGCTGTCCCTGATGATGGACCAGCTGCGTTCCGAGCTGCACGCCGCGGGGATCGAAAAGCTGCTCGACGGTTGGCAATTCGTCCACATCGACGTGCCCAGCGCGGCGGAGTCGGGGCCCGAGGGCCTGGCCAACGTCCCCGCGCAGGGCGGCAGCTACGTCGGCTGCGGCCCGCAGGGCAGCAGCTACGCCGTGCTCGACGGTGCGCTCTCGCAGCGGCTGGCGGCGGAGTCGGCGTTGGACACCATCGCCACGTGGGCGCCGCGCAGCCCCCAGGAGGTGTCGATCCCGATCTCGGCGGGCGCCGGGCAATACCGGGCGATCGGACGAATGATCACGCTCAGCAAGGCCGCCGAGATCCATGCGCGCCTGCAAGCCGCGTGGGACAGGCTGTTTCGCGTCGAGACCATCTCGGAGATGTCGACCGTCGACGTGCCCGGCATGGGCCGCTTCGATCCCAACGAGCCGCCCCTGGTGCTGGTGGTGTCGTCGATGGCCGGCGGCGCGGGCGCCTCCATGGCGCTCGACGTGTGCCGGCTGCTCACCCTCGTCACCGGCCTGGACCCCCGGCTGATGGGCGTGTTCATGGTGACCCCCGACATCTTCGACTCGCTGCCGCAGAGCGCGATCATCGGCGTGCGAGCCAACGCGCTGGCGATGCTCGGCGAGATCGTGGCCAGCCAGGCCGGCGCCGCCCGCGAGCACGACGTCCGGATCCTGCGGGCGCTGGGCCACCATCACGGTGAGGGGGAACCGATTCCGTTCGCGCGGGTGTTCCCCGTGGGCCGCTACATCGGCGCCGACCGCACGCTGTTCGGTGACGGCTCGCAGTACGCCGTGTACCGCGGCCTGGCCCGCGGGCTGGCCGGCCTGATGATGAGCGGCCGGGCCAGCGACCAATTCGTCGCCTACGACCTGGGCAACACCGCCTCGCCCGTCGGCGACCGCGACCTGCTGGGCTGGGGCATCTCCTCGTGGGACGTCTTGCCCTGGGGCACTTACGGATTCTCGAGCCTGAGCATGGGCCGTGACCGCTACGCCGAATACGCCGCGCAGCGGCTGGCCCGCAGCTGCGTCGACAAGCTCCTCGAGGGGCACATGCAGAAGGGCAACCCGGCCTCGAGCACCGAGCAACTGGACTCCCTGCTGTCCAGCCAGTGGGCGGTGCTGTGCGGCGAACTGGGTCTGCCGCCCAGCGCCGGTGACGAGCAGACCCGGGTCAGCCGGCTGGGCCGCTGGATCGGCACCCAGGCCTTCGCCGCCGAGACCGTCGCCGCCACGGTCAACGGGCTGATCGACCGGCAGCTGCGCAACCAGCTGCCCAACCCCGAGGGCGTTGCCGCCGAGCAGTGGGTGCCGATGATGCGCCAGGCCGTGCTCAACCGGCGCGCCGAGCTGACCCGGGCGTGCGCGGATGCCGCCTACGCCATGGCGTTTCAGTGGCACCAGGACTTCGCCGGCCGCCTCGACAAGGTGGTCGGCGCCGCCATCGCCGGGTTGGGCCTGCCGTTCGCCCGCGAGCTGGTCGACCAGCTGCGCCGGCACATCGACGACCACCTGGCCGCCGGCGTGGCGAGCCTGGGCACCATGGGCCCGTCGGACATCGTGGCGATCTCCCCGCAGGTCGACGCCGGGCTGCGGTCGCTGCACGGCGTGATGACCAATGCCGACCAGGTGGTCGCGGCCGTGCTCGACGGGTTCCGCGCGACGGTGCGCCGGCAGTTGTTCGCCGACGCGGCCACCCGGATCGCCGACGTGATGCGGGTGCTGGGCATCGAGTTGCTGGTGCCGCTGCGCGACCGGCTCAGCGAGGCGATGATCCAGCTGGAGCAGGCCCGCTCCGAGCCGCCGACCGACGTTGGGCTGGCCCGCCTGTCCACCGACCAGTACGCCGCCTGGCCCGCCGACGCCGACGAGCTGGTGCCCAGCCGGTTCGCCGAGGCCAACAACGAAGTGCTGCTGATCAATTCGACGGCGTTCAAGGGCCGCTACGAGGCGGACCTGCCGAAGGCGGTGGCCGGGGCCAATGCGATGATCCCGTTGCAGTCGGCCATCGAGGAGGCCACCGTGCGGGTGATCTCGGGGGAGTGGCAGACCACCGGCGGCGTGGCCGCGCCCGGCGGGCTGATCGAGCGGACCGCCACCTGGGTGACCCGGGCGCTGGGCACCGACCCGGAGACCGGCCGCGCGCGGGTCCCGTCGATCGCCCAGTTCGACATCCACACCCGGCCGGTGGAGCTGCTGCGCCGGGCCCGCCTGTACGTCGAGCGGCCCGGGGAGTCCTTCGCCGAGTTCTGCAAGGTGTCGCTGCGCGACTACGTCCAGGGCGCCGGCGCGTCGGAGTCGGAGCTGGTGGGCCGCCGCCGCGACATCGCCACCAAATTTGCCGAGGCGCTGTCCCTGGCGCGGCCGCTGGCCAGCGTCAACGACCAAGCGCTGCAACGGGTTCATCCCGGGCAGCAGACCGAGTACCGCTACAAGTTCTCCGAGATTCCTTTCGCCGGCCAACCCGTCGACAAGGACCTGTTCGAAGTGCTGCGCAACAATCCGCGCATCGACCAGGCGAGCAAGGACAACTACGGGCGTTCGCTGTCCGACGAGGACAGCGTGACCCGCATCGACATCTTCGGGTCCTACCCGAACTATTCGCCGCTGGCGTTCGACTCGGTGCTCAAGCCGGCCGCCCAGCAGTGGGCGCAGACCGCCGGCCCGGGCCGGGGCTCGTTCTGGCGGTTCCGGCGTTCCCGCCCGCTGCCGGCGTCGCTGCCGATGACCGACGAGGAACGCCGCGCCATGACGGCCGGCTGGTTCGTGGGTCAGCTGCTGGGGCGCATTCAGATCCCGGCGTCACCGTTCACCGAGCCGGTCCGCATCTACGACGGGGACAGCGGTCAATGGCTGAACTTCCCCAACCCGCTGCTCACCCCGCCGTCGGCCTTCACCGCGTCCTACGACTGGTTGCCCGCGGTGCTCGAGTCAATCCTGTTGGCCATCGCGCAGTCTCACGAACCGCCGGTGATGCGGTCGCTGCGACCCTACAGCGTGCTGCGGGAACTCTACGATGCGCACTCGCAAGACCCGCGCAGCGGCATCGTCGCGTTGTCCGCGCAGGAACTGTTGCGGGAGTTCCTGCGTACCGGCGCCGGCACGCCGGGCGTGCAGTCGCGGGTGCCCGGGATCGCCGACGCCCCCGCCGCCGAGGCGCGGGCCGCCGCGGCGGTCGAATGGCTGACCACCATTCGCGACGTCGCCGCCCAATACCTGCCCGCCGACATGCCGGGCGCGACGCCCGGCGGCGCCTTCACCACGGTGCCGACGCGCACCACCGCGTCGAACACCCCGATCTTCCGCGACCTGGCCCCCGACGTGTACGCCGCCACCGGCGGCCTGATCGACCTGATCCAGCGCGAGGCCGAGGCGCTCGCGGCCGGCGCCGACGCGGCCGGGCGCCCGGTGCACGACGGCGGCGCACCCGTGGTGATTCCCGAGGGCGGGACCTTTTGACCATGGCCGCTCCCGCCGACGCCGCCCTGACCGTCCTCGTGGCGCCCCATCGCCACACCGACGAGTTGATCGGCGTGCTCAACGACTACAGCGCCGCCGGGCTGCTGGGCGCCTTCGTCTGGGTGGACGCGGACGACGCCCGCGGACCGGCCACGACCGCCACGATGGTTCGCGACGGCAGGCCCGAAGTTGTTGTGCTGCAACAGGTTCTGAGTGCCAAGCCGTATCAGCGGGTGCGGGTGGCGGTGCTGGTGCCCCTCGACGCCCCGGCCGAGCAGCGGGCGCCGCTGGCCGCCGAGCAACACGTCGAGCAGGTGGTGCGCAGCACCGCGCGGGGCGCGGGCGTGACGCTGCTGCGGATGCTACTGACCACCGGGCGCGGCGCAGCGAGCCAGTCCGACCTGTCGGTAGTGGTCGAGGGGTGGCACAACCTGCTTGTCGCGCCGGAGGATTCGCCCGCGCCGGGGCTGGGCGCGGTGCCCTGGGGCCAGCTCGCCGAGCCGCTGGATCTGGCCCAGCGCGCCGCGCCGGTGGTGGCCGCGGTCGCCGGGCTGTGGGCCGACGTGCAGCAGACGCCCTTCGACAGCGTCGAGATTCTTCCCGGGCAGACCGTGCGAACCGTGCGGGCGTTCTACCGCAGCCTCGACACCGCCGACGTGGAGAAGCGGCTGCGGGCGCGGTTGTTCGACCCGGGCGGTCGGCTGCCGCTGCCGCACGGCGGCCAGGTGCCGGTGCTCTACCTCGAGGACGTGGCCGCGGCCGGCCAGGCGATGGCCCGCGCGCTGTGGACCAAGCATCGCGACGTGCTGCGCGGCGCCCGATTGGGCGACGACGCCGTGCCCACCCAGGCGATCTCCATCTGGGCGGCGCTGAAGATGTTCCTGCGGTTCATGGGCGGCGCGCTGCGCAACGCGCCGTCGGCGTGGCTGTCGGCGGTCAAGGGCTCGGTGTCGGCGGTGCTCGCCTCGACCGTGCAGGGCACCGTCTTCGGCGGGCGGGAGTCGGCGTTCTCGGTGGTCACCAGCAACCAGCCCGCCGACTGGCAGGACCTGGGGCGCAGCGCCGACTCGCTGAACGCGGCCCTCGGCGGACCGGGCGGCGGCGGCCACCTCGCGCAACAGGACCTGAGCCCGCTGTGGACGGACTTCGTCAACGGCGCGCTCACCCTCGCCGACGGCGGGCGCCGCGCCAAGGGACTCGAGCCCATTCACGTGGGTTCCGGCGTCGGGGTTTTGGCGAACGCCGCCGACGTCGTGCCCAGCCGCGCGGACCGGTTCACCGCGATCCCGACGTCGCTCGCCGCGGTCATCGGGGTCAGCGAGCTGGAGCCGGCCGACGTGCTCGGCGTCGCGGATCTGCGGCAGCGGCTGCAACGCGCCTACTCCGATCCCGCTGCCGGGGTGGAGGCCCGCGGCGCGTCGACCGAGCTGGATCGTTGGCAGCAGCACGCGTCGAGAAGCTACGCCTGGCAGGCGGGTTCGATCCTGGCCGACTTCCTGGGCCGGGCCCGCGCCGAGGTCGCGCAGATCGCCGAGCAGATCCAGCGCGCCGCCGGCGAAATCTCGATCGACGAACGGGTGCGCGCCCGCCAGCAGGCGATCAGCACCATCCTCGCGACCCTGACCTGGGCGACGCTCGGCGTGCTCGTCGTGCTGACCGGCGTCGCCGTCGCCGGATTCGCCGGCTGGACGTTCCCGCTGGTTACCGGTGGGGTGCTGCTGGGGCTTTACATCCTGGTCTCGCTGGCGCTGTTCCTGTTCGCCCAGCGTGACCTGTTCACGCTGATGAATCTGCAGAAATCGCAACAGAACCGGCTCGAGCTGATGCACGCGAACCTGCAGAACGCGCTGCAGGACGTGAGCCGGCTGTCCACCGCCTACGGGCAGTTCCTGTCGTGGTGCCGGGCGCTGGGACCGGTGCTGCGCGCGCCGTTCGGCCCGGCCCCCGCGGGACGCCCGACCGCCCCGCTGATCGCCGACGGCCTGCCGCGCTGCGCGCAGATCGGTGTCGCCGACCCCGGTCCCGAACGGGCCGACGACGCGGCCCACGCCATTCAGCGCCGCCTCTATTCGCTGGGTTGGCTGACCAAGCCGTGGCAGGACATGGTCGGCCACGCCGCAGCCCGGCTGCGCGAGGAACCCGAAATGCTCTACCGCATGCCGGGGTTCCGCACGGGCTCCGGCCTGGACCAATGGTCGGAGGCCGTGGCCGCCGGGCACGTCCAGTCCACCGGAGCCGACGCGCTGTGGCAGCGCGTCGAGCAGATGTTCGCCAGCGACGACGGCGTCGGATCCGCGCTGACGGGTGCCGTGCTGGCCCCCGCGGCGGGCCAGCATATTCCGGCTGGCCAGTTCTCGGCCGGGGTCGTCGACCATCGGCCGGGGCACGCCGCCCCCTTCGACGGCTCGGTGTTCACCGACGCGGCGATGACTGCGGGCCGCAGCGCGGTGGCCATCGACACCGCGACGCTGACCCGCACCGGGCTGGGATATCGGGCGGCGGTCGTCCAGGCCAGCGACGGCCTGGCGCCCTACGACTTCACGCTGTTCGAGCTGCCCGTCGCGGCACCGTCGGCCCTCGACACCGACGCCACCTCGGTGATCACCCACACCGACCACCGGGACGTGCCGCCCGGCGGGGATCTGGTGTTCTGAGATGCCCGATCCGCAGCACACCGGCGACGCCGACGACCGCCGCCTCGACGCCCTGATCGCCTGGCGGCAGCGGCTCATCGACGCCGGCAAGGTCTCCAAGGCGGGTTTCAAGGAGACGCACCTGCGGCTGATCCTGCGTTCCGGGCGCACCGACGTCGACCAGATCCGGGCGATGCTGCCCGGGTCGGTCGCCGAGTACGCCCAGGAGTTGGCAGCCGTTCTCGCCGAGGTGGATTCGCACGCCGAGCCCGGCCGGCACCACCGGCCGGCGCCGCTGTCGGCCGTGGAACCCGGCGACCGCGAGTCGACCGCCGTCACCGCGACGGGTGAAACCCCCGCGGCTGCAGACCACTTACAGTTGCAGGCAACCGATTTCGCGGCATACACCTTCGCCGAGCAGGCCGGCCCGGTGGCCGCCGTCACGGTTCGCCCGCGGCGCGGCGCAGAGGGCGACGCCGGCTGCGAGCTGACCTGGCCCGCGTACCCGGCCGCCGGCGCGGTCGTGGTCTACCGACTGGTCAGCCAGGACGACAACGCGCCGTATTCCCCCGACCGGGCCCGCCTGATCGCGGTGACGCCGGGAACCGGTGCGGCCGACGACGCCCCGCACACCGCCGCGGTGCGCTACTACCAGGTGTGGGTCAACGTCGGCCAGACGCAGTCGGAAGCGCTTGCGGCGCAGCCGATCAAGCACGCCGAAGGGGTGCTGGTCAGCCCGGTACGCGACTGCGTGGTCCGCCAGGACAACGGCACCGTGATCGGCAGCTGGACGGTGTACCCCGCGGTCAGCACGGTGTTCGTCTCCCGCGTGCTGGCCGACGAGGCCGGCCGCGAAGGACCGCAGCACCGCATCCTGCTCGACAGGGACAACCGCGCCGGCTTCGTCGACGCCGACGCGGTGCCGGGGCAGCGCTACGTCTACCGCATTCGGGCCGCAGTGCCGGTGGACGGCGTGCTGCGGCTGTCGGCGCCCGTCGACGCCGATGCCGAAATCGCCGCCGTGCTGGCGCCCGTCAGCGACCTCTCGGTGACGGCCGCGGGCTCGTCAGACAGCTTCGAGCTGACGTGGCAACCGCCCGCCGCGGGCGAGGTGGTCATCTATCGCAGCCAGACCGGCCCGGCCGCCGGTGCGGACGTCACGGAACTGCCGGAATCCGCGCTCGAACAGATCGGGCTGACGCCCGAGCTCAGGCTGACCCAGCCCATCACGCAGCGCCTCGATTCCGGTGGGCGGCCGCGGTCGATGATGTCGGGGGTTTCGTGGCCGACGGAGTGGAGCCGCGCCTACTTCACCCCGGTCACCGTGCTAGCCGGGCGGGCGCTGGTGGGCAAGACGGTCGGCTCGGTGCGCACCGGCGTCATCCGCGACGTCGAGCTGGCCGAGTACTGCAACAAGCAGGTTCTAACCTTCGACTGGCCGCAGGGCGCCGCCCTGGTCGTGGTGTACCTGGCGCCCAAGGGCTATGACCCGCGCAACGGCCTGACGGGGACGTCCTACGAGATCACCGTCGAGCAGTACGAGAAGTACGGCGGCCTGCAACTGCCCAACGGCAAGCTGCCGGTGGGCGGCTGCTCGCTGCACCTGGCGCCGGTGGCCTTCTCGGCCGGGCGCCGCGCGATGGGGGCGGTGCGCAGCCTCGAGTATGCGGGTCTGCTGCGGCTGCAATACGCGGTGCAGCTCAACCGCGACCCGCAAGGCTTTCCCTCGCACGCCACCATCTTCATGCGCTCCGAATACGAGGTGCCGGGGTCCCCGGCGTTCGTGTTGATCAACCACCCGGACCGAATTCCTCTGTCGCCCACCGACGGTGAGGCGCTGGACGCCGCACCGCTGGACGCTCAGGGCGGCCTGGCGGCCACGCCGTCGAAGGAGCTGCGCTGGTCCGCGCTGACCACCGCCGGTACCGCAGAGCCGTGGGCCGTGGATCTGCGCGGGCGGCGCGGCTGGATCCGGCTGTTCGTCAACACGCCGTCGGCGGCGCGGCTGCGCACCATCGCGCTGCTGGATCCGCCCGTCTACAACCTGCGGCTGAACCCGGTGGCGCCATGACGGCCCGCTTCGGCCAGCTGGCGTACACGAGCTTCGACCGGCCCGGGGGCGCCGGTGGCTGGCAGGTCAAGCAGACCACCGGCGACCTGACGCCCGACGAGACGCAGCGGCTGGTGTCGGCGGTCAAAACCGTGTTCCCCCTGGTGGAACCGCTTCCGGACTATCCCAGCGAGCAGCAGCTCGACGCGGCGCCGCGCCGGCTCGAGTACCGCCGGTGGGGTGGCCCCGACGCGTCGGCCGCGGGCTACTGGCACACGGCGCCCGCGGGCGCCGACAGCACCGGCCGCCCGGGCAACGTCTTCGCCCACGTGCTGCTGGACCGGGCGCCCGACGCCGCGCCGCGGCTGCGGCCCATCCAGCGGTGGGGCGCCCGCGACTGGTTGCGGCCCTTCGGTTCCGCGGCCGTGGGCCGCGCCGTCCTGCCGGCCGAGCCGCCGGGCGCCGCCGATGCGGTCACGAAGGACAGCGTCGTCGCGTTCGCGCTGGACACCGACACCTGGCGGCTGGGCACCCTGCTGGGGCTGCTGGACGCGGTCGCGGCGGCCCTCGACGGCGGCCCGCCCGTCGCCCTGGGCACCCTGTCGGTGCACACGGCCGCGCAGTGGATCGGCCTGGTCAGCTTCCTGATGTCCCCGGGCACCGCCGCGACCCTCAACTTCAGCACGTTCGACCGCGCCGACCAGCTCGGCCCCGCCCAGCACGCCATCGCGCATCTGGCCGCGGTGCCCGTCGGTGACCTGGACCGCCTCGCAGACGGTTTCGTCGTCATCGACGAAACCGCGACGCTGTCGCTGGGGGAGTTGGGCGGTGACCCGCACCGCACCGCGGCCGGTCAGGCCATCGAGGTCACCCCGTGGTCGGTGATGGCGCAGGAGGCGCTGCTCGACCCACGCTCGGCGGGCACCGTTCTCGACACCCTCGATCGCTACGCCGCCCAGACCGACGACCGTGGCCTGCACCCCGCCTGGCCGCTGGCCGTCACGATCGCCGCGGACCAGGACTTCGCCGCGGCGCATCCGGAGGCCCGCACGGTGATGGCCGCCCACTCACCGGCCGGCATCGCGCCCGGTTCTGAGGCGGAAACCCTTGTCGACGAATCGCTTTCGGCCCTGGTCGGCGACACCACGGCGGACGCGTGGAAGGCGGCCGAGCAGGACCTGCCCGGCTTCGCCGGTGAGCACGCCGCGTTGACCTATCTGTGCCGGGCGGTCGGCGACGACACCTGGCTGGACCAACTGGGGCCGATCCCGGTGGGCCCACGCACCTATCACGGCCGCCGCGTTCCCGCGCCGGTGTCCGACGCCCTCGGCCCGGCGCTGCAGCGCGCCGGCGCGACGGGCGACCCGCAACGACTGCTCAAGTTGGCGGACCTGTTGCTGCGCAGCGGAATTGACGACGAGCGTCTGGGCCACGCCTTGACGGCGCACGTGGCGGAACAATTGGCCGACCCGGCTACCGGCCCCACGCTGGCGCGACGGCTCGGCCCGCGGGTCGGGCCCGAGGCCCGGATGGCGGCCGCCGCCGCGACCCTGCGCGCCCACGCCGACGGACCGCTGAGCGATGCCGTGCTGGACTGGTTCGCCGACGGATCTGCCATGCCCACCGCCGCCGAGCTGCGCGCCGCGCGGCCCTGGGACGCCGCGTTCACGCGAGCGGCCGTCCGTGGCATGCACGGCGAGCGGACCGCCTCGAGCGGCGGGGCAGACCCCTTCGTGGAGTTGTGGTGGGCGGCGACCACCGCGTCGCCGCGCCGCGATGAGCTTGCCGCCAGCCGGGTTTGGGAACCTGTGCAACTGCTCGCGGTCGGTGTGGCAGCGCTGAGCACCGCGGCGCTGCTGCCCACCTTGCTGGGCGCGCCCGACGGCGAAGCGCTCACCGAGTTGGCCGACGCGGTGGTGACCGCGAACGCCGACGACCTCGCGGTGGCGTGCGCGGCGGTGCGTGTCGTCGGCGCCGCGGAGTGGGTGCAGCGCGGCTACATCACCAGCCACCAGCGGGCGTACGCCAAGCTGTGGGACACGGCCCTGGCCGAGTTCGCCACCAACGGCATCCACGACGACTGCGCGGTGCGCCTGACGGTGCTGTGCGCCCTCGCCGTCATCGCCGGCCAGCCGCGCCCCGCCCGGGTGGGGCCGCTGGCCGCCGGCCAGGCTGTGGCCGCCTCGGCCGCCGAGCGGCTGCTGGCCCTGGTCGACGGCGGCGTGATCGCCGCCCCGGACGTGATGGCGGCCAGCCTGTTACGCGCCGACGCGCCTGGCGACGGCGTGGACGGTGTGGTGGCGGGCGCGGCGACCCGGCTGGTCGACGGAGGGTACGTCGGCGAGGACGCCGAGGAGAGCGTGCTGGCGGCCATGCTGCGCATGGCCGGCACGGGCGCCGACGGGTCCGCGCCGCGCCGCTACCGAAAGGCGGTGCACGCGTTGCTGTCCCGCCGCACCGAGGGCCGGCCGCCTCTGGCCGCGCCGCCCGCGCAGATGTGGAGGACTCGCTGATGCCGATCTACGCCCTCACCGCCCGCAATCAACGCGCAAATATCCCCGCGGGTCCGCTGTCCATCACCATCAGCGGCGCGGTGCACGACGCCGCCCTGGACATCCAGGCCGCGCCGGCGCAGCCCGTCGTGCGGTCCAGCCCCCAGCACGTCGTGGTGCCGTCCCTCGCCGGCCCGCTCACGATCGCGGTCCGGCCGGCGTTCTCCACCCAATTCGGGCCGGGAACCGTCGTGCATCTGGCCATCGCCCACGACATCCCGGGCGAGGCGGACCCCGTCCAGGTGTTGTTCGATCCCGTCGACGTCAGCGGGGACACCACGGTCGTCTTCGCCGAACTGCGCCCGGTCGGCCCCTACATCGAGGTGGTGGTGACCGCGACCGCCGACACGGCCCTGAGCCCCCTGGCCGCAGCCGCGCGCACCTCCGCGCGTCGCCTCATCGGGCGGGACCGCAGGCGGGCCAACGCCGATCTGGTTGTCGCACTCAACAGTTCGGCGTCGATGCGGCCCTGGTTCGCCGACGGCAGCGCGGCCGCGGCCACCGACGTGGTGACGGGGGTGGCCGACGCGCTCGGGTTCCGCGACGTCGCGGCGGTGCTCGTGGGCGCGGACATCACCAAGGTGTCCGCCGCCGCGACGGGGCTCGCGGACGCGGTGCGCCAGGCGCGGCCCCGCTGGTCGGCGGGCGCACGCTGGTCGCGGCTGCGCGAGGACGTCGCCACCGTGGCGTGTTCGGACTTCCCGACCTCGGGGATACACCAGGGTTTCGCGCTGTTGGCGTTGTCCGATGACCGGCGGGTCAGCGGGCCGCGGTTGCCGGCCCCGCGCCCCGGTCAGGACGCCACCGCGGAGCTGCTGGCGCACGCCCCGGTGCTCGACGAGGTGGCGGCCGGGCTCGTGCGGGCGTTGACATGACCCTCCCCGTTGCCCAGGTGACCATGACGAAGTGCCCGCGCTGCTTCGCCATCCTCAACCCCGACCACCACCTGTGGACCCTGGCCCCCGCCAGCGGCTCGCCCCGCTACTTCGACGAGGTGGGCTCGGCGTTCCTGGGCGCGCAGGCCGACATCGGGCCGATGTTCCGGTGGGACCGGCCGCCCGGGTTCGCCGGTCCGCCACCGCCGCACCTCGCCGGGCAGGCGCTGCGCGGCCCGGTGTTGGAAATCTGTCCCACCTGCCATTTCACGCTGCCCGAGCGGTGGCGCGACGGGCAGGCTTACTGCATCGCGATGGCCGGCGCCCGCGCCACCGGCAAGAGCCTCTACATCGGCGTCCTGGTTCGGCAGCTCCAATTGCTTTGCGAGCAACTCGGTTTCGCGATGACGCCGGCGACTCGTTCGACGGCCACCGCCTACTCCACGC